>JBNKGB010000387.1:0-500 GCA_050289605.1 Roseibium sp. | reverse complement strand
CAGGCGTCCAACACGGGCGCGCTCCCCTCGCCCTTCGCCGCGTTCAACCCTCTGCTGCAGAGCTTCGCCAACCGCGGGCTCAACCTCACCGACCTCGTCGCGCTCTCCGGCGCGCACACCATCGGGCAGGCCCGGTGCACCACCTTCCGTAACCGCATCTACAACGACCCCAACATCGACGCCGCATTCGCGTCGCTCCGGCAGCAGGCGTGCCCGCAGTCCGGCGGCGACGGCACGCTCGCGCCCATCGACGCGCAGACCCCGGCGGCGTTCGACAACGCCTACTACGGGGACCTGATGAGCAGGCAAGGGCTGTTCCACTCCGACCAGGAGCTGTTCAACGGCGGGTCGCAGGACAAGCTGGTGAAGAAGTACATCGGCAACGCCGGCATGTTCACCGCCGACTTCGCCAGGGCGATGGGGAGGATGGGCGCCATCACCCCGCTCACCGGCCCGCAGGGGGAGGTCAGGCTGAACTGCAGGAAGGTCAACTAAGGTCA
>JBNKGB010000386.1:0-500 GCA_050289605.1 Roseibium sp. | reverse complement strand
CAGATCCGGCTTTCGATCGTCGGGAACCGGGCAGATGGGCGCAGGTCCCACCAGATCTTCGTCGAATCCTCGATCAGCCCCATCTTCACCAGCGCCGTGACCGCCCGCTCGAACTCCGCCCAGCTCGTGAATTTCGGCGGCAGGCCGGTGCGGGGCAGGTTGTCGAAGACCGTCAGCCGGTAGCTCGCCAGACCCGTGTCGTCACCCTGCCAGAAGGGCGAGGAGGCCGACATCGCCAGAAGGTGCGGCAGGAAATAGGAAAGCTGGTTCACGAGGTCGATGCGCATGTCCTCGGCCGGGATGCCGACATGGACATGCATCCCGCAAATCAGCATCCGCCGCGCCACTCCGCCCAGGTCGCGCCGCAGGTCATTGTAACGCTCCTTGTCGGTATGGTGCTGGTCCTTCCAGTCCGAGAACGGGTGGCAGGAGGCCGCGATGGGCACCAGCCCGTGTTCGGCCGCGCGCCGCGATACACAGGAACGCAGCCTGCGGAGGTC
>JBNKGB010000385.1:0-501 GCA_050289605.1 Roseibium sp. | reverse complement strand
GCCGAGTTCACCGCCAACCCGCTGGTGGTCCTGCCGCTGTTCGCGATCTTCATCGTGCTGACGGTGCTGGTCGTCGCCGGCGGCGTCGAGGGCGGCATCGAGCGCTGGTCGAAGATCCTGATGCCGGTGTTGCTGGTGCTGATGGTGCTCGTCATCGCGCGTGGGCTGACGTTGCCCGGCGCGGGCGCGGGCCTCGAGTTCGCGCAGGTCGAATGGCTTGACCAGATAGTCGTCGGCGCCGGTTGCAAGGCCGCGCACCCGGTCGCTTTCCTCGCCACGCGCCGTGAGCATGATGACCGGCAGCCGCTCGGTTTCCGGACGCATGCGCAAACGCCGGCATAGTTCGATGCCCGAAACGCCCGGCAGCATCCAGTCGAGGACCAGCACGTCGGGGACATTTTCCTGCAACCTGAGCTCGGCCTCATCGCCACGCGTGACCACTTCGACCTGATATCCTTCAGCTTCGAGATTGTATTGCAGCAGGACGCCCAACGGCTCTTC
>JBNKGB010000384.1:0-502 GCA_050289605.1 Roseibium sp. | reverse complement strand
GGATGCTGAAACGCCGGTAATCCTGATGGGCTACGCCAATCCCATAGAGAAGATGGGTGCGGAGCAGTTTGCCGACGCCGCCCGCGATGCCGGTGTGGACGGCGCCCTCACCGTGGACCTGCCCGCGGAGGAGGCGGGGCCGCTGAACGAGCTGCTGAGTGCGCGCAATCTGCGCAATATCTTTCTGCTCACGCCCACCACCAGCGAAGCGCGTATCAAGGAGATCGTGAGTCTGGCGAGCGGCTTTGTCTACTATGTTTCCCTGAAAGGCGTCACCGGCGCCGGCCACCTGGACACTGATTCGGTGCGCGAGAATCTGGCGCATATCCGCCGCTTTACCGACCTGCCGCTGTGCGTGGGCTTCGGCATCAAGGACGGCGCTTCCGCCAGGGCGGTCAGCGAGTACGGAGACGGAGCCGTGGTGGGCAGCCTGTTAGTGTCCGCGATCGGAGAGGCGCAGGATGCCGCGGTGGCGAAAGACAGTGTGGCGGCACTGGTGGGC
>JBNKGB010000383.1:0-502 GCA_050289605.1 Roseibium sp. | reverse complement strand
ATCGGTGCGGCGGGGAATGGCTTTCCTTGGTCCTCTCGATGTTCTACATCGGCGCCGATGGGGGACGCTGTGTAAGGCTCTGACGACATGGATCACTTCCTTTACCGCGACGGTGCGCTTCATGCCGAGGACGTGGCGATCGCCGAGATTGCCGCTTCGGTCGGGACGCCCTTCTATGTCTATTCGACGGCCACGCTGACCCGGCACTACAAGCTCTTTGAGGAAGCTCTGTCGCCCTTGCCGCATCTCATCTGTTTCGCGATGAAATCCTGCGGCAACCTGTCGGTCGTAAAGACGCTCGGCGCGCTTGGCGCGGGCGTCGATGTGGTGTCCGTCGGCGAATATCTGAAGGCAAAGGCCGCGGGCGTTCCGGGCGAGCGGATCGTCTTTTCCGGCGTCGGCAAGACGCGGGATGAAATGCGGATCGCGCTGGAAGGCGGCATCCGCCAGTTCAATGTCGAAAGCGAGCCTGAGCTTTTCGCGCTGAGCGAGGTTGCATCGT
>JBNKGB010000382.1:0-503 GCA_050289605.1 Roseibium sp. | reverse complement strand
AACATGTGCCAGACAGGCGCCCATCGCACCCCGGTCGACATAGAAGGTCACCGGTACTGTGAAGGCAAAGCTCACGGCCAGCAGAACCGTGATCCGGCCCGCACCGAAGCGACGCACGGCTTCGTCCAGCAAGGCGCTCGGGGACGTCCGGCGCAAAATCACCACGGCGACGGCCACTTCCAGCGCCATCAGAGCGATCATGATACCGTCGCGCAGCCCCTGCGGTCTGAGCCGCAATGTCGGGAACCACAGAGGCTCGGTCATGTAAAGCTGGGCCCCGGCGCCGGTGATGAAGACGAAGGCGAGGGCCCCGAATTCCGTCGTGCCGCGCCGCAGGCAAAAGCCGAGCGCCAGCAGCGCGACCGCCAGAACCGTCAGCGCCCAGCGGTCGAGCGGAACAAGACCCCAGTCCGGAAAAAGCGTCAGAACCAGAATGACCGGTACCACAAGCGTTGCGATGCCGCCCCAGAACCTCGTGCTGACCAAAGCGGCCGGTATCATGT
>JBNKGB010000381.1:0-503 GCA_050289605.1 Roseibium sp. | reverse complement strand
AGCCTTTCGGCGGCTGAAACGGCCTTTGCCGGTGCTGTCGACGCAGCGGTTCTGTACCAGGAGTCGGCCGGCAAGTGCGGAATCGAGATCAACGTCGTTCGCGAGCCCAATGACGGCTACTGGTCGGATGTCTGGATGAAGAAGCCATGGTGCGTGTCCTACTTTGGCGGCCGTCCCGTCGAAGACATGACGTTCTCGACCATGTACGAATCCGGTGCCGCCTGGAACGAATCTTTCTGGTCGAACGAACGCTTCGACTCGCTTCTGGTGCAGGCAAGGGCAGAGTTGGATGAAAACAGGCGCCGGGACATGTACTACGAGATGCAGGCCATCCTGCGGGATGAAGGGGGCGCCATTATCCCGCTGTTTGCGGCTTACGTATTCGCAATGAATGACACCATCGGCCACACTGGCGTCTTCGCCTCGAACTGGGACCTCGACGGGCAGCGGTTCATGGAGCGCTGGTGGAAAGTTTAACCGGTTCGGCTGATTGCCAAAGGAAG
>JBNKGB010000380.1:0-503 GCA_050289605.1 Roseibium sp. | reverse complement strand
GGGCGTCGGCAACGTCAAATTCCATGATGCCCATGGCTGGCAGGTAGTCGGCGGTGCGATAGGCCGTCGGGCCGGCCTGACCAAGAATGCCGCCCGTGCCGTCAATATCCGATAGCTTGGCCTCGATTTTCACGTCGTCGATGATCTTGCCCCGGAAAAAGACGTCCTGGATGTCACCGGTAATGATGGTGGACAGGAGATCGGCGGCGTCAATAAAGCTCTGCTGCAAAGCGGACGTCCAGGTGCCCTTGAAGACGATTTCGATGTTGAAGCCGGAGCCGTCATTCGAACCAGACAGATAGTCGGACAATACACCCGTGCCGGAACCGGTGTCGCCGCCGCCGCCACCACCGTTCTTGCCGCCATTCCCGCCGCCGCCGTTTCCGCCCTTGGCTGAGCCAAGGTCATTGGTGAAGCTGAGGCCGGTCATACCGATCAGGAAGTTCCCGGATCCAACCCCCAGCAGTTCCGAGGCGAACCATGCGGCGGTTTCGGAATTGCCT
>JBNKGB010000379.1:0-505 GCA_050289605.1 Roseibium sp. | reverse complement strand
CATCCAAATGTCTTGTGATCCAAAAAATCGCCAAGGAGACCACGGTGGTGAAGCCTAGTTCTGATCAAAAAATCACAAGGCAATCCAGAGATCGGCGACCAAGTCCTTCATGAGCTATGTCAACCTGAAGAAGGCGGCGATGAAGGACCTGGAGGCGGGGGGCGACGGGATCGAGCTTCCCGAGGCGGGCGGCGTCACGGACGAGCGCCTGCGCGGTTTCTTCCAGGAGGCGGAGGCGGTGAAGGCGGAGATGGCGGCCATCCGAGACTCGTTGGACCGCCTCCACGCCGCCAACGAAGAGGGCAAGTCGCTGCACCAGCCCGACGCCCTGCGCGCGCACCGCGGCCGCGTCAACGCCGACATCGTCGTCGTGCTCCGCCGCGCCCGTGACATCCGCGCCAGGCTCGAGGCCATGGATCGCGCCAACGCCGCGCAGCGGCGACTCTCTGCGGGCTGCCGCGAGGGCACGCCGCTCGACCGCACCCGCACCGCCATCTCCGCGGGG
>JBNKGB010000378.1:0-507 GCA_050289605.1 Roseibium sp. | reverse complement strand
CCCAAAAACCTTACTCGCCATCTACCGGTACAGGATCACTGAGTACGACGGTTCAGGAGACCCACTCTCCCGATTGCAGATGCACGTCGACGAATGGGATAAAATAGCCTCGGCGGTGCAACAACAGAAGCGGCGAAACCTAGATGCGTTGGTGTTTTCATGGTTGTTCGTGTTGTTACTACCGTGGTGGCCGCACATATTTATAGATAAGACCTGCCTAGGGTTACAGCGTCCCATAACCGACTAGGTCTATCTCTATCAAAACATATTAGACACGGACTCGTAGCAAAAATAAACAGCAAAAGGAGGCCACGGGCCTGTGAGATTTTGGGCCGGATTTCGGCGGACTATTCATGCGCACGTCGTGCGCCCACGTCCATGCCTCGTCACGCCCCGCCCGGCGAGGTGAGTGAGCGCGTGCGTGTTTTTCTCTTTTTCCTCTCCTCCACACACTTACAAGTACATAGAGAACAATCTACTTTATAAATAGGTTTTCCTTCATCTCCA
>JBNKGB010000377.1:0-507 GCA_050289605.1 Roseibium sp. | reverse complement strand
GGTCCCCCTGCAACAGAAGCTATCTCCCGCAGCGTGAGCGACATCACCGAACAGAAGAAGGGCGGCTGGTTCCAGCGCCTGAAAGCCGGGCTGAGCCGCTCGTCCTCCAAGCTGGGCGACGGCATCTCCGGCATCTTCACCAAGCGCAAGCTGGACGACCAGGCGCTGGAGGAGCTGGAAGAGCTGCTGATCACCGCCGACCTGGGCGTCACCACAGCGGCGAAGCTGACCGCCGACCTGGCCAAGACCCGCTTCGACAAGGAGGTCGACCCGCAGGAGGTGCGCGAGGCCCTGGCCGCCGACATCGCCGGCATCCTGGAGCCGGTGGCCCAGCCCCTGACCCTCGATCCGGCGAAGAAGCCCAACGTGGTGCTGGTGGTCGGCGTCAACGGCTCCGGCAAGACCACCACCATCGGCAAGCTGGCGACCCACTACCGCCGCGAAGGATTGTCCGTGCGCCTCGCCGCCGGCGACACCTTCCGCGCCGCGGCCATCGAGCAGCTGAAG
>JBNKGB010000376.1:0-508 GCA_050289605.1 Roseibium sp. | reverse complement strand
TGACCTCGCTCACCCCGCCCTGGATCGGCGTGATCATGCTGGCGGTGATGCTGTTCGCGATCTTCGTCGGCTTCCCGATCTCGTTTACCCTGATCTTCCTCGGCTTCGCCTTCGGCGCCTGGGGCTTCGGGGCAAAGCTGGTGTTCTACCTGCAGACCCTGCAGTTCAACTCAGTGATGCTGGAGCAGACGCTGGCCGCCGTGCCGCTGTTCGTCTTCATGGGCATCCTGATGGAACAGGCCGGCCTGATGGAGCGTCTGTTCACATCGGTCCAACTGATGCTGTCACGCACCCGCGGCGCGCTCTATCTGGCCGTGCTCTTCGTCTCCACCATCTTCGCCGCCGCGACCGGCATCGTCGGCGCCTCGGTGACCATCCTCGGCATCATGGCGGCCAAGACCATGAACCGGTCCGGTTACGACGTGCGGCTGGCGGCGGGCACGATCACCGCCGGCGGCACGCTCGGCATCCTCATTCCGCCGTCGATCATGCTGGTCGTGATGGGCCC
>JBNKGB010000375.1:0-510 GCA_050289605.1 Roseibium sp. | reverse complement strand
GATCCGCGCCCGGGCGCTGAAATCCATCGACGAGCTTGTCACTTGGACCCCGAAGACCGGCCGCAACCGGCTGCATTCGATGATCGAGGCGCGGCCCGATTGGGTTCTTTCGCGCCAGCGCGCCTGGGGCGTGCCGCTGACCTGTTTCGTGAAAAAGGGCGCGAAACCGACCGACGCAGACTTCCTGCTGCGCGATCCGGCCGTCAACGCCCGCATCGTCGCGGCCTTCGAGGACGAGGGTGCGGATGTCTGGTACAAGGACGGGTTCAAGGCGCGGGTTCTGGGCAATGACTATGACCCCGAAGCCTATGAACAGGTCTTCGACGTCTTGGACGTCTGGTTCGACTCCGGCTCCACCCATGCCTTCGTCCTGCGTGACCGGCCGGACGGGACTGCGGATGGCATTGCCGACCTCTACCTTGAGGGCACCGACCAGCATCGGGGCTGGTTCCATTCCTCGATGTTGCAAGCCTGCGGCACCAAGGGCCGCGCGCCCTATCATGGCGTCCT
>JBNKGB010000374.1:0-511 GCA_050289605.1 Roseibium sp. | reverse complement strand
CGATCCCTTCTTGTAGCGATAGAGCTCGGCCATGAACTTTTCGCGTGAGATGAAGTCATTCCGTTCCGTCATGTTCATTCTCCCAGTTGCTGTCAGTCGTTCTTCAGGATCAGCGCCGCGCCATCGCGCCAGTGGACGCTTCCCGCTTCCCCCGGTTCGAAATTGCCCTCCCCCGCCTCGGCCTGCCGGGACGCGAGGATGAGAAACTGACCCAGACCGGGGTTCCGGACCAGGTACTCGGTGTGCTCACCCAGAAAGATGCGGTTCACGACGGTGACGGGAACGCCGCCGCTGCCCCGGTTGAGGCTGATCTGTTCCGGTCGCAGGCTCGCAATCGCACTTCGGCCGGTCGCAATACCGGCGCCGGCATGACCAATGAAGGAAATGCCGCCAGCGCCGCGCATATCCGCCGAGTCACCGGAGACCGACGTCACCGTGCCTTCGAAAAAGTTCGACTTGCCGACAAAGTCCGCGACATAGCGGTTCTTCGGCCGGTCGTAGAGCTCGCGTG
>JBNKGB010000373.1:255-511 GCA_050289605.1 Roseibium sp. | reverse complement strand
CACCAGGTCGGCCAATCCGGTGGTATCCACCGCGCAGGGGTCGGTCAAGGCCAAATTTGTCATCCTCGGGTGCAACGGCTATCTCGGCAAACTGGAACCGCGGCTGGCGGGCAAGATTATGCCGATCAACAACTTCATGCTGGCCACCGAACCCCTCGGCAACGACCTTTGCCGGGAACTGATCCGGGACAATACCTCGGTCAGCGATGCCCTGTTTGTCATCAACTACTGGAAGCTCTCGGCTGACAACCGGCTG
>JBNKGB010000373.1:0-245 GCA_050289605.1 Roseibium sp. | reverse complement strand
GCGAAAACTATACCGCCCGTTTCCCCCGGGATATCAAACGCTTTGTGCGCAAGTATATGCTGCATATTTACCCGCAGCTGAAAAACACCCGCATCGACTACGGCTGGGGCGGCACGTTGGCCATCACGCTCAACCGAATGCCCCACTTTGGACGCCTGGAGGACAATGTGTTCTACGCCCAGGGCTACTCAGGCCACGGTGTGCCCACTGCCACCATGGCCGGCAAGTTATTGGCCGAGGCCGTC
>JBNKGB010000372.1:0-511 GCA_050289605.1 Roseibium sp. | reverse complement strand
CGGACTGGGACGCGCTTGAACGT
The DNA here is from genome assembly GCA_050289605.1 of Roseibium sp. GTDB lineage: Bacteria > Pseudomonadota > Alphaproteobacteria > Rhizobiales > Stappiaceae > Roseibium. The sequence goes on along the minus strand of JBNKGB010000372.1, from coordinate 488 downwards.
CAGAAAATCAGCGCCTGACCCAGATATTGGCGAACAGAGAGGGAGGACGGGGATATGGAAGCGGAAGGTGGCGAGCTTTATCACAGACGTCTGATCGACATGCTCGAAGCTCTCTGGGGCAAGGGGTTCCTGTCCCCGGGCGGCCCGGACGAGGTCGGCCGGGTCGTTGCCGGAATGGATCTCGGCGGCAAGGCCATTCTCGACATCGGCTGCGGCGCGGGCGGGATCGACGTCGCGCTCATCGGCAACCACGGCGCGGGTTACGTCACCGGGATCGACGTCGAGGACACCGTGCTGACCCGCGCCCGCGAAGTGATCTCGGACGCCGGGCTGTCGGATCGCATCGGCTGCCTGAAGGTCGCGCCCGGTCCCCTGCCCTTCCCGCCCTCCACCTTCGACATCGTCTTTTCCAAGGATTCCATCGTCCATATCCCCGACAAGCACGCCCTCATGCGCGAGGTCTTCCGCGTGCTGCGCCCCGGGGGATG
>JBNKGB010000371.1:0-512 GCA_050289605.1 Roseibium sp. | reverse complement strand
AAAGAAGACATACTGTAAGTGGCATGATTCTTATACTCATACCACTAATGAATGCAATTATTTTTGGCGACAGGTACAATCGGTGATCAACGATGGCCGATTGACTCTAGGTGATGGAGGCAAGATGAAGCTCGACACAGACCCGTTCCCCATCGGCATGGTCGAGCTCATGGACAAGAAGGTGTTGGTGCACACGGATCAAGCCGAGATGACCAAGGGCAAGAACGTGGTCATTTCTGATGAACTGCGCAATCGGATGATCAAGCCACACAACCCGAAGATTGGCATGTGGAAGGAGAACGTGCTGCGGAAGCCGGCTAAGATGATAAAATCCACGTCAGCTATGTTCATTGAAATATCAATGGCAGTTGGAGGAAGATCGGACGTACCGGGTTACTCGAAGGATCAAACAAGATAGGTTCTTTGAAGCCCGGAACCGGTCGGATCAGCGGGAACTATGATGTATAGTGGAGCCCCAGAGAAGGATGGTGTAGCACTCCACAAATCCCCGG
>JBNKGB010000370.1:0-514 GCA_050289605.1 Roseibium sp. | reverse complement strand
ATTCGATCTTTCTCAACGACCTCTTGCCGCTGCCCTACACGGAAGCCGTGCTGGCGCGCGTGGTCGAGCACGTCGATCAGGTGCAGACCACTCTCGGTCGCCCGATTCTGATGGAAAATCCCTCGACCTATGTCGCCTTCTCCGAAAGCGAGATGAGCGAAACCGACTTCATCCGTTCGCTGCAAAAGCGCGCTGGCTGCGGCCTGCTGCTCGATGTCAACAATGTCTTCGTGTCGGCGACCAATCTGGACTATCCGCCGCTGTCCTACCTCGCCGATTTTCCGGTCGAAAAGGTCGAGGAGATCCATCTGGCGGGACATGCCGCAGATATGGACGACGAGGGAGATGTCCTTCTCATCGACGCCCATGACCGTCCCGTCGACGACCGTGTCTGGGCGCTTTTCGAGACCGTCATCGACCGGACCGGCCCCCTGCCGACGCTGATCGAATGGGACAACGACATTCCCGACTGGCCGGTTCTCAGGCGCGAGGCCGAGATCGCCGACCATATCAT
>JBNKGB010000369.1:0-514 GCA_050289605.1 Roseibium sp. | reverse complement strand
GACCGGCGTCCACTCCAGCACGAAATCCCGGTCGGCGGGCACTTCGTCATCGCGCAGGGTGACGGTCTGACCGCCGCCCGCCGCGCTTTCGATGACCACCGGATGGTAGAGGCTCTGCACGTCGGCCAGCGGCACGCCGGCGTTGAGGGCGATGCGCAGCGACAGCGGGTTGTGGGTCGCCTCGTCGATGTCCACCGGGCCGAAGAGGTCGCGCGGCTCGCCCGGTGCGCTCTGGCGCGCCACCGCCGGGGAAGCACTCGGGGAGGGTTGGGGGCCCGCCGGGGCCTCGGCGATGTCGGCTTTCGGCGCAGGCGTGTAGCGCGGCGCCACCACCATGGGAAAGCGCAGGGAGAAGACGCCGTCTTCGTAGGCGACCTTGTCCTGGAAGCCGATCTCCACGGTGATGTCCTCGCCCGGGCCGATATTGGCGACGCTGGTGGCGAAGACGTTGGGGCGTTCGGCGCTGACCAGGCTGGCGCGCTGACCCTTGGCCGCCGCTTCCTGGTAGACGCGC
>JBNKGB010000368.1:0-515 GCA_050289605.1 Roseibium sp. | reverse complement strand
CGGATCACGCCGCGCGCCCTGTTCCCGGAAGCCGCCCGTATCTACGCAGAAAGCTATTCCGTGCCAGAAGGCCGCATAGCTGCGACGTTCGAGCTGATCTTTCTGACCGGCTGGGCACCCGATGAAAGCCAGCAAAAACCGCTCCGCCCTGGATCAGCCGCGCAACGACTGGCTGACGCGCTGGGTGCGACCGAAACGCCTCTCGACCCCGGGAAAGATTGACGCGCGCTGATTTCTGTCTATCTCGGTCCTTGGACAGGAAGGGGAATCCATGAAAGACCAGCTAGACCGCCCCGGAGACGGCCGCCTTGCCCATGCCCCGGCGGATCATCCTCCGATCGCACAGGCGCGCATCGGTGTACTGGTGGCCAATCTCGGCACGCCGGACGATTACAGCTATTGGCCAATGCGACGCTATCTGAGCGAGTTCCTGTCGGACAAACGCGTCATCGACTATCCGTCTTGGAAATGGCAGCCGCTGTTGCAGCTGATCATTCTGTCGAAACGGCCATTCA
>JBNKGB010000367.1:0-516 GCA_050289605.1 Roseibium sp. | reverse complement strand
CTCCGCCAAGCCTATGCATCAGTCTAGAGCGCCGAGGCACCACCGCCCTCACCGAATTTGTGCCGAAGCGCCGCCGCCGTTTCCCTCCTCGGTGATCTCCGCATCCGCGCCTTCTCTTCCGAATTGGCTCAGCCCTAACGACCACATACCCTCCCCTTAGTCGTAGGACCTCGCCGGGGTCACCATCGTCCACCACCTTGACGTCCGGCGTCAACGTGTGCAACCCCTCGCCCGAGCTCTGCCCCCTCACCGCCGACACGCCACTCGGGTGAGCTCCCCCACCTGTCACCTTGCCGGGTGCCCGCCCTGAGGCTCCCTCGAGCTTGCACCGCGGACCTAGCCCTACCACGAGCACCGGCCAGCCGTCATCGGCCACACCACCGCACGGGCCGCCACCGTGGTGATCGCGCGCAGGTCGCGCCCAGCGTCATGTCGTGCCGGCCATGGGCCATCCCGGCCTTTCGGCCTGGCAACACTCGTAGACCGCCAGCCCGCTAAGGCTTGGCCTTTGGGCCG
>JBNKGB010000366.1:0-516 GCA_050289605.1 Roseibium sp. | reverse complement strand
CAGCGCGGCGGGCGCGGCGAAGGATGCCGATGTCGTTATCACCATGCTGCCAAACGGCGCTATCCTGCGCGCTGTCGCCGACGAACTGATCCCGGCGATGAAACAGGGTGCGGTGCTCTGCGACTGCTCCACCGTTGATGTCGAAAGCGCCCGGGCGGTGGCCGATCAGGCAGCCAAGGCCGGGGTTCTGGCCATCGACGCGCCGGTCTCGGGCGGGATCGGCGGCGCGGCGGCGGGCACACTGACCTTCATGGCGGGGGGCTCGGACGAGGCATTTGCCATCGTGAAGCCGCTCTTCGATGTAATGGGCCAGAAGGCGGTACATTGCGGCGCATCGGGTGCGGGACAGGCCGCAAAGATCTGCAACAACATGATCCTCGGCGTCACCATGATCGCCACTTGCGAAGCCTTTGCGCTCGCTGACAAGCTGGGGCTTGACCGGCAGAAGATGTTCGACGTTGTGTCCACGTCGTCAGGTTACAGCTGGACGATGAACGCCTATTGCCCGGCCCCGGG
>JBNKGB010000365.1:0-518 GCA_050289605.1 Roseibium sp. | reverse complement strand
CGATGGCCGCCGGCAGCATCGACCCACGCACCAGGAAGCCGGTCGAGAAGGACTACGCCAACTGGACGACCCATCCGAACAATCCGATGGCGGTCAGGGAAGCCGCCGAATAGGCGGCGCATCCGGTTACCCGGATCGATTGGACGCCTCATAAGCGGATTGGTGGACGAGACAACGCAGGCAGGGCTGAATACCTTGCCTGCGTTTTTGTGCGACTGGGTAATGCCAACCGCAATAAACAGGAACTCATCTGACCGTGTTTGGTATGAGGTTCGCCTGCAAGCAAAAAGGCCGCCCTTTCGAGGCGGCCTTTCGATGTTTAACCAACGCGTGGTCCGGATCTAGAGCTTGTCCGTCACAACGGTCGTTGTGGCACCTTCCGGTTCCTTGGTGATCACCGGATCGGAACCACCCGAAAGCAGGCTGTCAACGGTACGCTGATAGGCTGCCTCGTCGAGAACCGCAGAATCACCAAGCAGTTTGGCGATTTCGGTCATCATGCGTACCTGGTGTTTTTC
>JBNKGB010000364.1:0-519 GCA_050289605.1 Roseibium sp. | reverse complement strand
CAGTGATGAAGGAGAGGCCAGATGGCCAAGAAAGTGGTTGGGCAGCTCAAGCTGCAAATCAAGGCGGGTGCTGCAAACCCGTCGCCCCCCGTTGGTCCGGCTCTGGGCCAGCGCGGCATCAACATCATGGAATTCTGCAAGGCGTTCAACGCCAAGACGCAGGAGATGGAGCAGGGCGCCCCGGTTCCGACCGTGATCACCTACTATGCCGACAAGTCGTTCAGCTTCGAGACGAAGACGCCGCCGGCGTCCTTCTACCTCAAGAAGGCGGCCGGCCTGAAGCCGGTTGGCAAGCGCAACCGTCCGAAGGGTTCGGAAAAGCCGGGTCGTGAGACCGCTGGCTACGTGACCGTGGCCCAGGTGCGCGAGATCGCCGAAGCCAAGATGAAGGACCTTTCCGCGAATGACGTCGAAGCCGCGATGCAGATCATCCTCGGCTCCGCCCGTTCGATCGGTATCGAGGTGAAGGGGTAAGCCATGGCCAAGCTCGGAAAACGCACAACGGCTGCTAAGGCCGCT
>JBNKGB010000363.1:0-520 GCA_050289605.1 Roseibium sp. | reverse complement strand
AACTACTTCCTGACCAACAACATCTCGGGCGCATGGGTCGGCCATTTCTTCTCGAACATGGACCGCTGGAACGAACTGCCCGCGAACCTTCAGGAACTGGTGCGGGTCTGCTTCGACTCGAGCCACTACTACCGCCAGCACTGGTACTGGGCGGGCGAGGCGCGCCTGCGGGTCGAAGGCACCAAGATGCAGCTGACCTCCATCCCCGACGAGGAATGGGCACAGGTCGAAGCCGCCGCGCGCGATTTCTGGGAAGAGATCGCAGCGGAAAGCGAGACCAAGGCCAAGATCGTCGGTATCTTCAAGGCCTATAACGAGGCGATGGACAAGGCCGGCCGGCCCTACCGTTACGCCTGATCACATCCGCCGGGCGGCGGCCAGCCCGCCGCCCGGCACCTTCTGAAACTGTACGAATCCCGCTGTTCAATAATTTGATCAAATGATATCTGCAGGAGCCAGGCGGATAAGAAATCCGCGCGACAGGGACTGATACAAGGGAGTGGCTCAATGCCCGCCAATC
>JBNKGB010000362.1:0-520 GCA_050289605.1 Roseibium sp. | reverse complement strand
AACCGCCGCGCGATCATCCCGCCCAGCGAAAACCCGACAATCGCAGCTCGGTTAAGCCCGAGGTGATCCAGAAGCCCGGCCAATTGGTCCGCTAGCGTCTTCAGCACCGGGTCAGGCGTTGGCGGACCGCTTTCGCCGTGGCCGAGAAGATCGTAGGCCAGAACCCGGTAGCGCCCGGCCAGTTCAGGCACCAGCCACTGCCAGCAGGCCCGGTTCAGCCCCAGCCCATGGATCAGCACCACCGTCGGCGCGCCTTCGGGGCCGGAGAGGTCATAGACGGTCCCATCCTGTGCCGTGCCGGTGGCCATTCTCCCCTCCTGCGGTCCCTGTTTATTCATGGGTGCCACCACCGGGTACAACCGCATCCGCATTTTTCGCCATGGCCTGACGAAAAATCCGATCCCACCCGGCGCGGCTTAGTGACTATTGAAGGAACAACGCGGGAGGAACGGCGCCATGGCTGACGTAAAAACTTACAAGATGCTGATCGACGGCGAATGGGTGGGCGCCTCTGACGGCG
>JBNKGB010000361.1:0-521 GCA_050289605.1 Roseibium sp. | reverse complement strand
GACGGCGCAAAGAGCTCCGTGGGGTGGCACTTGGAGGCGCGGAGAAGGAATGAGGACCTCAGGAATGGGTTGTAGTGGTGGCGGCCGGGGTTGTGGTTCCTTTTATAGGGCCAGAGAGGCGGCTGGTCAGAGGGGAAACGGCCGGCAGGCGGTGGAGTTTTACTCCGTCAGTTTTTGATGCCGAAATGAGGGGAGGGAAGGTAGGGAGGCATCATCTTGGTGGGGGAAATGAAGAAGGCAGGGCACCGGTTCAGTTCGGCTACTTGCACGTGGAGGAGAGCAGCAGACGGTGGCGCCGGCCGGGGCGGCGGCGGCTGTGCTTGGATGGTGTGGGTCTTGAGGAGCGGGTGGTCAAGACCGTGCTGCTTCTGACGCTCCACGCAGTCGATGATGTCGCCGTCCTCGCTCTGCATCATGTCATGTGTCACATTGATCCGGTTGGTTTTGTTGCCTGCCGGAGATGCAAGCAAAGCAACAAAAAAAGAGCAAGGACCTGTATGGAGCGCAGGGCGGGCTTGTTG
>JBNKGB010000360.1:0-521 GCA_050289605.1 Roseibium sp. | reverse complement strand
AACACTTGCCATGATCACCAAGGATGGCGAGGGCGCGCGGGCGTTCATCGAGTTCCTGAAAACGCCGATCGCGCATGAGGTCTGGATGGCGCAATCCGGCTTCCTTACGCCCTTCAAGTCTGTGAACCCCGATGCCTACGCCAATGCCGCGCTGAAGAAGCAGGGCGAGATCCTGCTGAATGCCACCACCTTCCGCTTCGACGGGTCGGACCTCATGCCCGGCAAGATCGGCGCTGGTGCCTTCTGGAGCGGCATGGTCGACTATGCCGGCGGCAAGGATGCCGGCGCGGTCGCGGCGGCGATCCAGGCCGAGTGGGGCGCGATCAAGTAAGGTCGCATCGGTCCGAGTGGCCTGTCCGGAGGCGGTCCGCCGCCTCCGGGTCAGTCAGAGGGGAGGGGACATGGATCAGCTCTGGGCTGCGCTCTTCACGATTGTCGTCGGAATCGCCGGGGCAGGGCTCTACTTCTGGGGCTCGAACTGGCTTCTCGACCGGATCTTCCCGGCTCGTGCGGCCGACATG
>JBNKGB010000359.1:0-521 GCA_050289605.1 Roseibium sp. | reverse complement strand
CGATCAGCTTCTTCTCCTCCTCGGTCAGGTGCTTTTCGGCGAGCTTTCGCAGCCATTCGGCGGGCAGGTCGACCTCGGTGGCCGCGTCACCGGCGGAAAGCGCCTCCAACCCCTTGAAGACGTGGGAGAAGACCTGGTCGAACTTGTCGAGATTCTTCTCATCCTTCACCAGGGTAGCGCGGGCGAGATAATAGAAATCATCCACGGAATATTCCGCGCAGCCTGCCTTGAGCGCCTCAATCAGGGTCAGGTATTCCAGCAGCGTTACCGGAACCTGGGCCTCCTTGAGGGTGAAGAAGAATTTCGTGAACATCGCCGGCTCCCTCTATCTCTGCTCCCGACGGGACAGGAAGGCGAGGCGCTCGAACAGATGCACGTCCTGCTCGTTCTTCAGCAGCGCGCCGTGCAGGGGCGGGATCAGTTTCGACGGATCCTTCGAGCGCAGGACATCCTCCGGCAGATCCTCCGACATCAGCAGCTTCAGCCAGTCGAGCAGCTCGCTGGTGGAGGGCTTCTTCTTG
>JBNKGB010000358.1:0-521 GCA_050289605.1 Roseibium sp. | reverse complement strand
GCGCCCCACGAGGACCGCCTCGGGATCGTCGAGCCGGAACCCGACAAGCCGCTTTCTCAGCGGCTGCCCAGCCACGGCCTCCAATGCCTTTCGGCCGATGAAATCGGTATTCGACCGCATCTTCACCGCCCAGCCGAGCCCCGCTTCAAAGGGGGTGTCATTGGGGGTGATATCCGACGACCAGGCCCGATACCCCTTCTCCAGCCTCAGCGATTCCAGCGCCCGGTAGCCCACCGGCCGGATCCCCTCGCCTGCCCCGGCGGCCATCAACGCGTCGAAGACCGCTCCGGTCGCCGCCAGCGGCACATGCAGTTCCCAGCCGAGTTCGCCGACATAGGTCACGCGCAGCGCCCTCACGCGGGCACCGGCAATCGCGATCTCGCGCACATGCCCGAAGGGAAACGCAGCATTCGACACGTCCGCGTCGGTAACCCGCGCGAGCACGTCGCGCGCTTTCGGACCCATGAGCGAAAGCACACCCCACTCCTCGGTGATATCGCGGATCGCCACGTCGCCCTTGG
>JBNKGB010000357.1:0-526 GCA_050289605.1 Roseibium sp. | reverse complement strand
AATCGACCGGTGTTTCAGGCTCGGTCAGAAGGGCAGCTGTTCCAAGGTGAATCCGGCGCGTTCCAAGAGGGCGAGCACGCCGTCCTTGCCCGACAGATGCAGCGCGCCGAACGCGACGAAGACGGGACCTTCGGCGGCGGCCGCCTCAATAACCGGTATCCAGGAACGATTGCGGCGATACATCAGCGCCTCTTCCATCTCGGCAAGGTCCGCATCGACTGCCGCCGGCGTCTTGCCTGAGATTTTGTAGGAGGCCTGACGTCCAAGCTCCCACGTGACGCGGACATTCTGGGCAAAATAGGCTGCGGTCAGCGTCGCGCTGTAATCCTCCGCCTGATCTCCCATCGCCAGCGTGGTGCGGATCATTTCGATCTGCGCCTCGGGTGACATCGCGTCGAAAAGGCGGAAGACCGTGTCGTAGGGTTCGAGCGCCCGGACGGGGATGCCGCGCGTCCCGGCGAGGTCGATGATGCGGGCGTCGAGACCGTTCGCGCCCTCTCCAAGTTCCGACATTGCGCAAGGGGGA
>JBNKGB010000356.1:0-526 GCA_050289605.1 Roseibium sp. | reverse complement strand
GCCGACCACCCAGGAGGCCAGTTCCTGGGGCACCTGGCTGAGCGCCAGGAAGCCATTATAGATACTGGCGCCGAACACGATGAAGAAGATCATCGCCGTCGAACTCGCCGTCGCCAAAATGGAATCCATCAGGGTCTGGCGGGTCAGGCCGCCATTGATGACGGCAATCAGGCCGGTACCGAAGGCGCCGACAGCCGCAGCCTCGGTCGGCGTGAACCAGCCAAGATAAATACCGCCCACGACCGCGATGAAGACCAGCAGAACCGGCCACACATCGAGCAAGGCGCGGAACCTCTCCGAATAGGGCGCCCGCTCGCGGGTGCCGGCCGATTCGGGATAAAGGCGCACATAGATCGAGATCGCGAGCATGTAGCCGAGGGCGGCAAGGATGCCGGGCACGAAGGCGGCGGTGAACAGCTTCTCGATATTTTCCTCGGCCAGGATCGCGTAGACGACCAGAACCACCGAGGGCGGGATCAGGATGCCGAGCGTGCCGCCGGCGGCCAGCGCGCCGGTGGACAGCGCG
>JBNKGB010000355.1:0-527 GCA_050289605.1 Roseibium sp. | reverse complement strand
CGAAACGTAGATGATTCACAGAGGTGCCAAGCAACACATCAGGACGCTTGCATTGGCCATGGAACCAAATATAATGGTGAATAGTACTAATATGAACTGGCAGCGTGTATGCTTGTCGTTGAAGTCATATATTGTTGATGTTGACGATCAAGTAGTTGTGTGACATCAATGTCGAGTCATGCTGGTGACAGTGCTACCGAGTCATGCTGGTAATGATGCTGTCGAGGCCACATGGCCACGACGTGATGTAGATGTCGTGTCATGCTGGTGACGGTGCTGCTGAGTCAATTTGGCCGTGGCGCGATGTCGGTGCCGAGTCATGCTGGCGATGGCACTGTCGAGACAAGTTGGCCATAGCACGATCTCAGTGCTGAGTCATGCTGGTGATGATGCTACCGAGACGACATGCCCACGACATGATGTAGATGTCGTGTCATTTTGGTGACGATGCTGCCGAGTCAACTTCACCGCGGCGTGATGTCTCTGGTGAGTCATGCTCGTGATGGTGCTGCTGAGGCGACTTGGCC
>JBNKGB010000354.1:0-527 GCA_050289605.1 Roseibium sp. | reverse complement strand
AGATGCGTGCCGGCATGCGTCGCTTCGCCCCGCTCGGGCTCGGCATCGGCGTGGTGCTGGTGATCGAGATGGCGCTGATCGTGCGCTCGAGCGCGTTCAGCCCGGACAAGGTCGGCGGTCCGGTGCGCAACGCCGCCGACTACAGCAACACCAAGGCCCTGGGCGGCGTGCTCTACACCGACTACGTCCTCGCCTTCGAGATCGCCGCGGTGATCCTCCTCCTCGGCGCCCAGGCGATCGCCGAGCTCCAGCACAGCGCCGACGCCGGCCTGCCGTGGTACGAGGCCGCCCCCGACGAGATCCCCGACTCGTACGAGGCCCTGGCCGACCCGGCCTGGGACGGGCGGCTCTGCCTGCGCAACTCCTCGAACGTCTACCAGCAGTCGCTCGTGGCCAGCCTGATCGCTGAGCACGGCGAGGACGAGGCACGCCGCATCGTGGCCGGCTGGATCGACGACGCCGAGGTGCTCGCCAACGACGTGCTGATCCTCGAGTCGATCGCCGAGGGCCTGTGCGACGTCGGGGTG
>JBNKGB010000353.1:0-528 GCA_050289605.1 Roseibium sp. | reverse complement strand
GCTTTGGGCGGGTTTTGCCTGACAATCCCCCCACCAGCTTTCGTCACCCGCCACACTCATCCCCACCCAATAGTGGCAAAACGTCTTTTCTTACAATGAGTTCTGGAGTTTACGTACAATTTTAATAAAATTTTCCTCAAGTATTACTCAAATACAATTCAAACAATAATCAAAACAACTTCAAATAACATTTAAATATTCTTAGTGTTTTACTTTGGAGATTTTCTCGAAGTAAAAAGCAGTGAGTCATTGTTGCGTCAGCCTTGGGGAGGGCGTAACGATGAAACTACTTAAGAAAACCATATTCGCTTGCTCATTGATGATGGCTGCATTTGCCGTGGGAACTGCAGCGCAGGCCGAACCCGGCCGCTTCATGATCATGAAAACAGCCGTCAAGGCACCCATCGGACACAAACAGTTCTGCCGGGATAACAAGTGGGCCTGCCCGCGTGAACGGTATGATCCCGTTGTCGTCCGGTTGAGCGAGGCTCTTTGGGAGCAATTGATTGCGGTCAATACAGATGTCAA
>JBNKGB010000352.1:0-529 GCA_050289605.1 Roseibium sp. | reverse complement strand
ACAACATTGGAGCCATGAGGTCGGGGAACTAGCTCCTAGGTCCCATTGCTGATCAAGGCTCTGTACTCTTCCTTCATAGCCGCACGCCAATGGGGATCGGTAAGCACAGCACGAGCGGAGGAGGGGATCAGGGACAATGTCGGTGAAGAGGTCATGGTGGTGAGGACAAGACGATCAGGCACCACCCTGAAGCCAGTCTTGCCCCGTGTGATCATCCGATGTGGATTATCTGGGGGCATGACAGGCACCATCACGCCATGACCGCCCATGGAAGGGCGAGGATGAGGGGGCGGTGGAGTGGTACCCGCCTCCCGGCTCAGGGCAACTCTGGGGCCGCCACGTGTCACCGCGGCTCTGGCTCCCACCTCCCTGCTCAAGGTAGCTCCAGGGCTATCACATGTCGCTGCGGCTCCGGCGCCCACCTCCCAACGCAGGGCAGCTCTGGGGGTGTCACGTGTCCCCGTGGCTCCGGCACCCACCTCCCGCCACAAGGCATCTCCCGGGGGTACCACGTGACCCGTGGCTCCAG
>JBNKGB010000351.1:0-530 GCA_050289605.1 Roseibium sp. | reverse complement strand
GGCGGGTCTTGTCGCAGTTTGCGCGGGATCGGACATCTTTCATCCAGCGGGCGCGCTGATCGTAGGCGGCGTTGCGGGTTTCGTGTTCGTCAAGGGCTTCACCTGGTGCCAGGAAAAGCTCCATATCGACGACGTGCTCGGCGTCTGGCCGCTGCACGGGCTGTGCGGGCTGTGGGGCGGAATCGCCGCCGGCATCTTCGGCCAGCAGGCGCTTGGCGGTTTGGGCGGCGTGACCTTCCTGGGCCAGTTGTTCGGCAGTCTTGCCGGCGCGGCCTACGCGGCGGCGGCCGGCTTCATTGTCTACGGTCTTCTCAAATCGGGAATGGGCTTACGCCTGACCGAGGAAGAAGAGATGCGCGGCGCCGATCTCTCGATCCACAAGATCGGCGCAAATCCTGAGGCCGAGATCAGGCGCGCCTGACGCAAAACGAGAGTGTTTGAGCGGGCCCTGGACGCGAGTTGCCCGGGCCCGTTCTTTGTCCGTCCGGCCCCATGGTTAATGGGGCCTTAACCTTCCCGGATTTAGGGTT
>JBNKGB010000350.1:0-530 GCA_050289605.1 Roseibium sp. | reverse complement strand
GGTGACGTTCTTGAACTGGATCAGCGGTTTTTCGTTCGGATCGTTCCAGGGCGCAAAAACCGGGCGGTTGGCGGGCTGGGCCATGATATCCTCATGCATGGGGAAAGCCCCGCGCCGGTGGGCGCGGGGCAGACTGTGGATGGGCGATCAGGTGCCCGACTTGATCTTGGTCCAGAGCCGCGTGACGTTGCGGTTGACCTTCGGATCCCAGGTCGTGGTCGTGTAGAGGTTGTTGACCGTTTCCTCGTCCGGATAGATCGCCGTGTCGCCGATCACATCCTCGTTCAACAGAGCCTGCGACGCCATGTTGCCGTTGGCGTAGTAGACGTAGTTCGAGGCAGCCGCCGCGTTGTTCGCGTCCATGATGAAGTTGATGAACTTGTGCGCGGCATCCGCGTTCGGCGCATCGACCGGGATCGCCATCTGGTCGAACCACATCAGGGCGCCTTCCTTCGGGATGTGATACTCGATCTCGACCCCGTTATCGGCCTCTGCCGCGCGGTCACGCGCCTGAAGGATGTCACCCGACC
>JBNKGB010000349.1:0-531 GCA_050289605.1 Roseibium sp. | reverse complement strand
CCCCCAGCGCCACCAGCGACACGGCCACCTGGATCGCCAGTGCCGGGCCGTGGTCCAGCCCCAGCACCGTCGCGCCGCCATAGGCGGTGATCATCATCGCCGGCAGAAGGCTGGCGCGCATGTGTTCGACGCTGCCACGCATGGCGTCGAGGAACAGCGGCCAGTAGTCGGCGCCCGGCCAGATCAGCGAAGCGCCCAGGATCGCGGCGGTGCCGACCGAGGCCTGCCTGCGCCTGCTGCCCGCCGCCAACCGGCTCGTCCGGGATGCCGGCCGGCTGGCCGGCCACATCGATCCGGAAGGTCTCGGCGGCCCTTTTCGTCTGGGAGCCATATCCACGGCGCTGCTGGACCACGCCCCGACGGTCATCCGCGTCTTCCGCAGGCACGCGCCGAAAGCGGTGCTGACGGTTCGGCCGGGGACGTCCGAAAGCCTTTATGACGAGCTTCTTGCGGGCAATCTGGATGCAGCGATCACGGTAGCCGCACCGTTTGCCCTGCCAAAGGAAGTGTGCAGCGAGACGCTCACCCCCC
>JBNKGB010000348.1:0-531 GCA_050289605.1 Roseibium sp. | reverse complement strand
GCCTGGTGGGCGACCGAGATCATCGAGATGGAGCCGGGGGTCATCCGCTACCGCGGCTATCCCATAGAGGAGCTGATCGGCAAGGTCTCCTTCGCGCAGATGATCTGGCTGCTGCTGCGCGGCGAGCTGCCGGGCAAGGACCAGGCCGAGCTGCTGGACATCGCCCTCATGTCCGCCGTGGACCACGGCCCCCAGGCGCCCTCCATCGCCATCGCCCGCATGGCCGCCACCTGCGGCGTCGGCCTGAACAACGCCATGGCCTCGGCGGTCAACGTGCTGGGCGACGTGCACGGCGGCGCCGGCGAGCAGGCCATCACCTTCTACCAGGCCGTCGCCGTGCGCAGCGACGCCGGGGCAAGCCTGGAAGACGCGGTCGAGGCCGAACTGGCGGCCTTCAAAGCCGCCGGCGGCAAATTCCTGCCGGGCTTCGGCCACCGCTTCCACCCCGTCGATCCGCGCGCGCCGCGCCTCCTGGAGATGGTCGACCGCTATGCGGAGAAAGGCGCGGTCGGCGGGCGCTTCGCCGCTATC
>JBNKGB010000347.1:0-532 GCA_050289605.1 Roseibium sp. | reverse complement strand
AGATGTCCTTCGCAGCGGTGATCTGCCTGGTGGCTGTCTACGACCTCTGGCAGCGCCGCGAACGTGGCCTGGAGGTGCGGCTGGAACAACAAGGTGTTGCTGCCGGGCTGCTGCGATTTGCCGGCCGGTGGGTGACAGGACTTTTTGTCACGGCCCTGGTTGCCGGTCTGGCGACCGGGATCATCGGGGCGCATCATTTCGGGCGGGTGGCGCCCTACGGCCTGATCGGCAACATGCTCGGCATGCCGGTTTTCTCACTGCTCGTCATGCCGATGGGGGTGCTGGCACTCGCCCTGATGCCGTTTGGCCTGGCCGCCGGACCATTGTGGGTGATGTCCCAGGGCGTTTCGCTCCTGTTGAAGATCGCACATTTTACCGCCGGGCTTGACGCGGGTGCCGGTGCCTTCGGCAAACTGGACGGCGCCGCCGCGCTTATGCTGGTCGCAGCGCTGTTTTCAGGGCTTCTTCTTCCGGGGCGCAAGCGGTTCGCGGCGGTGTTGCCGCTCGTCGCCGGAGTGTATCTGGCAGGCCA
>JBNKGB010000346.1:0-532 GCA_050289605.1 Roseibium sp. | reverse complement strand
GACGCATTGCGGAACCGCGTGTGGGTCAGCCCGAGTTCCTGTGCCTTTGCGGTCATCGCCGCTGCAAAGGCGTTTTCCGAGCCGGCGAGATATTCGCCGACAGCACAGGCCACGTCGTTGGCCGACTTGACCGCAAGCGCCTTGATCGCGGTCTCGACGGGTATCGACTGTCCGGCCTTGATGCCGATCTTCGATGGCGGCTGGCGCGACGCCTTTTGCGAGACAGGGATCTGCGTTGACATGGAGACCCGGCCGCTTTCCAGCGCCTCGAACAGCAGGTAGAGGGTCATCATCTTGGTCAGCGAGGCCGGATAGCGCACGGCGTCGGCCTTGATTTCGTGAACCACTTCGCCGGTGTCGACATTGACGACAAGCGCGGAATACTTTTCCGAAAGCGGCGCGAAATGGGCGACGTCGACGCTTTGGCAGGCGGTAAGGAAAAATGCGAGCGCCGCAAACACCAGCCCCGTCGCCGCCAGACGCCGGTTTACCTCAGAAACAAGTTCACGCAATCCGTTCCCCCGTGGCGCAC
>JBNKGB010000345.1:0-532 GCA_050289605.1 Roseibium sp. | reverse complement strand
CTCGGGGTTTGACAACGCCGGCGCGTGGAGATGATAGTCCCCCCACATAACACCGGCGTAAACACCTACCGGCTTGTCTTCGGCATTGTCTCCGGGAGCGCGCGCTGCGCCCAGGTTATCCGGCCGATAACCGGCGTCGGCAATGGCGAGAAAAACAGTCTCCAAAAACAGGCGCTCGTGGGGGTCAATTTCCTCGGCGTCCTTTGGCGCTATACCGAAAAACAGAGGGTCAAACCATTCCACCTGTTTAAGAAATCCGCCCCAGCGATTGCGGGCAGGTCCGAGCGCCGGCGCGGTGGCATAGAGTCGCTCCCTATCCCAGCCGCGCTCGGCGGGAAGGTCCTGAATACAGTCTTTTCCCCGCGTTAAATTGTCCCAGAATTCAGCCAGATTTTCCGCCTCGGGATAGCGCCCGGAGATCCCCACTATGGCGACTTCCTGATTCCAGGGCTGTGGTGTGCGGGCGGTGACGATATCAGGGTTCACCGCCGCCTGCGCCTGAACGCCCTGCGACGCGGCTTTGGATTGCGCC
>JBNKGB010000344.1:0-533 GCA_050289605.1 Roseibium sp. | reverse complement strand
ACCGGCGTAATGCAGCATGAGCGAGGCCCTGATCTTCGGCGCATCCTCTGCCGCTGCCTGCCGTCCGTAGTAGGGAACGGCGGCCTTAAGCTCCGGATAGGCGACGGCGGCGGCATTGCAGACCCCGCCGCCGTAGCAGAAGCCGACGATCCCGACATTGCCGGTCGATCCCTCATGCGCCATGAGATGCTCGACCGCGGCAAAGAAGTCGTTCATCAGCTTGGTGCCGTCGACTGTCTTTTGCAACTCACGCCCTTCTTCGTCGTTTCCGGGATAGCCGCCAACCGAGGTTAGCCCGTCGGGGGCGAGCGCCATGAAACCCGCCTTGGCGAGGCGGCGGGCGACATCCTCGATATAGGGGTTGAGGCCGCGGTTCTCATGTACCACCACGACCGAGGGCAGCTTGCCTTCCGCGCCCGAGGGGCGGACGAGATAGCCGCGCACCTCTCCGTGACCGTTGGGCGAGGGATAGGTGATGTATTCGGGCGTGATGTCGGGGTCGTTGAAGCTGACCTGTTCGGCCAGCGCATAGT
>JBNKGB010000343.1:0-534 GCA_050289605.1 Roseibium sp. | reverse complement strand
ACTGGTATCCACGATAGCCACTGTCAATTGCCGTCCCATTTGTGGCACAGACATCACCATTCTTCGTAGCCCTATTATTGGTGATTTCAGCTCATTTTGTTTCCCCAGTGACTGTTCCTTCCCTTTCTATGTAGGGTTTTATTACAGATTTTAGTTTCTGCGTCTACCTATTTGTTGGTTTTGTTATTGAGTTTTCTTCCCACTACAGGTTCATATGATCAGTCGGTTGTGTCATTTGGACATTGCGAAAGCTTAACAACCTGTCTTTGAAAGTTGTCTAGAGAGGGGTGAATAGACAATCAAACATGAAACTCACTTAATTTTAAGCAGTTAAAACTGTAGGGCCGGATATGTCCAGCCTCAGGTCGGATATGTCCGGGCTATGCTGGATATGCCCGGCTTCAGGGCCGGATATGTCCGGGCAACCTGGATCTCACACTGCAGAAGAGTAGATCGAGAGCAAAGATGATGAATCTAGGTCCCGATAAACTTATGGCTTGCAAGCTAAACACAATAGAGCTTAGAGAAATAAAG
>JBNKGB010000342.1:0-540 GCA_050289605.1 Roseibium sp. | reverse complement strand
TACTGACATAGAGTAAAGACCCACTTGACCGATGCCGATGCCAGTTTGGAGGAGGCGTCCGTCCTTCCTCGATGGGACGGTGGCTAGCAGCAATCGCAGTGGGGGCTTCTGCTGCAAGGACGTTTGCCGTGATCTCCCCACTAGCCATCATGAGCAATGGGGCGGCGCGAGCTTCAACATCGATGGTGAGGAAAGGCGATTTCTGTCTCAGCTCACTGAAGATCAAAAGAATAAGGTTAGCGGTTCAACACCTCTCTGTTTATACCGTAGAGGAAAACCAAAGCGGTCGTTTGGAACCCATGTCTGAGATAGTGCGTGGCATGCTTGGTGCCTCAACTTCTTCACCATCCAGGCCGCGCAACGCCCCATTCACTGTGAGTGGGGACCGAGCCCGCACGTCCACAACATCGATCCACCCAGCGTGGCGAGGCAGCAAGGAAGGCGAGCCGTCGCACCCACGATTTTGGGAAGAATGTGTGACCTTTGTTCCTTGACAAAGTAACCCCAACAAGACAATGACACGCTGCAACTCCGCGCGTG
>JBNKGB010000341.1:0-540 GCA_050289605.1 Roseibium sp. | reverse complement strand
ACGATCGCGCCGGGGCATTCGGGGAACGGGTCATTGATGTGCACGCCCGTCTGGCCGGTCAGCCAGGCGGAAGGTCTCGGATCGCGAACAAAAAAGGTTTCGGCAGGAACGCCGTCCGCCATCCAGCTTCGCAGCAGCGCCTGTCCCATGAAACCACAGCCAATCAGGCAAACACCACGATCCAACAGCTGTTTCATTTGTTCCATTGGTTCAAATCTATCAATTTACGCAGCGTGAATGAAACGCAGCCCGAATAGTTCCCCGTCATACCCGGACCGTTCTTCTGCCGGTTCAAATGCAATGCGGCTACCAGCCGCTCCATTTCAACCAATAGAATGAATTTTCACTTCGACGACAATATGTAACTTTCTGAAACCGGTAATTTTTCCTTTCGATTCCTGTCATGTTTCGAAGGGCTTCCATAAATATTCGTTGTCTTCTAACTATTGCCAGCCGACAGGGCGGCGGAGATGCGGTTCTACGCGCCCCAGGTGTCACTCAACCGGTACCCCGTTGGCCAGGGGTCGCTCGGATCGAGCA
>JBNKGB010000340.1:0-541 GCA_050289605.1 Roseibium sp. | reverse complement strand
AAGTCGTCCTGGTGCACGTCCTGTTACACGATCACCTGTCCGAGGCGATGCGGGACTTCGCGGAAGTGGAATATCACGTGGACAGCAACAGGATGGCCGAGGTCACACCGGCGCGGCGCAACTCGCGGCAGACATCGAAACCGTCTTTCTTCGGAAGCATTACGTCGAGCAGGATCAGGTCGAATTTGCGCTCCGCAAGCAGGTCGAGCGCCTCACGGCCGGAGGCAACTGCGTCCGAGGCGTAGCCGCCGCGTTCCAGACGCCGGGTCAGCAATTCGCGGTTGGCCGGATCGTCGTCGACGATGAGGATTTCGCCGCCGATGCCGGCGATGGTGGCCGGCGCGGAAACCATCAGCCAGGTCGTCGACCTTATCCGTTCGATCGCCGAACAAACCAATCTTCTGGCGCTGAACGCGACCATTGAATCCGCCCGTGCCGGAGAGGCGGGTAAGGGCTTCGCCGTCGTGGCGCAGGAGGTCAAGCAGCTCGCCACCCAAACGGCCAAGGCGACGGAAGAAATTTCTGCCCAGATCGCCTCGAT
>JBNKGB010000339.1:0-542 GCA_050289605.1 Roseibium sp. | reverse complement strand
AACCAGCGGCTTCCAGCGCATCGATCCGGATACCGTGATCGGTCCGCGCTCACTCGTTGCGGCACGCCGCGCCGCAGGCGCCGTGGTGGCGGCTGTCGATCTCGTCGCATCGGGCGAAGTCGACAATGCGTTTTGTTCCGTACGTCCGCCCGGCCACCACGCCGAGCACAACGAATCGATGGGATTCTGCCTGTTCAACAATGTGGCGATCGCAGCCAGGTACGCCCAGAAGGCATACGACGTCGAGCGGGTCGCGATCGTCGATTGGGATGTTCATCACGGCAATGGCACCCAGGACATCTTCTGGCAGGACCCAACCGTGCTGTACTGTTCGCTTCACCAGATGCCGCTCTATCCGGGCACGGGCGCCAAGGATGAGACGGGCGTCGGGAACATTGTCAACGCACCGCTGTCGCCCGGCGACGACGGCGCCGACTTCCGGGAGGCATTTTCCAGTCGCGTCATTCCCGCAATCGACAACTTTCGGCCGGACCTGATCCTGATTTCCGCCGGTTTCGACGCTCATTTCCGCGATCCGCTCG
>JBNKGB010000338.1:0-544 GCA_050289605.1 Roseibium sp. | reverse complement strand
CTGGCGACCGCGTTCTTGATGGCCACGACATTGTTGACCGCGAGCGCCGGGGTGCGCCGTTCGCCGCCCGGAAGGCCGGCCGTCGCCAGCCAGTTCATCTCGCGCAGGTAATCGGGCGCGTTCTCGCCAAAAACGATCAGCCTGTGCTTGTCTAGATCGTCGACCGATCTCGGCCTGCCGTAGCGCTCGATATAGCTCTGCGCGGCATAGACCCGGAAATGCACGGTGAACAGCTTGCGCTGGATCAGGTCCGCCTGGGTCGGGGCGCGCAGCCTTACGGCGACATCGGCCTCGCGCATGCCGATATCCAGCTCGCCGTCCTGCAGGATAAGTTCGAGGCTGATACCGGGATAGAGGTCCAGGAATTCGTTCACCCGGGTCGCAAGCCAAGTGGATCCGAGGCCGACCGTGGTGGTGACCCGGAGCGAGCCGGTCGGACGGCCCTTGGAATCGGCGAGCTGCGACTTGACCGCCTCCAGGCTGGTCATCACCTCGTCGGCCGTGCGCATCAGGAGTTCGCCCTGCTCGGTGAGGATGAGCCCGC
>JBNKGB010000337.1:0-545 GCA_050289605.1 Roseibium sp. | reverse complement strand
ATGATGGAGCCGCGGTTGAGCCACAGAAGTGATCCGGATGCGAAGGCTCCGGTCGATCTGCGGACGCCGCAGCTTCCCGATGTCGGGCAGGGGCAGGCCATTGCCGCGGCGTTTGCCGGGATCGGCGAAAGCGGCTGCGTCGATTATCTCGGCTATCCCGGGCTCAGGCGCGACAGGCCCCTGCGCGAGGAGCTTGCCAACTGGCTCGCCGACCGCATCCTCGGGCCGATCTCGGCTGATGACATTGTATTGACACATGGTGGGCAGAACGGGATCAATCTGGCCTTACAATGCTGCCTGAAGGGGACC
This sequence comes from Roseibium sp., assembly GCA_050289605.1. Lineage (GTDB taxonomy): Bacteria > Pseudomonadota > Alphaproteobacteria > Rhizobiales > Stappiaceae > Roseibium. The sequence continues at coordinate 236 of JBNKGB010000337.1, read as the reverse complement.
CGACCGCAGGTCTTCTGCGAGGAACTCTCTTATCCCGGTTTCCGCCACGCCGCGCGACTGAATCGGGCAGAGATCGTGCCCGTCGCCATCGACGGCGGCGGCATGATCCCCGAGGCGCTGGATGCGGCCTGCCGCCGCCATGATGCGCGCATCGTTTGTGTCACCAAGGATGCGCAGAACCCCACGACGGTAAAGATGCCAGCCCGACGCCGGGCGGAAATTGCCGAGGTGGCGCG
>JBNKGB010000336.1:0-545 GCA_050289605.1 Roseibium sp. | reverse complement strand
TCAACTCACCGGCACGCATCAGCAAGGGGCGCAGCGCCTCGTACGACCAATGGCCCGGCTTGGTCACGGGACGCGGCGCGTTGTGGGGCAGAACATTCCGCATCATCGGCCAAAGTGGCGCAACGCCGGCCGCGGCCATGTCGGCACGATAGTCCTCGGGCAGTTCCTCAAGCGTTCCCAACTGTTCCGACATGACGCTCCTCCCCATTTTGTATTTGTTATGTATGCTTATCATACGCATACTTGTCAACGTGCTCTCACCGTCTATCCTGCCCGCCAAAAGGAGCGCGCATGTCCGACCTCTACTCTATGCCGGGACACCTGATCCGGCGGCTGCACCAAATCTCAACCGCGATCTTCCAGGAGCGGACGCGGACCGCCGGCTTTGACCTGACGCCGGTGCAATTCGCTGCGCTGGACACGCTCAGCCGCAACCCGGGCATCGACCAGGCGACGCTGGCTCACCTGATCGCCTATGATCGCGCGACCATTGGCGGTGTGGTGGACCAGCTGGAAACCAAGGGCCTGCTGAAACGCACGGTCAG
>JBNKGB010000335.1:0-545 GCA_050289605.1 Roseibium sp. | reverse complement strand
CACGCCCCCGGAGAGAATGGGGCGCATTCGCGATGGAGAGGGCGGACCGGCGCTACCGGATTTGGACCACGGCAGCGACAGGTAGCGCCGGCCCGCGATGTAGGAGACCTGCGAGCCGTTGCTCGCCTCAGGATAAGAACGACGGCTTTCCGCCCCGCCTTTCAAAAAAATGGTAATGAGGGTGGCGATGCCGATCTACGACAACGTCGCGGACACGGTGGGCGGAACGCCCCTGGTGCGGCTCAAGGGCGCGTCCGCCGAGGCCGGGGCCAACCTGCTCGGCAAGATGGAGTCCCGCAACCCCTGCGCCAGCGTCAAGGACCGCATCGGCGTGGCCATGATCCGCGACGCCGAGGAGCGCGGCCAGCTCAAGCCCGGGGCCACCATCGTCGAGGCCACTTCGGGCAACACCGGTATCGCTCTGGCGTTCGCCTGCGCCTCCCTGGGCTACAAGCTCATCATCGCCATGCCCGAGAACATGTCCCGGGAGCGGATCGCGCTCCTGCGCATGTTCGGCGCCGAGGTGGTCCTCACCCGCGGCGGGC
>JBNKGB010000334.1:0-545 GCA_050289605.1 Roseibium sp. | reverse complement strand
ACTCCAGCAGCAGGAGCCACAGGCCCTGCTGTAGCGGCGGAGGTGGTCCCAGAGCTGGTCGCCGGTGGCACGCCTCAAACCCCTGAGGGGGTGCCAGTGGATGCGCCGGAGAGTCCCGCGGACGCGTCAGAAGTGGTGCCGAGCCCGTCGCCAGTGGAGGTACTGGCGGAGGAGGCGACGCCCGTCGTGCGCTCCGTGGCCCCCTCTTCGCCCCTTGCCGCAGCAGCGGCGTCTTCCTCTGCGCTCGGCGCCGCCGCTCCTGCGGACGCAGCTGCCGATGCGGCGGGGGAAACGGAGGTGGTCATGGGGCATCCCACCTACCACGCTCCAGGCAACGTCTCCCTGGATGGGGCTGTAAGCACGGCTCTCAGGGCCCTCTCTCAGGTGCAGCGTGTGCTGCGCCGGGAAGACGGGGATCTCGCCGACGAGTGCCAGCGCCTCCAACTGTGGGCCTCCATGCTCAAGGAGACCACGGCTACCGAGAGGGCGGAGGCGCGGGGGGCGTCAGCGTGGCTTTGACTTGCAGGCAGAGGCCACTCAACTGC
>JBNKGB010000333.1:0-547 GCA_050289605.1 Roseibium sp. | reverse complement strand
AGCGGCGACCCTGACGGCCCAGGACGGGATGAAGACGCCGGAGAGCAGCGGCAGGAGCGCGCCGACCGCGAACGCCAGCGCCGACGCGAGCGCGGCCATCGTCGGACTCGGCAGGCCGTCCTTGTCGTCGCCGTTGCCGTCGCGCGTCATCTGCGCCACCTGGATGTCGTACTGCGCGTACACGGACACGAACTCGCCGATGGCCATGCTGCAGGCGCCGGCCACGAGCCCCGCCAGGCCCGACACGAGCATGGCCTTGCGCGTGGTGGCCACGGCGCCGACGCCGATCATGAGGGACGCCACGGAGACGAGGCCGTCGTTGGCGCCGAGGACCGCGGCGCGGAGCCATTGGGCGCGCGCCATGTAGTCCACGCCGTCCCCGCCGCTGGGGTCAGCCGCGGCCGTCTTCGCCGCCTCCACGTCGAGGACGACAACTGCCGCCGGCAGCGTCGTATTGCCGTCCGGCGCGGTGGCCGCCGCTGCGTGGACGTGGGAGCTGATGTGAAGGTCCATGGAATGGAAGGCTGATGGATCGAAACTCCAAAGC
>JBNKGB010000332.1:0-551 GCA_050289605.1 Roseibium sp. | reverse complement strand
GCTATAAAGCACTCAAAGCAACTCTCCGCATCTCTGCGAAAAGCCACTGAATTAACAAGAACTCAATTAAATCAGATGCCTAAACATCCAACCCAATCGGCTTCCTTGTATGAAAGATCAGCGTACCTGCGTAACTCCTTAAAACCACCAAACACCAAAAGACATCCGATGATCGCAAGGCCAACGCCGCCTACGCTTCCCTTCCTTCATAACCAAATTGTCAAAGAACAGAGAGCCTAAACCCTCTCAAGCCGCAACCAAACCAGAAGCAAAACCAACCAACCACCGAACCAACAAAGCCCGGCCACGTCGACCAATTTTCCGGAATTAAGGTCACAAAACCCTGTCGCCAGCGACGTTGCCGCCGTCGATGAGCCGCGTTATACGCAGACCATCAGCAACCGTCAACGGTCAAATTCGAAAAAAATCAAAAAAAGCGAAAAAAGTTTCACCAAACGGTCAAAACCTATTTCTTTCAATAAGTTAATAATTATCCGTCTTGGCGAGACCGGCGCTCGAACAGCACCGCGGTGCCCAGACCTCCGGCCGCC
>JBNKGB010000331.1:0-553 GCA_050289605.1 Roseibium sp. | reverse complement strand
GAGGATCAGGTCGCGGACCGACTGCGGCAGACCGTCGATCTTCAAGAGGTTTCCGACCAGCTCGCGCGCGCGATCGTCGTCGAGGGGCTGGACCGTCACCGGCAGGTAGCGGTGCGGATGGTCGGCCTCGGCCTTCTGGTGGAACTGCCAGCTGTCCTCGTGCTGCCGGGGCCGGAACAGCGCCACCAGCACGAGCATCGCCCGGTCGGTCACCGCCTGGAGCTCGAGCGCGAGCGCGGCCGTCGCTGGCGTCAGCTCGGCGTCGCCGCAGGCTTCGTCGCGGTCATCGGGGCCGCGGTCGGCATGCAGCAGGCCGACGACAGCGCGCCGATGTGCGTGATCGACGACAGCTCGGTCGCGACGGCCTGGGACGCCAAGGCGCGGGTCGCTCTGGCCGAGCGCTTCGCCGCCACGGGCCTCACCGACGGACAGCTGCTGCGCGGTGTCCGGTTCGACTCGCGGGGTGCCCGCACCCAGAGCCTGGTCATGCGGTCGCGCAGCGGGACGGTGCGGTTCATCGACGCGCGCCACCGAGTCCGCAAGCTGCAGGAAT
>JBNKGB010000330.1:0-553 GCA_050289605.1 Roseibium sp. | reverse complement strand
CTCCGGCGCTGTCTTCTTAGATAGCGTGAACCTGAAGCGCCTCAAGCTCACTTGGCTAAGGCAGCAGGTGGGGCTCGTCGGCCAAGAACCCGTCCTCTTCAACGATACCATCAGAGCAAACATCGCCTACGGCAAGAAGGATAGGGTCTCTGAGGAGGAGATCGTCGCTGTCGCGGAGGCTGCGAACGCTCACAGGTTCATCTCGTCCCTCCCCCACGGGTACGACACCTGCGTCGGCGAGCGCGGCGTGCAGCTCTCCGGCGGGCAGAAGCAGCGCATCGCCATCGCGCGCGCCATCGTGAAGAACCCGGCCATCCTGCTCCTGGACGAGGCCACCAGCGCGCTGGACGTGGAGTCGGAGCGCGTCGTGCAGCAGGCGCTGGACCGCATGGCCACTGAGATCACGGCAGCCATCGGCGCCAGCTATCCTGTCGCACTGTGTGTACTGACCGGCGGCATCATCCCGGCAGGGCAACTGCTTACCCGCCTGGCATTCCCGCTGGAGGTCGATTACCTGCATGCGACCCGCTACCGCGGCGCCACGGTCGGCGAA
>JBNKGB010000329.1:0-553 GCA_050289605.1 Roseibium sp. | reverse complement strand
GTTCTGCCAGTCGCCCTGATGTCCGTGATGCTTCGCCCGGCGCTCAGTGTCCCTTGACCGGCACTCGTTGTTCGAGTTTGCGGAAGCCGAAGGCGAGGATACCCGCGATGATCATGTAGACAACGGCGAGCAACAGGAGAGGTTCATAGACGATGAACGTATCCTGCCGGACCCGTGACGCAACCGCGTAACTTTCGACGATGGCGATGGTTGCGACCAGCGGGGTTGCCTTGAGCTGCAGGATCGTTTCCCCGCCGAGCGTAGGCAGTGCATTCTGAATTGCCTGAGGCAGCCAGATGCGGCGGAACATGGTGAAACGGGGCATCCCGAAGGCCTGTGCTGCTTCGATCTGGCCGCGCTGGACGCCTGCAAAGGCGCCGCGCATCACTTCGCCCTCATAGCCCGCATAGGACAATGTCAGTGCAAGGACTGCATAAGGCCAAGCCTGCCTGAGATAGGGCCAAAGCTCGCTTTCGCGGATCCACGGATATTGCGGGAAGAGCGAACCGAGCCCGTAGTAAAGGAGCCATATCTGCAACAAGAGTGGCGTGCC
>JBNKGB010000328.1:0-554 GCA_050289605.1 Roseibium sp. | reverse complement strand
CTCTCAGGTAAGAATTTGTGTCAGAACTAGCATGGTATAAATTGCTGATTAAGATATGTCTCGCAAGAGAGAGAGAAAGGCTCTTCCTTCGAGTGGGTCGTCATTTCGTCATTCGATTAGCTGGAATTCAAAGAGCATCCAGCCCACAAATATTAAGTACGTGGCTATTTTTTCACAGACCAGTAAACCAGGGATCCCGGTTGGGCCTCCAGGAGCGGTACCACCCACCAACTTCCGCAAGCTGGGCCGGTTCGACCTGACGGGCATCGCGCCGGCGCCGCGCGGCGTGCCGCAGATCGAGGTGACCTTCAAGGTCCACGAGAACGGCATCCTGCATGTGACCGCCGCGGACAAGGCGGCGCCTGGGCGGGCCAGGTCGGTCACCATCGCCAACGACAGGGGCCGGCTCAGCCAGGAGGAGATCGTCCGGATGGTGCGCGAGGCCGAGGAGGACCGCCGCGTCCGGGACCGCGTCGAGGCGTGCAACCGCCTCGAGAACTACGTGTACCGGGTGCGGTCCGTGCTCAAGGACGGTGGTGGCGTGGGCGGAAAGA
>JBNKGB010000327.1:0-558 GCA_050289605.1 Roseibium sp. | reverse complement strand
GAACCACTGCCGCGGCCCTCGGCGTGCTGATGGATGAGGCGCGCGGGTTTCCGGCGCTGCTGAAAGAGGCGGTGCATGCGGCGGCCGAACGGGGACGGGAACTGGGCAAATGACGATCAGCTTTGATGACTTCCTGAAGGTCGATATCCGCGTCGGACGAATCACGCGGGCCGAACCTTTCCCCGAGGCGCGCAAACCCGCGATCAAGCTCTGGGTCGATTTCGGGCCCGAGATCGGTGAGCGGAAATCCTCGGCCCAGATCACCCGGCACTATCAGCCTGAGGAGCTTGTCGGGCGGCAGGTGCTGGGCGTCGTCAACTTTCCGCCGCGCCAGATCGGGCCGGTCATGTCCGAGGTGCTCGTGCTGGGGGTGCCGGATGCGGACGGCGAGGTTGTGCTGATCGGGCCGGGCCATGACGTCCCGGAAGGGGGGCGGCTCTACTGATTTCGGCCGCGGCTGCGTCTTGGCCGACCCGCCGGGGGACGTCCCGTCCCCCGGACCCCCTGGGGAGTACTTTTCAGACAGAAAGTGGGGTAAGGGATTCTTTACATTGTTCG
>JBNKGB010000326.1:0-558 GCA_050289605.1 Roseibium sp. | reverse complement strand
GCCGACCGGCCGACCGCCCGTGTCCGACCGGCCGACCGCCCCGCGCCTCCCGCGCGCCGCCTCCACCGCGCCCTGTCCGAAGCGCCGACCGGCCCCGCGCCTCTCGCATCTGCCGCGCCGTCCCGCCTCTGCCGCGCCGCCTCCGTGCTCCTGCCTCCTCCGCGCCTCCACGTCGCCGGTGGCGTCGTGCTCACCGACGGGCTCGCGCCGTGCTCGCCTCCCCCTTTGCGCGCCCCACCGCCCCGACGTCCGCCGCCTTCGCGCACCACCACCCCGCCCCGTGGCCGGCGCCGTCCTCCTCCCACCGGCCCTCGCCGGCGAGCCCCTTCGGCCACCACGAGAACCAGCTCGAACGTCGGCTACGGGAGGAGCTTGCTGCGGGCGCCGGATGCCGTGCCCGTCTCCTCGTTGCGGTCTTCTTCGTCCGCCACCGCCGCCTTCTCGGCCTCGCACCCGAGGATGAGCTGATGGTGACGCCGATGAGCGCCATGCCGACAGCCAGCCCAGCTCCTCCAGGTCCCCAGCGCTCCAGTTGGGGAACAATTCGGCGTTCAGCTT
>JBNKGB010000325.1:0-562 GCA_050289605.1 Roseibium sp. | reverse complement strand
CGTCCCCGCCCATCATCCACGGCGACGTCAAGACCTCCAACATCCTGCTCGACGAGGGCTACGCCGCCATGGTGTCCGACTTCGGCGCGTCCACGGTGGCGCCCACGGACCGCGCGCAGCTCGTCACGCTGGTCCAGGGCACCTGCGGATACCTGGACCCGGAGTACATGCGCACGTGCCGGCTCACGGACAAGAGCGACGTGTACAGCTTCGGCGTCGTCCTGGTGGAGCTCGTCTCGTCCAAGCCGGCGGTCGACGTGGCCCGGGACCGCGACGAGGTCAACCTGGCCGCCATGGCCGTCAACAAGATCCAGCGGGGGCAGGTGGAGCAGCTGGTGGACTGCGATCTCGGGTTCGACAAGGACGAGGCCACGAGGACGACGATGACGATGGTCGCCGAGCTGGCGTTCCGGTGCCTGCAGCAGAACAGCGAGATGAGACCGCCGATCAAGGAGGTGCTCGAGGTGCTCAGGGCCATACAGGGGGAGTACCTGATGGGGAAGGATGGAGACAAAGACAAGGACGCCGGAACCATCTCTCCCAACACCGTTCACGCTCCGTG
>JBNKGB010000324.1:321-562 GCA_050289605.1 Roseibium sp. | reverse complement strand
TGATAGGCGCTTTCGGCGTGCTCGCGGATGAAGGCGTCGATTTCTTCATCGCTTTCAACGCCTTGACCGGGCTGAATCTCATGCTTGACGAAAGGCTCAAACGCCTCCTGCGCGAAGATCTCGCGCGTCAGGCGTACGCATTTGCGGAACTCTTCCCAATCGTCGGGATGGGACATGTAGTTGAACCGGATGACCGGCGCTTCCCTCGGATCGGCGGATCTGAGCGTAATGGCACCGCGTG
>JBNKGB010000324.1:0-311 GCA_050289605.1 Roseibium sp. | reverse complement strand
TTTCGACCGCATTGGCCCGGTATGGGCCTGAAAGCCATGACCCTCGGCTGCCGCCTTGCCGTCATAGCGCACCGCGATCGGCAGGAAATGGTACTGGATATCGGGGTAGTCGACCCCCTTGTCCGACCGGATGAAGGCGCAGCTTTCAAACTGGTTCGAGGCGCCAAGCCCGGTGCGGGTAAAGAGCCACTGTGCGCCGACAAAGGCCTTACCCCAGAGGTTCCAGTATTTATAAAGCGTGATCGGCTGCTTCGAGGCAAATTGCATATAGATTTCAAGGTGATCCTGCAGGTTCGCACCCACGCCCTTGC
>JBNKGB010000323.1:0-562 GCA_050289605.1 Roseibium sp. | reverse complement strand
AAGGACGGCATCGTCGTCTCCGACAGCGATATCGCCTGCTACATCTGCCCGGAGACCGGCAACCACATCCTGGTCGGCAGCGAGGATCCGGAGTGCGATCCGCGCGAGGTGGTCGACCCGGACGACTACAACCGCGACCTCACCGACCAGGCGGTGACCCAGGCCTACCGCTACGCCCAGCGCCTGCCGAAGGTGCCGGTGTCGCAGAGCCCCAAGGGCGTGGTCGACCTCTACGACGTGACCGAGGACTGGATCCCGATCTACGACCGCTCCTGCATCGACGGCTTCTACATGGCCATCGGCACCAGCGGCAACCAGTTCAAGAACGCCGGCGTCGCCGGGCGGCTGATGACCGCGCTCATCGGCTACGTGGAAGGCGGCGGCGACCAGGACGGCAAGCCCCTGGCCTTTCAGCTGAAGCACCTGGACCGCACCATCGACACAGCAACCTTCTCGCGCCGGCGCGAAATCAACCCCGACAGCAGCTTCTCCGTGCTGGGCTGAGGCGACACCCATGGCGACCATCTCCTACCTGACGCGCATAGAGTTCGACGAGGGTCTC
>JBNKGB010000322.1:0-563 GCA_050289605.1 Roseibium sp. | reverse complement strand
TGGCTTCATTTGTTATTTCCTGCTTGGCGCCAGGAACTACGCATCACGCAGCAAGGCGCATGGCAGCAACTTGTCGACTGCCGCTGTTGCCAGTTGTTTCAAGGCCTCGGGCGGTTCGCCCGCCCTGGCCCGTACGGAAAGTCCGTGCAGGACCAGGGAAAGGTGCCGCGCAGCAAGCAGGATTTCGTCTTCCGCAACGCGGCCAGTCGCGTCCTGCCGGATCAGGTTGGCAAATCCCCTGTCCATGCGTGTGACCACAGCCGTCAGTGCGTCCCGAAAATCGGGATCGTCCATCACTTCCGAAGGCAGGGTGGTGACAGCCAGGCAGCCAAGCGCTGCATCGCTCAATTCCGATTTTCCGGCATAGAGGTCGACAGCTGCCGACATGATGGCTTTAAGCCGGGCTGGCGCACCGGTCTCGTCGCCTGCGGCCGCGCGCAGGTAGGTCTGCATCCGGTCGGCGAAACGGAGGATGACCTTCAGATACATGTCCTTCTTGCTGCCAAAAGCTGCATAGAGGCTGGGCCGGTTCATGCCCGCCGCTGCTGCGATCTGGTCAAGAC
>JBNKGB010000321.1:0-563 GCA_050289605.1 Roseibium sp. | reverse complement strand
CCCAGGCGACAAGGGAAGAGGGGCCTGCTTCCTGGGCCGCCAGCAGCGGCGCGAACAGCCAGCCGGAACCGAGAATGCCGCTGATGGCGATGAAGGTGAGACTGAGCAGCCCGATGCTGCGTTGCATATGCGCCACGACGATTCCCCCAAAGCCTATGGAGGAGAGACTAGCCGAGGAACCGGCTCAACGGGAAGACGGGTTGTCGCCGTCTTGGATATATTCCGCCCGTTGCGGCGAACGGATTTGTGAATGCGTGGGGTGACAGGAAACAAGCGGCCCGCCCTTCGAGACGGACCTTGAGGTTTTCCTCAGGATCAAGCTGAGTGAGTTGAAGGCTGCCTGGAGCGTTCCGCCCCCACTTTCCTCATCCTGAGGAAGCGCGAAGCGCTGTCTCGAAGGATGGGCCGCAAGTGATAATTCGTGTTAATTTCGCAGTCTTGAGCGGCATTATGAACCTTTTTTGAGACGCTTTGCGAAATCGTCGCAAATTTGCGGGTGTCGCACGGTATCGGGACAGATTGCGAGAAAATCCGCGGCATGACTTCGAAGATGCGGCAAGAGT
>JBNKGB010000320.1:0-564 GCA_050289605.1 Roseibium sp. | reverse complement strand
GGGGCAGGGCGACGGTCCGACCATCGGGTTACGCGCCGATATGGACGCGTTGCCGATCACTGAGGAAACCGGCGTGCCCCATGCCTCGACCGTGCCGGGCGTCATGCATGCCTGCGGCCATGACGGGCATACCGCGATGCTGCTTGGTGCCGCGAAATACCTGACTGAGACGCGTCGTTTCCGGGGCCGTGTGGCCCTGATCTTTCAGCCCGCCGAGGAAGATGGCGGCGGCGGCGAAGCAATGGTCCGTGAAGGCATCCTCGACCGGTTTGGCATCGGCGAAGTCTATGCTCTGCACAATACGCCGACCGTGCCCCTTGGCCGCTTTGTCACCACGCCCGGCCCGATCATGGCCGCCGTCGATACGGTTCGCGTCGATCTGACCGGCAAGGGCGGCCACGGCGCCTATCCGCATGACTGTGTCGACCCGATCCCGGCCGCCATCGGCATGATCTCGGCCCTCCAGACCATCGCCAGCCGCAACGTCAACCCGCTGGACGAGGTCGTGGTCTCGATCACCCAGATCCATGCCGGCACCGCCTCGAACATCATCCCCGAGACGGC
>JBNKGB010000319.1:0-565 GCA_050289605.1 Roseibium sp. | reverse complement strand
GAGAAGGAAGTCGTGGTGGCCATCTGGGGTCTGGAAAGCGCCTATGGCACCTTTCGCGGCTCAACGCCGATGATCGAGGCGCTGGCAACGCTGGCCTATGATGGCAGGCGAGGCGCGTTTTTCGAAAGCCAGCTGATCGCTGCGCTGACGATTGTTCAGGCGGGTGATGTCGACCCACGCGCCATGACCGGAAGCTGGGCGGGCGCAATGGGGCACACGCAGTTCATCCCGACTTCCTACCTCGACTACGCAGTAGATTTCACCGGCGACGGCAAACGAGACATCTGGTCGGACGATCCTTCCGATGCGCTCGCCTCGACGGCCGCCTATCTCTCCGGCTTCGGCTGGACGAAAGGTCAGCCCTGGGGTGTGGAGGTGCGCCTGCCCGACGGGTTCGACGTGGAACTGACCGGTGAGCGGATCAAGAAATCGCCTGCCGACTGGGCAGCATTGGGCATCCGCGACGTAGCGGGCAACCCGGTCTCGGATCACGGTCCTGCGTCAATCCTGCTTCCCGCAGGGGCAAAAGGTGCAGCTTTCATGATCTTCCAGAACTTCCACGTCA
>JBNKGB010000318.1:0-565 GCA_050289605.1 Roseibium sp. | reverse complement strand
GGGGTTGAAGGAATCGCCGGAAACATTGCGCGACTGGCGGGTCGAGGGCGACGGTTCGGCGGAAAGCGGCCGGGCAGCGGTGGAGCGGCTTTTCATCAAGGACGATCTTCCGACAGCCTTTTTCTGTTTCAACGACAACACCGCCATCGGCGTGATCTCCGCGCTGCAACTGCGCGGCTATAACGTGCCGAACGATTTTTCCGTGCTCGGCTTTGATGACATTCCCTTCGCCAACAATTTCACCCCGGGCCTCACCACCATCCGCCAGCCGCGCCACCACATCGGCGAAAAGGCGATGACCATCCTGCTCGACCGTCTGGCCAACCGGACGCTGGAAAAACAGAGCCACCTGCTGCACGGCGACCTGATCGTGCGCGAAAGCTGCGCGGGCGTGTCGCGGGCGTCAAAGTAGGCTGTCGGAGGCCGTGCGGCTCCGGTAGGGCGCCAGGTGGGCGCTGACGTCGTCCAGGAAGGCCCGGGCGAGTTTGGACAGGCCGGTCCGGCCAGCGTAGACCGCATAGAGCGAGACTTCCGGCATCCGCCAGTCCGGCAGGACTTCCACCAG
>JBNKGB010000317.1:0-566 GCA_050289605.1 Roseibium sp. | reverse complement strand
ATATGAACGTTGTATGACGCTCATATGAACATTAAAAGGCGCCCTTGAAGCGTCTGCAAGTACGATAGAATGAAAATCTGCAAATTGCAGCCTCCCCTTACGGAAGGGAGTGCTTTTTTTGCTATATTTCAGGCACCTGATGCCGGATTGTGGCCATCACATGCTTCATATTTTTGGGTCCATACCCTAAGCTGCCCACATCGTTCATTGATCCTGCACGTCATGACCCTGCCCTTTTCCTCCGTCTATCCCTTGAAAAACGCCCGCGCTCACGAGGTTTGCGGAGACGGCGCACTGGTTTTTGCCGCGGTCAGCGCCGGCCAGGCGGCGGTGGCGGATGGGAATATCGACTCAACGGTGTGCGCCGTGTCCTGTATCGACTGCCCGAGCTCGTTGCAGCGCACCCGAGCAAAGTGGTGTTCGTGGTCGAGGGCGAGAAAGACGCTGACAACCTGATCCGCCGCGGCTTGGTGGCGACGTGCAACGCGGGTGGCGCAGGGAAGTGGCGCGCCGAGTACAGCGCATCACTCAAGGCCCGCACCGTGGCTCTGTTGCCCGACAACGAT
>JBNKGB010000316.1:0-567 GCA_050289605.1 Roseibium sp. | reverse complement strand
GGTGGGACGGTACTGCCATGCCGCAGGGCGTGTTCACTCCCTGACGGGGTGCTTCGCCAGCTTGCGCTGCAGGGTGCGGCGGTGCATGTTCAGGGCCCTCGCAGCGGCAGAAATGTTGCCATCGTGGGCCAGCAGCACCTTCTGCAGGTGTTCCCATTCCAGGCGTTTCACGGACAGGGGTTTCTCGGCCAGGGGCGCCGAGGGGTCTCCCTGGTCCATGTGCAGGGCCGCGACGATCTCGTCGGCGTCCGCGGGCTTGGTCAGGTAGTGCACCGCGCCGGCCTTGATCGCCTCGACGGCGGTGGCGATGCTGCCGTAGCCGGTCAGCACGACCATGCGCAGCCCGGGCTGGGCGCGTCGCAGGGTGTGCACCAGCTCGAGCCCGCCGCGACCGGGCATACGCATGTCGATGACGGCGCGGTCGGGGTTCCACGCGCGGGCTTCGGCCACCGCCTCGTCGTAGTCGTGCGCCTGCAGCACGGTGTGGCCGCGGCGGCGCAGGGCTCCGGCCAGGGCGTTGCAGAACGAGCGGTCGTCGTCGACGAGGAGGATCGTGTGGGCCATGGT
>JBNKGB010000315.1:0-569 GCA_050289605.1 Roseibium sp. | reverse complement strand
AAGCGCGAATATGCCGAAAACGACAGTCTGAACGTCCGCGTGACAAAATACCCGGCCCAGGTTGCGTCGGCCGCCGCACCGACAGTGGTCGCAGCGCCTGCACCTGCGCCGGCGCCGTCGGTTGCCGCCGCCCCTGCCGCTGCGGCGCCTGCCGATCCGGCCAGCCATCCGGGCGCCGTGACCTCGCCCATGGTCGGAACGGTCTACCTTTCCCCCGAACCGGGCGCTGACCCGTTCATCACGATCGGGGCACAGGTCAAGGAAGGCCAGACCGTCCTCATTGTCGAGGCGATGAAGACCATGAACCACATCCCCGCGCCGCGCGCCGGGACGGTGAAGCGCATCCTTGTCGAGGATGGCAGCCCGGTCGAATACGGTGCTCCGCTTCTCATCATCGAGTGAGGGCCTGATGTTCGAGAAAATCCTGATCGCCAACCGGGGCGAAATCGCGCTGCGGGTGATCCGAGCGTGTCGCGAAATGGGCATCCGCTCGGTCGCGGTCCATTCGACCGCCGATACCGACGCCATGCACGTCCGCATGGCAGACGAGTCGGTCTGCATCGGCCCGA
>JBNKGB010000314.1:0-569 GCA_050289605.1 Roseibium sp. | reverse complement strand
GTGATCGGTATCTGCGCGGAGAGCACCTGCAGCTTCAAGGCGTCCTTCGCCTTTCCCGAAGACGTCGAGGCGGGCCTGCGCGTCGGCCATCTGGGCAACCGCTCGGTGCGCTACGAGATTGGCCTGTTCAAGGAAGGCCGCGAAGAGGCGGCGGCGATAGGTTCTTTCGTCCACGTCTTCGTCGAGCGCGCCAAGATGACACCGGTGCCGATCCCCGATCCCTTGCGCGCGGCACTTCAGAAGCTGCAGGCCTAGGTGCGGTTGCATGTACTTCGAGAGGCGATGCTATCGGACCGCTCCTCAGGACGAGGAACCTAGCTGAATCCTCGTCCTGAGGAGGGCCGAAGGCCCGTCTCGAAGGACGTGCAAGCGAAGGAAGGCGCGGACAGCTTTGAGAGGATAGCGCTTTGGCCTTCGTCTACCTTCTTCGCTGTGCCGATGGGCGCTACTATGCCGGTTCGACGCGCAAGTCGCTCGAGGAACGTGTCGCGGAGCACAACGCCGCACACTTTCGCGGTTACACGGCGGTGCGCCGTCCCGTTGTCCTCGTTTGGTCTCAGGAATTTGAT
>JBNKGB010000313.1:0-570 GCA_050289605.1 Roseibium sp. | reverse complement strand
TCGCCGTTGTTACGGTAGAGGCGGTTGGGTCCGCGGTAGTTGCCGAGGAAGAAGTCCTGGTCGCCGTCGTTGTCGCAGTCGGCCCATTTGACCGCACGTCCGTTCCCGGTGTCGGCGACGCCGGCCGCGACCGCGACGTCTACGAAGCGGCCGTTTGGCTGCTGCTGGAAGAGCCGGTTGGGAGCGCCTTCCTCGGTGGCTACGTAGAGGTCGAGGTCGCCGTCGCCGTCGAGGTCGACCGGCTGCGCGGCGCGGAAGGCGGCCGTCGGCGCGCCGAAGGGGTGCCGGTCGGGGAATCTTCCGGTCCCGTCGTTCAGGTAGATCCGGCTTTGCCCGCCGTCACGATGCGGCACCACCAGGTCGAGGTCGCCATCGCCGTCGAGGTCGAGCAGCAAGGCCCGATAGGAGTTGGACGAAGCCGGGGGTGGCTGGGGGGTGAATCCCCCTGCACCATCGCCGATCCAGACGACGCCGTCGAACAGATCGAGCGCGGCATCACCGTTGACGAGGCCAGCCACCGGTCGCCTGAAGTCGTCGGAGAGCCAAGCCGTCGGGGTCAGAACGGGGATC
>JBNKGB010000312.1:0-570 GCA_050289605.1 Roseibium sp. | reverse complement strand
CCCCGGACCCCCGAGAGTATTTCCGAACAGAAGAATGGATCAGCACCCCGCCCCGCAACCGGTGACGGGGTGCCTTCTCCTGTTGCGGTCATCGGCGCTCTCGCCTGTACCGCGCTGTCAGACTGGCCGAACTTGGTTAGCCGACGGTTACTTCTTCTGTTCATAAATACTCCCGCCGGAGGTAAGAAAGTTTCAAGCGCCGAGCGGGCGCAGAAGCTCGCGGCTGATGATGTGGCGCTGGATTTCGGACGTGCCTTCCCAGATGCGTTCCACACGTGCATCCCGCCAGATGCGTTCCAGCGGCAACTCATCCATCAGGCCCATGCCACCGTGGATCTGGATCGCCTCATCGGCGATGAAGGCCAAAGTCTCGGTCGCCTTCAGCTTGGCCATCGACATGTCGGTTTCGCTCACCGTGCCCTGATCGTATTTCCATGCCGCCTCGCGCGTCAGGAGTTCGGCTGCCTTAAGTTCCATCGCCATGTCAGCAAGTTTAAAGGATATTCCCTGAAACTTACCGATCTTCTGGCCAAACTGTTCGCGTTCGGCGGCGTATTCGACCGCGTGCCC
>JBNKGB010000311.1:0-570 GCA_050289605.1 Roseibium sp. | reverse complement strand
TCGATCAGACGGTGCCGCAGGCCGAGTATCTGGGCCTGACCATCCCCGACGACACGCTGCGCCTCAACGAAGAGACCGGGCATTACGATTATGCGCAACCGGATTGGCGCGAGTTCTACGAGGTGCTGAAGGGCAATGGCCCCTGCAATACCGAGCGGCTGGAAGCCCGCCAGCGCGCCTGGGAAGACGGCGCCTGGGTGCGCGAAGGGCTGATGGCCCATGCCGAAAAGCGCGCCGCACGGGAAGCGGCGGAATAGGGAGAACGATATGTCAAAGGAATGGCCGCTTTGGGAAGTGTTCATCCGCGCGCAGAACGGGATGAGCCACAGGCATATGGGCAGCCTGCACGCGCCCGATGCGGAACTGGCGATCAGGAATGCCCGCGATGTCTATACAAGGCGGGGCGAAGGGGTGAGCATCTGGGTGGTGCAAGCCGCCGATATCACCGCCTCCTCGCCCGCTGAAAAAGGCCCGCTTTACGAGCCTGCGGACAGCAAGGTCTACCGCCACCCGAGCTTTTTCGACATCCCCGACGATGTGGGGGCGATGTGATGGCGGATCAGGCGCTGT
>JBNKGB010000310.1:0-572 GCA_050289605.1 Roseibium sp. | reverse complement strand
CCAACAAGCAGACCAGCCACCGATCGTTCGCCTTCGCCGCTGCACATTGCCTACATCCCGCTCGACAAGTCCTCGGCGTCCATCGACCTGCCGGCAAGGCCAGGGGCATCTGAACGCCGCCGGTCGTCCTTCAAGGCCGCGGCGACCGGCCGGACCACCGCCGATGTAAGAGAAAGCCACGCAAAATCCTACTTGCTGGATGGTCGACGTATCACGGTTTCCTTCTTCTTGTCCTTCAGAAACAGGCAAGGAGGAATAATGCCAAGGCGACAACGGAGCTGCAGGCGCAGCTGAACGCCGTGCAGGAGGACATGAAGACCATCGAGAGCGACAAGGCCCAGATCCTCGAGGACCTAGCGCTGGCCAAGCGGCTGACCGACCTCGGCATCCCCAACCAACCCAAGGGCCTGGTCGATTTGTATGATGTCTCCGATGACTGGCTGCCGATCTACGATAAGTCGGATCTGCCCGGTTTTTATATGGCGGTCGGCACCAGCGGCAACCAGTTCAAAAATGCCGGGCCGGCGGGCTATTTGATGGCCGAATTGATCGACGCCTGTGAGAAGGGGCAC
>JBNKGB010000309.1:0-572 GCA_050289605.1 Roseibium sp. | reverse complement strand
ATCAACACCGCATCGCTCATTGCGACGGCCACGATATTTTCCAACCCGAGGCCAACCAGATGCGTGCCGGGGACTTCGGAGCGCAGGTAGCTGCCCGCACAATCGACCGCCGTGGCCGGCCCCGAGGTCGCATTGCCCGCACCATCGGGACCCGCGGCCTCCCAGAGCGCCTGCCAGGTGCCCAGGTCGGACCAACCGCAATCGAAGGGGACAGCGGCCACTTTCTCCGCCTTTTCCATGATCGCGTAGTCGATCGAGATCGACCTGGTTCGCTCCCAGGGCTCCGCAGCCAGCCGGCTGAAGTTTAGATCGCCCTTGGCGTCGGTGACGGCGGCGCGCACGGGAGCGATCAGATCCGGGGCATGTGTCTCGAAGGCCGCCAGAAAATCGGCGACTTTTCCCAGGAATAGTCCCGAATTCCACCAGAACCGCCCCTCGGACACCATGGCTTCGGCACTGGCAAGATCGGGCTTCTCGCGGAACTTCTTCACCGGCGCAGCATGTTTGGTCGGCACCTCGAGTTCCAGGTATCCATACCCCGTCTCGGGCCGGTCGGGGATCACGCCAAACGT
>JBNKGB010000308.1:0-578 GCA_050289605.1 Roseibium sp. | reverse complement strand
AAGCGCGCATGCGCCGCATGGCCAAGGACGAGGAAGGCGCGCTGGTGGATTGATCACCGCGCGGAGACCCGCAATCGAAGACGCCCTTTCCCTCCGGAGAGGGCGTTTTTCGTTGTGCCCGGTCTGACCGGCGCCCTCCCGATAAAGCGAAGCGTGCCGGCATCAGCCCCCCGTGAGGGACCACTCTTTCTCTGCGAAAGGCCCCGGCGTTCCGCCCGCTCCCATTCACACCTAACTTCCAATCAATGACAAGCCAGGCGCTCTCATTGACAGGGATGACGGCGAAGATCTTGTTTCTTCTCCCGGTGTCACCCCGGACGAGCGTCGCGAGATCCGGGGCCCACTCGTTTCCTGAGCGCTACGCACGACCTCGCCCCTATCCGCGGGTGCAAGCCGACAGGCGAGGTGGCCCCGGCTCCGCGCTGACGCTTGGCCGGGGTGACACGGAAAGGCAAAAGGGAGCCTGGCCGAAGAGCTCCCACCCCTCCATGCGAACCTGCCAACCTGCCCTCCTCATCCTGAGGAAGCGCGAAGCGCTGTCTCGAAGGATGGGCCGCTTGGCGCAGAGGTTGCCGCCC
>JBNKGB010000307.1:0-582 GCA_050289605.1 Roseibium sp. | reverse complement strand
CACCAGCACGGGGAACGGCACGGCCACCGGGACGGACGGGACCGGCGCCAAGACCCTGACTGCACCGAGTAACTGACCTTCGGCGGCGGCCGATGTGTTACATGGGCGTGACATAGGCGGCGCTTGGCACTAAATGGGGGGCACATCCTCCAGCCCGGATTCGGAGAACGGCGCAATGCGCAGACACCTCGCCCACCCCTTCGACGACGACAAGTTGAAGGAGGAATGTGGCGTCTTCGGCGTCATTGGCGTTTCAGATGCCGCGAACTTCGTGGCGCTCGGGATGCACGCCCTGCAGCACCGCGGACAGGAAGCAGGCGGCATCGTAGCCTACGATCCGGCCGAGGGCTTCAACAACGCCAAGCGCTTCGGCTATGTCCGTGACAACTTCACCAAGCCCGACGTGATGGAGACGCTGCCCGGCAGCCTCGCCATCGGCCATGTGCGCTATTCCACCGCCGGCTCCAAGGGCTCCACCGCGATCCGCGACGTGCAGCCCTTCTTCGGCGAGCTTGCCATGGGCGGCGTCGCCATCGCCCACAACGGCAACCTGACGAACGCCGCCTCGCTCCGCCGCGACCT
>JBNKGB010000306.1:0-583 GCA_050289605.1 Roseibium sp. | reverse complement strand
CTGGGGGACCTCCTGGAGACCGTCGAGGCCAAGCTCGCGGATCTGGACCGCCTGATCGGGCGCTCTATTCGGGACAAAGCCGACTTGCATCGGCGCTATGAGCAGCTGTTAAGCGTTCCCGGCATCGGGCCGGTGGCGGCCGTCGCTCTCCTTGCCTTCATGCCCGAACTGGGTCGGGTCTCGCGCCGGGCCATCGCCGCCCTGGTTGGGGTGGCTCCCTTTGCCAGACAGAGCGGTACCATGCGTGGTCACAGCAGGATCGCTGGAGGAAGAGCCCCGGTCCGGCGGGCGCTGTTCATGGCAAGCCTGTCGGCCGTCAGGTTCAACACCACCCTCAAAACCTTCTACCAGCGTCTCGTCACAGCTGGCGCATGCAAGAAAAAAGCCCTCATTGCCTGCGCTCGAAAACTCATCACAATCCTAAACGCAATGGTTCGAGACAAAAAACAATGGCAACCAGAAGCCCGTTCGTGAACATGGTTGCTTCGAGACGCGAGCAAGCTCGCTCCTCAGGATGAGGGCGTGCGAGCGGCCTGCCTCGTCTTCAGGAAATTTCCTTAGTCACAAGCTGCAGTGATGATGA
>JBNKGB010000305.1:0-586 GCA_050289605.1 Roseibium sp. | reverse complement strand
GGCATCAAGTGCTCACAGATCTTTGCGGACATCCCCTTGCGGAACAGGGTCGTCTTCTTCACATCGGTGTCAGTGTGGTGCGAGGTGTATTGCACAAGGTATATGAACCTCTTGCAATACTCATACAAGGTGTCAGACCCTTACTTAAGGTCCAAGAACTCCTGCTGCTTGTGGTCCATGAGGCCATCAGGGATGTGGTGCCCCTGGAAAGCCTCACGGAACTCAGCCCATGACACTTGGTAGCTGTCAGGAAGGGTAGTGGTGAAGGTCACCCACTAGGCACTCACAGACTCACGGAGCTATTGGGCCACGAATAGCGTCTTCTGTGTCTCCGAGCAGCAGAGAAGACCGAATGTAGCCTCGGTCATGCGAAGCCAGCTGTCAGCCTCCAGAGGGTCCATGGCCTCAGGGAATACAGGTGGGTGTGTCACCAAAAAGTCCGAGTAGGGCGCCTTGTGCTGCAGCAGCAGCTCACGAGCCTCAGTGCGCTCCTCATTCACTACTAGCCTCTACATGGGAGCATTCTGAGTGGCTAGCAGCTGGTCGAGAGCAACCGGAGCTTGAGGCAGAGGGGTAGGAGGTACTT
>JBNKGB010000304.1:0-589 GCA_050289605.1 Roseibium sp. | reverse complement strand
CCTGCATGAAGGTTTGATCGGCTATCTGGGCGAGCACGGGCTGGAGCAGTGGAAATATTCCAACCTGGAGGACGACCGGGAGTTCACGATCGACAAGGCGGCCAGCGGCTGGCTCGGCATCACCGACAAGTACTGGGCCGCCGCATTGATCCCGCAGGGCGATTACAAACCGAGATTTTCCTATTTCGACGACGGGCGCGAACGCTACCAGGCCGACTATCTGAGCACTCCCGTGACGATCGCACCGGGCGAAAAGCACGATATCCGCCAATTGCTGTTTGCCGGCGCCAAGGAAGTGGAAATTATCGACCGCTACCAGGAGTCGGCCGCGATCGACAATTTCGAACTGATGATCGACTGGGGCTGGTTCTATTTCCTGACCAAGCCGACCTTCTACCTGCTCGACTGGCTCTACAAGCTGATGGGCAATTTCGGACTGGCAATCCTGGCGGGGACCATCCTCATCAAGGGTGCACTGTTCCCGCTCGCCAACATGTCCTACCGGTCAATGGCGCAGATGAAGAAGCTTCAGCCGGAAATGACGGCGATGCGCGAACGCTTCGGCGATGACAAGGTCAAGCTGCAGCAG
>JBNKGB010000303.1:0-589 GCA_050289605.1 Roseibium sp. | reverse complement strand
CAAAAACGGCCGACATAAACGAGACTGACCGTCAGGTTGGGATTGAGCTGTTTTACTCGCCCCAGAGCAAATTGGTCAAAGCTGATGATCACCACCTGGTCTTCCATCCCGTGCTGCTCAATCAGGCGCACCACCTGCTGATCCAGCCGAGGGTTAAAGATGGGGCCGTGCTTGAGTTCCCCGGACGCATAGCCTTCGGCGTGTATATAACTGATTTCTTTCAGTTTAAGTGCGCCTTCCAATGCCAGCGGGAACATCGCGCCACGCCCGAGGAAGAGGACATCCTGCGCCTCGGCCACGGCAGCCGCCATCACGGCGATCGAGGCTTCACGGCTCAGGGTCTGGTTCATCAGGCCCGGCAGGGTGGCGAAGGTCTTCAGGTGATCCGCCAGGGTCTTGTCGTCGATCCTTCCCCGGTCATGACCCGCTTTCAGTGCCAGAAGCAGGAGCACGGAAAGCTGGCAGGTAAAGGCCTTGGTGGAGGCGACGCCGACCTCTACGCCCGCAAGGATCGGCAGCGCGACATCGCTTTCCCGCGCGATGGAGGAGGTGGGGACATTCACGATAGAGACGATCTTGGCCACCTTCT
>JBNKGB010000302.1:0-591 GCA_050289605.1 Roseibium sp. | reverse complement strand
AGCCGACATCGCAGTCGGCGGCGTACGCTTCTTCGCGTGACCAACGTGCGCGATCCGGCGCTGACCGAAGTTCCCATGCTCAGGGGTATCTTTAGTAGGGGATTAGTAGGGAATGTACGTCAAACGCTCTCCGGCTCGGTCCGGTACCGTCCAAAGACATCATTCAAAATAGCGACTTAATCTTAATAAGTTATACGACTTTGGCGGACCCGATCAAATTAAGTACAACACATGGACGGCAAAATTCGTATGATGGGGTCGGGGGTTCGAGTCCCTTCAGCGGCACCATTCCTCTCGAACTTCCTTGCGAATTTATCTTGCCAATCATCACGTTCAGCGAAGCTGTACAGTGATGTTTGCGGTTTCGAATTTCAGGAATCCGGGCTTGGTGTTCAGTCCCGGCATCTTGCGGATCGGAGTTAGGATCAATCGATCTGGTTCTGCGGTCTAGATTTTGCAGATGTATTCGAACGGCGTGAGGCCCTTCAGCGTCTTCAGTCGGCGTGCATAGTTGTAGGCGGCGATGAACGCGTCGAGGTGGCCCTCCAGCTCGGCGTGGGTCTCGTAGTGGTACCGCTTGACGGTTGCTTC
>JBNKGB010000301.1:0-594 GCA_050289605.1 Roseibium sp. | reverse complement strand
AGGAGGCCGGAGCAGGAGCAGGAGCAGCAGCAAGAGAAAGGAGAGGACCGGCAGGTCGCCGGCGGCGGCAAGTGAGAACTACTCTGCTCTGGGCCAGCATCAGGGGAGACTTTACAGTAGAGGAGAGGGGAGGAGAGGAGAGGAGAAGATGACCAACCCTTTCTTACTTCATCACTGCAAGATTTTTAGAGGGGCACCTCCAAAAAGGGAAAGAAATGGTAAGAACAGGGCAAGATCGGGTGCCGCCACTGTTCTGCCCTAGCTGGGAATGCGCTTTATAAGGGGGATATGAAATGGAGATGTGCCATTCTAACACTCGTCTCTATATACAGAATTGGAGATGAGTCTGCTTTCATGATAAAAGGAGACGCGCAATAGGAACATGCATTTCCCTTTTATCATAAAAGTAGACACGTCTCAGATATTAACTTAACTGAGACGTGCTGAAAAGCATATCATCTCCTTTTTACCCTCGACTGAGCCAGTTCCGCTCCTTAGTGATGTGGGCATGTCTCATTTTTTCAAATCAGAGTCAATCACCTTGGAGCACATCTCCGATCCGTGTCTCCTATTTGAGTTTCTATTTATTTTATC
>JBNKGB010000300.1:0-595 GCA_050289605.1 Roseibium sp. | reverse complement strand
ATCGAATAGACGTCCCGCGCCTCCATCCCCTCCGGCGCGAACCAGTTCGGCCGCTCCCAGCCGAGCTTCGACCCGAAGACCGCCCGATGCGCCTTCAACCGGTCATAGAGCGGAGAGGTGATCCGGGGCCGGCCGGAGGTGTATTCCTCGTGCGGGAAGCCGATTGTGTAGTGCTTGCCGTAAGCCTCCAGTGTCCGGTCAGAGACCCACTGCCGGTCGCGGTGCATCCCCGAAAAGCGGCGAATATCCACGACCCAGAGATCGAGCGGCGCTTCGCCTTTCATCACCCAGTCGGCCAGAACCCATCCGGCCCCGCCCCCCGACGCGATGCCGAAGGCGTTGAAGCCGGCGCCGACATACATGTTCGCGCATTCCGGGGCGGGGCCAAGGATGAAATTCCCATCCGGCGTGAAGCTTTCCGGACCGTTGATCATCTGCTTGACGCCTGCGTCGGCCAAGGCCGGTACCCGGGCGATCGCCTGATCCATGTGCTGCTCGAAATGATCGAAATCGTCATCGAAGAGCCGGAATTCCCAATCGTTCGGAACGTCGCCGGTGGTCCAGGCTTGCGGGTTCGGCTCGTAGCCGCCCATCA
>JBNKGB010000299.1:0-598 GCA_050289605.1 Roseibium sp. | reverse complement strand
GAATGGAAAGCGGCAATTCGGCGAGCGCCACAGCCGCATCGAGTGTTTCCGGCCGGACGCGTGGCAAGACCTCGGCCATATCGGCCTCGTATTGCGCGATCAGCGCGCGCTCCATCTTTCGTTCCGAAGACCTGCCGAAGAGGTCGAGCGTTGTACCCCGAAGGCGCTTCATCGTCGCGAGCAGCCGGAAGACCGGCAGCATCCACGCACCATATTCCTTCTTTACCGGCCTTCCGTCTTTACCTTGCTGCGCAAGGAAGGGCGGTGCGAGATGGAAGGTCATCCGGAAATCGCCGCCGAACTCCGCCTTGGCCTTTCCTGCGGTTTCAAGATGTAGCCGGGCGACCTCGTATTCGTCCTTGTAGGCAAGAAGCTTGTGGTAGCCAATCGCCACCGCCTGACGCATATCTGCAGGCGCGGCATCCACCAGCTTGCGGTAGCGTGCGGCATAGGCCTCGTTCTGGTAGGCGGTCAGATGGGCGACGCGGAAGGCGATTTTTTCCTCCAGCGTCAGGTGCCGGGACGCCGGTTCGTTCAGATGGTCGGCAACCTCTGCCGGATGCAGCATCGCCCAGCGGCCGATGTCGAAGGCGCGCAG
>JBNKGB010000298.1:0-600 GCA_050289605.1 Roseibium sp. | reverse complement strand
GTCGAAGATGCGCAGGATGCCGCCGTTGATGTCGACATGGCAGCCCGTCTCGTCAAGCTGGCGCGGCGTGGCAGCGGAGTTGAGGAAGCAGGCGGACAAGGGTTGGGGACGACGGAGTGAGCCATTAGCAGGCTGTGCTCCTCCTCTTCTCCTTGGGCCAGGTGAGCCTGAGCCGCCTCGTCGCGCTTCTTCTTGCGACATTCCTTGGCCCAGTGGCCTTTCTTGCCGCAGTAGGCGCACACATCGTCGCGGCGCGCCTGGCTCTTGCGTTCTCCCCCCGCCTTGCCGCCTCTGTTCTTGCCGCCGCCGCCGTTCCCGCCACCATGACGAGTACCGGAGCTGGATCCGGACCCATGCTTGGTCTTCATACGGGCCATCCACTCCTCCTTCGTGAGGAGCAGACGACCGCCGGCCTCCTTGGTCGGGGTCGGCTTCTTGCGCTGTTCAACGGCACGCAGGTGGCCGACGGGTTCCTCGATCGAGAGGAGTCGAGGTCAAGCAGTGTCTCCATGGAGATCGCCACCTGCTCGAGCTTCTCAGGGACGACGTGGAGCATCTTCTTGATCAGCTCCTTGTCGGAGATGTCATCACCAAGGACAC
>JBNKGB010000297.1:0-600 GCA_050289605.1 Roseibium sp. | reverse complement strand
GAGCCGGAAGGATCGAGCTATTACGACCTTTATCCGGTGCCCGAGGCAGACCGGAAGATGCTTGTCGGCATGGGGGTCGTAGGCGAGTTCCTGGCGCATCTGACCCATATCGACGGCTCGATTGCCAATTACGCGCTAAATTCCCGCCTTGTCGCCCTGCCGCCAAGCGAACTGAGCCATTGCAAACGGGTGATCGGCGTGGCCGCCGGGCCGGAGAAGGCATTGCCGATCCAGTCCGTGCTGAACGGCGGCTTTCTGAACTCACTGATCCTCGACGAAGACACGGCGCTGTCCGTGCTGGAAAAACTCAAAGGAACCGAGAATGTCGCATGAGATGCTCACCCGGGAAATCGGAAACTCTGGGATCGAGGCATCCGTCGTCGGGCTGGGGACCTGGGCCATCGGCGGCTGGATGTGGGGCGGCACCGATGAGGCGGCGTCAATCGCCGCGATCCATGCGGCGATCGACGCCGGCATCACCCTGATCGACACCGCCCCGGCCTATGGGCAGGGCACGTCCGAGACCATCGTCGGCAAGGCGCTGGAAGGGCGTCGCGACCGGGTCGTTCTTGCCACCAAATGCGGGCTTGTCTGGCATAC
>JBNKGB010000296.1:0-601 GCA_050289605.1 Roseibium sp. | reverse complement strand
ACTGTTTCCACGGCGGAGCTTTGCGGCCATGCCTTCGAATTCAGAGCTGCATGGCCTGTCTGCGTTTGGCGATCTGAAATACGCAGCGGACTTTGCGCATTTTGCCTATCTTAATCCGGATGCGCCCAAGGGCGGGACGATGAATCTGTCGCCGCCCAACTGGCAGTACAATCAGAACGTCCAGACATTCAATACGCTGAACAGTTTCGTGCAAAAGGGTGATGCGCCGCCGCGCATTGAGATGTGCTACGATAGTTTGATGGTGTGTGCGCTGGACGAACCAGATGCGGTTTATGGTTTGCTTGCCAAAAGTGTCTCGCTATCGGACGACCGCAACAGCTTCACCTTCAAATTGCGCGATGACGCCCGGTTTCACGATGATAGTGTGGTCACTGCCGGAGATGTGGTTTTCTCCTATATGACCTACAAGGAGAAAGGCCATCCCAATCTCCTGCTGCCGCTCACCGAACTGGAAGAGGCTGTTGCAATCGATGATCATACTGTTTTGCTGCGCTTTTCCGGCAAACAGTCGGAGCGAACGATCCTCAACGTGGTTCAGTTTCCGATCGTCTCGAAAAACCACTTCGACAGCCATCCGTTC
>JBNKGB010000295.1:0-603 GCA_050289605.1 Roseibium sp. | reverse complement strand
CGTGGATCTCTACGCCCGGGACGCCGACGTGGTGGCCCGTTTTGGCGGTGGAGCCAACGCGGGCCACACCCTGGTGGTGGGAGGGAAGAAGCTCATCACGCACCTCATACCGTCTGGGATTCTGCACCCTGGAACATTGTGCGTCATGGGCGATGGGATGGTCATCGACCCGCTGACCATCGCGCCCACCGCCTCGCTTCGCGATGCGCTCGCGCTGATGTCGAGCCACGGGTTCTCGGGGCTGCCGGTGGTGGCCGAGGGGCGGCTGGTCGGCATCCTCACCAGCCGTGACGTTCGCTTCGAGAGCGGGCTCGATCAGTCGGTGGGCGACGTGATGACCCGCGACCCGATCACGGTGCAGGAGGGCATCTCGATCGACGAGGCCAAGCTCGCGACCATCGACCTGGCGATGGCCCGCCAGCAGCGGATGGGTGCGGGGTCCGAGAATGTCGAGGAGCCCATGGACCTCGGAGCGGATCCGCTCGACGACGACGAAGGAGAGGAGCACTGAGCCCCGTCCTGCTGCTCGGCCTCGCCCTCGCTGGTGGGGTCGCCGATCGGGTCGCCGCGGTCGTCGACAACGACGTGATCGCGATCTCCGAG
>JBNKGB010000294.1:0-603 GCA_050289605.1 Roseibium sp. | reverse complement strand
TCATATTTTCCAGCTCCTGAGCGAAAACAGGCCGTTGCACGATGTCGCGGAAAAACTGTTCTACCAGACCTGCCGCATCTGGCTGACGCTTATTCCGGACAGGGACCTCGTGAAGGAAGTCGACATGTTCTGCGACGAGGTCGACGAAATCACCAATGCTGTTGCCACGGAAGACGTTCGCGCCGCCGCCCTGATCCGCAGGGCTCACCTGTCAATGGGGTTCAGGCGGTTGCAAAGGCACAAGAACCTCGCGGTGACAAACTGAACGACAAGGCTGCCTTCGTGCGATCATGCAAAGCTGTTCATGCGCGTCAATTTACAGGGCTTGAAAAAGTTGGCTGGGAAACCTGGATTCGAACCAGGACTAACGGAGTCAGAGTCCTTAGGAAAAGGCCGAAAAATTGCCATTTCGTATCAATTTGTCACATCCATGTTGCATGTGGTTTCAGGGTAGGTCACCAAAAACCTTCTGTTATCGGATCCTGCGGTGGCAGGAAAAACCGATCGCTCACGATACAACGAACGTCGTCCTCCTCCTCCGGCCAACAATAGATACCGAAACTCCAAAGCAGACGCTCTACATGACCGCTGAGTGTGGTCACA
>JBNKGB010000293.1:0-604 GCA_050289605.1 Roseibium sp. | reverse complement strand
GAGGCAGGCTTCGATTCCATAACGCCGGAATACGATTGCGAGTCCTTGTCGATGGTTTTGGAAGCGGAAGAAGTGAGGACCATGTGATGCGTGGTGCCTTCGTCTTCGTTTGTCTGCTAGCCCTGCCCGCGCATGCCGGCGGCAAGTTCGCTGCACCGGCAGGCTGCGAAGTCTATGCGACGGTGCAGATGCGCGAATGTCAGGTCTCGCAGCACTACCGCTGCGAACATGACGCGCCCGGCGATCAGTGGGCGACCTATCTCGATGGCGAGGGGCCCTATTATTCCAGCCGCATCGATGCCGAGACGCGCTGGATGGAGAGCTACGATCTTTATAGTGGCGAGACCGACCGGCTCATGTCGGAGGTCGATCCGGCCTCCTTCACCACGCTGATCACGACGGGCCGTGACGATTACGATTTCACCACCGAAAGCAATTCCGGCAACGTGGTGCGCTATTCCGGCCATGACCGGCTGACGGGCGAAAAGGTGGTGATCGACGGGGTCACGCTGGAACGCACCAAGTTCGACCTGACCGCGCGGAACGCGGCGGGCGAGGTGCTGTGGACCCGCAAGGGCCAGCAGCTGATCCACCGCGACTGGCG
>JBNKGB010000292.1:0-605 GCA_050289605.1 Roseibium sp. | reverse complement strand
ATTCGGCGTTCCAACCAGCGCACCCCGGCCGAGACGATCAGGATCAGGACGAGGTATTCCAACACGAGTACCGTGTAGATTTCCAGCGGGCGGTATTCAGTCACCACCAGCTCATTGGCCTTGCGGGTCAGTTCCTGCATGCCGATGACGGAGACGAGCGACGACATCTTCAGCATGTAGACAAGCTGATTGCCGAGTGCGGGCAGGATGCGGCGGATGGCCTGTGGCAGGATGACGTAGCGCATCGTGTCGATGTAGTTAAGCGAGACGGAATAGGCGGCCTCGTACTGGCCGCGCGCGATGGACTGGATGCCAGCACGGAAGATCTCGGCCTCGAACGCGCTGTCGGAGAGCGCAAGCGCGATGACGCCCGCCCAGAAGACGCTGAGCGTGAGGCCCGAAAGCTGCGGCAGGCCGTAATAGACCCAGAGGATCATGACGAGGATCGGCACAGCCCGGATCAGTTCCACATAGATCCGACTGGCCCGCCGTAGCCATCGCCGTGTCGAAAGGCCCGGCAGGGCGACCAGTAACCCCAGCGCGATGGAGATCAGGATCGCCGTCAGCGACAGAAGAACCGTGTATTTCAGACCGCTGAGCAGGAA
>JBNKGB010000291.1:0-607 GCA_050289605.1 Roseibium sp. | reverse complement strand
AAACACTAATAGAGTTAATTCTCTTCTCCCCCTTTGTCGTCAAGACACCAAAAATAGGGAAAAGAGCTATGAAGCGCAGAAGTGAAGCCGACTACTCGTCGTCCTCCTTCTCCTCATCGTCGTCAGCTTGCGCCTCATCGTCGTCGGCTTGCGCCTCATCGTCATCATCAGAAGAAATATGAGCAGGGCCAATGCCAAAAGCAGCCAACTCGGCAGGAGTCAGCGAGCCGTAGGGGTTGGGGACGGGCGGGAAGACAGGGACGTCGGGGAACTCCTGGAGCGGCTCATCCCGCTGGCTGTGAATAATCTCCTGGTTGCGCCACACAATCTGAAGGCGCTGATCCATCACATCTAGACACTGATCAGTGCGCCAGCATGTGGCAAAGATATCCTGAAGCATCTTCAAGATGCTAGAGTTGGTAGCAGGAGCAGAGGGGGCACCACCACTGCGGGTAGTGTGAGAAGGAGTAGCAGCAGGAGCAGCAGAAGAACCAGCACGAGAAGCCCTTGGATCCTTGGGCACTGCAGGGCGAAGAGAGTCATGACGCACATCCTTGTAGAACTTCTCCTGCGCCACAGACTCAATCATAAACTGAATGTATGGAGC
>JBNKGB010000290.1:0-606 GCA_050289605.1 Roseibium sp. | reverse complement strand
GTCAACATGGCCTGGCTCATCGACGTTTCAAAGCAGGCACGATACCGCAGTGGGGAGCTGTCGGCATCAATCGCCTTGAAGTTTTCATACAGGATCGCCTCTGGTTCGCCCGTCACGATGGACGTCAGTTGCACATCCTCAACATTGTCGCCCTGAACCTCTTCGTAAAAGCCATAAACCTGGAGGTAATACATGCCGCCGCCCGCCAGCACGGCGGACAATAGTAGAAACGCTGCCAAAAGCTTTCCTGTCATGTCACGCCGCCGCCCCGGCGGCCTCGGTGGTCACAAAGGCATCGGCACAGGCCTTGGCCAAAGCACGCACGCGGCCGATATAGGCCTGCCGCTCGGTCACGCTGATGACGCCCCGCGCGTCCAGAAGGTTGAACAAGTGGCTGGCCTTGATGCACTGGTCATAGGCCGGATGGGCCATGACGATGCGCTTGCCGGTCTTGGGATCATCCTCTCCGACAGCCAGGATGCGCTGGCACTCGGCCTCGGCGTCCTCGAAATGCCTGAGCAGCGTCTCGGTGTCGGCCACGTCGAAATTCCAGCGGCTGTATTCCTCCTCGGTCTGGCGGAACACATCCCCGTACTTCAGCGCGAT
>JBNKGB010000289.1:0-607 GCA_050289605.1 Roseibium sp. | reverse complement strand
CTCCAGTGCGAATTGTGGAAGATATCCCAGTGAGAATCAGGAATTCTTTCATACCTGTGGACTTCATGGTACTCGAGATGGATGTCTGTCGTCAGATACCGCTCAATCTTGGGAGGCCATTCCTGACTACCGCCGGAGCCACGATTGATGTTGCAGCTGGGATCATAAAGCTCAACATCAGCGGGAAAGAGGAGACATTCACATTCAAACCCAAGGGTACTGAACAGTGCAACCAAGTCATGGTCATGATCAGACTGGAGAGGAATGCTAAGACACCCGATAAGAAGCCCAGTGCAGGTGAGAATTTCTTAATGAAATCCACTCAGCGCGTCAACAATGCCACGCCAGCTACAACAAGTTTTCCAATCACACCAGCGACCTAAATCTTCAACTATGGAGATGGTCTTGCTCACAGACCTAAAATGTGACGCTCTCACCAGGAGAATAAACCGGTAGCTATCTCACATTTCATTTTCTGCCATTCTTCCACCATTGCACATTTGATTTTTATCTCTTCCCCTTTCATCCATAATTTTTATTTACTCCTTTTCCACATCATGTTTACTTCATCATTGCATAATATAAAATCAAAAATTAAAAAACAAAC
>JBNKGB010000288.1:0-610 GCA_050289605.1 Roseibium sp. | reverse complement strand
CGGTCAGTCCGGAGCATTCTGAGTTTCTTGCCACACTCAGCCTCGGCTCTTGCTTGCACCTTCTTGATGGCAGTGGCGGCTTCATCCTTCGTCTTGAGTAGCGCGATCCACATGAACCGGCTCCGGTCATCGACCAGGTGCAGGAGCATGTTCTTGCCGCCGGGTGTCGCAGGTTTGATCGGGCCACATAGGTCACCATGCACGAGCTCTAATGGCTCAACAGCACGGTAACTGGCCCGACCAGGGAACGGTGTGCGCTTCTGCTTGCCGATGTAGCACCCGTCGCAGAGTCTGTTGACCCCCTTGATCACCGGCAGGCCGAGCACCATCTCCTCCGACGACAGCTTCTGGAGCGCCGGGAAATTCAAATGCCCGTACCTGGCGTGCCACCTCCAAGAGATCTCCTCTGTCTTCAGGGAGTAGCAGACCGGCTGCTCTACCCTCAGCTCTAGGATGTAGAGCAGGTTGGCTGACCGGCGCACCTTTGTCAGGAGCCGATCACCGTCGAGGATGCGCAGGTACCCATCCTTGAGGATGACTGTACAACCTCCCTCCTCCAGCTGCCCAAGGCTCACAATGTTTGCCCTGAGCCTCGGGATGAAGTACACCT
>JBNKGB010000287.1:0-612 GCA_050289605.1 Roseibium sp. | reverse complement strand
CGATCCGCCGACCTGGCAGAGCGGAGATTGCGTTGCGCAGGCTCGGGTCCGGGGTTAGCGCATCGAAGGAAATATCATGTACATCAATGAGATAAGGGTCTGGGTCAAGCCCATGTTCATGCATCAGCCCTGCCAGTGTCGTGCCGTAAAGCTTCCAGTAGTGCGAGCGCAGACGGTCGGCTTCTTCGCGTGGCACCCCGAGCGCATCCATAACATAGGCCGTCATCCGCACTTCAATCTGATCGAAGAGCCGGACCGAGGGCGGATAGAGCGTATTGTCGAGGTCGAAGACCCAGGTCTCGACATGGGAAAAGGCGTCGCGCGGCATGGCGTGACAATATGCGCTGCGCGTATGCGCCGCAATGGGATGGGTTGCCAAGGGAGGCCGCCCGCGCTTAGGCTCCGCGCCGCGGGGGACGGGCAGAAGGGACCACGATGCAGAAGGACGCCTATTCGTTAATTCTGGAGGCGATCGACGGCGGGATCTACCGGCCCGGCGACCGGCTGGTGGAAGCGGAACTGGCCGAAAGGTTCGGCGTGTCGCGGACGCCGGTGCGTGAGGCGTTGCAGCGGCTGGAAACCCAGTCGATGCTGGCGCGCGACGGGCGGTCG
>JBNKGB010000286.1:0-614 GCA_050289605.1 Roseibium sp. | reverse complement strand
CCCCGCAAGCCCCAAACCCTAGCACACGAGGATATCCGCCGCACGAGCTTGATTCATTGACGTCCGAAGCAATTGACCCAAGGAGGAGCTTGAGGGGAGCAAGGCGAAGCTATAGAGCTGCTCCTCAAAGCCGCAGCACCGCCTGAGGCCACCCTCACCGTCACCAAGTGCCGACCGAACCACGCCGTCGTCGCCCGCTCTCCATCGACAGTTTCCTTCGCCATAAGTTTGCAAAACGGGTTCCCCTTGTCTTCTAGATCGCGTAGGGTCATACCTCGTCATGTTTCATGCACCGTAGCTCGAGCTTTGGCTCACCCAAGCCAGCCACTATGGTGTCCACCCACCTCGGTCTCGCCCACGCTGTTGAGTCAAAGAAGAAGCCATCGCCGCCGTCCGATCTCGAGCCAACGGTCACGATTAGATCGGGGTGTACCCCTTCGCCCGATTAAATCCTGGTCGTGGATCCGGTCGCCAATGGCCACCGTTTAATGTAGTCTTGTGGACCGGAGCGCCGTGGACCCAGTCTACGACTCCATGGACCTATTCCACGAGATTTTCAGTAGAAAAATAATTTGATAGTTAAAGAAAATTCGCCAGCCATAGAAATTTTACAA
>JBNKGB010000285.1:0-614 GCA_050289605.1 Roseibium sp. | reverse complement strand
TTGTTGTTTTGTGCAGGTGCCCTCCCTCTCTCTCTCCTTATGTGAGCCATGATGAGGGTGTCATCTTTAGGGCAAGATGATTGTCCTGACATCGTCGAGTGTTGGTGCTACGTTCGCTTCCGCTTTTGCTTTCAAAACCTTGCAAACTTCATTTACTTAATTACTCTGATGTAAACAAGAACCTATTATAATAACCCTCTTTATTTGGGCTATTTATGTATGTGATGTATTATGTGTTGTTACTTCTGTAATGACACCCCCTAATAACTCTGAATATGATTAACCATCCTTGCTTAAGGGTGGGACGTCGCAAATGGCTACCAAGGGGAACAATCACAAGTATGTTGAAGATCACCATCGAGAAGAAGAGGAGGTGGCGGAGGAGTCCACGACGACGCCGAAGAAGCGACGGGCGAGCGGTGACGACAACGATGACGATGACAACAGCGATGACTGGAGAGATGACGAGGACGACGACCAGTTCTCTGACGACGCATTCGATTAGTTAATTAGTTGTAGTATTAGTATTGTTTAATATATCATATTGTGTAATATATCAGTTCTCAATCGTTGAATGAGTTAATCTGTTCGACCATATTGTGTAATATATTGAA
>JBNKGB010000284.1:0-614 GCA_050289605.1 Roseibium sp. | reverse complement strand
CATGGGAAGCCGTCGATGGCTTTTCAATGCCGCCCATCAGCGGTCATCACCTGTGAAGCAATTTCGCGACATCGCAAGACAACCCTTGTAAGTCGCTTCGGCAAGGCGCATGTCAGTCGGGCGAGCGTTTTTCTCTGCGACCTTCTGCTTCCGTTCATCCGGCTTCAGTTGATCTCTCAGTCTGACTTTGCCGGGCTGCCGCGTCCTGTGGGCAGCACCTGAACAGGAGACCACGGATATGGCCAATGGCACCGTGAAGTTTTTCAATACCCAAAAAGGCTTCGGCTTCATCGAAACCGATACGGGCGGTAAGGACGTCTTCGTCCACATCTCCGCGGTCGAACGCGCCGGCCTGACCGGCCTTTCGGATGCTCAGAAGGTGACCTTCGATGTCGAATCCGGCCGTGACGGCCGCGAAAGCGCGACCAATCTCGCGCTCGCTTGATTCACTTTCCGCCGGGCGCCTCGACGGGCGCCTGGCCCACATCACGCCACGAGAGCCAATGTCTCATTCCGCGGAAATCGATCCGGTCACCGAACTCGATTCGCCCATTGCATTGGTACGGAAACTTGCAAAATACCGAAGTCCAGTTCCCGCGCGAAGTCGCAAAGAA
>JBNKGB010000283.1:0-615 GCA_050289605.1 Roseibium sp. | reverse complement strand
CTGTGCGGCTCGTATCAGTCGATTGATCTGGATGAAGACCATCGCGAAAACTCGGAAAACGGCCACTTTGGCCGCGTTGTCGACAGGGCCTATTTCTTCCAGTAGTCGCGCGCCATCACCGCAGCCTCGACGCGGTTCCGGACATGCAACTTCTGCAGGATCGTGGTCATATAGTGCTTGACCGTCTTCTCCTGTAGCGAAAGTTCCTGCCCTACCTCCTTGTTGCTTTTGCCTGCCGCGACGAGTTTCAGGATATCCTCTTCGCGCCGCGACAGGTCCTCGATCGGATTGGCAGTACGCTTTGCCCCGCCGTCGCTTCGCATGGCGTTCAGAATGCGTGCGGCCAGCGCGGGCGAGACGTAAGACTGGCCCCGCGCCAGATCCCTGACAATCGCCACCAGTTCGCGTGAGCCTACGCCTTTCAGGACATATCCCTTTGCGCCCGCTTTCAGCGCCTGCATCACGTCGTCGTCGTCCTCGGACACCGTCAGCATCGCGATCACTGGTGGCTCGGGCAGCGTCATGATGCGGCCGAGCGCCGAAAGCCCGCCACCGCCCGGCATCGACAGGTCAAGAAGAACCACGTCGGGTCGTTTGGCTTCAGTCAGTTCGACG
>JBNKGB010000282.1:0-616 GCA_050289605.1 Roseibium sp. | reverse complement strand
GAACGCCGAACATTCACGTCATGGCGGGAATCGCCTCGGGCGCGCAGGCGCATGCCGTGTTCGTCTCCAACCTCGCCCTGGCTTGCCGGAAGGCCGCCGCGCATGGGGCCACGATCCTGATCGAGCCGCTGAACCGCCACGACGCCCCCGGCTATTTCCTGACCACCACGAACCAGGCCCGGGCGATCATCGCCGAGGTCGGCGCACCCAATCTCAAGCTGATGTTCGACTGCTATCACGTTCAGCGGACGGAAGGGGATGTCGCCGCCAAGCTGAAAGACCTAATGCCCGTCATCGGCCACATCCAGTTTGCCGCCGTGCCGGATCGCGGTCCGCCCGATCACGGTGAACCAGACTATGCGCATGTGTTCGAGGTGATTGCCGGGCTGGGCTACGACCGGCCGATAGGGGCGGAATACAGGCCGGGCGGGCCGACCGAAGCGTCGCTTGCCTGGATGGGCGTGTTGCGAGGCCCACAGGATTCGGCCTGATCCCCGAAGGCCGAGCCCGGGTTTTCGGACACGCCGCAGGCTGTGCGGCAGATGACGGCAATGGCCGATGACGCTGTCGCTTAGCGGCGGTTCGCGCTAGGCCAGTTGCTTGCGCTTGCGTGCGG
>JBNKGB010000281.1:0-618 GCA_050289605.1 Roseibium sp. | reverse complement strand
ACGATGAAAATCTCATGACGGACCAACCTTATCACATTCTCGGCGCCGACCGCCCCTCCCGCTGGCTGATGACGTGCGATCATGCGACCAACCGGGTGCCCGACTGCATCGGCGGCGGCTCCCTCGGCATCGCGCCCGAGGATATGGAGCGCCACATCGCCTACGATATCGGCGCGGCCGGGGTGACGAAGCGGCTCGCCGAAACGATGAACGCGCCGGCGATCTTCAGCGACTTCTCGCGCCTCGTCATCGACCCCAACCGGGGCGAGGACGACCCGACGCTGATCATGAAGCTTTACGACTCGACGATGATCCCGGTGAACCGCCATGTCGACGCGGAAGAGACCGAGCGCCGGCTTGCCGCCTTCCACCGTCCCTACCACGACGCACTGGAAGGGCTCGCGGCGCGGCGCGACGACACGGTGATCTGCGCCGTTCACAGCTTCACCCCGCGGCTTTTCGGGCGCGCAGACCGGCCGTGGCAGATCGGCGTCCTCTACTCGCATGTCGACCCGAAGCTGGCGCTGCATCTGCTCGCCCGGCTCCGCGCGGAGCCCGACCTGACCGTCGGCGAGAACGAACCCTACGGCGGCCATCTCGACGGCGATTCCATCGATC
>JBNKGB010000280.1:0-621 GCA_050289605.1 Roseibium sp. | reverse complement strand
TGGGTGGCGAAACCTACGTTGGTTGGGAAAACTACGCCGAGCTGGCCGATAGCCGCCGGTTTCACCAGACCATCGGGCGCACCTTCTTCTGGATGTTCCTGTCGGTGGGCATCAAGTTGGTCATGGGGCTGATCGGCGCGACGTTGCTGAATGCCGCCGTGCCGGGGCGCGCCCTGTTCCGCGTGCTTATCATGCCGCCCTGGGTCATCCCGATTGCCATCGGCATGATCGGCTGGCTGTGGCTCTACAACGGCCATTTCGGCATCCTGTCGGGCGTGCTGCAACGTGTCGGCATCCTTGACGGGCCGTTCGAATTTCTGGCCTACAAGCAATCCGCCTTCTATTCCGCCATCGTCGCCGATGTCTGGGTCGGCACGCCGATGGTGACGCTGTTCCTGTTGGCGGCCATGCAGGGCGTGTCGACAGACCTGTACGAAGCAGCCTATGTCGATGGCGCGTCGCGCTGGTACCGGTTCCGCCGCATCACCATCCCGCAGATCATGCCAGTGATCGTGTCGATGGCGCTTTTGTCGGCAATCTGGACCTTCAACAGCTTTGAAATCATCTGGATCCTGACCGAAGGCGGGCCGCGCGGGGCGACGACGACCCTGATCGTGGACA
>JBNKGB010000279.1:0-622 GCA_050289605.1 Roseibium sp. | reverse complement strand
CCCGCCAACCGTCCAACAGTGACGAGGGCGGTGCGAAGTGCCCGGTACATAACTCCACGCAGCATACCACGTCGGAGTGCCGGGAGATCAAGAAGCTCGCGGAACAGTTCCACGAAAAGATGCAGCAGCAACGCCAAGATGGCGTGCCTTCCCGCAAGCGGGAGGGCAAGCAGGTGGACTCCTAGGAGGAGAGACGCAGAGATGGAGTTTCAGGATGCCAAGAGGGCACTGAAGGCCGTCTATGGCCACTCCGACTCTGAGTCCAGCGACAACGAGCACCGCAAGGTGCTCCACGTCAAGTTCGGAGGTTCCTGAACCATCATGTCCAGGTGTGTCACCAAGACTCTGCGTCGAGAGATTGCGGCGGCAGCTCCGGCGCCGAAAGCAGTGCCGCACCGCAAGTGGGTGGAAACTCCGATTGGGTTCAACGCCTCTGACTGCCCCAAGAGCATGGCCGGCGCTGGGCAGCTCCCGCTGCTGGTCTCCCCGACCATCTCCAACGTCAAGTTGTACCACGCCTTAATCGATGCGGGCGCGGCCCTCAATCTCATCAGCCTTGCGGCCTTCAAGAAGCTGCAGATATCGGTGGGGAAGCTCCAGCCGTCACGCCCAGTCTCCGGAG
>JBNKGB010000278.1:0-622 GCA_050289605.1 Roseibium sp. | reverse complement strand
GTCTTCGGCATGCCGCACGGTGCCGTTGGTGAAGATCAGCTTGCGCCCTTCCAACCGTGTAAGCGCTTCGTTCCACACGGTGTCGGCGGGCAGCAAGGAATGATCGATGTCGTGGAAGAAATAAAGAAAGTGATCCGGGTCGATGTCATGCTCACTCATCAGGCCGCGCAACGTAGTGCCATAACGGTAGAAGTAGTCCTTCTGGATGCGACGTGCCTCGGTGCGATCCACACTGAACATCTCGGCGATGAACTGACCCATGCGCTGGTCGATCTGATCGAACAGACGATGGCGAGCCGAATAGAGCGTGTTGTCGAGGTCGAAGACCCAGGTCTCGACCTGATCGAAACCGCGGCTCATGTGTATCCCCCAAGTGAGATACGTGTACCGACGCCATGCTCGGTGAACAGTTCGAGCAGGACACAATGCGGCACACGGCCATCAAGAATCACCACGCCTTCGACGCCACCCTCGACAACCGAAACACAGCTCTCGACCTTCGGGATCATGCCTCCGGAAATGGTGCCGTTCTTCTTGAGCGCACGGATGCTCGGGGGGTCGAGTTCGCTGATCAACTCGCCGTCCTTGTTGAGCACGCCGGCAACGTCAGTGAGCAACAGAA
>JBNKGB010000277.1:0-626 GCA_050289605.1 Roseibium sp. | reverse complement strand
CGAATTGAGGATGACGGATTTGCCGTCATTCAACTGCTTTTCGATCCAGCGCACCGAGGCAAGCGGATTGCGGCCAAACCCGCCCTTGTCGGGCTCGTCGGGAAAGCGGCTCCAATGCGCCTTCATCCAGCTCTCCTCGGAACCGAGCAGCGGGATGACCGAAACCCGGTCCACATTGAAATAGATGCCGATATTACGTAAAGCACCGGAAATGGCGCCTGCCACATCGATCCCCAGCAACTGGCCGGAAATGATGCTCATCAGCTTATCGGCCTCGGCATCATGGCACATGTCCGCTTCGGCCTGCTTGCGTTCGGTGATGTCCTGGATGCTGGCGGCAATCAGCCGCTTGCCCCCCATCTCCACATAGCCGAAATCGACCAGGGCGACGATATGGTTGCCGCTGGCGGTGGAATAGACCATTTCCTGGGATTGGATTGTGCCCTGCTCATCAAGCTTTTCGATGATGTCGGCCAGCTGCCGGTCGGAGCGGACCAGCTCGCTGGTGAGGAAATTGTGGATCTCTTCAGGCGCGCATTCAAACAGGTTGGCGCAATGGCTTGAGGTCCACACAATGGTATTTTCGTGCGGGTCCAGCAAGGCAATGGCCACGGGCAGAGATGTGA
>JBNKGB010000276.1:0-627 GCA_050289605.1 Roseibium sp. | reverse complement strand
CGCCTGTCGCGTGGCCGCAAACGCTATATCCCAGAACGGCTGATGGTTCCCGGTCCGGAAGCGTAATTCCGCGCGAAACCCGGTCGTCCAGGCGGGCTGGAACCGTCAGGTTCCGGCCCTTTGATATGCCCAGCCCTATGCGGATATTCTCACAACCCGGTATTTTTCTGCTTCTCCCCCTTCTCTGCGCCGGGAAATAGCCTAAACTCTGGCCCCCGAGTCGAAAAAGCCAAAGTCCGAGGCCAGAGCATGACCAGACCCGATCCTTTCGGTTTCGATATTTCCGCCGCCTCCGACAAGAAGAAGCGGGCGAAGGGACGGCGTGGCATGTCGGGCGCGTTCGAGACATCGACACGGGCCTGCGACCATGCAGGTTGCGAAGAGGCGGGCCAATACCGCGCCCCGAAATCACCAGATCAGCTTGAGGACTATTTCTGGTTCTGCAAGGAGCATATCCGGGAATACAATCTCAAATGGAACTTCTTCCACGGCACCAGTGATGAGGAGTTTCAGAAGTTTCTCGACAAGGACCGGGTCTGGGGGCGTGAGACCAAGCCCTTCGCCAAGAAGGGCGACGAGGATCGCGCATGGGCGCGGCTGGGCATCGAGGACCCGATGGAGATCCTC
>JBNKGB010000275.1:0-630 GCA_050289605.1 Roseibium sp. | reverse complement strand
CTGGCCGATCGGATAGGCATCCTCGCCGCATTCGGCGAGGAATGCGTTGAAATCGTCGTGGATTGGCTTGATCACGCTGTTGAATTTGTTTCGGAACGCCTTGTGGCAGGCCGTGTCATTCTCGCCGCAGCCCGAGAGGTGCGGCGGGATCCCTTCCTCCTCGATCTCGTTTTCGGAACAGGAAATGACGCGGACCCATGGCACGCCGTACTGCTTGATCGCCGGGAAGAGGATGACATTGTCAACGGCAATGACGTCGGGCTTCACCTTGGCCAGCACGCCCGGCAGGTCTTTCTGCGCCCATTTTGCGCTGTCGACGATCGCCTCCCAGCAATCCTTCACATAGTTGTCGATCTGGTCGATCGGCGCCTTGCGGAAATTCGGGATGTGGCCGTTGATGAAGTCCTCCCAGAACTTCGCCATCTGCTCGGGCGGCATTGGTTC
The DNA here is from genome assembly GCA_050289605.1 of Roseibium sp. GTDB lineage: Bacteria > Pseudomonadota > Alphaproteobacteria > Rhizobiales > Stappiaceae > Roseibium. The sequence continues at coordinate 186 of JBNKGB010000275.1, read as the reverse complement.
GGACAAAGCCACGGGATGAGCCTCGAACCCGTAGCCCTGATAGACCTCGACAAAGCCCGGATCGGAGAGGAACACGGCCTTGTGGCCGAGCGCTTCGACCGCTTGTGCGATACCAACGGAGTTCAGCGCCGGGCCAAAGGCGGCTTCGGGGAAGAAGGCGAAGGTTTTCTGGGCCATGGTTGTCTC
>JBNKGB010000274.1:0-631 GCA_050289605.1 Roseibium sp. | reverse complement strand
ATGGTGCGGGATGTCGCCGCCCGCCTGGCCGAACTGGGGGCGCCGGACCATACCCGCATCTGGGCGATGATGGAGACGCCTCTGGCGATGCTGCAGGCCGGCGAGATCGCGGGCGCGGATCCGTGCCTCGCCTGCCTGGTGATGGGCACCAACGATCTGGCGAAGGAACTGGGAAGCCGCTTCCGCCCCGACCGGCTGCCGATGCAGACGGGCCTCGGCCTGTGCCTGCTGGCGGCGAAGGCCCATGGACGGGTCATCATCGACGGCGTCTACAACGCCTTCAAGGATGAGGATGGTCTCAGGGCCGAGTGCGATCAGGGTCGCGATATGGGGTTCGACGGCAAGACGCTGATCCATCCGGCCCAGCTTGCCATCGCCAATGCCGCCTTCGCGCCGTCGGACGCAGAGATCGACCTTGCCCGCCGCCAGATCTCGGCTTTCGAAGAGGCGGAGCAGTCGGGTCAGGGCGTCGCCGTTGTGGACGGCCGGATCGTCGAGAACCTCCATGTCGTCACGGCGCGCCAGGTCCTTGCCCGTGCGGAAGCTATTGCAGACCGCGCGAAATAGGGAAAGTGTTGCGCGCGATTTTCAAGGTAGGAGGTTCGACATGCAGGTGATGGTCCTCGGGCTC
>JBNKGB010000273.1:0-631 GCA_050289605.1 Roseibium sp. | reverse complement strand
CGGTGCCGCCCGTGACGATGATCGAATCCATGCCTGCCTCAGCTTTCCTTGTTATCCCCGGCGGGCTTTGCGCCCCGCGCCTTGGCCTGCGCCTTGCGGCGCGCGAGGTTCGCCTTCAGCGCCGCCTTGAGCCGCGCCTCACGGCTGTCCTCGTCCTTTTCAGACCGGTTTTTCGGGGTTTTCCTGTCCATGGCGCCCTCTCTACAGCGAAGGCGCGAAAGGGTCCAGATTGCCCTTGCGCGGCGCGGAATTTGCGTCTAACACGCGCCCCACGAAACGGGCTGCCGTAGCTCAGGGGTAGAGCACTCCCTTGGTAAGGGAGAGGTCGAGAGTTCAAATCTCTCCGGCAGCACCAGCCGATAAGGCAACCCGAATCCCACATCCAGAATACCGGCGCCACAGGTTCAGACACGAATCTTGCGACGATTTTCCTATGGATATACGCCCCGGACGGTGTCAGCCTGAGCCCATAAGGCTGCTTCCCCCGGAGGACACGTTATGCCCCGCTACAACGAAATGTTCGAGCTTTCGGTCTCGGATATCGATCTGATCGAAACCGCGCTGAGCCAGACCCGGGACACCCTGTCGCGGGACATTGCTGGCCAATCGGGCAACAGCGAAAAGGCGGTGC
>JBNKGB010000272.1:0-633 GCA_050289605.1 Roseibium sp. | reverse complement strand
ATCGAAGGAGTTGATCCCGAGGATAACGCCTTCAGCAAAGACCCGGTGCTCGTAAAGCGCTATGATCTGACCGAGAACAAAGGGTGTGAGTTTCGGGTAGAGCAATGTCGTCGATGGCCGGTTGCCGGGAAAGACCCGGTGGCGGGCTTGCCGGTCCAATTCCGCACCGGTCAGCCCCTTTGCGGCCATGATCGCGCGGGCCTCTTCAAGGGATCGTCCACGCAAAAGCGCCTCAGATTGCGCGAGGCAGTTGGCGGCCAGAAGGCGGTGCTGATGTGCGAGGTCCGGCTCGTGCCCTTCCCGGCCCAGAAGGAACTCACACGGGATCACCCGAGTGCCCTGATGGATCAGCTGGTAGAAGGCGTGCTGGCCATTGGTGCCGGGCTCGCCCCAGACAACCGGGCCGGAATGTATCACCAGATCCGACCCGTCCATCGCCACGCGCTTGCCATTACTCTCCATCTCCAGCTGCTGAAGATAAGCGGGCAGCCGGGCAAGTCGCTGTTCATAGGGCAGGACCGCGCGGGTGGCATACCCGCAGATCTGGTTGTGCCAGAGGCCGGTCAGCGCCAGCATCACCGGCATGTTGTCGACAAAGGGGGCGTCGCGGAAATGGTCGTCCATCGCCCGGCC
>JBNKGB010000271.1:0-636 GCA_050289605.1 Roseibium sp. | reverse complement strand
CGCGGGAGCGTGAGGACGTGCTCCGGGATATCCAAAGCGAGATCGACCTTCTCTGGATGACAGGCGAATTGCGGCGTGAACGGCCGAGCCTGAAGGACGAGATCGAGTGGGGCCTCCAGTTCTTTCGCGACAGCGTCTATGACGCGGTGCCGCAACTCTTCGAACGTTTCGCGACCGCCAAGGAAAGCCATTTCGGCATGGCGGGCGAGGTAAAGCCTTGTATCCGTTTTCATTCCTGGATCGGCGGCGACCGCGACGGCAATCCGAATGTGACGACGGACATGACGCGTCTGGCTGTCGGGCAGGCGCGGAAGGCTGTGCTGGAGCGCTATCTTGTCGGGCTGGGCGCGGCGGCGGCACGGATCAGCATCAGTTCGCTGATCGTGAAGATCCCACCCGCGACCGAGGCCCGCATCCGCGCGATCATCGCGCGGGGGGCATCGCCCGAAGCCTCGGAAAAGCGCAATCCGGGCGAGGTCTTTCGTCAGGCCCTGACCGCCATGGCGGACCGTATCCGGGCGACCCTGTCGACCGCGCCGAGCGCCTACCGGGCGGCCACGGATTTCGTCGCCGATCTGGCCACGGTCGAGGCGGCGCTGATCGAGATTGGCGCGGCGCGGGCGGCGGAACGCCATG
>JBNKGB010000270.1:0-640 GCA_050289605.1 Roseibium sp. | reverse complement strand
GAGGAAAATTGCGCAAATCCGCGCAAATCCGCTCGTGCACGCGACCCTCGGTGCAAACGACTTCAGCGCTCAGAAATGGCTGCAAATCGAAGGACATGCGGAAATTTCCACGTCTGAGCAAGATCGAAAGGCCTGCTGGTTCGACGGCCTGCTGGCATATGTCTCCGGTGTCGACGACCCGAATTACGCCGTGGTGAAGATTATTCCTGACAGGATAGAGATTGGTTCGATGACAGCGCAGCCGGATGTCTGGGAAATGCAGTCCGTGGCTTAGAGCATGTCGCGTTCATGCGGGATCATTTGATGGCTCGAAACGGTTCAATCGGCAAGTCGGATCGCGCAGCGCGATGCGGTGCATCGGGCAAGCGGCACTGGCGCCAGCGAAGCGCTGAAGACGGGAAAGGGGCAGGCCTCCGGTGAAGCCTGCAATTACCCGCAAGTCGTCGCACCGGCGATTTCGGTGCCGAGGCGCCTGGTTCGGCCGTTGGTGGTCTCATGGGGTTTTCGAGAAAGCCGGTGAAATGCACCCACACCTGAATGGTTCACAAGTGACAGCTCAGGCGGCCTTGGCCTTGGCCAGCCGTTCTTCCGCCATCGTGTCGGCGACCTGTTCCGGGGTGGTCTCCTCTTTGGCGGCCCG
>JBNKGB010000269.1:0-641 GCA_050289605.1 Roseibium sp. | reverse complement strand
CGCACCGCCTGTTCGGGAAGTGCAGTCGAGTCCACGATCATCGCGTTCAGCCCGCCGGTTTCCGCGATCAGCGGCGCGCCGGGGGCGAGGTGTTTCGCCATCGCCTTGCGGATCAGCATCGCGGTGTCGGTCGAGCCGGTGAAGCAGACGCCACCCACGCGCGGATCGGAGGTCAGTTTCGCACCAACCGTCGCACCGTCGCCGGGCAGGAGTTGCAGGGCGGATGCCGGAACGCCCGCCTTGTGCAGGAGCGCAACCGCATGGGCGGCGATGAGCGGTGTCTGTTCGGCGGGCTTCGCGAGAACCGCGTTCCCAGCGGCAAGTGCTGCCGACAACTGACCGGTGAAGATCGCCAGCGGGAAGTTCCAGGGGGAAATGCAGGTGAAGGTGCCGAGGGGCGGCTGGGTCAGCGAGAGCCCCCGCGCCGCGTAATAGCGCAGGAAGTCCACCGCCTCGCGCAGTTCGGCGACGGCATCCATGAGCGACTTGCCCGCCTCGCGCGCCAGAAGCGCGAAGATGGGGCCGAAGTTTTCCTCGTAAAGGTCGGCGGCGCGGTTCAGAACGGAGGCGCGTTCGGCAGGCGTCGCCTTCCACGGTTTCGCGGCGGCCAGCGCATGATCGACATCGGCGGCTGAGGCATC
>JBNKGB010000268.1:0-643 GCA_050289605.1 Roseibium sp. | reverse complement strand
CAAGCCCGGCGGCCTGCTGATTGCGCCCGTAGGTCAAAAGAATCAGGTGCAATCCCTGATCAAATTCCAGAAGACCGAAGGTATCATGACAGCCGAGACGCTGATGCAGATTCGTACGGTGATGCTGCAGGCAGGTCTCGCAAAGAAGCTCTGAAACCGGCCCTTTGACCGATTCTGTCCTGAGAAACGAACAGTTGCGCGGCCGGCACGATATGGGCGCTTATTTACTATAATCGGCCTGCTGACGGTCCGGGCCTGGACCGTCAATACTGAAAAATCCGGGTTTTTCGGGAAATCGTTTGGCCGCCTTTAGCCTTTATAAACCTTACTGCCGTCTACTCTTAACCATATCAGCCATTGTTAGCGGTTAGAGTTAAGGCGATGAAAAAGCGGATGCGTACCCTCCGCAGGGATCTTATGAGCAAGGTGGCCACAGCAACACTTGTAGCTGCGGCCCTTGCAGGATGTTCCAGCGCGACGGAACGGTTTGGGGAACCTCCCTATTACACCGGCAACACCCAGAATCAGCGCGATATTCTGAACGGCTCCGTGCGGCAGCCGACCTACCAGGATATTGCCAACGGTCCGGGAGGGACGCCAGCCGGACTGCCTCCGGCCTCATCGGAACCGTTGACCACCGCCT
>JBNKGB010000267.1:0-646 GCA_050289605.1 Roseibium sp. | reverse complement strand
GATCCGCGTGATCGACGCCGACACAGGCATCCCGCTGACCGAAGAGCAAGAGATCAATGCCGACCTCGAAGCGCTGGTCGGCGCTTCGGCTATCGCAGGGGCGATCAACGGCAACACCCAACGTGTGCGCATCGTCAATCACATTGCGGCTGTCACGCGCGGCTGGCTGGGTTTCGGCCCCGACCAGCGCAGGACCTTCGCAAGCATCGGTCGCTAGAATATCCGGCCCTGCAAAAGGTCCTTCTCAAGACATGCGGTCCGGTGCCCAGGCTCCGGCCCGAAAGGAGCGGCACCCAATGAAACTCTTTGTCGGCCTTGGCAATCCGGGCGCAAAATACGCGGGCAACCGCCACAACATCGGCTTCATGGCCGTGGACCAGATCGCCTCGGATCACGGCTTTGGCCCATGGCGGACCAAGTTCCAGGGCCTGGTCAGCGAAGGGCGTCTGGGGTCCGAGAAAGTTGTTCTCCTAAAGCCCGAAACCTACATGAACAACTCCGGCCAGTCGGTCGGTGAAGCGATGCGGTTCTACAAGCTGACGCCCGCCGACGTCACGGTCTTCCATGACGAAATCGATCTCGCGCCCGGCAAGCTGCGCGTCAAGCAGGGCGGCGGGCACGCGGGCCACAACGGCCTTCGCTCGCT
>JBNKGB010000266.1:0-647 GCA_050289605.1 Roseibium sp. | reverse complement strand
ATCATGAGGGCTCCAGAATACCCTTTGCGATTGTGTGTCGTCAGGAAATGGGCGGGCGACCGACAATGCCGCAAGCAGGCGACTTTCAGGTTAGAGAACTGGTAAAGGCCCGCCATGAGCAGCACGACGCCCGCGACCGGCTTTGACCCAATCGTCATCATCGGGCCATTGGTGATTGCGAGGCTTTCCGTCAGCCATTGCAGCAGCATTGCGACCGCGCTGAAGCCCATCCACGCAAGCAGGTAACCCGCCAGAAAGACCATGCTGAGACTTGTGGCTTTGGCCTTTTGCGTGCCCTGCCGCTTCAGTGCCGCGAAGAGAAGCACGACCGGGGCTGCGCTCGGGGTCATCATCGCGATCATCATGACCCACCACATCAGGAAGATCAGAAGCGCGTATCCCCAGGTCCAGTCCACGGCCCCGCCCATCGCCATGGGCTCTCCGACAGGGCGGGCCATACGTGTCATATCAAGCGCCGACATCGACATGCCGACGCCTAAGACCGTGTAGAGACCCGCGAGAAGAACGACCAGCGTTACCGCGCCGAACACAATCCACTTGTCGCGCGCCAGAACGCGTTCAACGGGCCCGGAAGAGCTAGCCATAGTACGGTTATTCACGTTCAGGCCGCGATGCGGCCTTCACCG
>JBNKGB010000265.1:0-652 GCA_050289605.1 Roseibium sp. | reverse complement strand
AAAGAGCGCGAGGATCGCCGCCGCGACGAGGGGCAGGAAGGTGATGATGGAAAGCAGGTTTTCCATTAGTGCGCGCCCCCCAAGAGCGTCATCCAGGTCAGAAGCACCGCGATGCCGATGACCATCGCGAAGGCATAGGTGAAGAGGTAGCCCGACTGCATCCGCGCCGCGATCCGCGTGAGCCGCGGGATGAAGCCCATCGCGACCCCGTTGATCGTGCCGTCGATGACGTTGCCGTCGCCCTTCTTCCACAGGAAGGCACCGAGACGCTTCGCCGGGCCGACGATGATCGCGTCATAGATCTCGTCGAAATACCACTTGTTGAGCAGGAACCGGTAGAGGATCGGCTGCTGCTCGGCGAGGCGTCCGGGGATCGAGGGATCGCGGATGTAGAACACGTAGGCCGTGAAGAAGCCGATCAGCATCGCGACGAAGGGCGAAACCTTGACCCACCAGGGCGCGTGGTGCGCGTCGTCGAGGACGGTGTTCGAGGCCTCGGACATGAAGATCGCCCCTTCCGGCGCGTGCCCGGCCATCGCGGTGTGATCGCCCTCGGCCGCCGGGGCTGCCGCGTGATCGCCCTCCGCCGGGGCTGCCGCGTGATCGGTCGTCGCTTCGGCGGTCGTGGCCTCTGCCGAGGCCGCTTCGGTGG
>JBNKGB010000264.1:0-652 GCA_050289605.1 Roseibium sp. | reverse complement strand
GAGTTCTCCTCTACCTGATCCTCGCGATCTTCTGTGTCTACTACCTGCTGCCGCTCTACATCATGGTGGTGAACTCGCTGAAGCCACTCTCGGAGATCACGGCGGGCGGCATGATGGCGTTGCCGAAAGACTGGACGCTGGCTCCCTGGGAAAGCGCCTGGGCGAGCGCCCAGGTGGGTGTCGAGGCGACCGGTCTTCGTCCCTACTTCTTCAACTCCATCATCATGGTGGTGCCGGCGGTTGCCACGTCGACGCTGCTCGGCGCGCTCAACGGCTATGTGCTCACCAAATGGACCTTCCGGGGCGCGACGGTGCTTTTCGGCCTTCTGCTCTTCGGCTGCTTCATTCCGTTCCAGATGGTGCTGATCCCGATGGCGCGCATGCTGGGTTTGATGGGACTGGCGGGGTCCGTGCCGGGGCTGATCTTCGTGCATCTCGTCTACGGTATCGGCTTCTCGACGCTCTATTTCCGCAACTACTATGCGGCCTTTCCGACCGAGCTGGTGCGCGCTGCCCAGATCGACGGCGCCGGCTTCTTCCGGATCTTCTGGCGCATCCTGTTGCCGTCTTCCGGTCCGATCGCGGTCGTCTGCATCATCTGGCAGTTCACCAACATCTGGAACGACTTCCTGTTCGGCGCATCCTTCTCCGA
>JBNKGB010000263.1:0-663 GCA_050289605.1 Roseibium sp. | reverse complement strand
CCCAACAATATAAAGTCGCCGGTTTATGACACAAATACATCACATAGCACAACTCATCACGGCGCCGCGTCGTAGCCGGTGCCACCACCGTCACCCTCGCCGGATCCTCCAAAGTTGAGGACCGCATCGGCGAAGTCGTGTCCGCCCGACGAAGAAGGTCGCTTGAAGACATATGGATGAGTTAGCGAGTCATTCGACATTGGCTCGTATTACGAAGGTAACAATTGAAAGTAGGCACAAGTGTCTTACCGTCTGTGGCGAAGAAGAAGTCGATGCGGCTGCGATGTCGGTGTCGTCCACGGAGGCATTCCCCACGGCGGGGCTTGCCCTCTAGTTGGAGGTGCCCCCGACAGCGGCTACCAGTATCCTTGGCCGGAAGGTGGGGGAGGAGTGCTGGAACTCTGGCTTGGATGGCCGGCTGGAGGCGGTGGTGGACAATATCCACCTGGTGGCGGTGGCGGCCAGTATCTAGCTGGAGGCGGTGGCAGCCAGTATCCACCTGAAGGCGGTGGCGGCCAGTATCCAGCTGGAGGTGGTGGTGGCGGCCACGTCGGAGGCTGCTCGGCTGCGGGAGACCCTCCCCATGGCATCACGGGTGTTGGACCCATATGAGAACCCTGTAACATGAAAGTTTGACTCATGAATGAGTAAGAATTTGAATTC
>JBNKGB010000262.1:0-668 GCA_050289605.1 Roseibium sp. | reverse complement strand
GGCCTGAAAATGGTCGATGCACCGGTCTCCGGTGGTGTTGCGGGAGCCGCCGGCGGGACGCTGACCTTCATGGTCGGTGGAGAGGATGAAGCATTCGAGGCCGCCAGGCCCTATCTCGACATCATGGGCAAGACCATCGTTCATGCGGGCGGAGCGGGCACCGGCCAGGCAGCCAAGATCTGCAACAACATGATCCTAGGCATCTCCATGATCGGCGTTTCCGAGGCCTTTGTGCTGGCTGAGAAACTCGGACTGGACAAGCAGAAGTTGTTCGATATTTCCTCGACCGCCTCCGGTCAGTGCTGGTCGCTGACCTCCTACTGCCCGGTGCCGGGACCGTTGCCGACTTCTCCGGCCAATCGCGATTATCAGCCCGGTTTCGCCGCGGAAATGATGCTGAAGGACCTGAAGCTTGCACAGGAAGCCGCCCAGTCTTCCGGGGCTGCGACGCCGCTCGGTGCGGAAGCTGCCGCGCTTTATGCCCTGTTCTGCAATACGGGCGGGGAAGGTCAGGACTTCTCCGGCATCGTCAAATTCCTGCGCGGATCATCATGAACAAGATCTGAATCGGACCGTTAAAACACAGGGCAAAAGTTAACGGATGATTCAGCGTGTCTCTTAAGCGGATTTTAGAATCACTCGGCTAGATTGTGTCTCAAGGCGGGAAA
>JBNKGB010000261.1:0-673 GCA_050289605.1 Roseibium sp. | reverse complement strand
CGCCGGAAGAGACGCTGGAAGACAACTGACATCACCTCTCTGTCACCGGCCTTGACGCCGACGCTTGCTCGGTTACCTCTCTTGTTGGACCGAGGGAGTTAGACATGTTCCACATCCTGCGCCCGGCGATACTCGCCGTGCTGACCGCCCTTCCCGCCATGGCCGAGGAGGTGACGACCTTCACCCTGCCCAATGACCTGGAGGTGGTTGTAATTGAGGATCATCGCGCGCCGGTCGTTGTGCAGATGGTCTGGTACCGCGCCGGGGCGGCGGATGAAAAACCGGGTGTCTCGGGCATTGCGCATTACCTTGAACACCTGATGTTCAAGGGCACCGACACGCTCGCGCCGGGTGAGTTTTCAAGAACCGTCGAGGACAATGGCGGGTCCGACAATGCCTTCACCTCGTGGGATTACACAGGTTATTTCCAGCGCATCGCCGCAGACCGGCTGGAACTGGTGATGCGGATGGAAGCCGACCGCATGCGCAACCTTAAACTGACCGAGGATGACTGGCAGACCGAGCGGGAGGTTGTCATCGAGGAACGCAACCAGCGCATAGATAGCGATCCCGGCGCGATCTTTGGCGAACAGCGCCGCGCGGCGCAGTATCTCAACCATCCCTACGGAACGCCCATCATCGGCTGGCGGCAGGAGATGGAGCAACTGACCCG
>JBNKGB010000260.1:0-678 GCA_050289605.1 Roseibium sp. | reverse complement strand
ACTTCGACGCCCGCAGGCGACGTGACCGAGGTGAAGGCGATCCGCCGGGTCTTTGGCGAGGGGAGCGTGCCGCCGATTTCCTCGACGAAATCGCTGACCGGCCATTCGCTGGGTGCGACCGGCGTGCATGAGGCGATCTATTCGCTTCTGATGCTGAACGGCAATTTCATCACCGCCTCGGCCAACGTGACCCAGCTCGATCCCGAACTGAAGCCGGAAGAGATCTGCACCGAATACCGCGAGGGTGTGGACCTTGATTCCGTCCTGTCGAACAGCTTCGGTTTCGGCGGCACCAATGCCACGCTCGTGATGAGCAAGTATCAGGGGTAACCTCCCATGGCAGATCTCATGCAGGGCAAGCGCGGCCTCGTTATGGGCGTCGCGAATGAACGCTCCATCGCCTGGGGCATTGCCTCGGCATTGGCGGCCGAAGGCGCGGAACTGGCCTTTTCCTATCAGGGAGAGGCCTTCGGCAAACGGGTGGAGCCGCTGGCCGCCTCGGTCGGATCGGATTTCCTCGTCGATGTCGACGTGACGGATGATGCGAGCCTTGAGGCCTGCTTTGGCAAGCTGAAGGACCGCTGGGGGACGATGGATTTCCTCGTCCATGCCATCGCTTATTCCGACAAGAACGAGCTCACGGGAAGGTTCATCAATACGAGCCGCGCGAACTTCAAG
>JBNKGB010000259.1:0-681 GCA_050289605.1 Roseibium sp. | reverse complement strand
AAATCGCAGAGCGCATAGATCTCGTCGGGGATGGGCTGCGCCGGTGCCGGGTTGAAAATCGTCGTCACCCCCGCCGCGCGCGCCATCGACAAGCCGTGCATGGCCGCTTCGATAGGCTGCTCAAGCTGGGTCATGAAAACTGCGGCGCGCTCGATATCGGTTCGGTTTGCTTCGACATCCTCAACCCCGATCAGCCCGGCGGCCCCCGGGACGACGATAATCGCGTTGTCGCCATTGTCTTCGTTCACGAAAATGAACGCCGCCCCGGTCGAGGCATCGTCCATCTGCAGCACCCGGGGCGTGACCCCGGCATCGCGATAGGCCGCCAGCGCCATGTCGCCGAAGGGGTCTTTGCCGACCCGCGAAATGAAGGTGACATCGCCCCCGGCCTTTGCCGCCGCGATCGACTGGTTCGAGCCTTTGCCGCCCGGCCCGAGGGTAAAGCCCGATCCCATGATGGTCTCGGCAATGTTGGGCAGGCGCTTGGCCTGATAGGAGGTATCCGCCGCAAAGATCCCCAGAATGACAATTCCGCTCTTGTCACTCATTTCAGCACGTCTTCGGCTGGAATGACGCCTTTGGTCAGCAGGAAGCATCCGTAGAACCGCAGCTCGCCGGTGGCGATCACGCAATGGGCGGTTTTGGCCCGTTCGTAGAAGTCGAACCGCTCGATCCCGTACA
>JBNKGB010000258.1:0-687 GCA_050289605.1 Roseibium sp. | reverse complement strand
CCGCGCGGTGCGGCCGACCCATCCGTCATCCGTGCAAACCCTCCCTCGGATCCGGTCCAATCCAGTCGCGCATGTGGGTTCAAAAAACAAGGGCTTTGACATTGAATGAACGTTTGTTCATTATGAGGGAAGCCCGGACGCCCGTCCGGAATCAAGCGAGGCATGACATGAGCACGTTGATCAACGATTTCGACCAGGTCCGGGAATGGGACAACGCCCATTTCTTTCACCCTTGGGAGGCGATGGAGGATCACGGGCGGAACGAACGCACCTTCGTCGAAGCCTCGGCGGGGATCCATGTTCGCGATGAAAAGGGCAGGAAGCTGATCGACGGGCCGGGCGGCATGTGGTGCGTCCAGATCGGCTACGGGCGCGAGGAGATGGGCCGCGCGATCGCCGATCAGGCCGTGAACATGGCCTATTACTCGCCCTATTCGATGAGCAATTCCGCGGCGGTGGAATTGGCCGCGAAGATCGCCGAGAGGACTCCGGGAGACCTGAACAAGGTCTTTTTCACCACCGGCGGTTCGACGGCCGTCGATACCGCGATCCGGTTCCTGCATTTCCGCAACAACGTGCTGGGCAAGCGCGAGAAGAAGATCGTGATCTCGCGCCGGAAGGCCTATCACGGCTCATCCTACCTCTCCGCATCGGTCAGCGGCAAGGAGCGGGACAGGAACTGGTTTG
>JBNKGB010000257.1:0-689 GCA_050289605.1 Roseibium sp. | reverse complement strand
GCTCTTGCTGGATGCGGGCATGGTGCTGTTGTCGGATACCCGCACCAATGCGGGGCTCGATCACATCTCGTCCTACCGCAAGATGTTTTCCTTCGAAGTGCCGGGCGAACGTGTCATCGCGATTTTGACGGCCGGCAGCCTGTCGGTCACGCAGGCGACGCTGGCGAAACTTCAGGAAGCGATCGAGAACCCCGAGGCGACGCCGGAAAGTTCAATCCTGATGGCGCCGACGATGCTGAAAGTGGCCGAGATTGTGGGCGAGACTTTGTGGTCTGTGCGCGATGCCAACGATCAGCGGTTGAAGACCAATGGCAATTTCGGCGCGGCCTCGATGATCGTTGCGGGGCAGCGCAAGGGCGGGCGGATGCGTATGTTCCTCGTCTATCCGGAAGGCAATTTCATCGAAGCGACCGAGGACACGCCGTTCCTGCAGATCGGTGAACACAAATACGGCAAGCCGATCTTCGACAGGATCGTACGCCCCGGAACGTCGATCGAGGACGGCGAGAAGGCGGTGCTGCTGTCGATGGACTCGACGCTCCGGTCAAATCTCTCGGTCGGCATGCCGCTTGACCTGGCGGTGATCCACAATGACGAATGCAAGGTCGGTTTCCAGCGCCGGATCGAACCCGGGGATGCCGATTTCCGTAGGATGAGCGACGGCTGGTCAAAGGCACTGAGATCGAGCT
>JBNKGB010000256.1:0-691 GCA_050289605.1 Roseibium sp. | reverse complement strand
CCTGGCTTCTCAAGGCGGTACGCAAGGCGGGCAACCGGCTGATGGCGACACTCGGGACGGATTACTCCAAATTCACGAAGGACAAGGACTACGACCAGATCGTCGTGAACTGCGGCACGATGCCGAATGCCGACCTCTACTTCGACCTCAAGGAGCAGTCGGTCAACCGTGGCGAAGTCGACCATGCCGCACTGATCGACGGTCGGCCGCAGGAGTTGCGCACCAACCCCGAAGGGCGGTTCCAGCTTTTCCGCATCGGCGACGCGGTTTCGGCGCGGAACACGCATGCGGCGATCTATGACGCGCTTCGGCTGGTGAAAGACATCTGACGTCTTTCGCTTTCGTCTCCGTTCGTTATTGTGGTGGCTCGAATCCGGCGATCAGACCGGGAATGCCACCGCAAGCGACGGTCGGGAGGAAAGGCGAAAGATGAGATATCTGGCTGCGAAAACGGCTGCCGAGGCGGCAGGAGCCTTGGCTGCTGAAAAGGGTCTGACCCGGATTCTGGCGGGGGGCACGGATGTGCTCGTGCAGCTTCGATCCGGCATGGTCGAACCCGACCTGATTGTCGATATCAAGAAGATCCCCGGCATTCGCGGGATCGTCACCGAGAACGGCGGTTTCCGCATCGGGGCGGCTGTGTCGGGTGCCGAGATCGGCGAACACGCCGCGCTCTGCGCCGCATGGCCCG
>JBNKGB010000255.1:0-706 GCA_050289605.1 Roseibium sp. | reverse complement strand
CCGGCCGCCTCTGCCCAGCTCACCCCGACCGCGGCCCCAAGGCCGAAGCCCGTGCTGTCGGCAAGGTTGTTGACCGACACGGCAAGCGGACGCTCCAACCCCTCGACCGCCACCTGGTAGTGGATGCGGTCGCCGAGATAGGCGGCCTCGGACACGCGTCCGGTGAGCGCATTGGCCGGGCCCCCCGTCGCCCCGGCCGACAGCGTGAGCTTCTCTGGGCGGAGGGCCAGGAACGCGTCCTTGCCGGCTTCCGGCGTGCCGATCATGGGCGCCTCGAAGCGCCCGAGGGCGCCCGCATCCAGCTCGGCCCGCCCGGATTTCGCGGCCCGTATCCGTCCAGGTATCAGGTTCATCGTGCCCACGAATTCCGCCACCCTGCGGTTCACCGGACGCTCATAAAGACCGCGCGGGCTATCGATCTGCAGGACCCGCCCTTCGGCCATGATGGCGATGCGGTCGGAAAGCGTCAGCGCCTCTTCCTGGTCGTGCGTCACCATCAGGGTCGGAATGCCGAGCGAACGCTGAACCCGCCGGATCTCGCTGCGAAGCTCGGCCCGGACCTTCGCATCCAGCGCTGAAAGGGGTTCGTCAAGCAGCAACACGCGCGGGTCGACTGCGATCGCCCGGGCCAGCGCGATGCGCTGCTGCTGTCCACCGGAGAGCTGACCGGGAAACTTGTTAGCGACCTGTGGCAACTTCACCAGTT
>JBNKGB010000254.1:0-707 GCA_050289605.1 Roseibium sp. | reverse complement strand
GCCGGCGGCACCAAGGAAGGCGCTAGCGGAAAGAAGAAACAGACCGCCCGGGACAAGGCAAAGGCGGCAAGGGAAAAGAACCTTCCCGCCCCCAGTTCAAAGGTCCGCAAGAACACGCTCGACGAAATGACGGTCGGCCGCACCGAAGTTCCTCTCGGCCACGGTGACGACCCGGTCAAGCCGGTCGTCCGGGCCAAGATCGGCGCGGGCTCCTATGAGGACCCGGCGGAAGAAAAACGGCGCAGGGGAAGGCCGAAGAAGAGTGGGCGGCCGGGGCAGTAAACAACACCCGCGGCTCTGGAAACGAGTGGATCCCCGATCAAGTCGGGGATGACCTCATTGGAATTGATGGCCCCCTCACCCTCTCGGCTTCCCCGATACTCCTTCGCAGGCTACTCTTCCGGTCCGTCAATCGGGGGAGACGCAGGCATGCGGGCGGTTCTGGCTATTCTGGGGGCACTTGCCGGCGCGGTGGTCGGTTTTTTTGCAGCCTTCCTGGTTGTCTATCCGATCCTCGTGGCGATCGAAGGCCGCGACATGAATGGCGGCATTGCCATGGGGGTCGGGGTGACCGTCGCGCCGCTGATGGCGGTGGTCGGCGCAATTGCCTGCCTGTTCCTGGTGCTGCGGCTGACGCGGCCGAAGGAGCCGGCGGCCGTGCCGGAGCCCGATCCGGAGGACCCCGATGCCGCCTATTTCCAGCCGCC
>JBNKGB010000253.1:0-712 GCA_050289605.1 Roseibium sp. | reverse complement strand
GATCGCATCGACGCCGACATGAGGCATCGAGGCATGGCCGCCCTTGCCGGTAATCGCGATCTCAAAGAGGCTTTCAGAGGCGCAGATCTGGCCAGGCCGGGTGGAGACCTGCCCAACAGGCGCGCCCGGCAGGTTGTGGATGGCATAGACCTCTTCGACGGGGAACCGCTCCAGCACGCCCGCATCTATCATTGCGCGTGCGCCCAGCCCGTGTTCCTCGTTCGGCTGGAAGAGGAACACGACGGTGCCGTCAAAATCCTTTTCGTGGGCCAGCGTTTCCGCCGCACCAAGCAGCATGGTCATATGGCCGTCATGACCGCAGGCATGCATGACGCCCGGATTCTCCGAGACGTAGCCATGGGTGCTCTTCTCGGTGATCGGCAAGGCATCCATATCGGCCCGGAGACCGATGGCGCGGTTGCCGGTCCCGGCCTTTAGGATACCGACGACGCCCACGCCTTCATGAACCTCGATGCCAAGCCCCCGCAGATGCGCCGCGACCCTGGCTTTGGTGCGCTGTTCCTGAAAGCCCAGCTCAGGATCGCGATGAAACGCGTGCCTGAGGGTGGTCAGGTTCTGATGACGCTCGTCCATAAGGGTGCTCCCACGGGTCGCTGCGCCGAGACTAGTCCTTGAGAGGGATTTTTGGCGTCGAATTCTCGCGTTTGGGCGATCAAATACATCGGAGAGAGACTGCTTCGTGACGGAATTG
>JBNKGB010000252.1:0-718 GCA_050289605.1 Roseibium sp. | reverse complement strand
AGGTGCCGGATCCGGAAGGATCGGTGGTCTCGGACGGACCTGTCACCCCGGAAAAGACCGAGACCAATACGCTTTCCGGATCGAAAAAATCCCAGCTTGAGGCCAATGACCGGAAAAAGCCGGGAAATGGCGCTCCCAAGAAGGCCGCGACCAGTGTGGCAGGTGACGGTCAGTCGGTTGTCATCACCGAACCCGTCCGCTCGGGCCAGAGCGTGGTTCATCCAACTGGAGACGTTACCGTCGTCGGCTCAGTGGCCTCGGGAGCGGAGGTCATCGCGGGCGGTTCGATCCACATCTACGGCGCCTTGCGGGGACGGGCCCTTGCGGGGGTTTCCGGGAACGAGGGGGCCCGGATCTTTTGTTCGAAGCTGGAAGCGGAGCTGGTGTCCATCAACGGGCTTTACACCATTGCGGACGACTTTGCCGGCCATGTTGTGAACAAGCCGGCTCAGATCCGTTTCGACGAGGAGAGGCTGATTTTCGAAACGCTGAATTAGGAAGAGACGTCATCCGAGACGTCGCAATCCGGGTTTTTCCGGGCCGCGCCTGGAAAATTGGAAAACAGGAAAGCACACTATGAACAACGCCACAGTCATCGTGGTCACATCGGGTAAGGGGGGCGTCGGCAAGACAACTTCGACTGCAGCCATTGCCTCGGCGCTGGCCAAGCAGGGATACAAGGTTTGCGCGGTGGATTTCGATGTCGGTCTGCGCAACC
>JBNKGB010000251.1:0-724 GCA_050289605.1 Roseibium sp. | reverse complement strand
CGCTATAACCTAGTTCTATCTTTTCCATAAAGAATCTATGTATTACAGGAACCAATTAACAATTTCAGCCCCTTCATATTTAAGTTCACCATCTTCCAATCTAAAATATACTGAAAGTTTTTTATCTGGAAGCGGCAGTCTACGTAGTGGCCTCCTGAGAAAGATGTATGTGCAGTCACATATTGAACTTTTACTACTCGATATTTCATTAGAGCTGTTTGCCACCACCTCGAATGCTTCCTTGGGATCTTTTGGCAAATAACTCTTTACGAGCCACGACACATCCTCGGGGGAGTTCATTTCCAGCGGAATTTCATTTAAAGGCGCGATGTAGGGAGGCGACGAAAGTTCGCTACCGAAGAAATATCCGGTCAGATACCCGGCACACAGGATCAAGAATACTTTGATCGCCGAACGATAACTCATTTCAAGGGCACCCCTCATCTTGGATCTATTCGATAATAGGTGCTTTTGATGCAGTTTCGACCGGCGACTTTTGCATTTTTCGTGCATTGCGGCAGTGCCATCAACGGCGAGGACAAAGGAACCGGGAAACGTTTTTTTGCTCTAAACGCAATCCCTCAAACCCCAAACAGGCCCGGGTCCCGCCCGGCGGAGAGAATGAGTTGCCGTGCCCTTGCCGGGTTGCGGTCCAGGAGGTCGGATTGCTGCCTCAGGTCCGGCTGGTCCCTGTCGAAGGGGTTGCCGCCCTCGCTGCCACCGA
>JBNKGB010000250.1:0-728 GCA_050289605.1 Roseibium sp. | reverse complement strand
CGCAATGGTGAAGTGATCGTCCAGTTTCTGCCGAAGGTCCTTGGCGATGTTGGTCATCTGCGAAAAGTCGGAGACGCCGCGCACATAGAGCCAGTGCCAGAGCTGCGATGCACGCATGCGCCACTGCTTCTGCGGCACGCCGATGGTGCCGAGGGCTTCACCCAGTTCTTCCCGGGTCAGACCGACCAGAGTCGGTTTGTCCTCGCTCGCAGCCAGCGCATCGGCAGCGGCTGAAACGGTGGGCGCGTTCGGATTGTCCCGCGCGATGTCGAGTGTAATCGCCATGTCGTGATCCGTTGTCTCATCCGGCGCGGACAATGGCGTTCATCCAGAAACGCGGCTGCCGGGTTCCCTGAACGGCAGGGAAGACTTCAAGCGCTCCCAAAACCACAATCGGACGAAAAAATCAAGTTTTCGGATGTGCAGGGGAGCCATGCACGGACCGGACGCCAAAAGCCCGGCCGGGCGGTGATACGCCCTGCCGGGTTGAAGGAAGGTGCCGAAGAAGACGGGAAACTGACTGTCAGCGGCAGGCGCTGGCAGCCGTGTCTATTGCAGCCGTCACGCCGGACAACGAGAACTTGTAGCTCGTCCGGGTGCCGCGGCTGGATTCGCCGCTGACCGTCATTTCTCGGCCGGCCTTCATGGCTCCGACCAGCTGTGCCTCTGTTGCGGCATTCTCCACCCAGGCACCGTCATTGTTGGTGAACAGCGTGAAAGCCTTGCCG
>JBNKGB010000249.1:247-728 GCA_050289605.1 Roseibium sp. | reverse complement strand
ACGAACGCGTCGCACAGGGCCATGAGATCGAGGATGACGAACGCGAACTGATGGACCGTGCCTTGGCCGAAAACTCGGTGATCGTCGCGCAGGTAACGCCGTTTTTCGACAAGGCCTGAGTGCGCGCCCCCTTGGCCTTTTGGCGTCACGCGCTCATATAGGGGGCGACACGGAATAACGGGGGCAGACATGCTCGAATTCGGCCAGAAGCAGAATACCGCACCGGCGGGCGATCTGATCCGCGACGTTACCGAAGCGGAATTTATGAAAGAGGTGATCGAGGCGAGCGCCGAGGTCCCCGTCATCGTCGACTTCTGGGCACCCTGGTGCGGCCCCTGCAAGACGCTTGGCCCCGCACTGGAAGCGGCCGTGACGGCCGCCAAGGGCAAGGTCCGCATGGCCAAGGTCAATGTGGACGAAAACCAGATGATCGCGGGACAGCTCAGGATTCAGTCGATCCCGAGATCGGAAGAGCACACGT
>JBNKGB010000249.1:0-237 GCA_050289605.1 Roseibium sp. | reverse complement strand
TCGATCCCGACCGTCTATGCTTTCTGGCAGGGCAAGCCCGTGGATGGGTTTCAGGGCGCAGTGGCCGGGTCCGAGATAAAGGCCTTTGTCGACAAGCTTGCCGGTCTTGCCGGCGATGGCGGACTGGGCGAGGCGTTGGAGGCAGCCGAAGCGATGTTGGCCGATGGTGCCGCCGTCGATGCCGCAGAAACCTTTGCAGCCATCCTTGGTGAAGAGCCCGAGAATGCCGCCGCTTAT
>JBNKGB010000248.1:0-730 GCA_050289605.1 Roseibium sp. | reverse complement strand
CTACGCTCGGTCAGAAATTCTTTGGCTTCGCTACCCATGATCAAGGTCGGTCGCTGCGTGTTGAGCGCTGGCAGGCCCTGCCTGATCCAACCGCGCACCGCACCGGTCACACCCAGCGTGCGGGCAAGCTCCGGGACGGTGTAGGTCTGAGCCGACCGCATGGGCATGGTTGGGGGCATTCCATTTCAGGCTCATCTCGATGCCCCCAGAAAACGCCCCCAAAGTGGGGGCATTTCACCAGACTTCTATGGACTTCATGGGGCAGCGTGATCATCTGAGATCCTAAAATACACGGCATTTCAGGATGTCATCGGACTTGTCTGTATGGGAAAGTGGTGCCGCTGAAGGGACTCGAACCCCCGACCCCATCATTACGAATGACGTGCTCTACCAGCTGAGCTACAGCGGCCTGGTGGCGGGCTGATAGCATCATCGCGCCCGGGTGTGTAGCCCTAATTTCGGGCTTTTTGACCGACCTCTTCGTCGAGGATCAGGATGTCGTCTTCGGGTTTGGCGTCGGGTGTTTCTGACGAATCCCCGGCTAAATCCGCTTCCGGTTCAGACGGTTTTCCGACGATGAGGGGCAACATGTCCGCTCCGTTCGGCATCGGTGCAGACGATTGTGTGGATTCGCGCCAACTCAGCGTGTCGAATCCACCGCAATTCTCGCAGGTCGGAGACCAGTCAGCCTGAACGCCGTGGCACTTGTCACAGACCCATTGAGGCCCCC
>JBNKGB010000247.1:0-738 GCA_050289605.1 Roseibium sp. | reverse complement strand
GTCATCTACACAGACACTGACTGGGTCGATTGTCCAAACACTCGCTGCTCTACGTCAGGCTATGCGGTGTTTATAGGGGACAACTTGGTTTCCTAGTCGGCCAAGTGGCAGACCGTCGTCTCCTGCTTCAGCGCCGAGGCTGAGTATCGCGTCGTTGCCAACGGCGTGGCTGAGGCCACTTGGCTGCGACAGCTGCTCCACGAGCTCCAGACTCCACCATCTCGGTGCACACTTGTCTACTGCGACAATGTCAGCGCCGTCTATCTCTCCACCAACGTCGTTCAACACCAATGCACCAAGCATGTTGAGATTGATCCTCACCTTGTCCGCGAACACATTGTCGTCGGAGATGTTCGTGTTCTCAACGTCTCGATGACCTCTCAGTTCGTTGACATCTTCACCAAGGGGTTGCCATCCTCGATGTTGTTGGAGTTTCGATCTACTCTCAACATATGTAGTGATTAGAGTTTCGACTGCGGGGGGGTGTTAAAAACATGTTGTATTATAGGTTCATGGGCCTGGGACGACCTTCTGCGTGAGGCTTGGCCCGGCCCATTAGGGGTCCTTCGTGGTGGCACATGTACGCGCTTAGGGTTTCCCCTAGCGTGCCGCCCCTGGCGGTCTGATCATCCGCGTCTGCGTAGCCTACTCGGACTAGGGTTTCTGGTAGGCTGCACCCCTATATATATGTACTTCCATCAAGCAGTACAAGTATTTAACTTTTGGTGACATACCTCT
>JBNKGB010000246.1:0-746 GCA_050289605.1 Roseibium sp. | reverse complement strand
CGGTCGTCTCTGGCGCGATGCGCGAACTTGAGATGTTTCTGATCTATTCGCCGCTGGTCGTCTTTGTCTCGCTTGCGTCTCCGGTCACCGGGCCGTTGTGGGCCGCGGCGATGGTTGCCACCCACCTCGTTTCAAGACGTCTGCGCAAAAACTGAGAAATCCTGCATATATGTGGGTCAAACTGCACGGCCTGCGCTGAGAAGGACCACGGAAATTGCAGGGCGGCCTGTCACAAAGCGGATGTCCCTCTGAGGCAGAGAGCGAGGACAATCGAGCGTCCCCCACCCAGCACGTCCCCGGATTTCGGTCCGGGGGCGAGTTGATTATTTCTGGAAGTTGCGGCTTTCCTTGATCTGGTCCCAGGCCCAGACAACTTCGGACAGCTGATCCTCGTGGCCGCGGTCACCGCCGTTCATGTCCGGGTGCAATACCTTGATCAAGGCCTTGTAAGACTTTCGAATTTCCGCCTTGGTCCAGTGGTCCTTAGCTTCGAGAATATCTAGCGCGCGGCGCTCGGTCGGCGGCAGCTTTCGCGTGCCGGTGATCGATTTGCCGGGATTTCGCGTGGCATTTTCACCAAGGATCTGGTGCGGGTCTTCGATGCCGAGTCTTGACCATGCGCGTTGCTCGTCGGTCTTCTTGCCGAAAGGTTTCGTCTCGCGGCCCCAGACACGGTCCTTGTCGTTCTGAGCTGTTACCTCTTCCTCGGTCTGGCCGTGGAAGAAGTTCCATTTCAGATTGTATTC
>JBNKGB010000245.1:0-759 GCA_050289605.1 Roseibium sp. | reverse complement strand
GTTATGTGCCCCTGCCACGGGTGGCCGTAGGTCGGCCACGATGCGTTGGTCCTGCCGTTGGAACCAATGGGGGCGGTGGTCTGGCCAGAAGAGCCACCACGGCCTCCGCCGCTATTGCTGTTCTTGCCGTTGTTGCCGCCGCCCTTGTTGTTCTTGTTCCGGTTGCCACCGGTGCCGCTGTTTCCGCCATTGGGCGGGCGAGACGGCGTGGAAGACGGTGGCTTGGCCGCCGGGGACGCAGCGTTGGTGTAGAGCGCCGTCGGGGCAGCAGGAGGCCCGATATTGTCCATGTGAAGCTCCTCCAGGAGCAGATCATCCCGAACTTTGAGGAAGTTTGGAAATGGCGAGTAGCGCCGAATGATGGAGCCCACGTGTTCGAAGCACAAGTTCAGCCCCCGAAGGATGTTGAGGATGAGGATCCGATCTTCAACGAGTGCACCAAGGTCAGCCAGATCGGCGGCCATGGCCTTGAACTTGTGGTAGTACTCATTTACCGGGAGGTCACCCTGAACAAAAGTACGAAAGACAGCATCAAGGTGAAGAGTACGTGTCTCACGATTATCGAGAAACTGGTTCTCCAGGGTGAGCCACAGGTGGCGCGCGCGAGGACCACGCTCTCGAGCGACCTCCTGAAGATCGACAGTGATCGTGTTTGTGGGCCAGTAGAGGACAACAACGTCCATCCTGGTCCACGCAAGATCGTCGGTGAAGGTGTCATCGGAGAGAACGTGGTCGTGAGGGAGTACCGTGTCAGGGCCA
>JBNKGB010000244.1:0-765 GCA_050289605.1 Roseibium sp. | reverse complement strand
GTTCGCCCCCTTGAAAGCAGCAGAGGCGGCGGCGCTGGCCGGGCCGCAATCTTCCGCCCCAGGTCCACCGCCGCGCAGATCGATCCGGAAGCGACCCATCGTGGCCGTCAGCGCCTCCGCCCCCCGGGTCAGCGACTGGCTGGCAACCGATGCCTGACCGAACAGCGCAGCATTCTGTTGCGTGACCTGATCGATCTGCCCGACGGCCGCATTGATCCCCTCGACGCCGGCGAGCTGTTCTGCGGTTGCCCGCGCAATGCCGCCTATCCGCTCGTCGATGTCCGTAACGTTGCGGGTAATCTCCGAGAGCGCTTCTGCGACCGCGCTGACGAGTTCCACACCGTTTTTCACCTGGTTGCCGGAACGGGTGATCAGTTCCTTGATCATCCTGAGCATAACGCCGTTTCCGGCGATCTGCGCTAGCATTGTGTGGAACTGGCCCGAAAGCCGGATCGCGTCGCGGCGGTTGCCACTGCCATGGGCCTGCAATTCCAGGTCCAGATGCCGGGCAAGTGCCGCGATATCCCCGGCGGTTGCGCGTTTGGCCGCCATCCGTGCGACGTTGGGTTCGATCGCCTGCCGGGCCTCAAACACCTCGCGCGCCTGTTCGGCCGTCGGCCGCGCGACGAAGGCGCCGCGATTGGAGTGCAGTTCGACGACTTCGCGGCTGGCCAGCAAGAGGAGGCTGCGGCGAATGCGCATGCGGCCGACACCGAACACCTCGCAGAGCGCCGATTCGGATAATTTCGTCCCCGGCGGCAGGCG
>JBNKGB010000243.1:0-765 GCA_050289605.1 Roseibium sp. | reverse complement strand
ATGGGCCATCCCAAGGCTTTTGAGCTGGCCGCCCGCCTGGCTGCCATGATGCCCTCCCCTCTGGACCACGTGTTCTTTACAAATTCCGGCTCCGAAAGCGTCGATACCGCACTGAAGATCGCGCTCGCCTATCAGCGTGCAATCGGCCAGGGCACGCGCACGCGCCTGATCGGCCGCGAGCGCGGCTATCACGGCGTCGGCTTTGGCGGCATTTCCGTCGGTGGCATAGTCGCCAACCGCAGGACCTTCGGCACGATGCTGACCGGCGTCGATCACATGCGCCACACCCACGATCCGGACCGGAATGCCTTCTCGCGCGGGGTGCCGGAAAGCGGCGCCGAATATGCGGAGGACCTGATCCGCATCATCCAGTTGCACGATCCGTCGACGATCGCTGCCGTGATCGTCGAGCCGGTCGCCGGTTCCACCGGTGTCCTCCTGCCGCCGAAAGGCTATCTGGAACGCCTGCGCGAAATCTGCTCCCAGAACGGAATTCTCCTGATCTTCGACGAAGTCATCACCGGGTTCGGCCGTCTCGGCTCGCCTTTTGCGACCGACTTCTTCGGCGTGACGCCTGATCTCGTCACCACTGCCAAGGGGCTGACCTCGGGCGTCGTGCCGATGGGGGCCGTGTTCTGCACATCCGACATCTACAGTGCCTTCATGACCGGTCCGGAACACATGATCGAACTGTTCCACGGCTACACTTATTCCGCCCACCCGATTGCCTGCGCGGCGGCTCTGGCGACCCTCGATACCTATGAC
>JBNKGB010000242.1:0-773 GCA_050289605.1 Roseibium sp. | reverse complement strand
GGGTCGAACCAGTCGAACGACGATCTCGCGCGGCTGATCGACGGCACGATGGAGCGCTGGGGGCGGATCGACGTTCTGGTGAACTCGGCGGGTCATGGACCGCGCGCCCCGGTGCTCGATCTGACGGACGAGGACTGGCACAAGGGGATGGAGGTTTATTTCCTGAACGCGGTGCGGCCCGCGCGCCTCGTCACCCCGCATATGCAGACGCAGAAGGGGGGCGTGATCCTCAATATCTCGACTTTTGCCGCCTTTGAACCCGATCCGACCTTCCCGACGTCCGGCGTCTTCAGGGCTGGCCTTGCCGCGTTCACAAAGCTCTTCGCGGACAAATACGCGCCCGACAATATCCGCATGAACAACATCCTGCCGGGCTTCATCGACAGCCTGCCCGAGAAGGAAGAGTTCCGCACCCGCATTCCGATGGGCCGCTATGGGCACGAAGCAGAGATCGCAGCGACCGTGGCCTTCCTCGCATCAGAAGGAGGCGGCTACATCACCGGCCAGAACATCCGCGTCGATGGCGGCATCACGCGGTCGGTCTGAGCCATGGCGATTGAACAGGCCGCCGGAGGCTTGAGCCCGGTCATGGCCTTCGCGCTGGTTGGGGCGCTCGGCGTTGGCAGCCAGTGGCTCGCCTGGCGGCTGCATCTGCCCGCCATCGTCCTAATGCTGGTCGCGGGCATCCTTGTGGGCCCGGTCGCGGGCCTTCTCGATCCTCTGCGCGATATCGGAGATATCACCCGCCCGATGATCTCGCTCGCCGTCGCGGT
>JBNKGB010000241.1:0-781 GCA_050289605.1 Roseibium sp. | reverse complement strand
CGCTGCACCAAGGGTACACGACTAAATATCATCATGACTCTTCCAGGGGATAAGCAACGCTTGGTAGAAACGATTTACCATGTGTAATATTCTGCAGTATAGGTATCGAAGAAGACAAACTATCCATCAGATATCTCTGCCCGGGAAGCTTCCCTTGCCCCAAAGGGTACCACCGCCTATCACAATGACAAGACAAGACAGTGCCTGGCAGGTAGGCCCTTTCCCCTCGGCTATCGGCTATGGACCATAGGCCACTGTAGAGGGTTGCCTAGCCCATCCACATCAACCCCCGCATGGGAACACTTAGCAACCAAGTAAGGCCAACACCACAATGCAATGCCTCTAGGAATCTTCTCAAGTGTCATCCACCTTGACGGCAATAACACCCTGGAACTAACGAGGACGCCCTGGAAGCCCCAACCGACCTCTACAAACCGACCTTCTCAAGTCTAGGCCCACTGGTCATGTAAATCTCCTCCTGGATATAAAAATAATTAGTTCGTAGTTATTCGAGCGCATCACAGTCTATGAAAGATCCCCTACCCTTCAGGTAGGGGGTATGAGATCATTTCCCCCTTCACTACGTGAACTTCTCAAGCTCTCTGCTCACCCCATTGTAACCTCTGTTCATCTTCAATATCAAGCCGTTGGACGTAGGGCTAGCTATTACCTTCAAGGAGGGTCCTGAATCAGGATAGATCACCGTGTGCTTTGTAGCTCGTAAGAACACCTCAAAACTGGAATACGTAATCTTGACCACCCTATTCTTGATGAAGAAAAC
>JBNKGB010000240.1:0-791 GCA_050289605.1 Roseibium sp. | reverse complement strand
ACAGTGTCGACCTTGCCAACCTGCAGCGGCACGACTATCGCGAGATACCGGATGCGTCCTTGATCATGACCACATGGCACGAAGACGAAACCTTGGCGGAGGTCATGTGGTTCGCCAGATTCGCCGCTTTTCATCCGGTTGCGGATCTCGAGAACCTGCTGGTGCTGCATATCGGATCAATCGACCGGAGCGATGAATTCACAAACGTTTTTAGCTCGTGTACGCAATGAGGTCTGCGAACGCAGCTTGGCAAACAGTACCGCGAAAGTTGTCCCGGCCAGGCGAAGTGCGGGCCCGGGAACCGCGGGGAGCAATCCCTCGTGACTTCAGCGCCGGGTCAAAGATCCCGGATCTTCGCTGCGCTGCGTCCGGGAAGGCGTTGATGGAAATCATCCATCGCCTCAGGCAAAGCGTTTTGCGCCTGCCACGGAGAGCACGACGAACACCGTGCAGGCGATCATCGTCCAGGCAACCGGTTCCTTCAGAAGGAATGCGGCCAGCAAGAGGCTGAGGAAGGGCTGCAGGAGTTGCAACTGACCAACCCCGGCGATGCCGCCGAGCGCGAGGCCGCGGTACCAGAAGATGAAGCCGACCAGCATGCTGAAAACCGAGACATAGCCCAGACCGGCCCAGCCGGAGGGAGAAATCTCGGCGAAACCTTCCGGCCATGTGAAGGCCGCCAGGGCTGCCATGACCGGAAGGGCCAGGACCAGCGCCCAGGAAATGACCTGCCAGCCGCCCAGGCTGCGCGACAGGACCGCCCCTTCGGCATAGCCAAGGCCGCAGACAGT
>JBNKGB010000239.1:0-792 GCA_050289605.1 Roseibium sp. | reverse complement strand
TTCANCGAATAGCCCTCGGGGTCGAAGGCCAGCATCTCGGGCGTGAAGGTAAAGAAGTCCTGAGCGTTGAAACTCAGCGGCAAGACCACAACGATCGGAGCGATCAGGAAGAAGAAGATCAGCCCGCAGATCAGCTTGAACGTATTGTGCCACAGCACATCGCCCGCGGTCGCATAGACCGGAACGGTGCTGCGGTAATCGCCGGTGGAAAGCCAATAGGCGAACCAGCTTACGATCAGGCCGATGATCACGCCCACCACCGCGCCGGAGACGCCAGCCATGACAAAGCCCGCGATTGCCGCCACCACCGCCGTACCAAGCCGGCCGACACGGCGGTCCGGCACGAAACTGGCCAGGACAAACCCGAGGGCCGCCGCAACCGCCGCCCCGGCGATCAGCCCCAGCAAGGGCTGCCCCTTTGCGGTGCCGACGACATATCCCAGCAACAGCCCTGCAACGGCCATAAGCGGAACGGTAAAGCCGGTGAGGCTCGGCTTCGGAATTTCGGGATGACCGATGCTCATATCTCTTACCCCAGCTTCACGTTATCGATGCCGACGATCTTGTCGTAGACGTAGTAGAGCAGCAGGACCGCCCCCAAGAGGATCGTGCCCAAAGCCGCCGCCAGACCCCAGTTCAGCGAGGACGAGATGTGGAAGGCGATCCGGTTCGAGATGAACACGCCTTGCGTACCGCCGACGAGTTCCGGCGTGATGTAGTAGCCGATGGCGAGGATGTAGCACAGGATCGAGCCTGCACCGATGCCCGGCACCGATTGCGGGAAATAGACCC
>JBNKGB010000238.1:0-802 GCA_050289605.1 Roseibium sp. | reverse complement strand
CGCTTGCGCATCTGAAGGAAGCGCCCATCCGCGATTTCGATTTTTCCTCCACCGCCTCCCGCTGGTTCCGCAATCACTATACCGCGCACCGGGATGCCTATCTCGCCATGCACGACTGGGATTTTGCCACCGAGTTGGTGAGCCTGCCGGCGGAGACGGAAACTCCGCCGTTCCGCTGGGCGTTTCAATTCGGCAGACCCGCCGACTGCCTGCGCCTGCCGGTGCAGACGGTTGAGGGAAAGCCGAGCGGCCAGGTCATCCCGTTCGAAGTGGTGGGGCAGAAGATCCTGAGCGATCACGCCCCACCGTTTCCGCTGCGCTACATCCGGCGGGTAACACGAGAGGCGGAGTTTCCGCCGCTTTTCGTGCACGGTTTCGCGCTGTTCCTGGCCGCGGGTTGCGCCCACGTCATCACCGGCAAGAACAGCCGGGCCGAAGCCTTGCGGCAGGCCGCAGCCGAGGCCCTCGACCGGGCCGGAACTTTCGATGCCGCGCAGGGCACGCCCCTGCCCATGATTGACCTCGACATTATCACGGACCGATGAGCTATCACCTTCAAGCAACCTTCAGCCGGGGCGAACTGGACCCGGAACTGGTCTACCGCACGGACCTTGAGTTTTTCCGCTCCTCGCTTGCCGAGTGCCGGAACTTCGTCACGTTGAAACGGGGCGGATTGCGCCGGCGCGGCGGAACCCGGTTCGTTGCCGAACTGAAGGACAGCGCCACCGGCGGCTGGCTGATCCCCTTCGAATTCGGCAACGGCCAGTACTATATGCTGGAATTCGGCGACTATTATTTCCGC
>JBNKGB010000237.1:0-805 GCA_050289605.1 Roseibium sp. | reverse complement strand
GCCGATCACCAATGTGGTCAGAATCCCGGCGCCGCGCGTATCGGTCAGGAACTGGCCGTGATAGCCGATGAGCCCGCGCGAGGGCACATGGGCGACGATGCGGGTTTTGCCTGCACCTGCCGGTTTCATCTCCACCAGGTCGCCCTTGCGCTGGCCGGTCAGTTTCTCGATCACGACGCCGGAATACTCGTCGTCGACATCGACGATGACCTCTTCGACGGGTTCCATCCGCTGGCCGTTTTCCTCGCGGAAGATCACGCGGGGGCGGGAAATTGAAAGCTCGAACCCCTCGCGACGCATATTCTCGATCAGGACGCCCATCTGGAGTTCGCCACGCCCCGAGACCACGAAGGCCTCGCCGCCCGGCGTGTCCTCGATCTTGATCGCAACGTTCGACTCTGCCTCTTTCATCAGGCGCTCGCGGATGACGCGGGACTGGACCTTGTTGCCGTCCTTGCCTGCCAAGGGGCTGTCGTTGATGCCGAAGGTGACCGAGATCGTCGGCGGGTCGATCGGCTGGGCGGGCAGGGGCACGTCGATGGAGATATCGCAGAGCGTGTCGGCGACGGTCGCCTTGGTCATACCCGCAAGCGTGACGATATCGCCCGCGACGGCCTCGTCGATGGGCTGCTGGCCAAGGCCGCGGAAGGCGAGGATCTTGGTTACGCGGAATTGTTCGATCCGCTCGCCCTTGCGGCTGAGCGCCTTGATCGTCTCGCCCACTTTCAGCGTGCCGCTTTCGACGCGGCCGGTCAGGATGCGGCCGATGAAAGGGTCGGCGGAAAGGGTCGTGGCCAGCATGCGG
>JBNKGB010000236.1:0-836 GCA_050289605.1 Roseibium sp. | reverse complement strand
GTGGACGCCGGCGCCCACGCCCGATCCGAGGATGGACGGATCATCGGCGACAGCGCCCTTGATTTCGCAGCAGGCGCCCGCATCGGAATTGATGAAGTCGTCCATCGCGATGCTGTCAGCCTGCGTGGCGTCGATCCGCCCCGAGGCGAGGTCCTGGTTGATCTCGTCCTGGGTCTGATAGACGCGAATCTCGGCAGCGTCGGTGAAGTATTGTTGGGCATAGGTCTGGTGGATCGTTGAGGCCTGAACGCCGAGGATCTTGCCCGCAAGCCCTTCCGGTGTGGGGGCGATATCAGCCGATTTGTCCGCCACGATCACGGTCGGCGTGTCGTAGTACTTGTCGGAGAAGTCGATGGTCTGCATCCGCTCTTCGGTGATCGACATGGATGCCATGATCGCGTCGATTTGTTGGCCGGTCAGCGATGGGATAATGCCGTCCCAGGCCACCGGCGTGATGACGCAGTCAAGTTCTGCCGCGGCGCAGACTGCATTGATGATCTCGACCTCCCAGCCGACCCAGTTGCCCGAGGCGTCGAGCGAGGCGAAGGGCGGATAGGGTTCGGCCGCGATGCCGATCTTGACCTCCTGGGCCGCAGCCGCGCCCGTGAACAGCGCCAGAGCGGCGATGCCCGCCGCGAAAGTGGATTTCAGTTTCATTGTAGTCTCCCCGTTCTGGTTGGTTGTTTCTGCCGTTAGGCGACAGATTTCAGGAATTGTTTAAGCCGCTCGGACTTCGGCGCGCCGAACACCGCCTCGGGCGGGCCCTGCTCCTCAATCCGGCCTTCGAAAAGATAGATCACATGATCAGAAACTTCGCGTGCGAATTTCATCTCATG
>JBNKGB010000235.1:0-860 GCA_050289605.1 Roseibium sp. | reverse complement strand
CCCCCATGCCGCAACGACAATCCGGCGGGCAGAGATTGCAGGATGACGCCGCGTTTGGATTTTGCGATAACGATTTCGACAACCGGGGGGGATGACAAACGACCCGTGCATCCCCATCATTGTAAATAGGTTTAACATCAGGGAGCGCCCATGTCCGATTTCGATGCCCAGATTCTTGAAAGCCAGAAACAGGTTTCCGCGGCGCAGGCCAAAATCTCGGAACTGACAAGCCGGATCGAAACTGCGCGGCAGAAGCTCAAGACCGGCGACGACGTGTCGATCGACATCGAGAATGCAACGCTCGATGACGTCCATGCCCATGCCGAGATCATGAACGCGAACATCGCCGAACTGATCATGGGGCTCGACGATGTCACGGCGGGCTTTTCCAAGGATTTCGATGAGATGCGCAACAAGACGGGGCTGGAAAGCTTCATCGGCATCTTCTCCAAGGGCAAATCCGAATCGATGCGGCAGGAACGCCTGCGCGGTGCGTCGATCGACGACAAGCTGCAGGACCTGATCGGCAAGTCCGACGTGATCGTGAAACTCTTGGAAGGTCAGCTCAACATCCTCAACCAGCACAAGGACAAGGTCGAGGCCAACCTGACCGAGACGCTTTCCGACCGCGAGGTGACGGTGAGCGAACTGGAAGGTCTGCGTGCCGATATCCAGAAGCTCGACCCCGAGATCATCAAGATCGAAAACGCGATCAGCGTCGAACAGGACGCGGCAAAGCGCACGCAGCTGGAAAGCCAGCTTGCCGAGTTGAACAAGCGCTACAACGCTATGGTGCAGGATGAGCAGGTCAAGCTCGCCAAATCCCAGACGCTGGAGCGCTATATCGAGAAGGGCAAGAC
>JBNKGB010000234.1:0-872 GCA_050289605.1 Roseibium sp. | reverse complement strand
ACCCACCCTACGGATCTGGTCAGCGGTTCGCACCGGGAACCCAAAGCACATCGGTGCGGCCGTCGTCATTGGCGATGCGGGCGGCAACGAAGAACCAGTCCGACAGGCGGTTGAGATACTTCACCGCGGCCCCGTTCACCGATTCCATTGTGGCGAGTTCGACCGCCATGCGCTCTGCCCGGCGCGAGACGGTGCGCGCGAGATGCAGGTGCGCGGCAAGGGCCGACCCACCGGGTAGGATGAAACTGCGCAGGGCTTCCAATCTGGCGTTCATCGCGTCGATTTCTGCCTCAAGCCGGACAACCTGGCTGTCGACCATCCGCAGGACCGGATAGCCCGCTTCGCCGTCCTTCTCCATCTCGGGGCGGCAGAGATCCGCGCCGAGGTCGAAGAGGTCGTTCTGGATGCGGGCGAGGGCGGCGTCCATCTCGCCCGTTGCGTGAAGCCGGGCGAGGCCGAGGACGGAATTGGTTTCGTCGACCGTGCCATAAGCAGCGACCCGCATCGAGTATTTGGCCACCCGCTTGCCGTCGCCGAGCGCAGTTTCGCCCTTGTCGCCAGTCCGGGTATAAATCTTGTTGAGGACGACCATGTCAGAGACCTCCCCGACCGGAAAGGAAGACGAACAGCAGGATCAAAACGACCGCCACCGCCTGCGCGATGATGCGGTACCGCATGATCCGGTTGGCATGCTTGCGGTTAAAATCGCCACCCTTGGCAAATCCGCCAATGCCGATCATCAGGATGATCAGGACGACGAAACAGGCGCCCGCCGCGATGAGGAATAGGGGATCGTTGGCCATGCGCACCTCCGGTTGGCCGCTTTCTACTCCGCAGGCGTGTTGGATGCCAGCGCAATGGATGCGGCGACC
>JBNKGB010000233.1:0-935 GCA_050289605.1 Roseibium sp. | reverse complement strand
CGGGGGACGGACCGGCGCTCGCCCGGCGCGTGCCGCGCTATTCGGGCGGTCAAGCCGCATTACGCCTCGTGAGAAACGGCTAGCCGCTTTACCACAAGCGCATCGAGCGAGAGTGGGCCGGCGCCTTTCAGCACCAGCGTGATGAACAGCATCATCCAAAGCAGCCGCTGATCGAGGATCAGGCTGTCGGATGTATGGTCGAACCAGGCACCGATGGTGCTGGCGTCGACCCCATGGCCGAAAATGTCGGTGAGGCTTTGCACCGTCACGAAACCGATCATCCCGAGGCCCGCAAGCCGGGTGGCGAGGCCGAGCACGATCAGCACGGGCAGGATGAATTCGGCCCACATCCCCGCCGTGGCCACCGCCCAGTGAAACAGGCTGAGCTGAGAGGTGTCGTAGCCCACCGCCTCCATCGCCTTGGGGAAGATCTGGTAATAGGCCCCGTCGGACGGGGTGAAGAGCCCGGCAAAGCCCTCGCCGAACTTGGTGCGGGCGGAGTTCCAGAAATAGATCAGGAGAACGCCGGCAAAGGTCAGCCGGGCGAGCGTCGGCAGGGTGGCGGGGGCGAGGCGCGACAGGCCGTTGGCAAAGCGGTCATAAAGGGCGATCACGTCGTGTCTCCCGGTGTGATTTCAATGATGGCGCGTGTGGTCAGCAGCAGGCCGAGCGTCGCGGTCAGGTTAAACTCGGGGCCTGACTCCAGCGCTTCGGCCACCGTCGCGCCGCCCATCAGCGCGGCGATGAACGGGGCGGCGCCGTTGGGCAGGCGATGGGGTTCAGGGTCGTAGTCGGGCCGGGCGATGAGCACGTCCTCGGCCATGGCGGATTTCGGCGCCTCGGTTCTGCGCATATTCGCCGACCAGATCGCATGGATCGGCCAGCGCGAGCGGATCAGGCGGAGCGACGGCGCGAGCGTGAGGCGCGATGCCATG
>JBNKGB010000232.1:0-944 GCA_050289605.1 Roseibium sp. | reverse complement strand
TAGACCTGCACCCCGGCGTCGATGGCCGCGCGGGCCAGGCCGCGCAGATATTTCAGCGGGTGCAGGCCGACGCCCAGCGGCAGTTCCAGCCCGCCGTGGAAACCGGCGCCGGCCAGGCCGCGCGCGGCCAGGGCGTCGTTGTCCAGCACCGGACAGTCCAGGCCCACCAGTTCCCGCAGTTCCTCGCGTTCCGCCTGCAACACCGCGCCGCCGCGGCTCGGCTTGTGCGCCAGCAGGATCTCGCCGCCACCGGTGATGTCCGCGTCGATGCCGCGCTCGGCGCAGGTCTGCTGCACCAGATCGATGGCCTCCATCTGGGCGGCGAAGAAGCGGCGCGTCTCCTCCAGGCCGTAGCGCCGGGCCATGACGTCATAGCCGAGTTTCGCCCCGCCCAGGCAGCAGAAGCCGCCGTTGCGCCCGGATGCGCCCCAGCCCGGCGTGCCGGCCTCCAGCACCGCCACCTGGGCGCCATGCTGCTCGGCCAGGGACAGGGCGGCGGTCAGCCCGGTGTAGCCGGCCCCGATGACCGCGACCTCGCAGGTGGCGCTGTCGCGCAGCGGCGGCGTTTCGCGGCCCAGCGGCGGGGCCGAGGCCTCCCAGTAGCTGCCGACGGGGGGATCACGGTCATAGAGGGCGGGATGATAGAGGCTGCTCAAGAAAACGGCTCCGGCAAGGGGCCCCGGGCGGGGTCCGAAAACGTGGCGTCAGCATAGATCACAGGAGGTGGTAGGAAGAAGGCCCTCGGGGCGCTACCCTGTCATGCACGACAAGCAGCCGGGAGGAACGGGGACAGGGGCCTGTTCAGCAAGTTTTTCGGCGGTGGTGGCGGCAGCTCCGGCGGCGGCGCCCGGGAAGGAAACAGTGTGTGTTTGCTCACTTTCGGGCACTGAATTCAAGGCAAACAGACCTACAGCTCGGCGGCCTGCATTAATTGGCTTCACTGC
>JBNKGB010000231.1:0-1029 GCA_050289605.1 Roseibium sp. | reverse complement strand
CGTCGGGCTCGGCGAAGCAATTCTGCCGCGTTCTCAGTGAGGCCATCAATCCGTATTGATCGCGCGCGAAGGGAAATGCCATCGCCCCGATAGGAGGCTTTTTCGTCTTTTGTCGCCGGAAGACCGCAAGACGATCCTCCTTCTCGTTCAGGGCGCCATCCGTGAAGGCAAGGCCGGTCCGTTCGACGTCGGCGGCGGGGCCGACCACCGTATTCCGGGCATCCCGATCGTCGCGTATCGCTACGAGCTGCCGGACGGGCGCATCATCGCCATCTGCTTCCCTTCGATCGGCGAGGAAAACGGCAATCCGGGCCGTATTGCCCTCGGGCTTGCTCCGATCCTGCAGCACTTCGTTGCCTCTTCCAACAGGGTGGTGCTGCTGGTCGACAATTTCGGCTATGTGCGCTTTGCCAGCGACGGCTTCCTGAAAAGTTTCCAGATTGAGGACGCCCGGCTCATTCTGGGCCGGAACGTCGCCCATGTGCACAAACGTGTTGGCCGGACCATCGTTTCGCTCGCCATGACCGCCCTGACCAAGCGGGCCAGCGCCACCGGGCGCGGCAAGTTCCTGCTGGCCAGCAATGAAAGTCTCGAGCTGAATTATGATGCTCTCTATTTCCGCATCGGCGGCACAGTCGGCGGCGTGCTGTTCTCGGCCGGGCATGTCGGCGGCGACGTCGATTTCGCCAAGGTCTTCGAGGTATGCAGCGCGCCCATCCTGGTGGTGAACACCGGTACGCGCATGATCATCGCGGCGAACAACGCCGCCATGAAGGCTTATCACCTGACCCAGGAACTCATCACCAACCAGCCGATCACGGAAGTGCTGCTCCATGCCAACAGCTATACAACGCTGGTGGAAGCCGCCAGGCAGAAGTCCGATCTGCCCGTGTCCATCCCCGTGAACATCGTGAACGGCCAGACCAAGAAGAAGCGGTTTAAATGCACCCTGCTCGATGAGGACAAGCTGGAACCGAAGCTGATCCTGGAAACCCGCAGCTAGAGCACTTCCCTCAAATGTCGGATCAT
>JBNKGB010000230.1:0-1056 GCA_050289605.1 Roseibium sp. | reverse complement strand
CTGCTGGTTGGCGCCGCTCGGCGGAGTGCCCGCCGCCCGGATGCAGGTCTCGATCACCGACCGGTCCACCGGAGTGTCGGAATATTGCCGGACCGTGTGGCGCGTGCGGATGTCCTCGTAGAATTCCTCGGCTCGCTCCAGCATTTCCCGGTCCGAGTA
Organism: Roseibium sp.; assembly: GCA_050289605.1. Classification (GTDB taxonomy): domain Bacteria; phylum Pseudomonadota; class Alphaproteobacteria; order Rhizobiales; family Stappiaceae; genus Roseibium. Next base: position 897 of record JBNKGB010000230.1, on the reverse strand, counting down.
GAGGCGGCGGTCCGGCAAGGGCAGGGCGCTGTATTCAGGAGCTGATCTGGCAGTCATTCGTATCTCTCCAATCGGCCTTCCCGGGCCATTGCTGGCGGGGCCGGGCGCGTCTTTTGACGTGGAAACATTATGAAATGGCTTTCCGGGCGTCAGGCAACCGGAAAACGCCATCGCGCGATCACAACCATGCCTGAAATTGGGACGATCTTGCCCGTAGGGGTGGAACATTCAAAAGCATTTCGCCTTGATGAAAAAATAACCTTGACCAGCGACACGGCAGCTTTCTAGATTTTCTTGACCAAATGGTCAGCGCGGATCGCGGAGAGAGACGAAAACGTCCGGACGGTCTTGTTGCTGCCCGATTGCCGGGGTCCGATGCGGGCGGGTTGGAACCGCTTCCTCGGTTCCGTCCGGCAAGGTTCCGAAATTCCAGAGAAGGGCGGCACCGTTCCGGTAATGCCCGCAACAAGTAGGGGAATGGCAATGAAGGCATTGAAAAGTCTGGCGCTCGCGACCGTATTGGGAGCAGGCCTGGCCTCGGGAGCGGCGCAGGCCGCCGACGAGCTGACGCTGCAGCTCAAGTGGGTCACCCAGGGCCAGTTCGCGGGCTACTACGTGGCCAAGGACAAGGGCTTTTACGACGAAGAAGGCCTCGACGTGACGATCAAGCCGGGCGGCCCTGACATCGCGCCGCCGCAGGTGATCGCCGGGGGCGGGGCCGACGTCATCATCGACTGGATGCCGTCCGCGCTTGCCTCGCGCGAAAAGGGCGTGCCGCTCGTCAACATCGCCCAGCCGTTCAAGAAGTCCGGCATGATGCTGACCTGCCGCAAGGACACCGGCATCGCGATTCCGCCGGACCTGAAGGGCAAGACGCTCGGCGTCTGGTTCTTCGGC
>JBNKGB010000229.1:0-1073 GCA_050289605.1 Roseibium sp. | reverse complement strand
ACTGCACGTTCTTGAACGCGTCAATGACCTCACGCGGCGGGTCGGCGCGGTCGAAGTTCACCCGCACGATGTTCAGACCGGAATCATAGCTGTCGAGCGTGGTCTGGATCAGGTCCTTCAGGCGTTCGGCGATGATGCCGCGGTCGCGGTTCAGGATCGGCGCAAGCTGCGACTGGGCGATGATCTCACGCATCGAGGCCTCGGCCACCGCGTTGATCGTCAGTTCCGGGTCGCGCAGGTTGAAGAGGTATTCAGTCGGGTCGTTGATGTTCCAGACGACCTGGAAATCGATATCGACGATGTTCTCGTCGCCCGTCAGCATCAGCCCGCTATCCGACCCACCACGGCCAACACCGATATCTTCGGTCCGTTCCGGCGTGACCGGCACGACATTCGCTGTGACGAACGGCCAGGGCGCGAAGTTCAGACCCGGATTCCCGATCGAGGAGAACTTGCCGAGGAAAAGCTCCACCGACTGTTCTTCCGGCTTTACCGTGTAGAAGCTGGCAAACGCCCAAAGGCCGGCGGCTGCAAGCGCGGCCAGCCCCAGCGTGCCGCCGGTCAGCTTCGGTCCCTGTGGACGTCCGCCACCATTGACCGGCCCGCGCGGCCCGCCGCCACGTCCGCCCATCAGCACTTTGAGCTGTTCGGCGCCCTTCTTCATGATCTCGTCGATCTCGGGGATCTGTCCGCCCTCGCCCGGCCGACGTCCGCCGCGACCGCCCTTGCGGTCGTCATCGTCGCCGCCAGACCCGCCGCCGCCCCAGGGGCCTCCGCTTCCAGCCATCAGGTCGTTTCCCTCTTGTTGGTCTTTACAAATTCACATCCGAACTGGGCATCCGGGGCGGAAAGTCAAGCTGTCCGCACCGGTTTGCGCAATGTCACCAGTTCTTCGGCCATTACGGGGTGAACCGCAACCGTTCTGTCGAAATCTTCCTTGGTCGCGCCCATCTTGATCGCGATGGCGGCCAACTGGATCATCTCGCCCGCACCCGGCGCGACGATATGGCAGCCGAGCACCTTGCGCGTCTCGGCGCAGACGATGAGCTTCATCATCACCCGGTCCGACCGCC
>JBNKGB010000228.1:0-1088 GCA_050289605.1 Roseibium sp. | reverse complement strand
GGTGCTTACCTTACATGCTGCATTCGGACCAGTAGGCATCGGCATGGCTGGTCAGGGCCGTTCCGATGATCTTGTTGGTGTAGACGTCGCCTTCCTTGATGACCTCGCGGACGTAGATGTCCTGGATCGGGTGATGGTTCGGACCGAACTTGAAGCTGCCGCGGGTCGACTTGAAGTCGGCTTCTTCAAGCGCCGCGCGGAAAGCGTCGGCATCCTTCACGTCGGCTTTCGCCATCGCCGACAGCAAGAGGTTGGCCGTGTCGAAGCCCTGCGAAGCGTAGAGCGACGGCAGGCGGCCGTATTCGGCCTGGAAGCTCTCGACAAAGGCCTTGTTGACCGGGTTGTCGATGTCCTTGTTCCACTGGCTGGTGTTCTTCACACCGAGCGCCGCGTCGCCGACGGCCTGCAGGATGCCCTGGTCAAAGGAGAAGGCCGGACCGACGACCGGGAGGTCGACGCCTGAATCCTTGTACTGCTTCAGGAAGGAGATCCCCATGCCGCCGGGCAGGAAGAAGAACACGCTGTCGGCGCCGGAGGCGCGGATCTGGGCGAGTTCGGCCGCATAGTCCGTCTGGCCGAGCTTGGTGTAGATCTCGCCCGCCAGGTTGCCCTTGTAGAAGCGCTTGAAGCCGGTCAGCGCATCCTTGCCCGCCGGGTAGTTCGGCGCCAGGATGAAGGTGTTCTTGAAATCGGCGAAATTCGCATAGGCGCCTGCAGCCTCATGCAGGTTGTCGTTCTGCCAGGCGACGTTGAAGTAATTCGGATGGCAGCCCTTGCCGGCAAGCGCGGACGGGCCGGCATTCGGCGACAGGTAGAACTTGCCCTGAGCGGTGACCGAGGGAATGACCGCCATCGCGAGGTTCGACCAGATGATCCCGGTCAGGACGTCGACCTTTTCGGACTGCACCATCTTGTCGGCGAGCTGGACGGCGATGTCCGGCTTGCGCTGATCGTCCTCGATGACGACTGTAAGATCCTCGTTGCCCGCCTGCTTGACCGCAAGCATGAAGCCGTCGCGCACGTCGATGCCGAGCCCGGCCCCGCCGCCCGACAGGGTCGTGATCATGCCGACCTTCACCGGCTCCGCC
>JBNKGB010000227.1:0-1229 GCA_050289605.1 Roseibium sp. | reverse complement strand
GCAGCACCAGCCCGTCGGCCATGCCGGTGGAGAGGAACCGCAGATAGTTCTGCTCAAGCCCGGTGGTGCCTTCCGTGTTACCGATCAGGACGCCGTAGCCGCGGTCGTTGGCGGCTTTTTCGAGGCCGGTCAGGATGCCGGCAAAATTCGGGTCTGCGATGGAGGACGCCAGCACAAGCACCATCTTGGAGCGCTGCATGCGCAGGTTCTGCGCCATGGCGTTGGCCGTGTAGCCGGTACGGGCAATGGCTGCGGTGACCTTCTTGCGCGTGCTCTCGGCCACCTTTTCCGGCGAGCGCAGCGCCCGGCTGACGGTCGCGATGGATACGCCCGCCAGTTTCGCCACATCTTCAATGGTCGCCGGCCGCTCGCCCGGTTCGCTCATTTTTCGTTTCCAGACATGCTGCGGTGCGGCCTCCGGTTAAGTCCATGAATCGCAACGCCGACTACGCTGTATAGACCGCAACGCACCCTATGAAAAGGTTTACAGGCCTCAATGTAAAGGTTTACATCGATCATGAAAACGTTTACATGAACACCATGGCGCCAATATGGGAGAGGATATCGGCGGCTGGGAGGAACAATAAATGCATGTGGATCCATCCACACGGGACGCGGTGATCGAAGCCGTTAATATCAGCAAGTCCTTCGGCCCCGTGCCGGTGCTGTTCAGCGTCAGCATGGACGTGCGTCCAGGCGAGGTTCATGCCCTGATCGGCGAGAACGGCGCGGGCAAATCGACGCTGATGAAGATCCTTTCGGGCTTCCACGATCCGACCTCCGGCCAGATCCGCCTTGACGGCGAACAAACCGCCCTCCCCCCGAACGGAGCTGCCGAAAAACTCGGCATCGTACTGATCCACCAGGAACTCAACCTTGCCGAACAGATGACCGTCGAGGAAAACGTCTTCCTCGGCCGCGAGCTGAAATCGAACGGTTTCCTGGACAAGGCCGCCATGCGCGCGAGCGTCCAGAAATATCTCGATGAAATCGGCCTGGAGATTTCCCCGGACGACCGGATATCCGACCTCACCATCGCCCAGAAGCAAATGGTCGAGATCGTCAAGGCCGTCAGCCGCAACGCCCGCATCCTGATCATGGACGAGCCGACGGCCGTTCTGACCGAGGAAGAAACGGAGGTCTTCTTCCGCCAGGTCGAAAAGCTGAAGCAAAGCGGCGTCGGTATCGTCTTCGTTTCTCACAAGCTCAACGAGGTCAAGGCCATCGCC
>JBNKGB010000226.1:0-1460 GCA_050289605.1 Roseibium sp. | reverse complement strand
GCCAGGGTGGCGGCGTCGGCCTGGCGCTGGCCAACTGGATGGTCGAGGGCGACCCCGGCTTCGACGTCTTCGCGATGGACGTGGCGCGCTTCGGCGACTTCGCGACCATGGCCTACACCAACGCCAAGGTGCAGGAGAACTACCGCCGCCGTTTCCGCATCCGGTTTCCGAACGAGGAACTGCCGGCCGCACGGCCACACCAGACCACTCCGCTCTATGACCGGATGCTGGCGCAGGGCGCCGTCATGGGAGACAGCTGGGCGCTCGAAACCCCGCTCTGGTTCGCGCCGGACGGTGTCGAGGCAAAGGACGTTGTTTCCTTCCACCGCTCCAACGACTTTGAGCATATCGGCGCCGAATGCCTCGCGGTGCGTACGAGCGTCGGCATCACCGAGACCGCCAATTTCGCCAAGTATGAAATCACCGGTCCGGGCGCGGAAGGTTTTCTGTCCTACCTCATGACCAACACCATGCCGAAGGTGGGCCGCATCGTGCTGACGCCGATGCTGAACGAGAGAGGCAAGCTGATCGGCGACTTCACCATCGCCCGGGTCTCAGAAAACAAGTTCTACATGTGGGGCTCGTCCCAGGCCGAGGTCTATCACATGCGCTGGTTCGAAAAGCATCTGCCGCAGGACGGTTCGGTAACGATACGGGCGATCAACCTCGGCTGGGTCGGCTTATCCATCGCAGGGCCGAATTCCCGCAAGGTGCTGGAAAAACTCACCGGCGAGGACGTTTCGAACGAAGCCTTCCGTTTCATGGATTTTCGCGAGATGGACGTCGCCAACGCGCCCTGCAAGGTCAACCGCATCACCTATACCGGCGATCTCGGTTACGAGATCTGGATGGCGCCGGAATACGAGCGCCAGGTCTATGAGGCGCTGATGGCAGCGGGCGCCGAATTCGACATCCGAAATTTCGGCATGCGTGCCCTGCTTTGCCTCAGGCTGGAGAAAAACTTCGGCACCTGGTTCCGCGAGTTCCGCCCGATCTACGGCCCCTATGAGGCAGACCTCGGCCGCTTCGTGAAACTCTCCAAGGAGAATTTCATCGGCAAGGAAGCCGCGCAGAAGGAATTCAATGAAGGGCCGGAACGCCTGCGTGTCGCATTTGCCGTCGATGCGTCGGATGCCGACGTCATGGGCGACGAACCCATCTGGCACGATGGCAAGGTCGTCGGCTGGATCACCTCCGGCGGCTACGCGCACTTCGTCGAAAAATCCCTGGCACAGGGCTATGTACCGGCAAATCTCGCCGGAGACCTCGGCGAGGGTGCCTTTGAAATCGAGATCCTGGGCGAACGCCGCAAGGCGACGATCCTGAAGGACCCGCCGTTCGATCCGAAGGCGGAACGCATGCGGATGTAACAGGCCGGATGTCCGGCCGCCGTCCACGGTTTTCAGGAGTGTGGGCAATACATGAATACGGAACATTTCGGCCGCCACCGGCGCAAGATC
>JBNKGB010000225.1:0-1462 GCA_050289605.1 Roseibium sp. | reverse complement strand
GCCTTGAGCCGGGCGGACGGCAACGGCCTGCAGCAAGTCGCCGACCCGATGGCGGTCAAGCTGCTCGCCTTCATCCACGACAGCGCCTTTTCCGAGGACGGCCTCGCGGGCCTCATCGGTGGCAGTGAGGGCGGCAATCCCTTCGACAGGGACCAGCCGGATCTGAGGCAGCAATCCGACCTCCTGGACCGCAACCCGGCAAGGGCGCGGCAGCTCATTCTGTCCGCCGGGCGGGATCCGGGGCTGTTCGGGGTTTGAGGTGGAGCTGAAAGTAGCGGCACAGCTACGGCTTAGTTTGCATCTTGAGTACATGGCGTGAGGCCGATCACGCACTGCGTGGCGCAAGTCTGAGAATCGGTCAAGTGGCCAAAATTTTAAGTTTATTGAAAACGACCAGCGAAATGCGGCGGGTTTGTCACGCTCAACGGATCGAGTCGCATGTAAATCAAACGTCATATTGGTCGAACTTGTAGGAGACAAAGAAATGGACGATAGAGATGCGAAGACAAAGGACGATAGATATTCTAAGATAATGGATGATCGTTTCCCGATAGATGTTTCCGATCTCAGTGAAGACGATAAGCAAATCTTGTTGGAATTGCTTCAGATACAAAGACATCTTTGGGATGAGTATGGATTTGATGGTGCATATAACAAAAAACTACAACATGACCTAAACCCGCTTCAAGGAAAAGACAAGGCCGATCTAGATGCTAGGTCGATTTTGATGGGAAGCTTAATTCGCAATCTTCATATTGCTCCTGACCCCAAAGGCCAGCCATTTGCAGACGCGGCGCTACCTGAAGTTGGATTTCTTGCGGACGTGTTGGTGGGGAGTGGGAATTCATCTGAGGGTCGACAAAGGGCTCGTGAGTATTTGGGCTTGGACAGGCCGGTCATGAGCAAGAGAACAGCTTCGATCTCAGATCAACCCAACATCCCAGGGTCGCAACCGATCCTGCCAAAATCGATGTTACCTTTGTCGGGGCAGCACTATGTCATATCAGGGCCAGAAACAGGGTCGGCGTCTCGAACACAATCCCCTGCCAACGCCATGCCAGCGATCAAACAAGATAGGCGTGAAGCGTCGCCTGGCAGTGGTATTCCGGACAGCTCCAACCCCTTCTCTTTGTCCAACACCAATCTCAAACAGCAAGTGGATCTGCTTGAACGCAATCCTCTGTGGGCAAAGCACATGATCATGGCCGCCGGGCGGGATCCGAGGTTTTTTGGGCTTTAGCAGGAACGGCAATTGATTGTCACGGCAGGCTTGGACCCGGCGAAATTCGGGTTCGTCTGATGGTCGTACGTCAAGCTGCCCGGATTTCCGGAGAGGTGGCATGCCTGCAAGGGACGGAAATGGCCAGGCGGCTGCCGACAAAGGTGCCTTGAGCCGGGCGGACGGCAACGGCCTGCAGCAGGTCGCCGACCCGATGGCGGTCAAGCTGCTCGCCTTCATCCA
>JBNKGB010000224.1:0-1655 GCA_050289605.1 Roseibium sp. | reverse complement strand
GAAGGGCACCAGCCAGGGGCCGATCGCGCCGGAGGCGTCGAAGTTCTTGCCCTGGGTGACGTTGAATTTCGCATGGCGCACCCAGTCGCGGAGCGTACCCTCGTTACAAAGGGTCATCGCAGCGATGTGGTCGAAAGCGTCTTCCTGTTTGATATGCCGTCCGCCCTTGCCGATGACGATGGCGATCTCGCCCTCGTAGTCGAGCTTGCTTGACGCCTTCGGGCGGATCAGCGGGCGGCCGTGGCCGGTGAAGGAACGGGGGAAGCGGATGAACAGCGACATGTTCGGCGGGGCTTCCTGGCCGTCCTTGTATTCCGCGTTCCGGTCCGGGAAATTGACACCGACGCAGATGATCTTTTCAGGATCAGGCACCGGGATTTCGTAGGCGAACGACCCGTTTGGATGGGTGACCGGTTTGCCTGCGGCTGCCTGCGCAAGTGTTGCAAGGCCGCCGGCTTCAATCACGTTCCGCAAGGTCGGCCAGTCCGGAAACTCCGGCGACAGGGCGATCATGCCGGCCTCGGTGACTGCGCCGTAAAAAGTCTTTCCATCTGCGGAATAGGTCGCGAAGCGGGTCATCGAGGCTCCATTTTTCTCGCGATTTCGGTGATGACGTCAAAGGCAAGGGCGACGTCGTCTTCGGTCGCTTCGAACTGGCCAACCTGGAAGCGGACCACCTTGCGACCGTCGAGCAGCGTCTGGGTGAGGTAGATCCGGCCGTCATCGTTGATGGCATCAACCAGCCGCTGGTTCAGGGCATCGAGATCCGGGGCTCCCGAGGGCGCGTAGCGAAAGCTGAAGAGCGACAGGACCGGTTCGGAGGTGATTTCGAAATCGGGTTCTGCACGGAGGCGCTCCGCCAGTCCTGCCGACCAGGCGACATGGCTGCGGATGCGCTGGCGCAGGCCTTCCAGGCCGTAGGTGCGGATCACGAACCAGAGCTTCAGCGCCCGGAACCGGCGGCCCAAGGGGATGGACCATTCCGAATAGTTGATGACGCCGTCATGGCCGTGGGTCTTCAGGTACTCCGGCCGGATGGCAAGGGTGCGCACCAGATCTTCGGGGTTACGTACGAAATGGGCCGAACAGTCGAATTGCGCACCGAGCCATTTGTGCGGGTTGAAGACCATGGAATCGACACCTCCGACCCCGGTCCAGAGATCCCGGAACTCCGGCACGATCATCGCGGCCCCGGCCCAGGCGGCATCGAGGTGCACATAAAGATCGAAGTCCTTCGCGACGGCAACGCAAGCTGCAACGTCGTCCGAGGCGCCGACGCCGGTGCCGCCGGTGCAGGCGATCACGCCCGCCGGGCGGTATCCCGCCGCAATGTCGGCTTCGATGGCAGCCCTGAGAGCTGTCGGGTCCATGGCGCGGCTCGGTCCCTGAACCGGGATCCGCACAAGATTGTCCTGGCCGATCCCGGAGATCCAGATGGCGCGGTCAATCGACGTGTGGACTTCGTTGGAGGAATAGACCCGCAGCCTCGGCTGACCGGTAAGGCCGGACTGGTTGCCGTCCCAGGAGAGCGCCCGCTCGCGCATGGTGAGGACAGCTGCGAGGGTCGCCGTGGACGCCGTGTCCTGAATGACGCCGGTGAACCCCTCCGGCAGGCCGACGGCCTGGCGCAGCCAGTCCATCATCCTGGTTTCCAT
>JBNKGB010000223.1:0-1695 GCA_050289605.1 Roseibium sp. | reverse complement strand
CGCGGTGAAGCAAAAGACTTTCGACGTGCTCGCCATCGTTCCGGAAAGGCCGCACATGCGGACCTCGGACTAAACGTCAAGATTCATCATCGTCATCCCGGCCAAGCGGAGCGCGAGCGGGACCGGTGAGGCACATGCTTTTGCCGTTTCCAGAACTTTGGTTCGGCGGCCCCGGCTCCCCGATCCTGCATCTTCACTACGCTGCGTCCGGGATCGGGGAGCCGGGGGGTGGCAATAAAAAAGGGCCGCTCGCGCGGCCCTTTCCCGTTTTGGCGTTTCGCTTGCGGCTTACGCCGTTTCCTCGTGCGGCAGCGAGCCGTGGCCATGACCGGACATTCCGCCGGAGACCTCTTCCGTGGCTTCGTTGGTCAGTTCGTTCGGCAGCACCAGGTTGAGAACAATCGCAATGGCGGCTGCCGGCAGGAGACCGCTGGTCAGCAGGATGCGGGCGGTGTCCGGCATGTGCTGCAGGGCGCCGGGCTCCAGCTGCAGGCCGAGGCCGATGGAGAGCGCGATGGCGAAGATGACCATGTTGCGCCGGTTCCAGTTGACGTCCGACAGCATGGAAATGCCGGCGGCAACGACCATGCCGAACATGACGATGACACCGCCGCCCAGTACCTCGATCGGAACGGTGCGGATGATACCGCCGACCTTCGGGATGAAACCGCAGATGATTAGGAAGATCGCTCCGATGGTCACGACATGCCGGCTCATGACGCCGGTCATGGCGATGAGGCCGACGTTCTGGCTGAAGGACGTATTCGGAAAGCCGCCGAAAATGCCCGCGATCGCTGTGCCAAGGCCGTCCGCATAGGTCGCACCGGCGATTTCCTTGTCCGTTGCTTCACGGCCCGCACCGCCCTTGGTGATCCCGGAAACGTCGCCGACTGTTTCAACCGCCGAGACGATCGCCATCAGGCAGAAGCCGATGACGGCCGCCGCGGAAAACTCGAAACCGTATTTGAACGGCTGCGGCAGGGCAAAGGCCGCCGCGCGCGACCAGGAACCGGAGACGGCGTCAAAGGTCAGCATGCCGGTCATGAGCGCATAGATGTAGCCCACGATCAGGCCGAGCAGCACGGCTGAAACGGACAGCATGCCCTTGGTGAAGAACTTGAGGCCGAGGGTGACGAGGATCACGACCAGGGCCGCCGACCAGTTCAGCAGCGAACCGTATTCCGGTGTGCCGATGGCCGGCACGCCGCCGGCGGCATATTGAATACCGACCTTGACCAGCGCCAGGCCGATCATCGTCACCACAAGGCCGGTGACCAGCGGCGGCAGGGCGAAGCGGATCTTGCCGATCACCAGTCCGAGCGAAGCGTGGAACAGACCGCCGAGGATCACACCACCAAAGAGGGCACCGAGCGCATCGACGCCCTTGCCCGCAACAAGCGGGATCATGATCGGAAGAAAGGCGAAGGAGGTGCCCTGAACGATGGGCAGGGCCGCCCCGACCGGACCGAGGGTCAATGTCTGCAGCAGGGTTGCCACGCCGGCAAACAGCATGGACATCTGGATCAGGTACAGAAGTTCGGGGAAGTCTGGTGAATTCGAGCCGAAACCGAAGCCGGCGGCACCCGCCACGATGATGGCCGGTGTCACGTTGGACACGAACATGGCCAGCACGTGCTGAATGCCGAGCGGCACCGCCTTCATCAAAGGCGGCGTGTAATTTGGATCGCGCAGCTG
>JBNKGB010000222.1:0-1748 GCA_050289605.1 Roseibium sp. | reverse complement strand
CCTTCAGATGCGCAAGCGCAAGGTTCGCCATCTCCACGGCTGTGTTGACCGTACCGGACATATGAATTTCTTTCTTTGTTGGGAGTCAGGCCGCCGTTTCGGCGTTAAAGGTGGCCTCATATGCGCTCAGCGCCTTAACGGCCTCGTATTTGCTCGCCGCGCTCACCCCGGCATAGTCGGCGGCCATCGCCTGCTGCGTCTTCCAGTGCTCCTTGCGCCAGCCACTTGGCAGCGGCCGCGGCGCCTCAGGCGCGGCAGCCTTCCGCTTGCCGTTCCAGTCGGCGGACAATCTGTCGGCCAGTTCTTCCCGGCGCTGCTCGGCGCGGGATTTTTCCGTTCCGAAACGGTCTTCGAAATCCCGTTCGTGGTTTTCCTCCAGCCACTGCAGATGCTTAAGCCGGCGCATGATGATCTCGTCCATTCCAAACCCTTTCCCGCAACGAAAAAGGGCGACTGACGCCGCCCTCTAAAACTTTCCTCAATTGCCTGACTCTCCACCGCCTCACCGTCCGCGAGCTCCCAACCCTCCCCTGGTCATCCCCGACTTGACCGGAGATCCACTCGTTCCCAGAGCGTTGCCGATTGGAACACGGCGGAGACCTCTGCCCCTTCCCCCAGCTTCCACCTAGGCAAGGCCAATGGATCCCCGGTCAAGCCGGGGATGACCAGCGGGTGGGTTTCTTCAAAGGTCCGGAGCCTGAGGCTTTTCGCGCGGTGTGGGCACCTTGCCTGCCTCAGGCCGAACCGCCGCAGTCGCTGTTGCCGCCCCGCCCAGCCCCAGCCGCGCGATCTGCTCGCGCTCCTCGCGGTCGCGCTTTTCCCAGAGGCGTTGGTTGGCGCGGGCGACGTTTGCCTGGAAACTCTCGCTCACCACCTGCAGCCCGCCGCTGTCATCGCGAACCGACAGTGTCATGCGCGGGCCATAACCCGCGTCGTCCGTCCAGCCCTGGTTCTTGTCCGAACCGGTCTTGCCGTTCGGCGCCAGGTACCAGGTCTTTCCCGTAAGGCCCCTTTGCTTCAGCAGGGCTTCGGCATCCTCGCGCACATACCCATGGCCATCGTTCTCAAGATCGGCGTAGACGGTTTCGACCGGATGCTTCATCACCGTGCCCTCGTCGTCCGGAGCAAAGCTGGAGGTCGCCCAATCGAGCCCGAACAGACGCACCGCCAGCAACCTGGCCGCCTCCGGATCGCCGCCCATGTCGATAAAGCTTTCCTTCTGGTGCCCGTTGAATTCCTCAACCGCCTGCGCTTCTTCCTCCGGCGTGCGGCCGATCCGCGTGATTTTGTCGTAGGACGTCTTGGCCCGGAGAGGTTCGCTGTTTGTTCCAGCGCCATATTTATCCAAGGTCGAAGGGTTTAGTTTCCGCGGGTGTGAATTTTCAGGCTGCAACAGTTCTGACGCCAACAAAGCACCATCATCCTGCCTAATGGGTGTTTCAGCACCCGGGTCAAGCAACTGCTTTTCCGGGTTAGAATTTTCACGCCCTTCCGAGTCTTCGTTAGGCGTTAAAGTTACTCCAGATTGTGTCTGGTCCCCAGAAGTCTCATCCAACACACCAAGGGACGTATCTCCCGCTTGCGAATTGCCTAGACCTGAATGATCTGCTGGTTCGGCATCCGATCTCTCCATGAGGTAGAAACGGCTCGTAGAGTTGGGAACTGTCCTGATGCTCCCGTAGGACGGCGTTTCCACACCCAGTTCATCGAATATGCTACGTTCTATTTCTATCGCTTTACGCTCACCC
>JBNKGB010000221.1:0-1749 GCA_050289605.1 Roseibium sp. | reverse complement strand
CGCCTCGATGGCGAGGGCGCGATGAGCTTCGAACAGCGTCGCCCGGGCACGGTCGAGCGCGAGGCCGTCGTAGTAGTCCTGCACGTCCAGCTCCGCGGTGCGTTCGTGCATGGCCCCGATCTGGAAATGGTGCGCGACCTCGTAGTAGGCCGTCGCGGCCGTGTCCAGGCTGGCGCCGGTCTCCTCCGAAACGATCACGATGTCCGGAATGGCATGCTCGGCCAGCAGCCACGCGATCCGCTTGGCCAGCGCCTCCGGAACGCCCCGTTCCATGTAGGCGGCGGCGCGTTCGTTCAGGAGGGCCGCTGGCTCTTCCGGCAGAACCGACTCCAGGCGGCCGCGCAACGCGGAGATGCCGGACCCGAACCGATCGACAACCGCCGACAGTCCGTTTTCGAAGGAAACGTTGCGCTTGAACCAGACCACCCGTTCCAGAAGCAGCGTCTGGACTTCGGAATAGAGCTCCAGTTGCAGGTCGCCGTCGATCTTCGTGTCGAGCGCGTCGATTTCCTCGTTGAGCTCGGTCAGGTCGTAGCTGTTGCGAACCGCGACGAAACCTTGTGCGATTTCCGTCGTGGTCGCACCGGTCTGGTCGATCAGGCGCGTCAGGAAGGTCGGGCCGCCCCGGTTGATGATCGAGTTCGCCAGCATGGTCGCGATGATTTCGCGACGCAGCCTGTGACCGGCGATCTCGTCCTGATAGGTGGCCGCCATCTTGTCCGGGAAATAGCGGAACAGTTCCCGGGCGAGATAGTCGTCGTCCGGGATCGGGCTGTCCAGCAGGGCGTCGAACAGCGTGATCTTGGCATAGGCCAGCAGAACGCCGAGTTCCGCCCGGGTCAGCGTCTGCCCCGCCTTGCGCATTTCGTCCAGCGTCGCCTCGTCCGGAAGCTGCTCCACGACACGGTCAAGATGCCCTTCCTGTTCGAGCTGGCGCATCATGCGCACCTGATAGCCGAAATCCTCCATGCCGCGCAGTTCCGTCATGGAGATCGCCAGGGTCTGCAGATAGTTGTTCCGCAGAACGAGTTCGGCGACCTCGTCGGTCATCTCCGCCAGCAGCAGGTTGCGCTGTTCGACGGTCAGCTTGCCGGTCTTGACCGCCGCGCCGAGCGCGATCTTGATGTTGACCTCCATGTCCGAGGAATTCACCCCGGCGGAATTGTCGATCGCATCCGAATTGCAGCGCCCGCCATTCTTGTTGAACTCGATGCGGGCGCGTTGCGTCAGACCGAGATTGGCGCCTTCGCCGATGACCTTGGCCCCGACGTCGGAGGCGGTGATGCGGATCGGATCGTTGGCCCTGTCGCCCGCATCGGCATCGGTTTCCGCGCTGGCGCGGATATAAGTGCCGATGCCGCCGAACCAGAGCAGGTCGACATCCAGCTTCAGAATGGCCGTCATGACTTCCTGAGGCGTGGCCGTCGCCTTGTCGATGCCGAGCACCTCCCGGATCTCCGGCGTCAGCGGGATGGACTTGAGCTGACGGGAGAAGATCCCGCCACCCCTGGAAATCAGGTCCTTGTTGTAATCCTGCCAGGAGGACCGGCCCAGGTCGAACAGGCGCTTGCGCTCCTTCCAGCTAGTGACCGCGTCCGGATCCGGATCGATGAAGATGTCCCGGTGATCGAAGGCCGCGACGAGTTTCGTCGCCTTGGAGAGCAGCATGCCGTTGCCGAAGACGTCGCCGGACATGTCGCCGACACCGGCCACCGTGAAGGGCTCGGTCTGGATGTCCCGGTTCATCTC
>JBNKGB010000220.1:0-1830 GCA_050289605.1 Roseibium sp. | reverse complement strand
CGAAAACTCCAATGTCCGCTTCAATTCCGCTCCTTCCCAAGCCAGGAAAATCGTCGTGGAAAATTCTAAACTCAAATCGGGGGAGCTTAGCGGGGCACATTAATTGGCAGGGTTCTCCCACTGCAACTTCGGTGTTTGGTTTTTTTGACTACGTGGGAAATGCAAGAGAAAGGTAACTGTTGCAGACAGGCTGCTCTCTGTAGGAAGTAGATAGTTTTGCGGCTTCGTCGGCGATTAGATTCGTTTTATCAACCTTGTAGGTCAAGATTCCCGCGACCGAATTGACCAACCCCTCCACATCCCCACACGGCACAAGCAGTCCGGTTTTGCCGTGCTCGATCAGCCAGCTTGGGCCGGGCGACGCGGTGGCGACGACGGGGAGGCCCGCGTTCCAGCCTTCCAGGACGACGTTGCCCAGGGGTTCGTCGTCGGAGGGACATACAAGAATATCGGCTGCTTTCAGGAAAGGCGAGGGGTCGTGTTGCCAGCCGAGGAAGTGGGTGCGGCCGGTGACGCCGAGTTCTGCGGCGAGAGCCTTCATGTCTTCCATCAGTTCGCCGTCGCCGATCAGCCAAGCATGGACCGTTTCGGGCAGTTTTGCCAGGGCTTTGATGATAAGGTCGAAGCGCTTGCGCTCCACGAAGCGTCCGAGCGCGATCAGGACGGTGGCGTCTTCCGGGGTGTTATATTCGGCCCGGCTGACGGGTTTCAGGTCCTCGGGCAGCGGATCGACGAAATTGCTGATCATGTGCGCCCGCTCCGCCGGCCAGCCCATTTCGACCGCCCGGCGGATGATTTCCGGGGTGTTGCCGATCAGGGTTTCCACGTTGCCATAGGTGTGGAAACCGTCCGGAAAATCGCCGAGGCGCAGGAAGGTACGCATGTTGGGGCCCGGTTTCGGCAGCCATTTGCTGGCCGGGCTCATCCAGCCCATCGTGGCGGTCGCGCCGAAATTGCGAATTTCGCGGGCAATATGCCAGCGCACGAAGTGGCGCTTGATGTGGGAGCGGCTGAAGGTCAGTTCGCGCACGTCGCAATGCTCGGCCAGCTCGTCGCGCCAGGGCCTCCCCGGCTTGATGAAGGCGATCTGCTCGACGCCGCGTTTTGCAAGTGCCCGCGACAGCCGCACGAAGAACTTCTCCGCGCCGCCGTCGACGCCGAGATGGATGTGCGCCAACTTCTTGTGGGAGGAAGAGCGCTCAGTGCCCATCGATGACGTCGTAGTAGTTATGCGCCCGGCCCATCAGACCGCGCAGGTTGCCCGAGCCCTTCATCAGCCGGATCAGGCCGTAGTAGAAGAGCTTTTCTCCGCGCTTTCTGGCAAAGGGCTTCATCACGAAACCGGCGATCGTCGCCAGCAGGCCGAAGAACATGCGGCGCAGGCTTTTCGGAATGAAGTGCAGTGCCGCTTTTCCGCGGCCCTCGCGCAGCACGATGTTGAAGGCACCTGACGTTGCCGCCATGTGCATGCGGCTGAGCAACCGGCCGGTGGTGACGCGGGAGGCCGGAATGTCCTCTTCCACGAAGGCATCTTCCACCCAGATCATCTTCGCGCCCGCCGCATGGGTGCGGCGGAAGAAGTCGATGTCCTCGCTGCCGAAGGTCAGCCTCTCGTCGAAACGCAGGCCAAGGCCGTCCTTTGAGACGATGCGGGCGCTGAGCAGAACGTTGTTGGTGGGCGCCTCGGTGATCTCGGTGCCGGTCGGTCGCTCTTTCAGAAGCTGGGACTTCCACCAGTGCGGCGCGGGCTTTTCGTAGATCCGGCGCACCGGACCGTTGGCGACTTCCGCCTTGTGGTCGTGGCAGGCCTTCAAGAGCTTCGCGATCCAG
>JBNKGB010000219.1:0-1849 GCA_050289605.1 Roseibium sp. | reverse complement strand
ACGGCCGGAGAGCCGGGCAGCGCGTTTGAGCTGGCGACCTGCAGGAAGTGGTTGGCCTGCGTGAACTCGGCGATGCCGCCGCCATTGCTGAAGATGAAGCTGCCGCTTTCGCCGGTGTCGGGGTTGACGAGGTTGACGATGCGGGTATTGCCGCCCAGGGTCGCGATCTGCACGCCGACCGTGGTGCCGCGGATACCGATGGTCCCGACCGGCGTGTCGACGTCCATGCCGCCGCTGGGCGCGACCTGGCCGGTGACGAAGACGAAGGTTCCCTGGATCAGGGAGACCCCCATGGAGTTGTTGCTGCTGCCCGGATTGTAGATCAGTTCGTCAATGACCATCCGCGCGTTGGACGACAGCGAGAAGACCGTGTCGTCCACGAAGACGATGCCGAGTTCGGAGCCGACGCCGGTGGAGACGACGTCACCCTGGAAGATCGGGTCGCCTTCCTGAAGATCGGCGCGCGAGCCGTCGGGGTGCTGTACCCGGGCAATACCGTCGAGCTCGCTGACTTCGCCGATCGGCGTACCGAGCTGCACCGCTCCGCCGGCCTGCGCATAGGCGACCGGGGATTCCGGCCCGGCCAGGGACTCGACGGTCTCAAAAGGCAGGCGGGCGCCGTCCACGGTTTCAAGCGCCGGCGGCTGCGCCTGGGCGAAGTAGTCATGGAGCAGCAGCTCCCCGCCCTCCGGCCCGCGCAGCAGGAGATCATCGTCCAGCTGGACGAAATCAGCGGAGAACAGGAAGTCGGCATCGACCTGGACCGCAGCCTGGTCTGAGATATCGACTACCTGATAGTCGTCGGAGGCAATGTCGCCAAGCGGCGTCGTCTCGTTGACCATTTCATCCCACTCCATGTGTGGATGTGATCCGAGGCCGACTGCCTCCGCCTTGACTCAAGGTCTGGTGCAAAACTAAACAGAACACCAATGATCACCTGCACGCAGATCGGCCACCCCCGGCAAAAAACTACCAGCTTCCGTCCGCGGACGAGAACAAAAAACAACAGAGTCTTTGGCAAAATAGTGTAATTGAGAATCGGAAATTATTGACAATCTCTAATAGATAGCCATTTCTTTATTTAATATAGTTGAGTTAAATCGAACTCGTTAACAAATATTTATTTGGTAAATCATAGAATTTGCCGCAACCAGAAGGCGTGGGCGTGTACAGACCGAAATTCTTACCGACGTTTTCTTGTTGCTTCGCCTGGCGAACATATTGCAGAGACCGGATATAAGACATTGTTCCTTGGCTCCCGACACTAAATGACGTTCGGCAAGGACCCTTGGTCTTTCATCCGGACGCAAGGTCTTGGGAGAAATGTCCGCTATCCAGGCGGGCAGTTGTCCCAGGACTTTCAGGCATGCCGAGATCGAATCAATACTTGGCAGGCCCGGATAGGCCGGCAGCCGTGACGGAAACGCGCGGGAGCAAAGGCGCCGGCCAAGCCGGCGCGGGGCCGCAAGGACCGCCGTCAGGTCATGAGGTAGGATGGTGGGCGTACCTGGGATTGAACCAGGGACCTCCTCGATGTCAACGAGGCGCTCTCCCGCTGAGCTATACGCCCGAAAGCCTAGAAACCGGGGCCGGAACAGGGCGTCCCGGGCCGGGGCCTGCCGGCGGAACCGCCGGAGGCAGGCGAAGTACCACTATCCCCGGGCTTTTTCAAGACTAAGCGCAGCAGGAAATTGCGCCCGCCCCGTCCGGTCGATTCGGCTTCAGACCGAGAGGATGGAATCCACCTCTTCGACCAGGTGGCGCAGGTGGAAGGGCTTGGAAAGGATCCGCGCGCCCTGGGGTGTCTGGTCGCGGTTTTTCAGCGCCACGGCGGCGAAACCGGTGATGA
>JBNKGB010000218.1:0-1973 GCA_050289605.1 Roseibium sp. | reverse complement strand
GGAGGGCCGTTTTTCAGTCAGGCACGCAGACCGTCAGTCGCGGCTTTCGTAGGTTTCCACCAGACCGCTGTCGATATCCATGTCGATCACGTCGTCCAGCACCTCTTCGCTGGGCGCGGCAAGCTGTGCGGCCTGCTCAGCCTCGGCCTTGCGCTGCTCGATGACCGACTGGTCGCGGTCATGGGCGATCTTGCGCACGCGCATGGTCGCGCCACCGGTACCGGCCGGGATCAGCCGGCCGACGATGACGTTTTCCTTCAGGCCGACCAGCGGGTCGGTCTTGCCGTTGACCGCAGCGTCGGTCAGGACGCGGGTCGTCTCCTGGAAGGAGGCGGCGGAGAAGAAGGAACGGGTCTGCAGCGACGCCTTGGTGATACCGAGCAGCACCGGCACGCCCTTTGCCGGGTCGCGGGCTTTGTCGATCGCCTTGCGGTTCGCTTCGTCGAAGTCGATCTTGTCGACCTGCTCGCCGGCAAAGAACTCGGTGTCGCCCGGATCGGTGATCTCGATCTTCTGCAGCATCTGACGGACAATCACTTCGATGTGCTTGTCGTTGATCGTCACACCCTGCAACCGGTAGACTTCCTGGATCTCGTTGACGAGGTAGGCGGCAAGCGCCTCCACGCCCTTGACGGCCAGAATGTCGTGCGGTGCCGGGTTGCCGTCGAGGATGTACTCACCCTTTTCGATGGCATCGCCTTCCTGAAGATGGAAGTGCTTGCCTTTCGGGATCAGGTACTCGACCGGTTCCACGCCCTCTTCCGCGGGCTCGATGATGACGCGGCGCTTGTTCTTGTAGTCGCGGCCGAAGCGGATCGTACCATCGATTTCGGCGATGATCGCATGATCCTTCGGACGGCGGGCTTCGAACAGTTCCGCAACGCGCGGCAGACCACCGGTAATGTCCTTGGTCTTGGCGCTTTCCAGCGGGATACGGGCCAGAACGTCACCGGCCTTGACGGTTGCGCCAGGCTGGACCGACAGAACCGCATCGACCGAAAGCATCAGCCGTGCATCGGCACCGCGGGCATTCTTGGAAATCGTGCCCTTGTCGTCCTTGATGACGATGGCCGGCTTCAGATCCGCGCCACGCTGGGACGAGCGCCAGTCGATGACAACACGCTTGGTGATACCGGTCGCCTCGTCGGCGGTTTCCTGAACGGAAGCACCATCGACCAGGTCTTCGAAGTCCACAACGCCGTCGACTTCCGCAAGCATCGGACGGGTATACGGATCCCATTCGGCAATCCGCTGACCGCGCTTGACCTTGTCGCCTTCGTCGACATGAAGCTTGGAGCCGTAGGCAACGCGGTGCACGGCACGCTCGTTGCCGTCGCTGTCGATGACAACGAGCGACATGTTGCGGACCATGGCAATAAGGTTGCCTTCGGAATCGCGCTCGACGGAGCGGTTGCGGATCTTGATCGTGCCATCGACGTTGGATTCGATGAACGAGCTGTCGACAACCTGCGCCGTACCGCCGATGTGGAAGGTACGCATGGTCAGCTGGGTGCCCGGCTCACCGATGGACTGTGCCGCGATGACGCCAACAGCTTCACCCATGTTCACGGGTGTGCCGCGGGCAAGGTCACGGCCGTAGC
This sequence comes from Roseibium sp., assembly GCA_050289605.1. Classification (GTDB taxonomy): domain Bacteria; phylum Pseudomonadota; class Alphaproteobacteria; order Rhizobiales; family Stappiaceae; genus Roseibium. The sequence goes on along the minus strand of JBNKGB010000218.1, from coordinate 372 downwards.
AGGTTGCGCAAACGCCGGTTTCGGTTTCACAGGTCAGAACCGAGCGGATCTTCACCTGCTGGACCTTTGCCGCCTCGATCGCATCGACATCCTTCTCGTCGATAAGTGTTCCCTTCGGAACGATCACTTCGCCAGTCTGGTTGTTGACCACGTCTTCGGCGGTGGTCCGGCCGAGAACGCGCATGCCAAGCGAGGCGATGACGTTGCCGGCATCCACGATCGGCGCCACGGTGATGCCGCGCGTCGAACCGCAATCCGGCTCCAGGATGATCGAATCCTGGGCGACATCCACCAGGCGGCGGGTCAGGTAACCGGAGTTCGCGGTCTTCAGGGCGGTATCGGCAAGACCCTTACGGGCACCGTGGGTGGAGT
>JBNKGB010000217.1:0-1998 GCA_050289605.1 Roseibium sp. | reverse complement strand
GCTATCACTTCTATACGCTGAAGGAATCGGCGGCGAACGTGATGGTGTTCCAGCTCAACCTGAACCACACCGATCCGGTGAAGAACGCGCTATTCAACGACAAGCGTTTCCGTCAGGCTCTTTCTGTTGCCGTTGACCGGCAGGCGCTCATCGACAAGCACGGCTGCCGCGAAGTGAAGTTCCAGGTGTACGTCAAGGACGGCCGCGCCGCGCGCCAGCCGGTCTGGCTGACGGTGGAGGACGAGGCGCCGAACGGGGCCGAGGTCCTGTTCCTGACCGACGGCGCCACCTCCGACAGGATCGGTGACTATGCCCTCTGCGTCCTGCTGTTCGACGGTGGTGACGAGGAAGCGCTGGCCCAGGCCCGCAGCCAGTGGAAGGCTCTCAAGGAGGCGGGTCACGACGTCACCTACTGGCAGCAGGACGATGCGGGCCGTTGGAGCCAGAAGGCCTGAGGCGGCCCGGCCGGCAACCCGACACGCCTTATGAAAGTCACACTGCACAACTTGGCCAAAAGTTGTGCATCAACTTCATGATTATTTGATCAGTTCCAATAGGCTACAATCGGACGCGTGCTAACGAATAGTTCCGGCTAAAGCGCGTCGAGATGGCCGATTTCGTCTATTCAGATTATTACCTAGCGGACCTTGGCCATCGCCGGCCGCCGCCGGTCCATCAGCGGTTCTTCGAAATGCAGGCCTACCTCGACGGGGTTGCCCCGGAAGACAGGTTGCCCGGGCGCCAGCACATCGACCCGCTGGATTTCCGCGAGTTCATGAGCTTCATCAACCTGGTTGACGTGGAGCGCGCGGACGGCGCGATCGCCTTCCGCTACCGACTGGTCGGCGAGGAGCAGACCCGACGTTCGGGCCGCGAGATCACCGGGCTACTGCTGAAGGATGCCTTGATCCCGGCCCTGCTGCCGCGTGTTCGTGCGAACATGAACAAGGTCCTGGTGACCCGCAAAGCGGTCTTCGACAGCTTTCCCATGCCGCACCCGGACCGCGAGTTCGTCCTTTCGCAGCGGATGTACAATCCCTTGGCCGGGAACGGCGAGACCATCGACATGTTGCTGACGCTGCACGGCTACGATCCCGATCCGGTGGCGAAGCTGCCCGAGAGCTAGAGGCCGGGCGCCGCAGGCCTCATGAAAGCGGGCCGGATTTTCTGTTTATTCCCCTGTGTGTTTCATGTGAGAATTTGAATAAGCCCGTTGGTTATTTCGATTATTTGGAATCGAAGTGACGGATTTCGCTTTCTCGGATTTCCTTCTTGAGGACCTCGGCGGCGCGGAGCCGCCTGCGATCCATCCGCGATTTTCGGAAATGGCGCGGTATCTCGAGGCGGTGGCGCCGAAAGGGCGGCTGCCGGGACGCCAGCATATTGACCCCTGCGACTTCCCCCGCCTGCTGGGCCTGATCAACTTGGTCGACGTGGAACGCGCAGAGGGCAGGATGCGGATTCGCTTTCGCCTGGTCGGCGAGGTTCAGACCCGGGCGGCCGGGCGCAACATCACCGGTCTGGTCGTGGAGGATGCCGTGGTGCCGGCGCTGGTAGCGCGCATCACCGGCAATATGAAGGCAATATGAAGAAGGTGGTTAAAGACCAGGTGCCGGTCTACGACCGCTTTCCCATGCCGCATCCGGACCGCCAGTTCATCGGTTCCCAGCGCGTATACTATCCCCTGGCCAGCGACGGTGTGACCGTCGACATGATCCTGATCCTCAACGGCTACGATACCATACCGCTGGAAGCCACGGGCTAGGCGGCCGCGGGCCTCAGGCTTCTTCCAGGGCGGTCTGCAGTTCCAGCCAGTGGTCCTCGGCCTCTGCGATGGCCTGCTTGATCTGGCCGAACTTGATCTGCAGATCCTGCAGCTTCGCCGTCGGGCCTTCGTAGACCTCCGGATCGGCGAGCTTCTTCTCCAGGTCGGCCTTCTGCCGGTTCAGCTTCTCCAGCTTGGCCTCGGCCTGCTTTGCCGCCTTGCGCAGGTCGGCA
>JBNKGB010000216.1:0-2000 GCA_050289605.1 Roseibium sp. | reverse complement strand
GTTTCAACCCACCACGCGCAGGAGCGGCGCGGTCGCCGCTTCGTCTGGCTCTGCCACGACCGGGGGCGGCATCATCCCGTCGTCCATCAGATCCTCGATGAAGAGGCTGAGGAGCTGCGGTCGGCCGGTCACACCGGACTTGCGGTAGATCGCGTTTGTCTGCGCCTTGACCGTACCTTCGGCGGTTCCGCGCAGAACGGCGATTTCATGGGTGCTGAGCCCCTTGATCGCAAAGAGCGCCACGTCGCGTTCGGCCGAGGTCAGCCCCCAGTCGCGGAACCGGCTCTGCATCAGTTCCATGAAGGCGCCGGAGACCTGGCGCAATTGCTCCTCGGCCCGCTGCTGGCGCCGCATGCTGCGCTTGAGGACGACGATCCCGACCACCGCACCCGAGACAAGGCCAAAGACTGCTCCGATCTCCAGAAGCTCCTTCAGCTCCCAGCTGATCGGCCGGTGCTGGATGCCGAGAAGCGTGAGGACCGTTCCGCCGGTCAGGAACGCCGCGCAGACGATCTGCACCACGAGGACGATCGAGAGGGCGAGGAAGTCACGCATCAGTGCCCCCCCCGTCATCACCCGGGGCCAGTCCGGCACAGGAACGGGCGTCACCTGAGGACATTGCCGCCTCCCTCCGTTGCGCTGCCGGTTCCGCCGGCCGTTTCCTTCGATGGTTCGCTGGCAGAGGCCTTGGACGGTTCCTTGCTGGGCTCGCTGGGGGTCTCCTTGGACGGCTCGCTCGTCGGCGAGCTCGCGGTCTCCTTCGCCGGTTCCTGCGCGGTTTCCTTGGTCGGTTCCTTGGCGGGTTCCTTAGACGGCTCCTTCGAGGGTTCCTTGGCCGGCTCCCCTGACGGACTGCTGCCCTCGCCGCTGCTTGCCTCGCCCGTCGATCCCGACGGACTGCTCCCCGATCCCTCGTTCGAGGCCTGGCTCGCGCGATCCCGGTTGGTAACTTCGGTGTAGTCGCGCAGGATTTCGCCCGACGACGGATCGAGCACGACTTCGCGGCGACGGTTGCCTTTCATCGCCTGGATTCGGATCCGGCCAAGCCAGGTGCGCTTCTTGTACGTGATCTGGTAGCCTTCACGGCGCAGCTGGCGCTCGACATCGTCCTGATACGCTGCGGCCACCGCAGGCATGGCGGAGGACAGCAACAGACCGGAAGACGACAACAAGAACCCGCGACGAGTCATGACCACACTTGAACTACCCAAAACCGTTAACGATCATGCCCTTGGCGCCGCATTGCGGCAAGGAATGCCCTCAGTGAGGCCATTCCGGTTTCGTGTTCGTCAACGATCCTCGATTTCGTCGAAGATCTCTTCGGAAAGAAGGGTAATCCCGTCCGCGTCGTAGACTCGCTCCACCCCGGTGCCGCAGCGGTCTATCTTCTCCATCACGCAGGCGCCGGCGCAGTTGAAGACGCGGCGGAGGGAGCCTTCTTCGCTCCGCGCCTCAATGGAAAGCGCGATGCTGTTCCAGCGCACGTCGATGTCGCCGAACCCGTCGGCGGCGATTTCCTGAAGCTGGCGCTGCACCAGTTCGCTCATGTTGACCGACGGCTGCATGAGGTAGATCCGTTCGCTCGGCGATGCCGAAAGTCCCGCAAGGTGTAGCATGGCTGTTCCCCTGATCGCAGTGTTTCACTCAAGACGCGGCCCCCGGTCCTGATGCACCGGGACGCCTTGGTTCGAGTTGGGGTGTATTCGGCGGCAAAGGCCATAAACCCATGCCAGACGCATCTAAACCGGAGTTTATGGGCGCGAAAAACGGGGGAGATGCATCACCAATGGCCGATCCCGGCCTGGTTTGCGTCCGGATGGGCGACGATCGGCGCAGGTGGAAACAGCACGCCGGCGCCGCGAGGGGCCGACTGAGGGGCGCTGAAGGGACCCAACCAGGATCCGCAAGGTCCGACGAATCGGCCGCTCGGCGGGGCATCGCGCGAAAATCCGGGGCCGCCCGATCGCCCGGACGGTCCCTTTTCAGTCGCGCAGACGCAC
>JBNKGB010000215.1:0-2008 GCA_050289605.1 Roseibium sp. | reverse complement strand
CAGGGCGACACCCGCCCGATGGCCGGCAATCCGCGCGCCATGGACCAACTGCGCACCCTGCTGACCTCACGCGAGGCACTCTATGCGCAGGCCGATGCCAGCCTCGATACTTCCAGCGACACGATCGACCGCTCGGCAAAAAAACTGTTGCGGATCATCGAGTCCCGGGGGTTCCTTGAGAATTAGAGTCGGGACAATGCCACTCCCGGGCTCAAGAAAAAGCCGGAGCCTTTCGGCCCCGGCTTCTCTGACCAGTCTCACTGCTCGCGCAGCTTGACCAGATCGTTCATCAGGCCGCCCGTACCGTTGTGCACGGTCAGCGTGTCGACCTTTCCGGCGATTGTCTCAAGGGCTTCAAGCTCCTTCAGACGCAGCATCACCGGGTTCTCGGCCATCACCTTGGCGGTGTTCAGAAGCGAACGGGTTGCGTTCGTTTCCTCGCGCCGGCGGATGACATTGGCCTCGGCCTCCTTCTGCGCGGACACGACCTGGTTGAGGATGTCGCGCATGTCACCCGGCAGGATCACGTCCTTGAGGGTGATTTCGCTGACCTCGACACCGATCGCGGCCATGTCGGCACGAACCTTTTCGGCTGCTTCTGCATCGACCGAGACCTTGGATTCAAGGATCTGGTCAAGCGTCATCGCGCCGAGCGTCTTGCGGAAGGCATACTGAAGCGCCCGGTAGAGCGCGTCGGCAAAGTCCTTCACTTCCGAGACCGCCTTTACCGGATCGGTGACCCGGTATTCGGCGGCAAGGTTGACGCGGATCGTCACCCGGTCACGGGTGAGCAGTTCCTGGCTCGACACCTCAAGCGACTGGCGCTTCAGGTCGACAAGCTTGGTCGTGACCATGCGGCCCGGCGTCCAGAAGGCGTGCATGCCTGCCTCAAGGGTGCGGTTCAGCACACCATCGACAAACAGCAGGCCGGTCTGGCCGTCCGGTACGGTTACTACCGTAGTCTGCGACAGCGCCTTGGCCTTGCCCAGACGCCGCAACAGCGCCGGGTCGATTGCCGTGACGTCGGAAGCGTCAACTCGCGTGGTTGTCCACGGACCGGCATAGGTCCACAGCACCATGCGGGTATCCGGTCCGAGCACCGTGTAGATACGGCCGTCACGCTCGATGATCGCGACCTCACCAGCAGTGGTCTCGACCTCCGTCAGGTGTTCGCTTGCGACATGCGGGAGCTTGTCGAAGAGAGCCTTTTCGTACTCGGAATCGAACACCGGATTGCTCAGGTCGTGGCTTTCGACCTCGAGGCTGTCGCGCCGGTTGGAGAGGAAATATTCGCCCGGCGTCAGTATGGCCTGGATCTCACCCTTGTAGAGGTGCAGTGCGCGTTCGTTTTCATTGATGAGCACGCGTGTGCGGCCCATGATCTTTTCGAAAAGTGTCATCTTCCTGTCTCCTTTCGCGTCGAGCGGCGTCCGATCGGACTGAACCAGTCCGAACGGCGAAACTGCCGCTCCAGCAAGTTCCTGGACCGGTATCTTTCCGATCATGATGAGACATGATCGGGAACCGGTCTAAGTCATGTCAGCGAACGTCCTTTCGTTGGTTGCTTCATTTCGTTTCAGTTGGTCTCCAGACGTGATCCGGAAACCGGTGGCATGCGCCTCCGGCGGGCCTTGGGGAGCGGGGCCTGCAGCGCCTGACCCGGCTCGGAGCCATCCGAAGATGAAGCCTTGCGGGGGCAGGGCGGCCTGCCCGTCACCGGCGGCCGGCCGGCGGTTCATGGCGTCAGACATCCGGCCCCGGCAATCCGAAGATCGCCGTTTCCATCCATCGTCAGCATTCCGGTTTCCGGACCTCTCAATTGGTAACGGCGTAACAGGCCGGTTTGGAGCGGGAGTCGAACCCGCGACAGACGAATCCGAAGTTCGTTGCTCTACCCACTGAGCTATCCAGAGGAGCACATGACAGGATTTGAACCTGCGACCTCCGGCCACCGAAGACCGGCGCTCTACCACTGAGCTACACGCGCGTTTTCACCACTTTCCGTTTC
>JBNKGB010000214.1:0-2026 GCA_050289605.1 Roseibium sp. | reverse complement strand
GATCCCGGCGACATGGGCAATCTGGGACGGGTTTTGCGAACGGTTGGAGATCACCATGAAGAAGGCGATGCCCGCACCGGTTCCAAGCAGCACGCAGGCGCCGATCACATGGGCGAAACGCAAAAGGTCGTACCACATCAGCGTTCCTCCAGAACCAAAGCGACGACAAGCGCCAGCACGATGGCCGGGAACACCTTGACCAGCGGCCCGAGCGGATCCGCCCACAGATGCGCCGTCAACAGCGTTCCGCCGAGCAGATAGCCGAGCGCGACCAGAACCATGCCGATCGCAGCGCGCCGGCACCAGCGGCGGAAGAGCACCGCGATGCCAAGCGTCAGATCCACCATGGCTCCGCCGAAAACGGCAATGGCCGCCAAGTCCCACGAAACGCCGGTCCCGGTCAGGACGGACATTGCCTCGCGATAGGAGATGAGGCCGACAAGACCGGAGACGAACCAGAACAGGGAAAGGCAACCGATCGCAAGCGGCAGCAGCAGATACAGCCTGGCGAAGGCGCGCTCCTGTGCCGTCGCCGGCAGGGCCGACAGTGTTTCCTCAAAGGATTTCAGCGGGATACCGCCGTGTTGCCGCCAGATTCCCGGATCGCCCGTTATCCCGGGTTCCAGCGACTTGAGAGCATTGGTCCTGAGGGGCGATCGCCATCCGAACCAGCTCAGGGCATCGGCACCTTTCCCGAGCAATCCGATGGCAAACCCGGGTATGAAAATCCGGCGGCGCCAGTCCGGGTATCCAAGCCAGGAACGGAAACGGCGCACCAACTCGGAAAAGCTCAGGCCGCCGTCCTCTGTCAGATCCGCCACGAACCCCGTACCGAGGACGCCGCTTGCCGCCTGAACCACCGCCCTTGCGACATCGTCGACATGGACTGTCTGGATCCGGGCATTCTCGAACAACCGCGGGCCTGCGAACGGCATTGCCGCAGCGGCCCTGAGCAGCGCCGTGCCGCCATAGGCGTCGGCACCGATGACCAGGACGGGGCGCAGGATGATCCAGCGTGTCCGGGAGGCCATGACGATCGCATCGCCCCGCGCCTTGGTCCGGAAAAAATCCGTCGGCGCGGTTTGGGAAACCCCGGCTGCGGAAATCTGGACGAGGAGGACCCCTGTGTCCGCCAGGGCCTCGCAGATCCGCTCCACCGCCGTTTCGTGAATGGCGGCAAGATTGTCCCTTGCCCCATCCTGAAGGGCCCCGGACGCATTGACGACCACGTCCATGCCGCCAAGAAGGGATTTCCAGTCCTCGGCGGAAGTCTCCGCAAAGTCTCTCCGGACCCAGTCCAGATCGGGAAATGTCTTTTGGCCGCTTGCCAGCGAGCGGCCGACACAGGTGACGCGATAACCCGCGTCCCGCAGTGCCCTGACGCAGGCTGATCCGATAAACCCGTATGCCCCGAGAACGGCTGCCTTCTTCATCGTTTCCGCTTCCGTTGCCAACAGCACCGCCACATGGAAATTGTGTCCGGAACGGATGCGCTTAAAAGGAATTGCACAAGCAAACAATAAAAAAGCGCCGGAGCGGTTTCCCGCCCCGGCGCGACGTCATGATTACAACTTGTCGGTCACGACGGTCGTGGTTGCGCCTTCCGGAATCTTGGTGATGACCGGTGTCGAACCGCCACTCAGGAGCGACTTGACCGTACGGTCATAGGCTTCCATGTCCAGCTTGCCGTCGGACCCGTCAACCAGCTTGTTGATCTCGCCGACCATGCGGATCTGATGCTTTTCGGTCTGTGCGCCGGTCGCGTCGTTCTCCAGGACGATTTCGGCAGCTTCTTCCGGGTTTTCCGCGGAATAGGCCCAGCCCTTCATGGACGCCCTCACGAAACGGGCCAGCTTGTCGACCATGGCCGGGTCCTCGAGGCTGGATTCCAGCACGTAAAGGCCGTCTTCCAGGGTCGCGACGCCCTGATCCTCGTATTTGAACACCACAAGGTCTTCCGCCGGGATGCCGGCGTCGATCACCTGCCAGTATTCGTTATAGGTCATGGTGGAGATGCAGTCGGCCT
>JBNKGB010000213.1:0-2050 GCA_050289605.1 Roseibium sp. | reverse complement strand
CCGCTTTTCGCGCTTTTCCTTGCAGCTCTTTGCCGTTTGTTGCGCCATTTCAGTCAAATTAATGAGTCCTGACCCTAGTCCGGCTGCGGTCCGATATAACGGGACGACGGCCGGATCAGCTTGCCGGTTTCCTGCTGTTCCAGCACATGGGCGCACCAGCCGGGCGTGCGGCCGACCGCGAAGAGCGGTGTGAACAGGGCTCGGTCGATGCCGATAGCGTCGAGCAGAACGGCGGTATAGAACTCCACATTGGTTTCGAGCGGTCGGTCCGGCTTGGCCAGCCTCAAGGCGGCAAGCGCCGCCTGTTCGATTTCTTCCGCCAGCCGGACCTTCGGATTGTCCGGACCGAGCAGGCGCAGGCCCGCCTTCAGGACATCGGCGCGCGGGTCGCGGGTGCGGTAGATCCGATGGCCGAAGCCCATCAGCCGTTCCTTGCGGGCGAGCGCCTGCGTGATCCAATCCATGGCCTTTTCGGGCCGGCCGATGGCGTCGATCATGTCCAGAACCGGGCCCGGCGCACCGCCATGCAGTGGCCCGCTCAAGGCGCCCATGGCTCCCAGCACCGCCTGTTTCATGCCCGCCTGCGTGGAGCCGATGACCCGTGCCGCGAAGGTCGAGGCATTCAGCCCGTGGTCGAGGATGGTCACTAGGTAGCGATTGAGCGCATCCGCATGGGCGTCCGGCGGCCGGGACCCCGTCAGCATGCGCAGGAGATCGGCGGCGGTTTCAAGCGAGGCATCCGGCGCCACCGGGGCAAGCCCCGCGGCGATGCGGTGCGAGGCGGCAAGGAAAACGGGCAGCGCGCCGCTGATGGCAATCGCGTCAGGGAGAGCGCGGTCCAGCGGCAGAGCGGTGAGGCCGAGCTGCATGCGTTCATAGACCGAAAGACCTGCCGGCGCTGTCTCCAGAACCGGAACCACCACAAAGGCGGCAAGGCGGGCGGCACCGAAGGCTTCTTTCAGGGAGCGGGGCCCCGGGACGTCGAATTCCTGCCAAAGATGCAGGACGGCGGCTTCGAAAGGAACTTTTCCGGCAAGGTCTTCGATCATTTTGCCCCGCAGGATCAACAGGCCGTTCTGGCCGTCGACATCGCTGAGTTTCGTGGTCGCAGCAACGACGCCTTCCAGACCCGCGATCGGGTCCGGGGTCATGTGGGCGGGATTCGGCGCTTCTGTCATGGTCGTCTCCTTCTTTTCCGCACCAGATAGGAAGATGAGTTGCATTGATCAATGTTGATAAATACAATCAATAAATGACCAATCCGATCTATCTCTCCGCGCGCGAGGCCGCAGCCGAACTCGGCGTTCAGCCGGCCACCCTTTATGCCTATGTCAGCCGGGGCCTGATCGCCTCCGTTGCCGGCCCGGGAAAGAAACGCCGGTATGACGCCGCCGATGTCCGCCGGCTGAAAGGCCGCAAGGCGTCAGAGGACCATGCGGGTACTCGTCCCCTCACCGGAGATCCGGTGCTGGAAACAGAACTGACGCTGATATCTGCGGAAGGACCGGTCTACCGTGGACGGCGTGCAACGGACCTTGCCGCCAATTCGACGCTGGAAACGGTCGCGACGCTGCTGTGGGGGTCGCAGGACGATCCCTTTGCCGCGCCGGTGCCGGAGGGACCACCGGAGTTGCCGCCGGGGCTCGGTCCGCTGGACCGGCTGATGATGGCGCTGGCGGCCTGGCCGCTGCAGGACAAGGCCGCCTTTACCCAGGCGCCGAAACTCCTGCAGATCAAGGGGGCGGCACTGCTGCGCTATGGCACCGCCGCCCTTCTCAACACCCCTCCGGTCAGTGTGCCGGTCCACACGCAGATCGCCGAAGCCTTCGGCGTTTCAGCGCAAGCGAAGAACCTCATCCGGGCCGCTTTGGTTCTGTCCGCCGATCACGAATTGAACACGAGCACTTTCGCAGCCCGTTGCGCTGCGTCCACGCGGGCGCCGCTTCATGCGGCCCTTCTGTCCGGTCTCGGTGCCTTCACGGGGCCCCGCCACGGCGCGGCCTCCGACCGGACGTCGGCCTGGCTTTCCGACATCGTGCCAGGAACGGAT
>JBNKGB010000212.1:0-2109 GCA_050289605.1 Roseibium sp. | reverse complement strand
CTTCAGCTTCTTGTAGCGGCGTTCCTGGCTCGGCGACAGGGTCTTGTTGGCCAGCTTGTTTTCCACCAACTGATCCTGCAGTCGGCGCAGCTTCTTGTAGTTGTCGGCGATGTTGTCGAAGGTCTCCAGGACGCCCGGCTTCAGCTCGGCTTCCATGGCAGACAGGGAAACGTTGGATTCGAACTCGTCGTCCTCATCCTCGCCCTCGCCTTCGCCGTCTTCGTTCTCCGTCTCATCGGAAACGCCGGGTGCATTGGCGGCGGTGTTCATCTCTCCCGGGGCGATGTCGTCATTGGCGACTGCCGGTCCCGCCTTGGCGTCGGGGCCCGCATAGGTCGCCTCAAGGTCGATGATGTCCCGCAGAAGAACCTGTGCCTCGTTGAGTTCGTCACGCCAGATGATGATGGCCTGGAACGTCAGCGGGCTTTCGCAAAGACCGGCGATCATCGCCTCACGACCGGCTTCGATCCGCTTCGCGATGGCGATTTCACCTTCGCGGGACAAGAGTTCGACCGACCCCATTTCGCGCAGGTACATGCGCACCGGATCGTCGGTGCGGTCCGCCGGTTCCTTGGAACTGGTGGTCTTGGCCACCGCGCTGGAACCTGCCGTTACCAGCTCGCCGCCATCGACTTCCTCCGGGCCTTCCTCGGCTTCGTCGGAATCGATCACGTTGATGCCCATGTCGGACAGCATGGACATGGTGTCCTCGATCTTTTCCGAAGACACCTGCTCGGAAGGCAGAACCTCGTTCAGCTCGTCATAGGTGACATAGCCGCGCTTCTTGGCGGCTTTGATCATCTTCTTGACAGCGGCATCCGACAAATCCAGCAGCGGGCCGTCCGGACCGTCCGCACTCTGTTCCTGCGTGTCGTCTGCTTGTGTCGCTTTGGCTACCATTTCGTGCTCCAGTTCGCGGCCGGCAGGGCCGCGCAGCGCCCCTTAATTTAGCTTCAACCCAATTCGCTCTCAGCGCGCCAGCATCAACTGCGGCGGCGGCAGAAAGAATCAATGCGATTAGGTTTGTAAGCCGTGTCCCTTAAGTCCCAATTAACCGTACGCTTTTCGACATTGTGATTTTTCAGCATCGACGAAGCACACGGTCTTTCCATTTCGCATCCGGTCTACGAATGCCGATGACGTATTCGAACAGGTTTGCAGCGGTTTCAGATTTTTGCCGCGAGCAGGCTTCAGGCCGCGGCGCGCGAGGGCTGCAAAACTCCTATTTAGCTCGACGCGCACGATTCGCAAGTGTGATTCGTCACAAGGTCAATCGGAAAATGCGATTTTTGGCGCCGAAGCGCCTCCAAACCCGTTTGACGCGGCCGGAAGTCTCCCTGGATCGCCGATTTGGAGCAAAACCCGTTTCGCGGGAAAATGCCTGCTGCGCACGCAAAAGTTGGTTTGGGGCGCAAACCCGCGACGCCCGGGACCTGAATGGGGAAGGTTATTTCAAGGTGCCTTGCAGAGCCGCCGGACGGGCAGTGCCGCCGCCTCAGCCAGCCGCGGCCATTTGCGGTCCCGAGGCACGGATCTTCTTCGCCCGTTCGGCCAGATCCATCTCGTCCCGGGCGCATTCCTCGCGCCTGCGGGACAGGTCCTGGGTCAGGGCCTGGATCCGCATCCAGGAGTGTTCGTCCAGCTGGTCGTCCGCCACGGCAAGTTCGGTATTCAGCTCCTCTTCCAGCGCATTGAGCTCAAGGACGTCGAGGAAGTGCAGGAACGCCGCCTCGATGAAATCTTCTGGAGGGTTTGTCCTGAGCACCGGAAAGCGGTGGTTAAGCACGGAGAATTCCGCTTTCTTCTGTTCCTGCAGACCGATGGTCTCCAGCATCATTTCGTACATCAGGTCCCGGAGCGGCTCATCGTATTCCCGGGTCAGTTCGGAGATCGGTGCCCCTTCGATCTCATCGACAATCCGGCACAGCACATCCCGGAACCTGCGATGCAGGTCGTTTTCGAGCGGCAGCCTTGAAAGCCGCTCATAGTAACGGTCCAGAAGATGCGGGAACCGCATGCACAGCCCCAGCACCAGACGCTCGGTGCCGAAATCGTCTGTCTCCGGAACATCTTCCTTCGGCTTGACGAAGGGGCCGAGGTCTTCCGCCG
>JBNKGB010000211.1:0-2139 GCA_050289605.1 Roseibium sp. | reverse complement strand
CATCGCGAGAGCAACCCACTGGGCGAGCAAGCTGATCCTGCTGGACGAACCGACGGCCGCGCTCGGCGTCGCGGAAACCGCCAAGGTGGAAGAACTCGTTGCTTCGTTGAAGGAAAAGGACCTGGCCATATTGATTATCAGCCACAGCCTCGATCAGGTGTTCCGTCTTTCCGACCGCATCTGCGTGTTGCGCCGTGGCAAGCAGATCGGCGTGCGCACAACGCGCGAAACGGACAAGAACGAGATTGTCTCCATGATCACGGGCGTCGCGGCCTAGGTCCGCGACATATCCCGGCTGCGATTTCGATTGCAAACTGCAATTAGTTTCCTTTGACGGAAACTAATTATTGACTCGCCTCCCGGCCCGAAATAGTTTCCATGAACGGAAACTGTTTTGAACCGGGAGACGACTGCATGCTTGAGCTCTACTATCACCCCCTGGCATCCTTCTGTCATAAGGTGCTTATTCCCCTTTATGAATCCGGAACGCCGTTTGAGGCGATCATTGTCGATCTGATGGATGCGGACGAGCGTGCAAGCTTTTACGATCTCTGGCCCGTCGGCAAAATGCCCGTGCTCAGGGATCGGAGCCGAAACGAGGTCGTTCCGGAGACGTCCATCATCATCGAATTCCTCGACCGTCACTATCCGGGCCCTTCCCCGATGTTGCCCGCGGATCAGGACCTGTGCCTGCGGGTGCGGCTTTGGGACAGGTTCTTCGACCTTTATGTCCATGAGCCCCTGCAAAAGATCGTTCTGGACAAGATACGGCCTGAAGATGCCCGCGATCCGGCTGGTGTTGACGATGCAAGACGCCGCTTAAGCACCGCCTACGGCATGATCGACAGGCAGGTGGCAGACAAGACGTGGATCACCGGCCAGGATTTCACGCTTGCCGACGCGGCGGCAGCCCCGGCTCTTTTCTTTGCAGGTATTCTCGAACCTTTTGCGGACAAGCAGACCGGGCTGCGGACGTATTTCGAACGTCTTTTCGAACGGCCGTCATTCCGCCGGGTGCTGAGCGAGGCGAAGCCCTATTTTGAGATGTTCCCTTACTACGACAGAATGCCGGCACGTTTTAAGGAGGTGAGCCATGCCTGAGGTTACCGCCGGTTTCGAGCCGGCGCGGCTCGATGCGATTTTCTTTGCCCTGTCGGATGCGCGCCGCCGGGACATGATCGAGCGCCTTTCGGAAGGCGCGATGTCGGTCAAGGAGATTGCGGAGCCTCTTGACCTGGCCATGCCCTCGGCGGTCAAGCACCTTGCCGTTCTGGAAGACGCCCGCATCGTCCGGTCGGAGAAAGCAGGCCGCGTCAGGACCTTCCATCTGTCCGAAACAGCTTTCCGGGACGTCGAGCAATGGGTGACGGAGCGCAAGATGGCGCTCAACCGGCAGTTCGACCGTCTGGACGCCTATCTGGCAAGGACAGTCGATGACGAAACGGAGGAACCAGATGCGAAGTGTTGACCACACGCGTTTCGAGATCCAACGAACCCTGAAAGCCGACACACGGCGCAGCTTCCGAGCCTTCAGCCGGGAAGACGCCAAACGGAAATGGTTTTCCTGTGACGACTGGATGGAGGTGGTCGAATATTCCCTTGATTGCCGGGCAGGCGGATCGGAAATCAGCCGGGTCCGAATTCCAGGAGGTCAGGATCACCTTTATCTAGCCCATTATTTCGATGTTGTTCCGGACCAGCGGCTCATCTTCGGCTACGGCATGCATCTCGGCGACATCCGCCTGTCAGCATCCCTCGTAACGATTGTCTTTGAACCGAAGGGGGCGAACACGCTGATGACCTACACCGAGCAGGTCGCCATGCTCGACGGTCACCAGGAGATCGAGGAACGTATACGAGGCACGGAACTCGGGCTCGACAGTCTGGAAAGAAAGCTGCCGGACCTTTGACGTTTCAAAAAAGACATCTGATTGCAACGAGAACCGGCAGGCCACGGCTGCACTTCGCGGCCTGCCGGTTGAGTTCCGGCCCGCTGTACTAGGCGCTCCGGGAGGTCAGGGCCGGAGCCGAGGACAGGCTTTCGAGCAGGATCGCGACGGCTTCCGCCCCCGGGTCGTTGTGGCCCGACAGGCTGGATTCCGAGACATAGGAGGCCCGGCCCGCGCGGGCTCTCGTGAT
>JBNKGB010000210.1:0-2145 GCA_050289605.1 Roseibium sp. | reverse complement strand
CTGGTCGCCGACCTGGACCAAGCACTGGACCAGCTGTGACCGTGGGTCCCGCGCCACGAGAAGCCGGCTGCGCAATGGATATTCGGCTCAGGTCCGCCTGCAGAAGCAACGTCCAACTGTGGTCCGCTTCAGATGTTATCTTGGACAGCAGTCGCGCAGAGTAGCGACCGGCGGCAATCGCCGATAGCGGCTCTTGGCCAGGCGCTGGCAAAACGTCAACTCCGGGTCCAGCCTGTGTGAAAACGCGTTGATCTGGTAGTGTGATTCCGGTCATTCGGGGGGTCGGAATGAGGCGTTTCATTGCGGGCGCGGATCGGCGGCAAGCGACGCTGCTGCCTGAAACATTGGAAGACTACGTGGCAGAGGACAATCCGGTCCGCGTCATCGACGTCTTTATTGATGAACTTGAGCTGGGAGCGCTGGGCTTTGCCGGCGTGGTGCCTGAAGCGACCGGACGGCCGGGCTATCATCCCGCGACCCTGCTGAAGATTTATCTCTACGGCTACCTCAACCGCATCCAGTCGAGCCGGCGGCTCGAACGGGAGACCCAGCGGAACATCGAGCTGATGTGGTTGACCGGCCGGCTGATGCCGGACTTCAAGACGATCGCCGACTTCCGTCGAGACAACGGCCCGGCGATCCGCGCGGCCTGCGCGCAGTTTATCGTTTTGTGTCGCCAGTTCGACCTGTTCACCCGGGCCGTGGTGGCCATCGACGGAAGCAAGTTCAAGGCGGTCAACAACCGGGATAGGAACTTCACGGTGGCAAAGGTTGCCAAGCGCATCGAGCAGGTGGAGGCCAGCATGGCCCTCTACCTGGCAGCCTTGGACCGTGCCGACCGACAGGACGGCGAGGTGGCCGAGGCAAAGGCAGCCCGCCTTAAGCAGAAGATCGAAGGCCTGCGCCGGCAGATGCAGGCCCTCAAGGCGATGGGACGCCAGGTGAAAGCCGCCCCCGACAGGCAGGTTTCCCTGACCGATCCCGACGCCCGGTCGATGGCGACCAGCGGCAAGGGCACCGGCATCGTCGGCTACAATGTTCAGGTGGCCGTCGACGCCGAGCACCATCTGATCGTCGCCCACGAGGTGACCAATGTCGGCAGCGACCGCGGACAACTGGCGTCCATGGGCCGCAAGGCCCGCGAGGCGACCGGATGCGAGGAAATCACCGTGGTGGCAGACCGAGGTTATTACAATGGCGACGAGGTGCTGGCCTGCGAGGGAACCGGTGTACTGCCTTGCGTTCCCAAGACGCTGACGTCCGGCAATGCCAAGCGCGGCCTCTTTACCGGGCAGGATTTCATCTACGACGCCGAGGCCGATCACTACACCTGTCCGGCGGGCCAATACCTGACTAAGGGCAAGGTGCGCTCAGACCGCCGGGACACGATCGACCACTACCGCAACCTCACAGCCTGTCCGAGTTGCGCGCTCAAGCCCAGATGCACGCTCGACAAGGTCAAGCGCGTGAAACGCTGGGAGCACGAGGGCGTACTCGACAAGATGCAGGCCAGGCTCGAGCGTATGCCCGACGCCATGACCATCCGCCGGCAGACCGTTGAGCATCCGTTCGCGACCCTCAAGGCCTGGATGGGCAGCACCCACTTCCTGACTAAGACTCTCGGAAAGGTCAAAACCGAAATCAGCCTGCAGGTGCTCGCCTACAACATGAAGCGCATGATCAACATCTTCGGGGTCAGGCCGCTGATGCAGGCCATTGTCGCCTGACCTCGCTTGCCCACCGGTGCGCGTCATCCCTGGACACTCAGAACGGCGGCCATCACGCAAATGCGTTTCCACACGGCCTCGGTCACGAGGAGCTATTCCGCACACGGCTCGCCGAGGTCCGGTCAGCGCCAGCAAGCAGACATGTGGTGAGATGCAGCCGCGGAACTGGCAAAAACTGGCTGGAATTGAAGCAAGGGTGAGACCCCGGAACATGCCAGAAAGGGCCTCACCCCTGCGGAAAGGAGCCCGGGAAGCGCTCCAGCGTCGAACTTAGCCCACGGAAACTAAGCTGAAGTTAATTACTGACATCTGGTCTCGGCCGCAGTGCTCCCCGTTCCTCAATCCTTGAACTTCCGCTTGATGCTGGAGACCAGGCCCATCAAGACCATAAGGCCGCCGACGCCGAAGATGACGTAGA
>JBNKGB010000209.1:0-2147 GCA_050289605.1 Roseibium sp. | reverse complement strand
GATCATCTTGGAGATGTCCTTCTTGGTCATCAGCTTGTTGCAGGCCTCGAACGGCACCTCGTGATGCTTGGGCAGAAGCTCTGCGATCAGCATGCGGCCGGGCGTGGTCTCGTTGATCTCGGAAGTCGGGTTGCCGTCGGCATCGACGGACTTGTACCGGCCCCGGATCTTGGTGTGCAGCGTGATGACCTTGTTGGCCAGCGCGTGGTGGATCTCGCCGATGTCGCCGAAGGCCATGCCTTCGCCCGGCTCGCCCTCTGCCATGATGGAGAGATAGTAGAGACCCAGAACGATATCCTGCGACGGCACGATGATCGGGCCACCGTTGGCCGGGTGCAGGATGTTGTTGGTCGACATCATCAGCGTACGCGCTTCAAGCTGGGCTTCCAGCGAGAGCGGAACGTGAACGGCCATCTGGTCACCGTCGAAATCGGCGTTGAACGCCGAACAGACGAGCGGGTGCAACTGGATGGCCTTGCCTTCGATGAGCGTCGGTTCGAACGCCTGGATGCCGAGGCGGTGAAGCGTCGGCGCGCGGTTCAGGAGAACCGGGTGCTCGCGGATGACCTCGTCGAGGATGTCCCAGACTTCCGGACGTTCCTTCTCGACCAGCTTCTTGGCTTGCTTGACGGTCGAGGAGAAGCCCTTGGCGTCGAGGCGCGAATAGATGAACGGCTTGAACAGCTCGAGCGCCATCTTCTTCGGCAGGCCGCATTGGTGCAGCTTCAGTTCCGGACCCACGGTGATGACCGAACGGCCGGAATAATCGACGCGCTTGCCGAGCAGGTTCTGACGGAACCGGCCCTGCTTGCCCTTCAGCATGTCGGACAGCGACTTCAGCGGACGCTTGTTGGCACCCGTGATGACGCGGCCGCGGCGGCCGTTGTCGAACAGGGCGTCGACGGACTCCTGCAGCATGCGCTTTTCGTTCCGGATGATGATGTCCGGAGCGCGCAGTTCCATCAGGCGGCGCAGACGGTTGTTACGGTTGATCACGCGGCGGTACAGATCGTTCAGATCCGACGTCGCGAAGCGGCCGCCGTCAAGCGGGACCAGCGGGCGAAGGTCCGGCGGGATGACCGGAACGACGGTCATGATCATCCACTCCGGGCGGTTGCCCGATTCCATGAAGGCTTCGATGACCTTCAGGCGCTTGGCCAGCTTCTTCGGCTTCAGCTCGGTCGTCGCTTCGGCGATTTCCTGACGCAGCTTTTCAGACTCGCGCTCAAGATCCATGCTCATCAGGATCTCGCGGATCGCTTCGGCACCGATCATCGCGGTGAAGGCATCCTCGCCATACTCGTCCTGAGCGGCGACGAAGTCTTCTTCCGACAGAAGCTGGTGCTGCTTCAGCGGGGTCAGGCCCGGCTCCAGAACGACGTAGTTCTCGAAGTAGAGAACGCGTTCCAGATCCTTCAGCGTCATGTCGAGCAGAAGGCCGATGCGGCTCGGCAGGGACTTCAGGAACCAGATATGCGCGACGGGCGCAGCCAGTTCGATATGGCCCATGCGTTCACGGCGAACCCGGGAAAGGGTGACTTCGACGCCACACTTTTCGCAGATAACGCCCTTGTATTTCATGCGCTTGTACTTGCCGCAAAGACATTCGTAGTCCTTGATCGGGCCAAAGATACGGGCGCAGAACAGGCCGTCACGTTCCGGTTTGAACGTGCGGTAGTTGATGGTCTCCGGCTTTTTGATTTCGCCGAAGGACCACGACAAGATCTTTTCCGGGCTCGCAAGCGAAATCCGGATGTTGTCGAAGGTCTGTGCGGGAGCCTGCTGGTTGAACAGGTTCATGACCTCATGATTCATGATCCATCTCCTTCGATGCGCGGCCGGGAAGCGGCGGTAGCGCCACTCCCCGTAAACCGGCATACCAAGTCATATCGGGTCCGTTGCCGGGGTTACTCTGCGGCGTCCGCAGTTTCTTCCTCGGCAATCATGGGTGCATCGGTACGTTGCAGTTCAACGTTGAGACCCAGGGACCGCATTTCCTTCACAAGCACGTTGAAGCTTTCCGGAATGCCGGCTTCGAACGTGTCGTCGCCGCGCACGATGGCCTCGTAGACCTTCGTACGGCCGGCCACGTCGTCCGACTTGACGGTGAGCATTTCCTGCAGCGTGTAGGCTGCACCGTAAGCTTC
>JBNKGB010000208.1:0-2148 GCA_050289605.1 Roseibium sp. | reverse complement strand
CGGCAACATCGGCGCGGCCAGCCGCCTGGACTTCACCGTCATTGGTCCGGCCACCAACGAGGCGGCCCGCATGGACGGCCTGACCAAGGAACTGGGCCTCGGCGTGCTGATCTCGGAAGAGTTCGAGCGCTTTGTTCCCGGGACGCTGGTCTCGGTCGGCCGCCACGCCTTCCGCGGCGTGACCCAGAGCCGTGAGATCTTCACCCTGCCGGAGCTGCTGGAAACGCCGGCCGAGTAACGCCCGGACGCGAGGCCCTCAGTCCGGCAGGCCCTGCAGGTAGCTTCCGCCGTCGAAACGCAGCACCTCGTGCCGGTTCTGGCCCGGCCCGACGTAGCTGCAATGCACCCAACCGGCGGTCGGATCCCCTTCCTTCCAGAACTCAAGGATCAGCTGGTCGAAGTCCAGGTTGGCGATGATCCAGCGGGCCAGATCCAGGTTGGAGGTGCCCGGCACCTCGAAATCGGCGGCCTGGCCCTTGGCATGCTGGCTCGTCGACTTGGAGCCGATCTGCTCGCAGAGCGCGACCGAGCGGAACCATGAAGACGGCGTGAACGGCACGCCGAAGTGGTCGCGCACCGGCTGAAGGATCTTCTCGGCCACCGCGCGCAGGCAGTCGACCTGCCCGGCGTTCGGGGTGTTGTCGATGCCGCAGCGCAAAGCCGTCTGCGACTTCACCGCCTCCGCCAGGGTGAAATTGGTCGAGAGATTCATGGCTGTCTCCTCCTCCAGCGAAAGCCGTCGCACAAGCGGCAGGGCACAGGACCAGCCTATTAGACGAGGAAACCGGCAATAAGAGCGATGAACCTGATGGCGCCCGTAATCGGCTGCTGCCTGCCTCCGTGTTCAGTCACACCCTGCCACGATTCCGCGCCCGGGAAACAACCTGCAGCAGGTTACTGCGCCGGATATTCGGCCGGAAAAAATAAAAACGTGAACCCCTTTGACCTCCATCAATGCCCGAAATCTGTATTAATTGTATAATATTCAAACAAATAAATACGAGAGGAAACACCCCAATGAGAACGATCGCTTTTTTACTTTCAACAACCGCTTTTCTACTTGCTTCGGGCGCGCAGGCAGCAGGTGATTTGAGCCGCGCAAACCCGCAGGAGGTAGTCATTGAGATGGGGACATCGGGCGACAAGATGTACTTCAAGCCCGACCACCTCGATCTGGAAACGGGCAAGGCCTACAAGATCGTGCTCCGCAACGTCGACGAGGCAAAGCATGAGTTCGCGGGGCACGAGTTGATCGAGAAGCTCTTCACGCGCAAGGTCGAGATCGCCGATGCTTCCGGCGGTCTGGTTGCCGAAATCAAAGGCAACGTGAGAGAGGTCGAGGTAGGACCCAAGCGTGAGGTCGAATGGTTCATCGTCCCGATCCAGACGGGCGAGAACATTCCGATGGAATGTGAGATCGAAGGGCACAAGGAAGCCGGAATGTACGGCACCGTCACCATCAAGTGACAACCCTTCGGGGGCGGTCACGCCGAACGGAAACCGTCCCCGCAGTTCCTCAGTCTGAGCTCCAGGCTTATCACGGGCCTGGAGCCTCCTTATCTGCGGGACAGTCCGTCATCAGCTCCGGTAGCGCTCTTCCTCGGCGTAGTAGGCATTGAAGCCGACCACGTCGCGCAGGCTGTCCCAGTCCAGCAGGTCTTTCGGATGTTCGCCGGCTTTGAAGGCCGCCAGCGCGTCCTGCATGGCCTTCATGGCCGCGGCCAGCAGGGTCAGGGGGTAGGCCGCCAGGCTGTAGCCGATCTCCTGCAGCGCCGCCGGCGGCAGCACCGGCGTCTCCCCCTGCTCCACCATGTTGGCCAGCGTCGGCTTGTCGGTCGCCTGGCAGAAGGCGCGCATCTCCTCCTCCGTCTTCGGCGCCTCGAGAAAGAGGATGTCGGCGCCGGCCGCGGCAAAGGCCTCCATGCGCCGCAGCCCTTCGTCCAGGCCATCGGTCGCGCGGGCGTCGCTGCGCGCCAGGATCAGGATGTCGCCGCCGGCCGCGCGCAGCTCGTCGCGCGCATCGGTGGCGGCCTGGATGCGGGCCACCGCCTCGCCGCGGTCGACCACTGCCTTGCCGCGGGTATGGCCGCAGCGTTTCGGCCAGAGCTGGTCCTCGATCATCACCGCGGCGAAGCCCGCCTGGGCGTA
>JBNKGB010000207.1:0-2213 GCA_050289605.1 Roseibium sp. | reverse complement strand
CAGATGCCGCTTCACCGCCGTCTGCCGAAGCGCGGCTTTACGAACATTTTTGCCAAGGACTACAACACCGTGTCCGTCGGTCGTGTTCAGAAGGCCATCGATGCCGGCAAGCTCAATGCTTCCGAGACGGTTACCGTCGAGGCGCTGAAGGCTGCTGGCGTCGTCAAGCGGGTCCGCGATGGCGTACGCCTCGTTGCCAACGGTGAACTCACCGCGGCAGTGACCTTTGAAGTTGCCGGCGCCTCCAAGGGTGCTCTGGCAGCTGTCGAAAAAGCGGGCGGCAAGGTTGCCGTTCTGGGAGCTCAGGCTTAACAGCCTGGGCTTTTCCCATTTGTGGGCACGTATCTGACCGGAGTAGGGCATGGCATCCGCCGCCGAGCAACTGGCGTCAAATATTAATTTTTCAGCTTTCGCCAAGGCTGAGGAACTCAAGAAGCGCATCTGGTTCACGCTGGGGGCGCTTTTGGTTTATCGACTGGGCACCTATATTCCGATGCCCGGTATCAATCCGGAAGCGTTCGCGAACGCCTTCAACCAGGCTCAGTCCGGTATCATCGGCATGTTCAACATGTTCTCCGGTGGTGCGGTCCAGCGCATGGCGATCTTCGCGCTCGGCATCATGCCGTATATCTCCGCCTCCATCATCATGCAGCTGATGACGACCGTCGTGCCGTCGCTGGAGCAGATGAAGAAGGAAGGCGAGCAGGGCCGGAAAGTCATCAACCAGTACACTCGCTACGGCACCGTCATTCTCGCGGCCGTCCAGGCGTACGGCATTGCCGTCGGTCTGGAAGGGGCTCCGGGCGTGGTCACGGACGCAGGCTGGTTTTTCCGCGCGTCAACCGTGATCACGCTGACCGGCGGCACCATGTTCCTGATGTGGCTGGGTGAGCAGATCACCTCGCGCGGCATCGGCAACGGTATTTCGCTGATCATCTTCTCTGGCATCGTTGCGGGACTTCCCTCGGCCATCGTCCAGACCCTGGAACTCGGTCGCCAGGGCTCGTTGGCAACCTGGATTATCCTGGCCGTGATCATTCTGGCCGTCGTCGTGATCGCGTTCATCGTGTTCATGGAGCGTGCACAGCGCCGGCTGCTGATCCAGTATCCGAAGCGCCAGATGGGCAACCGCATGTTCGAGGGCAACACCTCGTTCCTGCCGCTGAAGCTGAACACGTCGGGTGTCATCCCACCGATCTTCGCCTCCTCGCTGTTGCTGGTTCCGGCAACGATCTCCGGATTCGGACAGGGCAGCGGCAACGAGTGGCTGACATACATCACGGCAGCGCTCGGTCACGGACAGCCGCTGTACATGATCGCGTATACGGCCATGATCGTCTTTTTCTGCTTCTTCTATACGGCGATCGTCTTCAATCCGAGCGATACGGCCGACAACCTGAAGAAACACGGCGGCTTCATTCCCGGGATCCGTCCCGGCGAACGGACCGCTCAGTACATCGACCATGTGCTGACCCGGATCACGGTCGTGGGTGCTATTTACATCACCGTCGTTTGTCTATTACCCGAATTCCTCATTTCGGCTACTGGCGTTCCGTTTTATTTCGGTGGTACCTCTTTGCTGATTGTCGTGAGCGTGACAATGGATACCGTATCCCAGATCCAGGGCCACCTGCTTGCGCATCAGTATGAAGGGCTGGTGAAAAAGGCGAAACTCAGGGGGAGACGTAGATGAGGCTTATACTGGTAGGACCGCCAGGGGCGGGGAAGGGGACACAGGCCACGCGGCTCGTCGAGAAATACGGTATTCCGCAACTCTCGACAGGTGACATGTTGCGTGCTGCTGTTGCAGCCCAGACCCCGGTCGGTCTCAAGGCCAAGGAAGTCATGGAAACCGGCGGTCTTGTCTCGGACGAAATCGTGGTCGGAATCATTCGTGACCGTATTTCCGAAGACGACGCCAGGAACGGCTTTGTTCTCGACGGCTTCCCGCGCACGCTCGCCCAGGCTGAAGCCCTGGACAAAATGCTCGAGGAAAGCGGCGTCAAGCTGGATGCCGTGCTCGAGCTGCGCGTCGACCAGAACAAGCTTGTCGATCGTATCGTCAACCGGGCGGCGGAAGCCAAGGCGGCCGGCCTGCCGGTGCGCAAGGATGACGATCCGGAAGTCTTCAAGCAGAGGCTTGATGAATTCAACCGCTACACTGCAGTCGTCGTGCCCTATTACGAGAAGTCGGGTCTGCTTTCCGTCATCGA
>JBNKGB010000206.1:0-2214 GCA_050289605.1 Roseibium sp. | reverse complement strand
AACTCATCGACCCGGTGAACGGCGCTGCCGCCTTCGGCTGGATCGCGACGGACAACAGCGTGGTTCCGATGGACGCCCAGACGGTTGTCCAGTTCGGCCACGCCGCCGCGCTGCACAAGCAGAAAATGATCTTCGCCGCCGCGATCCTCAAGGCCATGGACCCGATCCCGGCCGACTATGCCACCAACGAAGCGTACTGGACCTGAACCGCGCGGCCAGACAATCCAACCATAGTGACCGCCGTCCAGGCGGTTTTTTTGTGCCCGAACGATGGAGGGCTGAATGCCCAAGATACTTTTTGAACAGTGGCTGCAGAGCCGACTGACGGCACACGGCTTTCCCTGCGGCGTGATTGACGGAGTTCTTGGCCCGAAGACGCTCCATGCTCTCCGGTCGTTCCAGAAGGCGAGGGGCCTGCCTGTCACGTCCTGGGCCGATGAGGCGACAGTGGCGGCGCTCAAGGCTTCAAGCTCGCGCGTCTCAGCTGAGGTGACAGGCTTCATTCCCGATCGTGACGCAGATCCGCAGGACGATCGCCGCAAGTCGACCTGGCCGCGGCAGAAACATGTTATGGACTTCTACGGCCCGGTCGGAACCGGTCAGACCCGTGTGTCCATCCCGTGGGATATGCGCCTTGCCTGGGACACGGACGTGCCGGTCCGCTCGATCACCCTTCACACGAAGGTTGCGACTTCGGCCGAACGGGTTCTGCACAAGGTTCGCGGGCTCTATTCCGACCGGGAGCTGAAGGCGCTCGGCCTCGATCTCTTCGGCGGCTCCCTGAACGTGCGCAAGATGCGCGGCGGCAATCGCTATTCCATGCATTCCTGGGGCATCGCAATCGACTTTGACCCTATCCGCAATCAGCTGTCGTGGAAGCGTCCGCAGGCCCGGCTTTCCCAGGACGACGCTATTCCCTTCTGGCTGGCCTGGGAAGCTGAAGGCTGGGTGTCTCTCGGCCGGGCCAGAAACTTCGACTGGATGCATGTTCAGGCCGCGCGCCTCTGACCAGTTCCGGCCGGCGGCCCGGGTGAAAGCCGCTCTCTATCACCTCTGACAATCGGAGAACCTGAAATGATCCGCATCGCATTCGCGGCGCTGATGGCGCTTTGCTTCTTTCCGGCCCTTGCCTTTGCGGCCGACACCACCGTTGACCTGTCCGGAACGCTTGGCCGGGTGCTCGACATTCTCTTGACCGGCCTTGCGGCCGTCGCGCTCTGGCTCGGCCGGAAGGGCATCGACGCCCTGCAGGAACGAACCGGGCTTGAACTCGATGAACAGTTGAAGAACCGGATTGATGAGGCGCTGTTCCGTGCGCTGCATTATGGCAAGGCAAAGACGCTGGCGGCCGTTGAGGGCCGATCCATCACCGTGGATGTGAAAAGCGAAATCCTCGCTCACGCCCTCGACTATGCGCAGGAAGCGGTGCCGCAGGCCTTGGAATACTTCGGCGTTGATCGCGCCCGGCTGCTCAACATGCTTGAAGCCCGCCTGGGCGTCGACCTGGACCATGACGGCGACGTGGGCGACCAGCCCGCATGAGCACGTTTCTCGCGGCCCTTAGGGCCATCTTCGTTGACTGGCTCGCCGGCGTTGCTGGCGAGCTTTTCCGCCAATGGCGATCCGAACGGGCCGTCAGGCAAAACGCCATCCTCAAAGCTCAACTAGCATCCCGAAAGGCGATTGACCGTGCTTCGAAAACTTCTGCTCAGCGCGACATCGGCGCTGTTCGTGACCGGCTGCGCGAGCGGGCCGGATCTCGGTAACCCGGGCGGGGAGATTGGCGACGTGTGCGCCGCCCTCGCAAAGATCCAGTGGACAGAAGACGACGCGGATCATGTGTCGGACAAGCTCGCCCGCTCGATCGATCAAGTCTTGCAAATGGAAGAGGAGCACGGTTGCGAATGAAACAGTTCATGGATTGGTTTTGGCATCTGCCTCTTACCAAGATCACGGTAATTGCGGCCTTTGCTGCGATCGGGGCAGCGCTTCCGAAAGACCTTTCAGCACGGGATCGGCTCATGACTTTCTTCGTCGGCTTCATGGCCGCTCTGGTCTTCGGGGAACCGATGCGGGAGGTTCTGTCGCTTCCGGATAGCGCCGCCTATGGCATGGCCGGGGTTCTGGCGATGACCGGCCGCAACCTGGCGGTGTTCATATTGCGGGCGAGCCGGGATCCTAAAGCATTCGCGAAGGACGTCTTTGAAATTTGGC
>JBNKGB010000205.1:0-2344 GCA_050289605.1 Roseibium sp. | reverse complement strand
AACGCCAAGCAGGATCATGCCGGCGATGTATTCCTTGGCATCCTGCGGATCGACGATCCCGGCAAAGATTATCTCGAAGAACAGGATACCCAGCGCGGCCATTGTGAAGGGTTTGATCAGCCAGTTGACCACAAGCGTGATGCACAGCCCCTTCGGCTTCTTGCCGACGTCCTTCAAGGAAGCGAAGTCGACGTTGACCATCATGGGATAGATCATGACCCAGATGAAGACGGCCACGACCAGATTCACACTGGCGTATTCAAGGGCAGCGATTGCGGAAAACAGGCCGGGGACGGCCAGTCCAAGCGCGACGCCCGCAGCAATACACAAGGCAACCCAAAGGGAAAGATAGCGCTCGAACAGGCCGAGCGGCGTCTCATCGACAGAAGCCACGTTTCAATCTCCTACATAAGTGTTGGCCGTTCGCACAAGCTTTTGCTCATGCGCCGGCGATCAGTCATCAACATTTCCAAGAGCCACGAGCCGCGATCTGCCGTCTTCTGCAGCAAAGACATCGTCGCCAAGGGCCAGCATCGCCGCGATGCGGCGCTCGAGGCGTTCAAAGGCTAGATCGAAGGCTGCGGCGCGGGTCGCCTCGTCCCCTTCGACGGAGGCGGGATCCGGAATGCCCCAGTGAACGACCAGCGGGTGTCCCGGCCAGACCGGGCAGGCTTCGCCCGCCGCGTTGTCGCAGACCGTCACGATGAGATCCATCGGCGGAACGTCCAGGCCCGAAAACTCCTCCCAGCTCTTGGATCGGAAGCCTTCCGCCGGCAAGCCGTGCCGCTTCAGGCAGGCGAGCGCGTCCGGATTGACCGTGCCGCGCGGCGTCGAGCCTGCCGAAAAGGTTTGAAACCGCCCCTGCCCCATGTGGCGAAGCAGCGCCTCGCCGAGGACGGAGCGGGCCGAATTCGCCGTGCAGACGAACAAGACGTTACGCATGTTGAAGAGCCCCAGTTGGTTTTACGTGTCAGCGTGTCCTGGAAGGCAGACAGCCGCCGGCCAGGCTGGCGATCGGAGCGCAAAGCTCCGGATTGCCGCCGCAGCAGTCCTGCAGAAGATAGGTGACCAGATGCTGCATGGTGACAAGGTCCGCCCGGTAGCAGATCGAGCGCCCGTCGCGCTCGGCCCGCACAAGACCGGAACG
Source organism: Roseibium sp. (assembly GCA_050289605.1). Lineage (GTDB taxonomy): Bacteria > Pseudomonadota > Alphaproteobacteria > Rhizobiales > Stappiaceae > Roseibium. The sequence goes on along the minus strand of JBNKGB010000205.1, from coordinate 1,197 downwards.
CGACAAGGCGGCCAGATGGGTCGACAGGGTGTTCGGCAGCACATCGAGCGCTTCGGCAACCGCTCCTGCCGTCAGGCCGTCCCTGCCCGCCTTCACCAGGAGGCGAAAGACGTCGAGGCGGGTTTCCTGGCCGAGTGCCGCCAGGGCGTGCAGGGCATCATCTTTTTCCATATTTCGAGAATACTCGAAATATGGAATTGTTCAAGTGGTTTTGGGTTTGAATTTTCTGAACTCAAGTCGTATCGCGTCACACAAAATCGGTTGTCATCCCTGCGAAAGCAGGGATCCGGTATTCCTCTGACTTTTGGTGCTTTGCCGGATATCGACAGCCGAGTGTACTGGATCCCGGTCTTGTCTCTGACGCTTCAAAACGGGATGACAACCAGGACATTCCGGACACGGTCTGGCTTTGAATTTCCCCGAATTCTTCTCACATTCTCAACGCGTATCACCAGATGCAAAAAAGCCCTGCACCTTCCGGGACAGGGCTTTTTTGTTTCGCGGCTATTGCCGAGACCTTGCTCACGCAGCCTTGGCGGCCAGGCGTTTGCGGATGCTGTCGACGTCGGCGCGCGGGGTCGCCGCGAACAGGGTCTTGGTGTAGTCGTGCTGCGGGTTCTCGAAAACCTCGTCCCGCGTGCCGTATTCCACCACCTCGCCGAAATACATCACCATGACCTTGTCGGCGATGTAGCGTACCACCGAGAGGTCGTGGGAGATGAAGACGTAGGTCAGGCCCATCTCGTCCTGAAGATCCGCAAGCAGGTTGAGGATCTGCGCCTGGACGGAAAGGTCGAGCGCGGAAACCGGCTCGTCGAGCACCAGCAGTTTCGGCTTCATCATGATGGCGCGGGCGATCGCGATGCGCTGGCGCTGGCCGCCGGAGAACATGTGCGGGTAACGCCCGTAATGCTCCGGCTGAAGGCCGACGAGCTTCAGCATGTCGCGCGCCTTAGCCTCGCGTTCGGCGGCTGGCATGTCGGGGCGGTTGATCTTCAGGGGTTCTTCAAGGATCGAGCCGATCCGCTGGCGCGGGTTCAGCGAGCCGTAGGGGTTCTGGAAGACGATCTGCACCTTCTGGCGCATTTCCCGCGAGATACCCGTCTTGGAGATATCGATCGGCAGACCGTCGATCTCGATCGAGCCCGAGGTCTGGGCATCGATCATGGTCAGCATGCGGGCGAGGGTGGACTTGCC
>JBNKGB010000204.1:0-2379 GCA_050289605.1 Roseibium sp. | reverse complement strand
CGGCGCAAGACCGGCGGCAAGGGAAGCTCCGCCCATGCCGCTGCCGATGATGACGATGTCTGGTGCCGTGGTCATGCGTCAGGCAATCCGGTTTTCGCTTTGAGGATCGAAGGCAACCGCCTTCTCCATGTTGAAGGCAAAGGGGAAGACGTCCCCGGCTTTCACAGAAACATCGGCGCGGAAACGGCCGGTGACGTCCTTGCCGCCGATCTGGCTGACCACGAAGGTATCTGAGCCGGCGGGCTCGGTCACTTCAACCGGAGCTTCCACGAGATGCACAGCCTTGCTGTTGCGGTCCGCCCCGTCCTTGTCGGTGATCGCTTCCGGGCGGATGCCGAGGACGATGTCCCGGCCGACGCTGGAGGACAGGGAGCCGTTGGCAAAGGGAATCGCGGCGCTCTTGCCATCGGCGAGCTTTACCTCGGCCGCCGGTCCGCCTTCGGCTGAAACAACCTTCGCCGGAAAAAGGTTCATGGATGGCGAGCCCATGAAGCCGGCCACGAACATGTTGGCCGGGTTGTCGTAGATTTCCTTGGGTGTGCCGAGCTGCTGGACATAGCCGCCGAACATCACCGCGATGCGGGTCGACAGCGTCAGGGCCTCGATCTGGTCGTGGGTCACATAGACGATGGTGGTGCCGAGCTTCTGGTGCAGCTTCTTGATTTCGGTGCGCATGTCGACGCGCAGTTTCGCGTCGAGGTTCGACAGCGGCTCGTCGAAGAGGAACACATCCGGCTCGCGCACCAGTGCCCGGCCCATGGCGACGCGCTGGCGCTGACCGCCGGAGAGCTGGCCGGGCTTGCGGTCGAGCAGATGCGAGATCTGCAGCAAATCGCCCACCTGGGCGATGCGCTTTTCCCGCTCCGGTTTGGCAATGCCATGCATCTCCATGCCGAAGGCGATGTTCCCGGCAACGGTCATGTTCGGATAAAGCGCATAGGACTGGAACACCATCGCGATGTTGCGGTCTGCCGGCTTGACCCCGTTCATGCTCCGGCCGCGAATGGAAATCTCTCCGCTGGTAATGTCCTCCAGTCCGGCGATCATGTTGAGCAGCGTGGACTTGCCGCAGCCCGACGGGCCGACGAGAACAAGAAACTCGCCCTCCTCGACGGATATGTTGGTCTCGTGAAGGACCTTGAGAGATCCGTATGATTTTGTTGCCTTGTTGATGTCCAAGAAACCCATTTTTATCCTCCTTGAGGGGAGGTCCGTCCCGCCGATACGGGACGGACGACCGTCATTTTGCCAGCGAGATCGCTTCGGCGAGATAGGAAGCGCCGTCTTCTGGCGACATGTCGGAGTTGAAAAAGTCGGTGATGGCGTCGGAGGCAGCCCCCACGACAGCAGCCTTTGCCGCGTGGGTTCCGGCGAAGGTCGGAACCGCGCTGCCTTCAACGTCATTGTGAGAGAAAGACGCGATGGTGAATTGCGCGCAGGAATCGAGCTGCGCCACATCGACATCCATCCTCGCAGGGATAGAGCCCTTGGCCTGGTTGAAGCTGATCTGGACATCACGGTCCATGATCGCGCTGGCGAGGATTTCCTGCGCTTCCTTGCCTTCCGGATCCGGCTGCTCGAAGAAGGACAGGGAATTCACCAGATAGACGAAGGAATCGCCTTCAGTCTTCGGCACCGGAATACAGGCAAAATCCTCGTTCGGTTTCTGGCCCGCGTTGACGAATTCGCCCTTGGCCCAGTCGCCCATGATCTGCATGGCCGCCTGGCCGTTGATCACCATGGCCGAGGCCAGGTTCCAGTCGCGACCGGGTGCGTTCTCGTCCACCATGCCGCGCAGCGTGGCCATTTCCTTGAAAACCGCCACCATCGTATCGCTGTTCAGCGCGGCTTCATCCAGATCGACAAGCGCCTTGCGGTAAAAATCCGCCCCGCCGACACCGGAAAGAACCGCCTCGAACATGTAGAGTTCCTGCCAGGCCTGTCCGCCGTGAGCGAGCGGGATGATACCGGCTTCCCGAAACTTCGGCGCGAGAGCATTCAGCTCTTCCCAAGTCGACGGATAGTCCGCGCCGATCTTGTCGAATGCGGCCTTGGACGCCCAGATCATGTCGGTGCGATGCACATTCGTCGGCGCGCTGACATAACGGCCGTTGACCTTGGTAAAGTCCTTGACCGCCTGCGGCAGAATGCTGTCCCAATCCTGGGCTTCCGCCACGATATTCACGTCGCCGAGCATCCCTTCATGGGCCCAGTCGATGATGTTCTGTCCCAGCATCAGCATGGCCGAGGGTGGATTTCCGGAGGCGATCCGGGCCTGCAGCGCGGTCTTCGCCTGATCGCCGCCACCGCCGGCAACCGGAGCGTCGTTCCAGGCGACGCCTTCTGACACGACCTTGTCGCGAACCGCTGCGAGTGCCG
>JBNKGB010000203.1:0-2415 GCA_050289605.1 Roseibium sp. | reverse complement strand
CTGGTGCGCCCCGCCTTCCGGCGCCAGCGTCACGCCCGACGGTGTGCCGACGATCATGAAGCGGGCGTCCTGGTAACAGGCGTAATTCAGTGCATCAAGACCGCGGCAGACGAAGGGGTCATAGACCGTGCCGATCGGGATGAGCCGCTCGCCGAAGAGGGAATGGGAGAGCCCCGCAGCCCCCAGCAACAGGAACAGGTTCATTTCGGCAATGCCGAGCTCGATGTGCTGGCCTTCGGGCGTGAATTCCCACTTGGCGGTCGAGGGAATCCGGTGTTCGATGAAGGCGTCGGCCTGGGCCTTGCGCGCAAACAGCTTTCGCCGGTTGACCCAGGGTCCGAGATTGGTCGTGCCGGTCACGTCCGGCGATGTGGTGACGATGCGCTTGGCCAGCTTGCTGTCGCCCTTGGAAAGGTCGTCCAGCACCTTGCCGAAGGCCATCTGCGTGGAGATGTCCCGGTCGGAACTGAGCTCAATGGCGGGAACCTCGATCTTGTCGTCCGTGTACCGCCGTGCGCCCCTGGCGAAGAACGGCACCTGATCCAGGAAAGCCTTCAGGGCGACAACGTCCGCGACATTCGCGAAGGGCTCCCACTCCTCGCCCTCCGCAACACCCATATGTTTCTGCCATTCAAGCATCTGGGCCTTGTTCATCAGGCCACCATGATTGTCCTTGTGACCGGCAATCGGCGTGCCCCAGCCCTTGATGGTATAGGCCAGGAAACAGGTCGGGCGGTCATGATCGATGGCGGCAAAAGCCTCCGCCATGGTCTCGGTGCAGTTGCCGCCGAGGTTTTCCATGAGGGCAGCCAGTTCGTCGTCGCTTCGTTTGTCGATGAGCGCAGTCACGTCGCCCTGGTCGCCGAGGTCGTCCATCAGGCGCTTGCGCCAGACGGCTCCGCCCATGAAGGTGAGCGCGGAATATTCCTGGTTGGAACAGTCGTCGATCCATTGGCGCAGCTTGTCGCCGCCCGGCTCCCCGAAGGCCGCCCGTTGCAGCGCTCCGTATTTGACCCGGACAACATCCCAGCCGAATGCATCGAAGATCTTCTCGACCCGGTCGAACAGACCTTCCCGGACAATGCCGTCGAGGGACTGGCGATTGTAGTCGATGATCCACCAGCAGTTCCTGAGGTCGTTCTTCCAGCCCTCCTGCAGGGCTTCGTAGATGTTGCCCTCGTCCAGTTCCGCGTCACCGACAAGCGCGATCATCCGCCCGAGGGGCCTGTCTCCCGACCAGCTCTTGGCGGCGATATAGTCCTGCACGATCGAGGCAAAGGAAGTGATCGCGACGCCGAGGCCGACCGAGCCGGTTGAGAAATCGACGTCGTCGATGTCCTTGGTGCGGGAGGGATAGGACTGGACACCGCCGAAGCCGCGGAAGTTCTCCATCTTCTCCCGGGTCTGGTTGCCCATGAGATACTGGATGGCGTGGAAGATCGGCGAGGCATGGGGCTTGACTGCCACCCGGTCTTCCGGGCGGAGAACCGAGAAATAGAGCGCCGTCATGATCGACACCATGGAGGCCGAACTTGCCTGGTGACCGCCGATCTTGATGCCGTCCACCTTGGGGCGGATGTGATTGGCGTGGTGGATCGTCCAATGCGACAGCCACAACAACCGCTGTTCGATGATTTTCAAATGCTCGGTGGTCATTTCGGCATTCCTGTTTTATCCGGAGTTTCAGCCAATCTAGCGCCGGCCAGGCGCCGGTTTCTTGCTATTTCCTAATCTCTTGAGCTAAATCTTGGTGACTTTCACCAGGAATGGAGATTTTTTTGGCCACTTCCAGCACACTTGATACGTTTGATATTCAGATCCTGCGCGAACTGAGGAAAGACGGCCGGATATCCATCCAGGAGCTTTCCGAGCGTATCGGCCTCAGCCCGACACCGGCGGCCCGGCGCCTGCGCCATCTGGAGGAACGCGGCATCATCACCGGCTACTGCGCCCTCATCGACGAAGTCGCCCTCGGCTATGAGGTTTCCGTCTTTGTTTCGGTTCAACTCGACAAGCAGATCGACGTGACGCTGGACCAGTTCGAGGCCGCCATCCAGGCCTTTCCGGAAGTCGTCGATTGCTGGCTGATGACCGGCAACCGGGACTATCTCCTGCGGGTGGCGACCACCGGGCTGGCGGCCTTCGAGACTTTCCTCACCGGAAAGCTGACCAAGGTGCCGGGCGTCGCCAATATCGAAAGCTCGATCCCGCTCCGCAGAGTGAAGTCCGGGGTGGCGCGGACGCCTTGACGGACTTCCTCACTCACTCCCCCAGTCCGCAACACATTTCCCCTCATCCTGAGGAGGGCCACCGGCCCGTCTCGAAGGATGGACCGCTTGCTCCGGAGCGTGCCGCCATCCTTCGTGACGCCACTGACGCGGTTCAACAGGATGAGGTGGGAGGGGTAGTCAGGCT
>JBNKGB010000202.1:0-2423 GCA_050289605.1 Roseibium sp. | reverse complement strand
TCTATCGGTTCAAATTCGGGCAGGGTTTCCAGCCGCGCGGCTTCCTGAAGGGCGGCGTGTTCTTCCGGCGGAATGCGGATCATGGCGAGGATGCGGGCATAGAGCGCCTTGCGCCCGTCGAGATAGCCGCTCGCCCGCGCCTCCAGGGCAATCGGCGGGGCCTGGTAGATGCCGCATTCGGCGGCAAGATCCGCCAGCACCACCTCGCCGTCGGGGCACAAAAAAACGGACCGATAGGCCCGTTCGATCGCTCCCCCCCTCGCCCGCCGCTGCCGGGCAATGCGTTTAAGACTGCGCCAGACCATGGCGGTTCCTTTCTTTCACGTGGCGGCACCTTGGGCAAAACACGGCATCGAACTTCCCTTCGCATGACATGCCCGCTAAGCTCGGTTCAATCATTCCGTGCGGTTGCCGTCCGGGCATATCGCCACCTTTTTGTCGGGTTGACTTCATTCATGGGTTTTCTTTGGTATCGCCGGCTTCGGGCCTCTTTCCTTGGCACTCTCGTCACGCTTTTTTCCCTGTCGTTCTACGTCGACGACATCGGCGGCACGAAGGCGAGCGACTTCCTTGTCGAGCATTTCGGCACGCAGACCACGCTCTGGATCTTTCGCGGCCTGTCGCTGGTCATGATCGCCGTTGTCGGCGCGCTCTACCTTTGGGACGTGAGATCCCAGGAACAGGTCGAGCGGGAAGCCCAGCTTCGGAAATTCGCCAAGCAGCGCGAAAAACGGCCCTTCAACTGACCGGCGCAAGACGTTTGCCGCCAGTCCGCGTCATGGGGCCTCCACCGGAGCGCCCTGAGGCCCGCCCTGGAGCATTTGCAGACCATCCAGGCCTTCCAGCCCGCCCGGAATGCCCTGCCCGCCCTGGTCGCCGAGCGTTTTCAGAAGCGGTGCACCGTCCCTGGCCATGCGGGCCAGGCTTTCGCCGGCGGCAAGCTGTTGCTGCCGGGCGGCTTCCTCCTCGCGCTTGCGGCGCAGTTCCTCCACTTCCTCCGGCCGGCGCTTGAGTTTCGCCGGCAGGCCGAGCGAGCGGCGGGTGAGGTCGTATTCCTCTTTCCTGTCGTGCAGGTCCATGATCTCGGGATCCGCCTGCGCGGCGATACCGAGATATTCCTGGAAGCCCATGATCGCCTCGAAATGTCCCGCCTCGCGCATCTGGTCGATGGGCGCGGTCGAGGTCAGCGTCACGTCGCTTCGCAGCACGCTTTCCGGCGGCGACAGCGGCGAGCCCGGCACGAAGGCACCGCGGCGGCCCAGAATGCCGATCTCCCGCTCGAACAGCGCCTCGTTGCCGGCCATGATGTTGGTGGAGAACGGACCGATCATGTCGGCCATTTCCTTGCGGCGGATATTCACTTCCGTCGCCGTCCGCCCGTTGCCTTCCAGCAGCGTCTGCCACAGGTCACCGTAGAGCCCGATCCTGAGCTTCTCTCGGATGTTCTCGATCTGCGCGTCCGCCGCGCCCGGATTCACCGTTTCCACCATCGGGCGGAACAAGGGCCTTCCCTGCTCGTCGATAAGGCCGGGGTTGATGCGGCCGGGATTGAGGTCGAGCTGGCGCTCCTGCGTGTGGGTGGCGATCGGCGGGCGCACGGCCTGCGAGCTGGCGATCAGCCCGTCGCGCGCCAGGCTCTGCAGGCTCTTGATATCGCTCATCAGCTTGGCCTGCGGCGGCGAACCATAGGGCGACAACCCGTCCCGGTCCCAGCGGCTGATCACCAGCGGATATTCGAAGAAGCCGCCGCGCCGGCAGATATGCCTGCTCTCCTCCTCGAAATGGAGGCTTTCGTAGCGGGCCCGGCGGATGTCCGTGGCGTCGTCGAAGCCACCCTCGCGCAGGAAGCAGGCATGCACGAATTGGTGTTCGGTGTTCTTGCGCTTCGGATCGCCGGCGTCTTCCTTGACCTTGTTCGAAACATTGCCGCCATATTCCTTTTCCGCTTGCCAGGCCTTCAGCCGGCGCACACGGAAGAAGCCGCAATCGTTGCCCTGCCCGTCCACCACCAGATAGACCTCGTAAAGCGGCACATAGCGGTAGTGGATGGGCGTGCGGATATCGGCCAGATTGGTCTCGTTCTCCATCGGGAAGAGCACGCCGGTGCCGAGTTTCACCGTCGACAGCAGCCGCGAGCGGTTGGCGAGCGCGAAGCCCGAGCGATTGGCGGAGCGCACGCGGAAAAGATGGTCGCGCACCAGTTCGAAGAACTCCTCGTCCTCCTGGGAAGGCGGCGGGGCGAAGGGATCGCCGAAGCCGACCCCGTGCCAGTTGAAGCCTTCGGGCATCGTCAGCGAGCCGACGCCGGAGGCGAGCCTGTCCAGCAGCCACACCGCCGTCGGGTCGTAGAGCTTGCGCGAGCGCTCCCGGGCGGCGGAGCTTTGAAGGGCGCTCATGCCGTCCGGCGCGGTGATGCCGCCCGG
>JBNKGB010000201.1:0-2559 GCA_050289605.1 Roseibium sp. | reverse complement strand
CAAGACATAGCGCGAGGATCAAGAGATACAACGCATAAGCAAATGCCTGTGGCGAGAAATAGTCCTGCCCGACCCAATTGGCGCACAGGAAGATCCAGATGGCAGCCCAAACCAAACGGAAATCTTCGGTAAACCGCCGAAAGATCGCGAATAATAAACCGGCACAGCAAAGGTTCGACAAGAAAGGAAAAAACCTGACAGCCTCCGCGATCTGAAGGGGCCCGAGTTTCAGCAGGTTGGCGATTTTCGAAGACAGCCAGAAGAAGAAAGGCCAATTGTGGTAGGCGGCCAGAAACGGGGCTTCACGATCCACATGCCCGTGCCGCTGTATGTAGTCGACAATACCGATGTGCTTCCAGGCCCAGGAATATCGAAGCGTTTCATAGACGATCGGCGGCGTGGCATGCAGCAGCAGAATCAGGAGACAGACAGACAGCGGCCGAAGGACTTTCCAGCGGCAGGTCGCGTCGAGGCTGAGGGCGAAGCCGACGGTTGCAAGGCAGAGTGCAGCCCAGAACGATACCGGCAGAATAGAGAAAAGACCGAAATTGTTGAGCTCATCCGCATCCATCCGGGACAAGCTGATGCCCCAGAAGACCAGCCCGAGCGCGACGCAAGCCGCGGAGATCCATTCCAACGCACCACCCGTCCGATGCAGGCCGGAGCGCGTGCTCGTGGGGACCTCGGATACTGACACCACCCGGACCCCGCTCAAACCGGTATCCGCGACGTGCAGAGCAACCTCGGTCTTTTCATCCAGGACGGGCTTCAGGTTTCCATGTCTCATTTTCGGTTCAGCCTGACCGGGCCGCGATCGTGTTCAGAACACGGTGAACGTTCGAGTAGTCCCATAACCGGTTTGACGAATAGCGCTCGGATTTGATCCAGACGGCGCTGACATGATTGAACCAGGTCAGCAAAAGCATGGCCCGATGGAATTCCGCATCCTCAACGCCGGCTGAAAAATGTTGGGTGGGAAATAACTCGAAGCCGGCAGCGCCGCCAATGTCATATCGCCTCTCAAGGATGCATGATCTGACAATCTGACCGAGCTCCTCTCCCGTCCGCAACATTCTGATGCTTAACGCCAGATGATACAGATCGACCGCAACCGGTGCGTCCTCTCTTGAATTGTCCCAGTCGATCAGTCCCGACAGAAAGACCCCATCGGAAGCGGTGTCACGCCGCTTCAACAGAATGTTTCCCGGGCTGAGGTCCCCGTGACCTCGGCCGAGGGCGATTTGCCGGCCGGTCAGCACGTTTCGGAGTTCTTGCTTCAGGCAGGCCAATATCTCCAGTCGGCATCCGCCTCCCCTGCCATGGCCCGCCAGAGTCCCTGCGATGCGGGCCGGCTCGTCAATCCAGCGTTCTACCCAATGCGGATCAATGGTCCTGATTTTTGAAGTCCGTGCGTGCAGCTCACCGACAAAACTCGCCACCGCCTCAAAGACACATGCCGCGCTGTGGGCGCTACGAAGACAGTCCGCTGCGTTCAGGCCTTCGATTTCTGTCTCGGCCACCCGGCATCTTCCAGGCGACATGTCGATACCAAGAATTTCCGGGAACCGATCTTGTAGTTCTGCAAGACGGCTGTTGGAATGCAGCTCCCGCAAAACTTCCGCATTTCTCCGCAGGGACGCGATCCCTCGGAGCGTACCGGCACACTTCAGAATGGCGTGATCAGGGCCCTCCCTCGCCGTGGAACCACCGCTTCTTCGGGACAGGAACAAGGTGGCGCTGTCACTGACGGACCTCGCCATTTTCCGAAGCTCATATTGCGTGAGGTCGAGGCTTCCGACCATGGTGGTCCGTCCCGGCAGGCAGTCGATCGACACCTCCGGAGCGCTGAAGATTTTATGCTTCAGATTGACTGCCGACCTCCCCAGCGAACCTGAGAGACTTGCCAGTGAAGTCGCGAGCAAGAGCGCATGGTCCGTTAGCGTGCCGCGTTCTGAATGCAACAGCGACAGGATGACATATCCGAACAGGACGGAGGAATGCGCGAGCAGCCAGCCGAAGGCAACACCAAGCGCTCCGAACCTGGGAAGCAGCACTGCAATGGACGTTGCAAATATCAGCAGTGTTGCAAGTTGTATCCAGGCAACTGTTCCGGTCTTTCCCTGCGCCCTCAAGACGGCAATAAAGATCGTGGTCGCGGCCCATGGCAGACAGGAGATCATCAGGATCCGCAGGATCGGCGTGCTTTCGGCTACATAAACGGCGCCGAACAACTCCAGGACGAGAGGTGCGGCGGCCACGAGGAATATCACCGCTGCCGAAACCAACAGCATGGCATGACAGAAAGTATCCGCCGCCAGCCGACGCAAGCGATGCGGAAACGAGGCACTTTCAGCGAGCAGGGAAATGCTCATCGATCGGCCGACCAGATAGATCGAATATGTGAACGTCCAGGCAACATGATAGGAAGCGTTGGCCTCGACACCCGCGATGGATGTAATCATCAGCGGGGCCAGTCCGAGGGCGGTTGCCAGAAACACACTCCCGGCATAGTCCCAGCCCAGGAACCTGGCGACAGCCGCCAGATCCACCGTGTCCTCC
>JBNKGB010000200.1:0-2631 GCA_050289605.1 Roseibium sp. | reverse complement strand
GTAAACATCAAGAGGGCAATGGCTTCATAGGACATCGTCAGATCTCTTCACCCCGTATCCGCAGTATGTCCTTGAACAATTCCGACAGCGCCTGCATCAGCATCAGAAGGATGCCGATGCACATCACCGTCTTGACCGGCCAAAGATAGGGCCGCCATGCGGTGGGACTGCGCTCTATGAAACCGAGTTTCACGCCGGCAGCTTCCGGCCCGCCGGTCACAAAGGCGGTGATCAGGTCCCAATAGAAGGCAAAGGGCTCTCGGCCGAAGTAACCGAGCGAATAGGCCATGGAGTTCAGAGCGCCGTAGAGCAGGACACACAGGTAGAAGATGAGCAGGAACACAGTGAAGGCGTCGAACCAGGCTTTCTTCTTCGCGCTCCATTCGGCGTAGAGCAGATCCATGCGAACGTTGGAACCGAGCTGGATCGAATAGGGACCGCCGAGGACGTAGTAGGTCACCATTGCGAACTGCGCCATTTCCAGCGTCCAGAGGGACGGTGTAGAGGCGACTTTCGTGATGGACGACCAGAGCAGAATGCCGGCCATGACGAAGAAAAACCACATCATCGCCTTGCCGAGTCGTCTGTTGAAGCCGTCGACCCAGCGGACATAAGCTTGAGCGACCCTAGGCATGCGCATCTCCGCTTCCGGTCTTGAGGGCTGACTGCGCCGCCCGTTCCAGCACGGGCGCCAGCATGTCACTCCAGCGGCTTTCCTCGACCGCCGTCCTGACTTCGTTGTTGCGAATCTCGATCATCAGACAGGGGAACCCGTGGTTCTCGCCGTGGCGGCGGATCGTGTAGTAGACGCCGTCAGAGGGCGCATATGGCTCATTGTCACCGACAGTCAAATCTCCCCTTTGCACAAGCTCCGCAATCACCGGGTCCGCGAGCCTGCGGTCCACATCCGAAATCAGCCCGATTTCCCAGGGTCTGGACTTGCCCTTGTACACCGGCGTGAACGTATGGATCGACACGACCGCCGTCGGCTGGCCGCGTTCGCGCCTGAGGCCCACGACCCTGTCTATGGCGTTGTGAAACGGCCGGTGCGCCAGGTTCAGGCGGAAGTCCCTTTCCTCGTCGGACAGGTTTTTGTTGCCGGCGATTTCCGTCGTCTCGCTGAGGCACGGCGTCAGGTCGGGCCGCGTTTCCTCGCGGTTGCAATCAATGATCAGACGGGAGACAGTGGTGTAGACGAGTGGCGCGTCGAGCGCTTTCGAGAGGCCCTTCGCGACACCCAGAGCGCCCGGATCCCAAGCGATATGGGCGGTCTTGTCCGCTTCGGAAAGACCAAGGGACGTGTCGTAGGGCGGCGGAAGAAAATTGGACGCGTGATCGCAGACGAAGACGATCGGACCCGTGCCTTCTTCGTTTTCGACTTCAACAGCCTGAGCCTTGCCACCTGACTGTGGTCCCGCTCCCATTCACTTCCCCCTGAAAATCAACCCTGGGCTTTGTAATGTTTATTACAGGATTGCCGATTTCAATAACTTCTGTAATATTTGATACGCAGATTGCTGCTGCTGTCAAATGAATTTCGGCGGCGCAGACCGAAAAAGGCAAAAGCCCATGGAACGGCCCCTTCTTGACGATATTCGCGACCGGCTGGACGAGTTCACCGCCACCGAAAAAAAGGCCGCCCACGCGCTTATGGCCAACTACCCGATGCAGGGCCTGGAGACGGTAGCCCAGTTCGCCGAAGCGGCGGGGGTCAGCTCACCGACCATTCTCCGGTTCGTGGCAAGGCTCGGATTTCCGGGCTTCGCGGAGTTCCAGAAAAAGCTGCGCAACGAGCTGGAGAGCCAGCTCAATTCACCGCTTGCCCGCAGCACCCAGCTCGCGCCGGACATGGATGGCGACCCGCATGTTTGGCAGCTTCTGGAAAATATCCGGGAGACCTTCGCCCACCTGCCGAAAGGCGAGTTGGAGGGCCTGACGAAGCTTCTGGCGGACGAGCGCCGGACCATTCACCTCATCGGCGGCCGCTTCACGGATTCTCTTGCCCGCTACATGGCGGCACACCTCAGGATCGTCCGCTCCAAGGTGGTCCATGTCGCCGGACAGCAGGGCAACTGGCTGGACCAGCTGATCGGAATCGGCTCCAGGGACGTTGTCCTGGTCTTCGATATCCGCCGCTACCAGACCGAGATCATCAAGTTCGCGGAAGCCGCCGCCAAGCAGGGCGCGACGGTCGCACTCATTACCGACAGCTGGATGTCTCCGATCGGCCGGATCGCCAGTTTCATCCTGCCGGCCCGGGTCGCCGTGCCCTCCCCCTGGGATTCCTCCCTCGCCCTGATGGCGATCGCCGAGGTCCTGATTGCGGGCGTCACCCGCGAGAACCAGAGCCAGGCCCAGGAGCGCATGCGTGCGTTGGAAAAACTGCGCAACGACATCGATCCCTCGACTGAGGGCCGCGCGATGGGACCGGACATCTGAGTCACCTGCCCGCCGCTACACGACTTCCAGTTCGCGGATTTTCAGTTCGTCGCCACCAAGGACCTGCAGCGCCCCGGAGCCGCACTCCGGACAGCATTCGAACCGGTCCTTCACCGGAACCGTCCTGAAACAGCCAAGACACAGGGCCTCGGCCGGCGGGCGGGAAATCTCCAGCACGGCCCCTTCGGCGAG
>JBNKGB010000199.1:0-2715 GCA_050289605.1 Roseibium sp. | reverse complement strand
GCCTTGGAAACCAGCCGGGCGAGCGGCTCCAGAAGCGCCGGATGCAGGCTTGTCTCCGGTTCGTTGAGCACCACCAGCGGTGCCGGCCTAGGCGACAGGAGTGCGGCCGTCAGCAGCAGGTAGCGCAAGGTACCGTCGGAAAGTTCGGCCGCCCGCAGCGGCCTCAGCAGGCCCTTCTGCTGCATCAGCAATTCGAAATAGCCGTCATTGACGGCAATGCGGATGGAAGCCCCCGGGAAGGCATCGTCGACCGCCTCCGCCAGCGCGACCTCGTCGCCGATTTCCAGAATGGTCTGCAATGCGGCGGCCAGATCGCCGCCGTCGGCGCTCAAGACCGGCGTCCGGGTGCCGATTTTCGGGTATCTGGCAGGTGCTTCCCGGTCCGTCCTGAGATGATCATAGAAACGCCAGGCACGCATGCGCTCCCGGACGACGAGAAGTTCGAGGCCGTCCTTCGGATCGGCCGCATGGGTCATCATGCTGTCGAAGCGAGCGAGGTTCTGGACGACCGGGATCCGCTGCCCCTGGCCGTTGAGCACCCGCGCCATCGGCCCGTTCCGCCCGGCAATCTCGTTGGAACGGGACAGCGCTTCCCCTGCCCACAGCGCTTCCACCTTGATTTCCGGGTCCATGGCAAAGAAGGAACTGCCGGCGTCCGCGGGCAAGCCGAGATCGATGGCATAGCCATAATCCTCGTCGGCAAATCCGAGTTTCAGGCTGATGACATTCTTGCGCAGCGTTCCCTGAACCGGCACTTCCCCCTGTTTCATCGCCCTTGAAAAGGCCTCCGGCCCGGCCCAGAGCGTCGATTGCAAACCGCCTTCGGCCGCCAGCGAGGCAATCGCCTGCCCCTGCGAGACTTCAGCGAGCAGACGGATGGATCGGTAAAGGCTCGACTTGCCGCTGCCGTTGGCCCCGGTCACCAGCGTGATCCGGTCGAGCGGCAGGACGATGTCGCGAAGGGAGCGGTAGCCGGAGACTGCAAGGGTCAGGATCATGAAAAAGATGCCTTGAAAGCAAACACGTGAGATAATTCAGATTGCGACAAGCCACTCCCCGCCCGGAAAAATCCGTTTATCCGTCACGGGACATCGCCAGGTTGAAAATGTTCAATCCGCATGAAGCCAAAGAAGATCTATTCGCACAACGTCTTGCCATCATGTTTTTCGCCATCATGCTGGTCCTGGTATCGTTGTTCTTTCATTACGACACTGCATTGAAATACTTGCTGCTTTCAAGCGTCGGCGAGACGGCACCCGGAAAAATCGTCGCTCTTGAACACGCTCCGCTTGATCTTGCGACCGTCGAAAGGCGCAAACGGGAAAATCCGAGAAATTTCCTGAAGAACGCCGAGACATGGACCAAAGGCGACACCGTGGTGATCGACTTCAGGCTAGGCGACGAGCAGCTTCACACGATCGTCGTCAGGCTGCCTGCCAACCTTGTCGACAAAAAGAACCGGGATCCGATCGACGTCACCTATCTCCCGGTCAATCCGAAGATCGCTTTCCCGGCAGACTTTCTCTCCAGCTTCGCCTTTGACACCAAGATCTTCCTGGGTTCGCTCATCATCGGCCTCATCGTCCTGTGGTCGGGCATTGACGAAGTCCGCGCCTGGCACAGTTTCAGGGAAAAAATGCATCGGTACTGACAGGCAGCCGTCCGATCGCCCTCACGATCCCTGATCCACAAGCTCGAACTTGTTGACGTCGAAGACACCGAAATCGGTGATCTTCAGATGAGGAATGACAGGCAGCGGCAGGAAGGCGACCTGCAGGAACGGCTCGGCCAGCGTGCAGCCGAGATCTTTGGCAGCGGCCCGCAGTTCCTCAAGGGCTTCCTTCACCGTCTCGAACGGTTCAAGGCTCATCAGGCCGGCAAGAGGCAGTGCCAGCTCTGCCTTCACCCCGTCCTTGTCGGCCACCACAAACCCGCCCTTCATAGCGATCACGCGGTTGACCGCATGGGCCATCGCCTCCTCATCCGCGCCGACAACACAGATGTTGTGGCTGTCGTGACCGACGGAAGAGGCAATCGCCCCCTCTTTCATGCCGAAGCCGTTGACGAAGCCAAGACCGATGTTGCCGGTTCTCTTGTGACGCTCGACGACGGCGACCTTCAGGACATCCTGGTCCAGATCGACAAGCGTCTTGCCACCCGCCACCGGCAGGGTGCGCTTCAGGTGTTCGGTGATGATCCTGCCATGTACGACGCCGATGACATCGGCTTCGCTGTTGCGCGCCGGGATGGCGAAACTCGATGGGCTGACAGCGTCCACGTGAACACTGTCGAGACCGACGGGTTGAACGATGGACCGCTTTGAAAAGGCGTCGTCATTCACCAGAACGCCGCCACTGACGACCTGCTCGACCCGGCAGTCTTCAAAATCCTTCAGAAGCACGATGTCGGCCCGTTTTCCGGGAGCGATCACACCGCGATCCTTCAGCCCAAAGGCATTGGCGGCGGACCAGCTTGCGGCCCGATAGGCATCGAGCGGCCGGATGCCCTTGGCGATGAGGCGGCGGATCATGCTGTCCAGATGTCCCTCCTCGGCGATGTCCAGCGGATTGCGGTCGTCGGTGCAAAGGGCAACGAAGGCCGAGACATCCGGCGTCAGGATCGGCGCTAGCGCTTCGAGATCCTTCGAAACGGAGCCCTCGCGCATCAGGATCGTCATGCCCTTGGCAAGCTTTTCCAATGCCTCCTCCGCCGTGG
>JBNKGB010000198.1:0-2722 GCA_050289605.1 Roseibium sp. | reverse complement strand
CTGGGACACGGGCATCGGCATTTCGCGAAAGGACCAGCACAGGATCTTTTCCGAGTTCACCCGGGCCTCGCCGGAACGGTCCGGCTTCGGCATGGGACTGGGACTGTCCATCGTCGATCGTGCCTGCAGGCGGCTCGGACACCCTGTCAGCCTGCGCTCGGCCCCGGGCAGGGGCTCGGTCTTCTCGATCACGCTGCCCGTCGTGAACGCTCCGCCAGAGGAGCACAGGGGCAAACCCGAAGCCGTCCCGGTGCGCGCCGACGACATGGACCTCATCGTCCTGATCGTCGAAAACAATCCCGACGTTCTCTACGCGACGGCACGGAAGATCGAATCCTGGGGCGGCAGCGTCCTGACGGCGGCCTCCACGGAAGAAGCCGTCGGCCAGGTCCGGGACATCGGCATGGCACCCGACATCATTCTGGCGGACTACCAGCTCGATGGCGACGACACCGGCATCAGGACGATCGTCGCGGTCAGAGACGAAACGAAGACACATGTGCCCGCCATCATGATCACTGCAAGCCCGGAAGAAAAACTGGCCGATGACAGCAGGCGCCACGATTTCACCGTGCTGACCAAGCCGGTGAAACTGTCCCGCCTGCGCCCGCTTGTCGACTGGAAGACCCGCCGGTCGGCGGCAATGTGAACCGGTCCGGCTTCCGGGTAAACGCGTTCAGGGTCCTTGAGCATGAAACGCAGACAAAAGTCTGCAGTGACAGCCAGCCGCATCGCGATAGGCTCAAGGCGCGTTCCGTGTCGACGGATCAGGAAAAGGAAGGAAGTCATGATGCCATGCCGGAACCTTGGACCGGCGGCGAACGGCCTTTTGGTCGCCGCCCTGCTTTTTTTTGCGGCGATTCAGGCGGCGGCGGCCGCGGACACCTACGACCTGCTCTTCAGGACCGGCACGCTTGACGGCCTGCCGCGGGAAACGCTCCTCACCTACGAACGCCAGGTTTCTGCACGCGCGAACGAACAGATCGCGGACCGTGAAACCGGGACGGTCAGACTGGACTTCGCACCGGAAGACATGGCCGTCCTGACGTTTCTTCAGGGCGACAGGCACCGCACGATCGGCTCCTTTCCCGCGAAGGTCGGCAATCCGCTGATCCTTTATTTCGTCGAGTCGATCGTCAGGGACATGGCGACGACCGCCGGGGGAAGTCCGTTCTATATCCGCAACAGGATCAAGGCCTCGCTTGAGCAGGACAACCCCGTGCTCGAGGAGACCCTGGAAACCGACGGTGGAAGCATCAAGGTAACGACCGTGACACTGCAGCCTTTCCGCAACGATCCCAACAAGGACCGGATGAAGGGCTTCGGCGACCTCGAGCTGACCGTCCGAATGTCCGAACAGATACCGGGGTGGTATTATCAATTGCAGGCAGAGGCCCCCGTCAGTCCGGAAACGGACGGAGACGCGGCGCAAACGCCCGTCTATGCCAGCTCGATCCGGTTCCGGTCGAAGGAGATGACAGAGTGAGCAAAAAAACAGCCCGCGCCATCGCCGTTCCGATCGCCCTGCTCATCTTCGGCCCGGCAGTGGCCATGGGGCAGACCGCGGCCCAGCGGTTCAACGATTATCCAACGGAGGCCCGGGCCGACTACGTATTCGGCTGCATGGCGTCGAACGGCCGGAGCGCCGATATTCTCAGGCGCTGTTCCTGCTCGATCGACGTGATTGCGACCATCGTTCCCTACGAGGATTACGTCGAAGCCGAAACCGTCCTGTCCCTGCAGCAGGTGGGCGGTGAAAGGATGTCCATTTTCCGGACCACGGCGCTGGCCAAGGAACTGGTGGCAACACTGCGCAGGGCACAGGCTGAGGCCGACATCATCTGCTTCTGAGCAACGACGCGCTCAACTGGCAGGATCTTTTTCTATGGTCTTTTCCCAGACATTGCCGTCGGTGTCCTCCGCGTGAACGTGGAGCGTCTCCGCGCCATTGTCGGTATAGGCGAAACGGATCACCGGATTTTCAGACAGGGAAATGCCGCCCTCGACGGTGAACAGCAGTTCGTCACCCTGCTTGACCTCGACGAGATTGACGAAATGGGCGGGAATGAAAAGTTGCGTCACCTGATCGCGCTGCAGGCCGGAATAGTTCGGATGCCGGATCATGAGCTGTGCCTCACGCCGCGACCCGGGCGCACCATTGGAAGGTCCGAAATGTTTGACCCGGATCTCGCCCATGGTCGACAGCGCGACTTCGGGATCCCTTGTCGCCGGCGCGGAACAGCCGCCGGACGCCTTGACGAAACGGCCCGTCATCAGGGCTCCGCCCTCGGTTTCCGCGATCAGCCTGACGTTGGAATACTGGTTGACGCGTATCCTGAGCTCGAGATCCAGCGGATGCATTGCAGGAGAGAACGTCAGTTCGGCTGCAACCGGCGCCGGATTCTCGTCGATCACGAGAATGGCACTCCCGATCAGGGGAGCCGTGGGCCCGGGCTGCTTCACGCTCACCGGAACGGTGGCGGCGTCGTGAGCCCGGTAGGGCGCGTCCAGCTCCACCGCACCGTCCGCTTCCGCCGGGGTCCGCTCGCCGATGATGTCGAAGCGCAAGTCGGGCCAGCTGCCCTCCTGCGTCAACGGGTTGCCCGCCTCCGCATCGCCCGCCGCGCGTGCGGGACCGGGAAGCACGATCAGTGCCGGGGGCAACGCCACGGCCAGTGCGATCAGCGCACGGCAGGCGGGCTGCAGGATGTGGCGAACGGTC
>JBNKGB010000197.1:0-2758 GCA_050289605.1 Roseibium sp. | reverse complement strand
AAGTATGATCTTCGGACCTATTGCCCGGTCGGTGCGATCCTGTTCGACCATCCGGACCCGTCGATCTTCACCGTTCTGACTGCCCCGTCCGGCGTCCCCGGCACGGCCAACATCGACTTCGTGCTCTTCCGCGAGCGCTGGATGGTGGCGGAAAACACCTTCCGACCGCCCTGGTACCACAAGAACATCATGTCCGAGCTGATGGGCAACATCTACGGCCAGTACGACGCCAAGCCTCAGGGCTTCGTCCCGGGCGGCATGAGCCTTCACAACATGATGCTGCCGCATGGCCCGGACAAGAACGCCTTCGAAGGCGCCTCCAACGCCGACCTGAAGCCGGAAAAGCTGGACAACACCATGTCCTTCATGTTCGAAACAAGGTTCCCCCAGCACCTGACCGAGTTCGCCGGCAAGGAAGCTCCTCTGCAGGACGACTACATTGACTGCTGGGAGTCCTTGGAAAAGAAATTCGACGGCACACCTGGTTAAGAGCCTTTCATGGTTAGATTGAAACATTCTGTTTGTCCTCCGGCGAGCCGGTCTGCGCGGAGAGGCGTGCGGCCCATAGCGGGGCTATGGGCAAGCGGCTCGACAAAGCAGGGGGCCGCCGGACGTAAACCCGAAGGGCCGGGCCGGTTTGGCCCAATACCGTCGAGCTTTGCCTCGTCCGTGCTACCAGCACGGTCTTCGTCAAATCCGTTGGTCTTGAACCAAACCGGCTTCGGCAGAATGGTTCAAGCTAACCAGGAAAGGCTCTAGATGAAACTCTATAGCTACTGGCGCTCCACCACTTCCTACCGGGTCCGGATTGCACTCAACCTGAAAGGACTTCAATACGAGTCCATTCCGGTCAATCTGGTCAAGGGCGAGCAGTCCTCGTCGGACTACGTCTCGCTGAACCCGGGCCAGGGTGTTCCGGCGCTGGTACTCGATGACGGCACGGTGCTGACCCAGTCCATGGCGATCCTCGACTGGCTGGAGGAAACGCGGCCCACGCCCGCCCTCCTGCCGCAAGACCCGGTGGAGCGCGCCCGTGTACGGGCAGCTTCCCTGGTGATTGCCACGGACATCCACCCGGTCAACAATCTGCGCGTCGTCGCAAAGCTCAAGGCAATGGGGCACAGCCAGGACGAGGCGGTGGCGTGGATGAACGACTGGATGGCCAAAGGCTTTACGGCCTTCGGCCGGATGATCGGAGAGGACACGCCCTTCTGCTTCGGCGACACGCCGGGGCTCGCCGACATATGCCTGGTGCCGCAGCTCTACAACGCCCATCGCTGGGGTCTCGATCTTGCGCCGTTCAAACGGCTGACGGAGATCGAGAGCCGCTGCCTTGCCCTTCCCGCATTCGATGCAGCCCGTCCGGAAAACCAGCCGGACGCGGCCTGACAAGGACTTTGAAATGACCGATCTCGTCCGTTCCTGGGTTGAGAGCGCCAACGACCCCGATGGCTCCTTCCCCCTGAACAACCTTCCCTATGGCGCCTTTTCCGTTGCAGGCGGCTCACCACGCTGCGGCACCGCCATCGGCGACCGCATCCTCGACCTGCATACGCTGGAAGAAAACGGTGTCCTCGACTTCGGCGGCACGCTGCTGACCGGCAGCTGGAACGCCTTCATGGCGCTCGGCTCCACCGAGTGGGCGCGCCTGCGCAAAACGCTGACCGATCTCCTGAAGGAGGGCTCCGAAGCAAAAGACAGGCTTTCCGCTCATCTGGTGCCGATGGCGGATGCCCGGATGCACATGCCTTTCGTGGTTTCCGAATACACGGACTTCTATGCCGGCCGGCATCATGCCTTCAATGTCGGCACCATGTTCCGGGGACCTGAAAACGCCCTGCCACCCAACTGGCTGCACATTCCGATCGGCTACAACGGCCGCGCCTCGTCGGTCACTGTGTCCGGTACCGACGTGCGCCGTCCGCATGGCCAACTCAAGGGACCGAACGACGAGGTGCCGAGGTTCGGCCCGTCCCGGCGCTTCGACATCGAGCTGGAAATGGGCGCCATCGTCGGCCAGCCGTCCGATGGCCCGATCTCCGTTGCAACGGCTTTCGAGAACATCTTCGGCCATGTGCTCCTGAACGACTGGTCGGCGCGCGACATCCAGGCCTGGGAATACCAGCCGCTCGGCCCCTTCCAGGCAAAGGCCACCATGACCACCATTTCCCCGTGGATCGTGACCGCCGCCGCGCTGGAACCCTTCCGGGTCTCCACGCCCGAGCGCGATTTCGAGCTGCTCCCCTATCTTCAGGAGCCCGGACCGATGCTCTACGACATCGATCTCGAAGTCGGCCTCACCCCGGAGGGCGGCAAGGAGACGGTGATTTCCCGCACCAACTACCGGGAAATGTATTATTCCGCCGCCCAGCAGCTCGCCCACCACACCAGCTGCGGCTGCCCGATGCGCGTCGGCGACCTGCTCGGATCCGGCACCATCTCCGGCCCGGAAAAAGACAACCGCGGTTCGCTCCTGGAACTGAGCTGGGGCGGCAAGGAACCATTCGACATCGACGGCGGCACCCGCAGCTTCATCGAGGACGGCGACACCATGACCCTGCGCGGCAGCGCCAGGGGCGACGGCTACCGCATCGGCTTCGGCGACTGCACGGGTAAGCTGCTTCCGGCGCGGGATTGATCGGGACATTGGGGCCGGCGCGCAAATCGCCGGCTCGCTCCTAAAAGGTATCTGCCTGCGATTTCCAAGCGCGGACTGCCTGAACCAGCGGCCCATCCTTCGAGACAGCGCTTCGCGCTT
>JBNKGB010000196.1:0-2910 GCA_050289605.1 Roseibium sp. | reverse complement strand
CATGGAGGTGGTCTCCCCCATTGACGGCAAGCCCCTGACGACCATCCCGAAAGGAACGAAGGAAGACGCGCAGGCGGCCATCGGCGCCGCCCGCCGGGCGTTCGACAAGGGCGGCTGGCCGGAAATGGCACCGGCAGCGCGCAGGAAAATCCTGCTGAAATGGGCGGACCTCATCGAGGCGAGCGCGCTGGAGCTGGCCGTCATGGGCGTGCGCGAGAACGGCACCGAAATCGGCATGGCACTGAAGGCCGAGCCCCTGTCGGCCGCCGCGACCATCCGCTACTACGCCGAAGCCATCGACAAGATCGGCGGCGAGATCGCCCCGACCGGACCGGGCAATCTCGGGCTCGTTCACAAGGAACCCGCAGGCGTCGTCGGGGCCATCGTTCCCTGGAATTTTCCGCTGATGATCGGCGCCTGGAAGCTTGGTCCGGCGCTTGCCGCCGGCTGCACGGTGGTGCTGAAGCCTGCCGAAACCGCCTCGCTGACGCTTCTGCGGATCGGAGAACTGGCGCTGGACGCCGGACTGCCCGCCGGAGTTCTCAACGTTGTGACGGGTGAGGGCGCGGTCGTCGGCGACGCCATTGCCAGGTCCATGGATGTAGACGTGCTCGTCTTCACCGGTTCCGGGCCGACCGGGCGGCGGCTTATGGAGGCCTCCGCGCAGTCCAACATGAAGCGCGTCTATCTGGAACTCGGCGGCAAGTCGCCCAACATCGTCTTTGCCGACGTACCTGATCTGGACGAGGCGGTGAAGGTCACCGCCAACGGCATCTTCCGCAATTCCGGTCAGGTCTGCGTCGCGGGCTCCCGGCTGCTGGTCGAACGCAGTCTGCACGATGCCTTTATCGAGAAGCTTGCCGCCTTCACCCGGACCATGAAGGTCGGCGATCCGCTTGACCCGACCGTGACTGCCGGTGCGGTCAATTCGCTCCGCCAGCTGAAGCAGAATCTTGCCTTCGTCGACGAGGCGCGAGAGCAGGGCAGGGCGATCATTACCGGCGGCAACCGCATCCTGGAGGAGACCGGCGGCTACTACATGGCCCCGACCATTGTGACAGGCGTGAGGCCGGACGACCGGATTGCCCGCGAGGAGGTCTTCGGCCCGGTGCTCGCCGTCATTCCCTTCGACACGGAAGACGAGGCGGTGGCGATTGCAAACGGTACGGACTATGGCCTCGCCGCCGCCGTGTGGACCGGCAACCTTTCCCGTGCCCACCGGATGATTCGCCGGATCCGGGCAGGGGTCGTTCACATCAACACCTATGGCGGGGCGGATCTCACCGTGCCGCTCGGCGGTGTGAAGCAGTCGGGCAACGGTCACGACAAGTCCCTGCACGCCTTTGAAAAATATCTCGACCTGAAAACGGCCTGGATCAAGCTGTGACGGAACTGGCAGGAAAAGAGGAAAACATGTCTGACCGGACCATTCTCGTTGTGGGCACTTATGACACCAAGGACGACGAGCTGAATTACATCTGCGATGTCATCCGGGGTCAGGGCGGCCATGTGCTCACCATGGACGTGAGCGTTCTCGGGGATCCGTCGAAGCCGGCGGACATTTCCAAGCACGATGTTGCCGGGGAAGGCGGGCACACCATTCAGGAAGCCATCGACGGCGAGGACGAGAACCTGGCCATGCAGATCATGGCAAAGGGCGCCGCCGCGCTTGCCGCGCGTTTGCACCGGGAAGGGCGCTTCGACGGCGTGCTTGTCCTCGGCGGCACCATGGGAACGGACCTTGCGCTCGACGTGTGTTCGGCGCTGCCGCTCGGCGTGCCGAAATACATCGTCTCCACCGTCTCCTTTTCGCCGCTGATCCCGCCCGAACGGCTTCCCGCCGACATCCAGATGATCCTTTGGGCGGGCGGCCTCTACGGCCTCAACTCCGTCTGCAAGGCCTCGCTCAGCCAGGCGGCCGGCGCGGTTCTGGGCGCAGCAAAGGCGGTTGAAAAGCCGAAGCTGGACCGGCCGCTGATCGGCATGACCTCCTTCGGCAAAACCGTGCTGCGCTACATGGTTGCGTTGAAACCGGCACTGGAAGAGCGCGGCTTCGAGGTCGCCGTCTTCCATGCCACCGGCATGGGCGGACGGGCCTTTGAAAGCCTTGCCGCGGAAGGCGCCTTTGCCGCCGTCATCGACTTCGCGCCTCAGGAAGTCGGCAATCACCTGATGGGTTCGGCGATCAGCGCCGGGGCCGACCGGATGACCAACGCGGGCAAGGTCGCGATACCGCAGCTCGTCTCGACAGGCTGCTATGACCTCGTAGATTTCGTCGGTTGGCAGGAAGCACCGAAGAAGGTCGCGGGACAGGAGGTTCACGCCCATAACCGGCTGCTCTCCTCCGTCATGATGACCACGGACCAGCGCCGTGAGATGGCACGGGAAATGTGCGCAAAGCTGGCAGAAGCGAAGGGCCCGGTAACCTTCCTGCTGCCGCTCCGGGGCGGCAACGAATGGGACCGGGAAGGCGGGCCGCTCTCCAGCCCGGAAGGATTGAAAGCCTTCAACGAGGAGATCAGGCAGGCCTGCCCGGCAAATGTCACGCTGGTCGAGATCGACGCCCATATCAACGACGCGGCCTTTTCCGAGGCTGCCCTGAAGGTACTGGACGACTGGACGGCTTCCGGCATCGTCAAGGGAGTTGCCTGATCCATGAAGGAAGCCCTGGTTCTCGACTTCGGCGGCGTCATCTCCAGAACGCTGTTCGAAACCCATGACCTTTCGGAAAAGGCGCTCGGACTTGCACCCGGAACGCTCACCTGGCGCGGGCCTTTCGACCCGGCAGGCGACGCCCCCTGGCGCGCCATGCAGGCGGGCGAGATGAGCGAGCGCGACTACTGGGCGCTCCGGATGCGGGAGACCGGCGAGCTGGTCGGCGAGACCTGGACCGAATTTCCGCAATTCGTC
>JBNKGB010000195.1:0-2944 GCA_050289605.1 Roseibium sp. | reverse complement strand
CGCACCATATCAAGTAGCCCCTCCTGGTTTTCAAGGGCCACCCGGGTTTCTGAGTTCTTCTGGTTTTCAGGTTGGCCAAGCAACTACACAAACAGGTACGGCGGCGGCTGCCGGTGCTGCTGCCATGGCGGCAAGTACGGAGCCCGTGGCGAGTAATTTGCGGATCATGTGGGTTTTTCCTCCCTGGCCTTGCTCAGTCCGGACGGTTGGGTGCGGCCAGATGCGACCCAAACCGTGCTGCCCGTGCAGGAAAGCTGGCCCGGTTCTCCGAACTGCCAGCCCCTGCGGGACCCTTGTCCTTCCCGCCCGTCAGGATCGTTGCCCTTGGCGAGAAGTTGAAAAATTGCGGCAGGCTGGCCGCGCCGATCGCGCCGGCGTCATGGCTGAAACTGCCGATCTTGATTTCCGGTGATTGCCGTTTTTCTGGGGCTGCCTGCTCGACCGCCGCCGTCAGCGCCTCACGGAAGGTTTCCGGGAAGGGGCCGCCCAGGTCGCCGTCGATCACGACCAGGGGAATGTCCAGGAGAGCGAAGGCGGACCGCAGGGCAAGAGCAAGGGCCTGCACGCAGTCGTTCAGCCATTCCACGTATCTCTCGTCGTTTCGCTCCGCAGCCTGCTGCAGGTCGTGCCGGTTCAGGCGGGCAAATTTCTCCGGAGAAAGGTGCCGCGCGAAGGAGACGAGCGATGCCCGTGCCAGGAGCAGGTCCCAGGCATGACGTGGGGCCGGTGCCGTAGGCAGGGTGCTCGGAGGGACCGGCATCATGGCGACGTCCCCCGCGTTGCCCGAAACGCCGCGCACCACGTCGCCCTTCAGGATCAGGCCACCGCCGATGGCAGGACCCAGGAAGAGATAGAGAAAATGGTCGTTCTGGCGGCCAAGGCCGTAGAAGAGTTCCGCCACGGCGGCGGCCGTGCCGTCGTTTTCGCTGAAGACGGGCAGACCCGTCGCGTCTTCCAGCGCCGATGCCAGGTCGTAGTCTTCCCACTGCTTGAAATGGCCTTCCGGCAGTCCGAGTTCGTGCAGCCATGCGCCCAGGTTGAAGGGCTGAGCAAGGCCGATGCCGGTCAGGCGCGGCTGGTCCTCCTCGCTGAGAACCTGCCGTAGCTCCTCCAGATCCTTTTTCAGGATTTCAAGCGCTTCCTCCGGCGCCGGAAGGATCAGGTCGTGAAGCCTGCGATCCAGGATGGTGCCGGAAAAATCCATCAGCACCGTTTCCATGTTCGTACGGTCAATACGGACGCCGAAGGAATAGGCCCCGCCGGGGGCAAGGCGCAGGATGGTAGCCGGCTGTCCCCTGCTGCCGTCGTGCCGCTTGCCGGCCTCGAAGATAAGGCCTTCCTCGATCAGATTCTGGATGATGGCGCCGATGGCCGCGTTGGTGAGCTGAACCGTCCGGGCAAGATCCGCCTTGGACGCTTCGCCTGCCCGCCGGAGGATCTGCAGGACAATGCGCTCGTTGTAGCGTCTGAGCTGCGCGGAATTCGAGCCGCGGCCGCTTTTGCGGGCGTCGTTCACCGTCCCTGTTCCTCCACCACCTGCCTGCCCGTTTCGGGTCAAACAGAATAATTTATTTTGATGAAATTATTCGCTGCCCCGCATGATCTGTCAATATTTTTTTGACGATGCACCGCCGGGAAAGAATGTTGCGACGCGGTAAGTCTATGAAAGACCTTGTCTTATTTTTGATGCAATTTTAACCGTTTCCTTCCCTAAGGTCAGTTCTAGAGCGCGGGGGAGTTGCGGCAAGACGGTTTGCGTTCTGTTGTTTGCGAT
Source organism: Roseibium sp. (assembly GCA_050289605.1). Taxonomy (GTDB): domain Bacteria; phylum Pseudomonadota; class Alphaproteobacteria; order Rhizobiales; family Stappiaceae; genus Roseibium. Next base: position 1,170 of record JBNKGB010000195.1, on the reverse strand, counting down.
GGGAATGGCGTCTGCGAACACTATGATGCTTCGGGCAAGTTCCGTATTGTCTGGAGCTCAACAGGATTCGGAGTGGGAATAGATGCCGGCAAGACATGATGAAGCGTTTCTCGCGCGGGCGATCGCCGCGGGCGCAGGTGAGGAACCGGCAGACCTGGTGATCCGGAATGTCTGCCTTTTCAGCGTGGTCGACGGCTCGACGGTGGAGACCGACATTGCCGTCGTCGGCGACAGGATCGTCGGCACACACGGAAAATATGACGGCGCTCACATCATCGACGGCAGTGGACTGACGGCTGTCCCCGGTTTCATCGACACCCATCTTCACGTCGAATCCTCGCTCGTCACGCCGTTCGAATTCGACCGCTGCGTGCTGCCGCACGGGGTGACGACGGCAATCTGCGATCCGCATGAAATCGCGAACGTGCTCGGCGCGGAAGGCATCCGCTATTTCCTGGACAGTTCGCTTGAGACGGTCATGGACCTCAAGGTCAACCTGTCCTCCTGCGTGCCGGCAACGGCCTTTGAAACGTCCGGCGCCTGCCTTGAAATCGAGGACCTGCTGCCGTTCCGGGGGCATCCGAGCGTGATCGGTCTGGCCGAATTCATGAATTTTCCCGGCGTTCTGGCGCGCGAACCGAAGGTCCTGGCCAAGCTTGCCGCTTTTCAGGACGGCCATATCGACGGCCATTGCCCGCAGCTTTCGGGCCGCGACCTGAACGCCTATATCGCCGCCGGCATCCGCACCGAGCATGAGGCGACGACGGCCGAAGAGGCGCTGGAGAAGCTTTCCAAGGGGATGCGGGTACTGATCCGCGAAGGGTCGGTGTCGAAGGATCTGGAGGCTCTGGCACCGATCCTGACCGAAGCGACATCGGCCTATCTGTGTCTCTGCACCGACGACCGCAATCCCCTGGACATCGCCGAACACGGTCATCTCGACTACATGATCCGGCGGCTGATCGAAAAGGGAGCCTCTCCACTCGCCGTCTATCGCGCGGCGTCATTGTCGGCGGCCGAAGCCTTCGGGCTGAAAGACCGCGGCCAGATTGCACCGGGCAAAAGGGCCGATATCGTCGCAGTGGATAACCTTGAGGGCTGCCATGCGCAGCTTGTGCTATGCGCTGGACGGGTCGTGAACGATGCCGCCTTCGCCGCACGGACAACCAT
>JBNKGB010000194.1:0-2974 GCA_050289605.1 Roseibium sp. | reverse complement strand
TCAACAATCCGAGAGACACGGCGCCTGCCGACCTTCTGACCGATATTTGCCTGCCGCTGAAGCCGGCTGCGTGAACGTAAAAACCGAACCCGCCTCCTCTGTTCTGTCGATCGATGGTGACGAAAACGGCTGGCTGCGGCGATCAAAATGAACCGGCCAGAGATGATGCGCTGGCAACTTGCCGTTCCGCGCATCATCTCCAGCCGTTTTTCGGTCAGTTCACGGGTTCGATTTCGCTCAAACGCCAACTCTTGTCGAAAAACGTCGGCAGCGGGCTGTACAGCCGCAGAAGCGTAAACCAGCCCTTTTGGGGATCGGTCTGGATCCAGTTGCCCGCTTCGATCCCCTCGGGTTTTTCAGGTGCAAAGTAGACTGTTGTCGAACCATCGTCGGCCATAACCGCTGCCGGCGTCGGGTAACTCTGACTTCCCGCCCGCGGGTATTTCTGCGGTGTCTTCAGCATGGACCTGGTCTGGTTGTCGTAAGCGGTGAGGGACCAGAAGGCCGCGGCCGGAATATCCTTAGGCAGCGTGATCTTGTAGGTCTTGGCGCCGTCCAGCAGCGCGCCGTTGGCATCGCGCCCTCCCATCAGATACTGCGAGCCGACGCCCGGGATACGCATGATCATTGCAGGGCTGTCGAGCGTGTAGCTGTAGTAGAAGTCGGTACGGGAATCGAGCGTCCGCGCTCCGGTTGCCGGGTAGGGTTTGAACATGCCTTCCTCGAAGGCGGGTGGCGGCGTTTCGAACAGTGCGCCTCCTGCCCAAAGCATGCTCCACCACCCAGAACCCTCGTAATAGGCCCATTCAGGATGCTTGTCGGCCCAGTTCCAGTTCAGCGCCCGCCCGGTCGCTTGACCGACAGCCGCCGCGTCGGTCAGGATCTTCTTCATCCGCGCGTCCGGCTTGAATGGCTTGCCGTGCTGGATGCCGATGGCGGCGAGCTGGCCGGCGAGCTCCACGTCATAGCTGGTTGCAGGTTCGTTCTGGACATTCTCGTTCAGCAACTCGTAGAACCTGTAATCGCTCGGCGGAATCGTGTTGAATGACATGCCGCTGGCGTTGATGAACTTCATTTCCGGGATCTTGGGCTCTCCGGCCAGTCTCACTTCGCCCTTGAGGGCTTCCGCGATCGATGTTCCGAAGCTTCCCGGCTGGTAGGGATAGATTTTCAGGTTGTTCTTGATGTTGTTGACAGCGGGCTTGGGGTCGTTGCCGTTCTCGATAAAGGCCCGCAGGGCATAGAGTATTGTGTTGGTCCTGGAATGGGAGACGAAGTATCCCCCTTCTGGAAGGGGGCCGTCATAACCAGGGCCGACGATCAGATATTTTCCGCCAAGGCCCCGGTCGGGACCGGGTTTGCCCATGTCGGTCACCCACTGGAACCACATGTCGTTGACCGCGCCGAGGCCGTTTGTCGGCTGATCGATCACAACCGGGCCCTTTGAAAGATCAATCCAGCCGAGGTAGTAGATCGTGTCCGCATTTGCGGTCAGGAACAGCGAACTGGAGTCCATCAGTTCTTCGAAAATGACGATGTCACCGCTGCCTGCGCCGATGCTCTCCATGCCCTTCTTGATGGCGAGGGCGGAAGCGCCCCGGAAACTGTTGTTGTAAGTGTTAAGCGCTCGGGTGAAATCGAGCGTATCGAATATTTTTCGCGCGGTTTCATCGCTCGGGGCGCCATCCTTGAATTCAAGCGTGCCCGCGCTTGTTTCGACCGTTTCCGGGGCCGAGAGGGACTGGACGATTTCCTTTGAAACCTCAGCGTAAGAGGGAGAAAGGCCCAGAGTTAATAGAATGGTTGAAGCAAAGAGTATTTTGTATTGTGTGTTCCGAAGATAAGACATTCAATTCTACTCCTAAAAATTCAGGATCAGATAGGCGTTACGTAGTGTTTTCGATTGTTTTGTTAAGAGGTTAGACTTTTTTGAGGCTGAATATTTCTTGATTTTTTAAAAGTTATCCGAGCCTGCTGTTCACGGCCGAAACGATGATCCCGGCAGCCTCGAATGGGTCGTAATTCTCGTTCGTTAAACACTGGTTGAACCGAGCGTTTTGTGCGGAATGTCTTTGTCTTTCCAGGATACGACTGGAAATTCGGAGAAATTGCAAAAACACACTTACAGCGCGGGTACAGCAGCATCCTCAATGCACGGGATTTTTTTACAGTGATAGAGATACCTAGGTGAACTTTACGCTAGGTCATTTTTGGTTGCAACCCACTTCGGCAATGCATTGTTTCGGGCAAACAGATTCGTTCCACAGTCTTGCAACGATCGTTCCTAAAGTGGCCAGAACACGAGAATGGCCGGGATGGCAATGACGAGCACCAGGATTTCCAGCGGCAGACCGATGCGCCAGTAATCACCGAAGCGGTAGCCGCCGGGGCCCATGATGATGGTGTTGTTCTTGTGGCCGATGGGCGTGAGAAAGGCACAGGATGCGGCCACGGCGACCCCCATCAGGAAGGGGTCCGGATTGACGCCGAGCGTGTTTGCGATCTGGACCGAAATCGGCGCGGCGATCAGGCAGGTGGCGACGTTGTTCAAAAAGTCTGACAGGGTCATGGTGACGATCATCAGGACGGAGAGCGTCACCCAGGCGGGCGCACCTGCCGTCACCGTGACGATGCCGTCGGCGATCAACTGGGCATTGCCGGCAGATTCGAAGGCCTGCCCGAGCGGGATCAGGGAACCCAGCAGCACGATCACCTTCCATTCGACCGAATTGTAGACGTCCGATCCGCTGACCAGTCCCGATGCGGCGTACAGGATGACGCAGGCGGCGAGGGCGACCGGCAGATAGGCAAGGCCTGCGACCGCGGCGGCGATTGCCAGGACAAAGCCTGCAATTGCCAGCCGGGCCTTGCCGCGCTGGATCATGCCGGTCTTCCGGCCCTCGAGCGGCAACACGCCGAGCCAGGAACAGGCGTTGTCGAGCCGGTCCTGGGTGCCAAGCAGCAGGAGCACGTC
>JBNKGB010000193.1:0-3012 GCA_050289605.1 Roseibium sp. | reverse complement strand
CGCCGTTTCGAGGAGATCGTCGCGGGCCATGCCGCAGCCTACGCGGTGATCGCCGACATCGACTACGATCTCGGCTATCCGGCGACAGTGAACGAACCCGCAAAGACCGTCTTCGCAGCCGAGGTCGCGCGCGAAGTCGCGGGCGAGGCGGGCGTCAACGCCGAGGCCGGCCGCGAGATGGGGGCGGAGGATTTCTCCTACCTCCTCGAAAAGCGCCCCGGCTGCTACCTTTTCCTTGGGCAGGGCCAGGGCGCGGGCCTGCATCACCCGGCCTACGATTTCAACGACGAGGCGGCCCCCTTCGGCGCGACCTTCTTCGCGCGGCTGGTGGAGCGGGCGCAGCCGTTGTGACGTCGCAGGTGCCCCTCCCGCCGATGCTCATTGCCACGTCGCGGCCCAAAGAAAAAAGAGGAGGATTGGGATAAGAATAGCCGCCCAACCCAAGATGCGATTTGGGTTTTTCGGGCTCGGCGGCTTCCCTGCGTGGCGGCGATCCGTTTGGCGCTCCTTGAGGTTTTGAGCATTTTTGGCGTCCGATGGATCGAGACGGAGCAGACTTATGCCGGTAGCAACGATCACGATCAGGAATTGCATCGCAACCAGGACCATCCCGAACGGCATGTCCGTTAACCCAACGCCAATCAGCGTTAAGAAAGCCGGAATCATTGCGATGAGCGCGAGGATGAGCACGCCACGGCGTTTCGACGAAAAGAACACGAGAAACGGGCTGAGCATTCCGATGAATAAGAGTGCGCCTGAGTACTTTAGGTAAAGTTCGCCCAAAGGTCGCTCCTTCTTGGCAAGGCGCGAAGAAAGCTGTTTCGGAACGTCGTGATGAGTTTAACGCCGTCCCGAATGCTTTTCAGGGAAATAAAAAAGAACTCAGTACGTGCGGTGACTGCCACATTTGGCCACTTCATCCATTCTGTTTCCGTCTACGTCGGTCATGGCGAATATCCGAATGCGCCCCGACACCTGCGCGTTAAGTGGATCGCGAATTCGACCGCCGGGAAGTGATGCAGGTCAATGCGCACTCGGCTTGTGCCGGCCACCTTCGCCATGTTTCGAAGTCCGTGCGGCTTTCGGAATGTTTCGTGTGGTCAAACCCTTGGAGGAGAGTAATGCAGGGCTGGACAGCGACCCTCGCCGGCTTGATCGCCTTCCTTTGCCTTCCCGAAATATCCGCGGCCCAGGTCAGCGTCAAAGACCGTTTCTCCGAGGGTCGGCCGACGGTCGTCGTGGCGCACAGAAGTGCGGTCATGGGTGGAGCGCCCGAAAACACGCTTGCCTGGCTTGGATACGCGATCGAACGCGGCGTGGATGCGGTTCACATCAACCCGCAGAAGACAGCCGACGGACATTACGTGCTGATGCACGACAACACCCTGAACCGGATGACTGATGTTGAGGAGGTCTATCCGGAAGGTCCATCGGGCGGCCCGACGCGCATCCAACAGGGTGGCAAGGATTTCGTCGGCTATTATACCCTTCAGGAAATCGGGCAACTCCACGTCATGGCTGGAGGCGAAAATCTCCCCGTGCCGACGCTGGAGGAGGCGCTGGACTTCATCGACGGCCGGGCAATCGTTCTTCTCGGATTGAAAAACTACGATATTGCCAGCCTCGCAGCGGTGCTTCAGGGCCGCGCTACCCATAACGTCCTGCTCTTCGAGCTCTACTATTCCGGCACGGACCAGAGCAAACTTCGCGACCTGGCGGCGGCGACCGGGCTCGGCGTCGATGTAGCTCTTTTCGGATCGAGGGACTACCTCAAGGACCTGAACGGCATCCAAGATCAACTCGGCTCCGCGCTCCGTGGTGTCCACGTCAAGAGCGCCGGGCTGTCGCCGGAATTTAAGTCGAGGCTGAAGGATCTGGACCTCCAGCTCTTCATTTCCGGCTGGGACGGAGGGGAGGATTACGCATTGGTTGACAATGGGAATTCCGGTCCCTGGCTAGAAGCAATCTCCGCCGGTTCCGGGGTTCTGACGGATCAACCGGATGAGGTGCTCCGGCTCTTGGGACGATAGCGCCAGAGATGATTTTCGGTGTCGTCCTCAAAGACGGCATCCAGACGCGGAACCGCAGGGCGACCCTCACAGGGTCAATAATTTGATCAAATATTCTTGACGAATCGCTCCGTCTGCCGTCGGCTGAGCGCACCCGGATCGTCGACATCTCCGGCCCCGAACGATGTCCTGACCTCATGGAGATTGTTCCGATGGCACTGGAAGATGCGAAAAAGCAGGTGGATCTGGCCTTCACGGCGACCGAACGGCGCGGCCTCGCTTTCGAAAATGCGTTCGGGGGGGCAACGAGCTTCCTGCGGCGGCGCTACACGAAGGACCTGACGGGCGTCGATCTGGCGATCACCGGCGTCCCGTTCGACCAGGCGGTGACGCATCGGACCGGCACCCGGTTCGGCCCGCGGGCGGTACGAGAGGCGTCGGCCCTGCAGCCCTTCGATCCGCCCTATGGCTGGGGCTACTCGCCCTTGGACGAGTTCGACATCGTCGACTACGGCGATCTCGCCTTCGACTATGCCAAGGTCTCGGATTTCCCCGCTGCCCTGACGGCGCATATCGCTGGAATTCTGGCGGCCGGCGCAGGGACCGTCACGCTCGGCGGCGATCATTACATCACCTATCCGATCCTGAAGGCCTATGCCGAAAAATTCGGGCCGATCAGCCTTCTGCATTTCGATGCCCATTCCGACACCTGGGTCGATGACGATTTCGACCGGATCGACCACGGGACGATGTTCTACAAGGCGATCAAGTCGGGGATCGTGGACCCTGCGACGTCAGTGCAAGTGGGCATCCGCACCCATAACGACGATTTCATGGGTGTGAACGTCATCGACGCGCGCGAGGTGCATGAGACGGGATCGGCGGCCATTGTGAAGAAAATCAAGGGGATCGTCGGCGACCGGCCGACCTACCTCACCTTCGACATCGACTGCCTCGATCCGGCCTTCGCGCCCGGCACCGGCACCCCGGTCTGGGGCGGGCT
>JBNKGB010000192.1:0-3127 GCA_050289605.1 Roseibium sp. | reverse complement strand
AACATAGCCAGCTTTAGACACAGCTTCGCTCACTTTTTTCCTCTCATCCTCGAGGTCGGAATAAGTAGAGCTGATGAATACGTGGTATATCTTATCCATAAGCCGTTTTAGCTTCTGCTGCCCAAATGTAAACGGCCCGATCTTTCGACCGGGCCGTAACCGCTAAGTTGGGGGTCCGAGTCCCTACGGAGGCCTAGCTACACCCTGATGTGCTTCCACAGGTGTCGCACTTCAGGCAGGTGCCGTTGCGCACCATGGTGAAGTTGCCGCATTCCGAGCAGCTTTCGCCTTCATAGCCCTTCATGCGGGCCTGGGCGATCTGCTGGGCCGCCGTTTTGACCTGCGGGGCAGGGGCGGTGGTGATTTCCACGGCCGGGGCTTCGGAGCCCCGGGCGAATGCGGTTGCGACAGCGGAGGTCTGGGCGGCGACCGTGGTGCCGAGCTCGACTTTCACCGTCTCGGTGATCTCGCCGACCGGTTCGTGGCCGGAGACGAGACGGAAGCGCTCCGTCTGGCCGCGCACCAGGCCGTGCGAGACGACACCGGCATTGCCCTTGTCCATGGTCTTGACCGCACCGGCGCTCACCGGACCGTTGCCGAAAGCTTCCGGCGGCACATGGGCGAGGTCGTGTCGGCCGAGATAGGACACCGCCAGTTCGCGGAAGACGTAGTCGAGGATCGACGTCGCGTTCTTGATCGCATCGTTGCCCTGGACCATGCCGGCCGGCTCGAACTTGGTGAAGGTGAAGGCGTCGACATATTCCTCCAGCGGCACGCCGTATTGCAGGCCGAGCGAGACGGAGATGGCGAAGTTGTTGATGAACGCCCGGAGCGCGGAGCCTTCCTTGTTCATGTCGAGGAAGATCTCGCCGAGGCGGCCGTCGTCATATTCGCCTGTGCGCAGGAAGATGGTGTGACCGCCGATCTTGGCCTTCTGGGTGTAACCCTTGCGGCGGGTCGGCAGCTTTTCCTGTTCGCGCACGACGCGCTCGACGATGCGCTCGACAATCCGTTCCGCCACGACTTCGGCCTTGGCGGCCAGCGGCTTGGCGGCAATCGCTTCTGCGACGTCCTCTTCGTCCTCGTCCTCATCGGCCAGAAGCTGGGCGTTGAGCGGCTGGGACAGCTTGGAGCCGTCGCGGTAGAGCGCGTTGGCCTTCAGGGCCAGCTTCCAGGACAGCATGTAGGCTTCCTTGCAGTCCTCGACCGTCGCATCGTTCGGCATGTTGATCGTCTTGGAGATCGCACCGGAGATGAACGGCTGGGCGGCAGCCATCATGCGGATGTGGCTTTCCACCGACAGGAAGCGCTTGCCGATGCGGCCGCACGGGTTGGCGCAGTCGAACACCGGGTAGTGCTCTTCCTTCAGGAAAGGCGCACCCTCCAGGGTCATCGCACCGCAGACGTGAGTGTTTGCGGCCTCGATTTCGGACTTCGAATAGCCGAGGAAACTCAGCAGGTCGAATTCAGGATCCTCGAGCTGTTCCGTGCTGACGCCGAGTGTTTGCAGTTGATCGTCGCCGAGCGTCCAGCGGTTGAACACGAACTTGATGTCGAAGGCGGACTTCATGCCGTCCTTCAGCTTGGTGATGCTCTCGTCGGTAAAGCCTTTGGCCTTGAGGGCCGACGGGTTGATGCCTGGAGCCTGGTCGATGGAACCATGGCCGACCGCATAGGCCTCGATCTCGCCGATTTCGCTTTCCGCGTAGCCGAGTACGCGCAGGGCTTCGGGAACGGCGCGGTTGATGATCTTGAAATAACCGCCGCCGGCCAGCTTCTTGAACTTCACCAGGGCGAAGTCGGGCTCGATGCCGGTGGTGTCGCAATCCATGACCAGACCGATCGTGCCGGTCGGGGCGATCACGGTGGACTGGGCGTTGCGGTAGCCGTTCTTTTCACCGAGTTCCAGGGCGCGGTCCCAGGCCTTGCGGGCGCGTTCGACAAGCACCTGATCCGGGCAGGAGGCGTGGTCGAGAGCGACCGGAGCCGTGTTCAGACCCTCATAGCCCTCCGTCTCGCCATGGGCGGCGCGGCGGTGGTTGCGGATGACGCGCAGCATGTGCTGGGCGTTCTTCTTGTAGCCCGGGAAGGCGCCGAGCTCTCCGGCCATTTCAGCGGAGGTCGCATAGGCGACGCCGGTCATGACTGCGGTCAGGGCACCGCAGAGCGCGCGGCCCTCGTCGCTGTCATAGGAGATGCCGGAGGTCATCAGCAGGCCGCCGATGTTGGCGTAGCCGAGGCCGAGGGTACGGAACTTGTAGGACAGTTCCGCGATTTCCTTCGAGGGGAACTGCGCCATCAGCACAGAGATTTCCAGAACGACGGTCCACAGGCGGACGGCATGTTCGTAGTTGTCGATGTCGAAGGAGCGGTCCTCCTTCCGGAACTGCATCAGGTTCAGGGACGCCAGGTTGCAGGCCGTGTCGTCCAGGAACATGTATTCCGAGCAGGGGTTGGAGGCGCGGATCTCACCGTCGGCGAGGCAGGTGTGCCAGTCGTTGATGGTGGTGTGGTACTGCAGGCCGGGATCGGCGGAAGCCCAGGCGGCATAGCCGATCTGTTCCCAAAGGTCCTTCGCCTTCACGGTCTTCAGGACGTCGCCCGTGCGGCGGCCGGTCAGGTCCCAGGTGCTGTCCTCTACGACGGCATTCAGGAAGCCGTCGGTGACGCGCACGGAATTGTTGGAGTTCTGGCCGGCAACGGTCAGGTAGGCTTCCGAATCCCAGTCGGTGTTGAAGGTCGGGAATTCGATCTTGGTGAAGCCCTGCCGTGCGAACTGGATGACACGCTGGATGTAGTTTTCCGGCACCATCATCTTCTTTGCGGCGCGGATCTCGCGCTTCAGCGCCGGGTTCTTCGACGGGTCGAAGCAGTCGCCGTTGTCGGCCTCGCAGTTGACGCAGGCGCGCATGATGGCGCTGAGGTGCTTCTGGCAGATCCGGGAGCCGGTGACGAGGGCGGCCACCTTCTGCTCTTCCTTGACCTTCCAGTTGATGTATTCCTCGATGTCCGGCATGGAAAACACGTATTCATCACAGGCAAAACTAATCGCCTCACCAGTCGCACCGGCACGGCCTGTACGCCCTATACGGTGTACATAGTCTTCCGAGTCCTGTGGTAGGTCATA
>JBNKGB010000191.1:0-3145 GCA_050289605.1 Roseibium sp. | reverse complement strand
AACCGAGGCGACCACCAGACTTCAGTGGCCATTCCGTCCCCGGTCTCGCCCAGAGCTTCGATGCCGGAGGGGAAGAGGAACGCCGCGGCCATGGCGCAAACTTTGGGCTTAAGCCCGGCCTGGCCGACCTGGTTCCAGAAGGGAATGAAGTGATTGGGAAACATGAAGCCGGTCAGGATGTCCGGCTTGACCGCCGCAAAAGCCGATACGGCATTCGAAAAATCGTTGGCGGTAATCGGGAATCCGCCGGCTGCAGTTTCCGCATAGCCAGCCCCCTTGAGCATGGGCGGCAGGCCCAACTCGGGGTCCATGAAGGCCTGTCCCGGCTCATTGTTCAGGAACAATGTGCCGACCTTCTTGTTCGTCTCGACCTGGTCCATGAGGGAAACGAACGTCTGGAGAATGGTGTCCGAACCGGCGAAAAAATGAAATGTGTAGGGGAAACCCGTCGCCGGGTTGCCGCCGCGCGGGAAGAACCAGCCCTGCCAGGGCACCATGGTCGAAATCGTGGGGACCCGCCGCGTATCCGCCAGTTCGCCGATCGAGAGCGCACCATCGCCGTCCTGGGCCAGAACCAGGTTGCACCGTTCGCGCAGGACAAGTTCACTGGCGATCGAGTTCGAACGGTTGGGGTCGGACTGGTTGTCGCGGATGACCAGTTCCACCTGGTAGGTCTTGCCGCCAACCTCCAGGCCATTGGCCAGATGCGCCTTCATTTTTTCGAGCGTCCATGCCTCGGTCTCGCCGAAAGCGGCGCGAATTCCCGACAGGGAGCCGACATAGCCGATCTTGATAGTTGATCCCGCGCCGCGGGCGATCGAGGGCATGAACAACGTGCTGGCCGTGGCTCCTGCACCCCATTTCAGAGCCTGCCTGCGTGAAATATTGGAATGTCCGCTTAAGGATTTCACTCTCTCGTCTCCCATTGTTGTGCCGGTGTTGCCATTGGCTGTTTCTTATGTCACCAGTGGAAACATTAATGCAGAGAGAAGCCGTTTCGTCAACTGTGATTACTCGATTGTGTACAATCAACGCGTGGAAACCTTGTCGGAACACCAACGCGCATGCCATCAGCGAAGCTCTTCGATATCTCGGAGAGGAACAAAGGGAACCAGGAAGTGAAAACGGCACCACCCCGGAATCTTCGGAAAAAGGGCTATCATCATAATGACTTGCGCAATGCGCTCTTGACGACGGCACTGGACCTTATAGTCAGCCGCGGCGGCCCCAACTTCTCGATGCGCGAGCTTGCGAGCGCGCTCGGCGTCACGCACGCCTCGGCCTATCGTCACTTTTCCGACAAGGCAGCCCTGCTCGATGCGTTGACGGCGGAAGGCTTTCGGACCTTGGCCGCCTACCAGGACGAGGAACTTAATAAGGCATCCGACGATCCGCTTGAGAGGGTCAACGCACTGGGTTTCGCCTATATGCGTTTTGCGCAGGAGAACAAGGGTTTCTTCTCACTGATGTTTACCGTACGCGAGGACGAGAATCCCGAGCAAAGCAGCAGGACCCTTCATAACGAAAAGGCATTGTCGACATTGGTTGGAACAATCGCCGAATGCCAGCGCGCCGGATTGATTGTCGATGGCGATCCGGTGCGCATCGCCGGTTACCTCGTGCTTGCTCCCCATGGCCTGGCCGCATATCAGACGCAAGGTCACGAGCCTTTGGGCAGTGGCAACGACGCTGCATTCTTTCCCGACATCGAGACCGTGAACGAGCTCACGATCATGCCGCTGCTGGTCAATCCGCCAACACCGGAAGAAGTTGCGAAGCGCTATTTTTCGCGGTCCGACCGGGCTCCAGGCTGAGGTGGCGGCGCTCGCCAGGAGCGTGTCGCCGACCTTGCCGGAATCGTTCCGGCGCGTCCCTCTCATGTCATCCGTCGGCCGAAACCGCGAAAGGTCCTTAGACTCCGAGCGCCATGCCGTCTTTCCTTGGTTCGGATGCGCCGGTCAGGGTGCCGTTCTCCCAGTCAATCCGGATCGCTTGCGCGCCGCCGATAGGATACGGTGCCGGCACGAATGAGAAGCCTCGCCGCTCGAGCTCGGCCTTGGCTGAGTGGTCCAGCGTATGCTCTGCTTCCACCGTGGTTCCGTCTGATGTGGGCATCATGCGCGGAAGGTCGATCGCATCCTGAAGGTCCATGCCGTAGTCGAGGACCCTGGAGATCAGATGGGCGTGACCGAGCGCCTGATAGTAGCCGCCCATCACGCCGAAGGGCATCTCGACGCTGCCGTTGCGGGTCACCATGCCCGGAATGATCGTGTGAAGGGGCCGTTTCAAAGGCCCGATCCGATTGGGATGACCGGGCTTGAGCGAGAAACTCTGGCCGCGATTGTGCAGGATGACGCCCGAACGGGGTGAGACAAGGCCGGTGCCGAAACTGTCGAAGATCGAGTTGATGAAGCTCACGGCATTGCGGTTGCGGTCGACGACGGAGATATAGACCGTGTCGCGATGAAGCGGCATGTCGAAAGGCGGCATGTCCGTTAGAGCGTTTCCGAGATTGATTGAATCTGGTGGGATTCCGTTGGGGTTAGATTTGTGATTCAAGATGCTGGCTGGGACAGGAGGCCAGCATCTGATGGCAGCACCTCTTTCGAATGATCTTCGTCATCGCGTCGTGAAGGCCGTTCTGTCCGGTGAGAGCTGCCGGTCGGTGGCCGAGCGCTTTGGAGTTGCGGTTTCCTCTGTCGTGAAGTGGTCGCAGCGCTATCGTGCGACGGGCTCGGTTGCGCCTGGCAAGATGGGCGGCCACCGCAAGCATCTTCTGGAACCGCACCGGGCCTTCATCGCGGAGCGGATCAGCCAGACGCCGCAGTTGAGCCTGCACGGACTGAAGGCGGAACTTGCGGCGCGCGGCGTCAATGTCTCGCACGATACGGTATGGCGGTTCCTGCGGCGCGAGGGGCTGCGGTTCAAAAAAAACGCTGTTCGCCCTTGAGCAGGCCCGCGCCGACATTGCACGGCGGCGACAGCGCTGGCGATCCTTTCAGGGTCGCCTCGATCCCGAACGACTGGTCTTCATCGACGAAACGTGGATCAAGACCAACATGGCGCCGTTGCGCGGTTGGGGGCCGAAAGGCAAGCGCCTGCGCGGCTTTGCTCCGCATGGCCACTGGCGCACGCTGACGTTCAT
>JBNKGB010000190.1:0-3161 GCA_050289605.1 Roseibium sp. | reverse complement strand
GGCCGCTGCGTTCGACAAGCGCCACGCCAAGTCGGTTCTCAAGTGCGCGAACCTGCTGCATCACCGCCCCGTGCGAGACGTTCAGCATACGTCCGGCGGCGGCGTAGCTGTCGTTCTCGGCCAGCGCGAGAAAGGCGCGCAAGCTGTTCAGAGGGGGTATGTCGGTCCACTTCATCTGTCAGATATTCTAACAGATATCGAAAATTACTTAATCGCTTTCTTCCTGCTGGTCTGGAAAACTTACGGGCGTGAAGAGGGAACCGGGGGTGATCATGGCGATCGATGTACATGACGGGGGCTGTATGTGTGGTGCCGTGCGCTACCGGCTAACCGGAGCCTTTACCTACTCGGCCCATTGCCATTGCCGGTCGTGCCAGCGTGCTGTCGGGGCCGGATTTGTCACCTATTCGGCCGTCGCGCCGGAAAACTTTGCCGTCACTAAGGGCAAGCTTGCGATCTACCGATCTTCGCCCGGTGTGGAGCGAGGATTCTGCGGTAAATGCGGCACATCCCTCACCTATGTCGGGGAGGACTGGACCGATACCGCCATCATGACCGCGACGCTCGATGACCCCGCTGCCGCGGTGCCGACCTCAAATGTCTATCTCGATCACAAGCAGCCATGGGTCGTGCTCGACGAAGCCTTGAAAGCGTTTCCGAAGTTTCCCTGACAATCGTTCGATCCCTTAACAGGAAAGGAGGCCCGAAATGGCCAAGACCTACAGTTATGCCTGCGCCGATTACGAAGGAATGGAGGACTGCCCCGGCAAGGTGACCGCCGCGACCGAGGCGGAGGTTTGGCAGCTTTTGGAAACCCATGCCCGCATTGCCCACGGTGAGGATCCGTCGGCATGGAACGACGAAGACCGCAAGTTTATTGGTGAACTTATCAAGGAGGGCTGAGGTCAGTCCCTGAAGTTGCGGCTGTCCTTGATCTGGTCCCAGGCCCAGACAACCTCCTGCAGCCTTTCCTCGTCGTCGCGGTTGCCACCGTTCATGTCGGGGTGCAGGTCCTTGACGAGGCTCTTGTACTGCTTGCGGATCTCGATCTTGGTCCAGCTGTCCTTGGCCTCAAGAATATCGAGCGCCTTGCGTTCCGTGGACGGCAGCTTGCGGCCGACCACGGCGCGGCCTGGGTTCTGCGTTGCATTGGCGCCAAGAATTTCCATCGGGTCCTCGATCCCAAGCCGCGCCCAGGCGCGGTCCTCGTCGCCCTTCTTGGCGAAGGGTTTGGTTTCGCGCCCCCAGACCCGGTCCTTGTCGAGAAACTTCTGAAACTCTTCGTCGCTGGTGCCGTGGAAGAAGTTCCATTTCAGATTGTATTCCCGGATATGTTCTTTGCAGAACCAGAAATAATCTTCGAGCTGGTCGGGCGATTTCGGGGCGCGGTACTGGCCCGCCTCTTCGCAGCCCGCGTGATCGCAGGCGCGGGTCGAGGTCTCGAACGCCCCAGACATGCCGCGCCGCCCCTTTGACCGCTTCTTCTTGTCAGAGGCGGCGGAAATATCGAAACCGAAAGGGTCGGGTCTGGTCATGCTCTGGCCTCGGACATTGGCTTTTTCGACTCGGGGGCCAGAGTTTAGGCTATTTCCCGGCGCAGAGAAGGGGTAAGAGCACAAAAATACGGGGATGTGAGAATATCCGCATAGGGCTGGACATACAAAAGGGCTGGAACCTGCCGGTTCCAGCCCGCCTGGACGACCGGGCTTCGTGCGGAATTATGCGTCCGGGCCGGGAACCATCAGCCGTTCGGGAATGTAACGTTTGCGGCCGCGCGACAGGCGATGCGGCCGCGCCTGCGGTTCGGTCATGGGCGCGGGGGCGGCCGGGACGTTGCTCGGCACGGCGTCGTTCACCGGACGGCGGAACACCATGACCTGTTCTTCATCGGCGACTTTGAGGACCAGCATGCGGCGGCGTGTGACTGGCACCCGGTCAAAACGCATGAACTCCCAGCCGGAGGCAGACAGGAACGTTGCCTCGCTGTCGAGCGTGCCCGAAAGTCCACCCCTGTCGTTCCTCAACTTTCCATTGAGGTTGACCTGCTGCGGCGTCGGAATGAATTTGTACTCATACATGTCTGGTTCTCACCACCGATACCCAGTCATTATGTGCCCTGCGGCAGTGGCGGAAAAGGAAATGCGGCAAAAAGGTGTCCGATTGGCGCCGCATTTGGGGCGCAGAGTCTGCAAAGATTCATTTAAGCTATTGATTTTTAACTAATATAGGCGTGTCGGATGAGGTGGCTGGCCATGGGCCGTGTTGTTTTGCCAGTGTGAACAACGACCAGTCGTGTGGAGCATTGCTTACGGATTGCGGACGGGCGTGAGGCCGTCGCCATTCCGCCCCAGTCAGCGGGATTCGGATGCCGGATCTGCAGGCTGGGTTTGCGGTTCCGCAGCCCGGTCCTGTCGTGCGCTCGGTTCAAGCGTGAGCGTGGGCGCGCGCCCCTGTGGCTGCGCAGATGTCAGGACCCGGCGTGGCGCTTCTTCGGTCAGGCGCGGGACCGCCCGGCGGAACACCAGGACGGAGTGATAGACTGTCGTCCGCTTGGTCAGGCCCGACCGTTCTTCGGATGGCAAGGTGTCGGCGCGGAGATACTCCCATCCGTCGCGCGCGAGTTCGTTCATGGCAGAGGCGAGGGCATGGGCGAAGCGGTCCGGTCCGGTCTTCACCCCCGGGGCTTTCTCACCCCGGTTGGGGGCGGGGATGACCCTGTATTCGTATTGCTGCATCGAAACCCTCGTTCGCCTGCCTTCCCGGAACCGCCCTTAGCGGAAACGGGGGTATCGGGCAAGTATGACGGAAGGAAGCCGCCGGCGGAAAGGTGCCGTTCTGATCTGAGAGACAATCGGCAAGATGCTGAAAACGTGATGTTTTCAGAAAGTCGCCTGTCAGGCTTTGGCGCATTTCACATGTCGGTGGTGAACCGGTGGCGGTGCCGCTTCGACCCTTAGAGGCCGAGCTTTTTCGCCACCAGTTCGTTGACAGCCGCCGGGTTTGCCTTGCCGCCGGTCGCCTTCAGGACCTGACCCACAAACCAGCCCGCGAGCTTCGGGTTGGCCTTGGCCTTTTCGACCTGATCGGGGTTGGCGGCGATCACCTCGTCCACCGCGGCCTCGGCGAGGTCGAGCGCGACCCGGTCTCGGGGCGCATCGTCT
>JBNKGB010000189.1:0-3162 GCA_050289605.1 Roseibium sp. | reverse complement strand
CACAAGGCAGCGGTGACGCTTGTAGGCATCCCGGAATGCGGGCTTCTTTTCCGCGTCCTCGGAGCGGGCGTTGAACATCGGATATTTCGACTGCAGTTCCTTGGCCCAATGCGGCACCAGCCACCAGCGGCCGTCCGTGACGATCTGCTGTCCGTCTTCCCCCAGACGGATGAAGGGAACGTCCTGGGTGGGGGCGATGTTGTAGCGGGCAGCGGTATTCCGCTCCAGATAGATGTCCGTCAGCCTGTAGAGCCTGACGATCTCCCTCCAGGGTCTTATCTGGGTGAACCGGCCGCACATCGTGTCAAGATCTCCCTGCAATCAGAGAGCGATTAAAGGCCATTTAAGTCGCCTCCGAAAGCCTCTCGCCGGCGATCTCTCAACAGGCTTCCTCTCGTTCGCAGCCGATAAACTGCCGCCTGCCCCATTTTCTGCCAAGTGAAGTTGTGCGCCCGTTTTGCCCATTCCCGCCCGCAGGGGCAGGAAACCGCCAAAAACCGGCTAATCCTACTTAATCCCGGATAAGCCCTCATCCGCCATCTGGTCATGCGGTGAAGGCCAAGTTCCGGCAGACCGAGCGATGTTCGAAGGCCTGTCCGCCAAGGAGCCCCACGACGCGCGGAGAGGCGGCAGGTATTCGCGTGGATCGGGTCGGAAACCGCTATCTGCTGCAGCTGACTTTGATCGCAGCCCCGGGCGCATGTCGACCAGAGCACGATGTGCTAGGGTCGTCGGATGATTGCGCAAAAACAGTACAGTTTTCGCAGAGCGACCCTGGATGATCTCGCTTTGCTTTCGACATGGCAATCGAACCCGCACGTCCGCGAATGGTGGGACCCGGATGAGCCGTATGACGAAGCTGATCTGGCTGATCCTCGGGTCGCCCGTTGGATCGTTTCGTGCGCAGAGCGGCCTTTCGCGTTCATGCAGGACTACACTGTGCACGGATGGGAGGACCACCATTTTGCAAGTCTTCCCAAAGGGTCGCGAGGAATTGACCAATTCATCGGAGACCCTGGAATGGTCGGCGTCGGCCATGGAACCGCGTTTATCGGAATGAGAATGCGGACGCTTTTTGAGGAAGGCGCACCTGTGATTGCTACCGATCCGCACCCGGACAATGAAAGAGCCATCGCGGTCTACACGAAGCTGGGTTTCGAACCGACAGGACCAGCTCGGGAGACCAAATGGGGCACGGTATTGCCAATGGCTGCGAGGCGGTAGGCAGGACTGATCCAACGGCGGCTTTTTCCGCAAATCGGACCTCCATCGGCGTTCGGGGAGGCCGCGCCGCGCGTCCGTTTTCGTCCAGTCATCCCCAGAAAACACTCGATCCGGCCTCATCCCGCAGAAACCCTCGGTGCCATGTGTTCTGCGCGCTCGGATGTGAAGTTTAGTCGCCGAACGGCGGGCATCGGATTGTCAATGTCCGGCGAGAGGACCTTTTCGACAATTGCCGGACAGCTTGAGCAAATGACCGTTATCGCGTGTTGAAATGACAGCTCCCGCTTCATTTGATAGCTTCGCCCGGCATAGAGACAAGCCGGGGGATCCGCTGCCCTGATCAATTGAATGGATCTCTGCCCAAGAGAGTTTGACGGAGTGCGCCATGTGTCATCGCTGGCCTGCCTGGCGTCGCCGGTTCGGTGTGTCGGAGGGGGCCTCGCGCCTTGTTGCTGCGGTTTTATTCCTTTTTGCGGGACTGATCCTCTCCGTCAGGGCACCAGGAACATCGGCCCAGGACAATTCGCATTTGAACCTGGTGCTGGCTGTCGATGTCTCGGCGAGCGTCAATGATCAGGAATTCGGCCTGCAACGGACCGGAATTGCAGTCGCGCTTCGGGATCCGGCCGTGCAGGCGGCCATCACCCGAGCGCCCGGCGGGATCAATATTGCAATCGTGCAATGGGCAAGCATCGGGCACCAGGCCGTTGCGCTGGATTGGACACACCTGCGTGAGAAGCGCGATATCGATGCGCTGGCAGAAATAATTACGGTGATGCCGCGCCGGCTCGCCGGCGGTAACACGATGATACATGCGGGCGTTGAATTCGCCGCGGAGATGCTAAACCAAGCTCCCAGGCCGGCGGTCCGGCAGGTGATCGACGTTTCCGGCAATGGCCACGCCGATAACGTGCCGCTGCTGGAGGAAACGCGCGACAGATTGATCGCCAAGGGCATTGTCATAAATGGATTGGCCATTGAGGAAGATCCACTCGACATCACGCGTCATTTTCGCCGGCATCTCATTGGTGGGCCGGGTGCATTTGTCATTACCGCGCAGGATTTCCCTGATTTTGCGCGGGCGATGCGGCTCAAGTTCCTGCGCGAGATCGACGCACCGATCGCCAGACACGGCTGTGCTGTCGAGGTCTGTCCGCACACCGCCACGCTTTACGAGCCTGGTCCTTACTAGGTTCCAATGGCGGGAAATCGCTCTGAATTTCGCGTTTCAGTTCCCGTCTCGAATTCGTACGGCGGTTTTCGCCTGCTCCTTCCGGAAACAACCGAAACCCGTCAAAATCGCTGTTGCCGCCCGACGCCGGCAAAGCCCTCTTCTGGCGCGTTACAACTGTACCTTACATAATGGTACAATATTCCAGGAATGAAGATTGCTGCCCGGTTTGTTTGGAAGGTGCGGTGTTCTGCCGTTCAGGCTCGGGTTCATCCAGCATCGAAGCTTCGACCAGATATTGCTTGCTGTCCGGTTTGAGCTCGAAACCCTCAAAAATGTACTCTGCAACACTTCCTGTGTTCTGCTTGATTTTTATAACCGGGTGATCGTCGAAAATAAGCAGGAAAAGGTCGCTGGGATAATCCTTTCTATGAAGTTCCAGGCCGCGGATAGGATCGGAATACCTAAAGAAATAGAGCCGCGGCAGGCCCTTGGTTCCCGGGTTTGTGGTTGCCTGGGGCTTTAGAACGATATTCTCCGGATTGATCCGCATCTTGGGGCCCATCAGGGAAGATATGAACACCTTCTTCCCCGATGAAAGCCGCTGCAGCTCAACCTTGCTTCTTACTACCACTCTGCCGCACATGGTGATCACCCCGGAAATACTCATCTTCCCCTAGGGTCAGGACTCATTAATTTGGATGAAATGGTAGGGATGAATTTGTTCGGATACGAGGCGCAAAGCTGCAGGAAACCGTCCGGTTTCC
>JBNKGB010000188.1:0-3367 GCA_050289605.1 Roseibium sp. | reverse complement strand
AGGCTAAAGACCGGCGCAGGTTTCCCTGCAAATCGCAATATTCTCAGTATTCTGCGCGTTCTGCGCGTCGAGCGGTCCGGGATCTATGGTAAATTTCGGCAGGCTCCGAACATGTTAAAGCTGCCGCAGGTCCGTTTGCTGTGCCATTGCTTGGACGGTTCAATCGCGTTCGTCCGGCCGAAGGAATCGGTTGCTGCGAACAACGTTCCGCACGAATCCGAATCTGGTCACGGCGAGAAATCGATCTGACGGTCTACGTTTTTAGAGCTTTTTTGCCAGTCCCGGTCGCAGCATGACGGTTCTTATCGCCGTCAGGTGTTCGGCGGTCACGACACTTTCAGTTTTCTGATACCGGATCAGGGACTGGACTTCGTTTGCCCGTCCGACAGGTGCTACAAGCAACCCGCCAGGTTTCAACTGCTGAACCCAGGCGTCGGGAATGCTCTCGACGGCTGCCGTCACCACGATCCTGTCGTAGGGCCCCTTTTGCTTGAACCCCTCCAGACCATCCATCTGGCGAGCCTTGACGTTTTCAAGCTTGAGCGCCGCAAACCGTTGCGTGGCCAGGTTCGTCAGGGTTGAAAACCGGTCGAGCGTCTCGACCTTTTGCGCAAGGTGTGCGAGCACCGCGGCCTGGTAACCCGATCCGGTTCCGATCTCCAGAACCGAATGGTCCGGGGATACGCCTAGTGCCTGCAACGTGTAGGCTACAAGTGACGGCGCCGAAACGCTCTGGCCGCACTCTATCGGAAGCGCGGCATCCTCGTAGGCCAGGCCGTGGTGACGTGCGGAGAGAAAAAGACGCCTGGGAACACGCTCGATCGCCGAAAGGACACTCAAGGCGCCGACGCCGCGCCGCCTCAGCGCCAGCACAAAAGCGGCGCGCGCCTCTGCTTCATCGGGTAGAGGCGAAGGACTTGCCGGTTGATTCGTGCCGGGCTGATGGCCGGCCATTTCCCGCTCTCCCGTTACAGGTCTGTCAAAGAGCCCCTGCCAGGCGAGTCACCAGATCATGGGCCGTAAGATCAATGCGTAACGGTGAAACCGAAACATATCCATCCGCAATTGCCTGCAGATCGGAATTTTCATGAACCGATTTGCCCCGATCCTGGAATCTGAGCCAGTAGTAGGGATATCCGCGGCCGTCCGTGCGTTCATCGATCGACAGGCCGCTCTGTTCGTGATGGCCCTGAACCGTTACCTTGATGCCTTTCACCTCGTCGGCTGTGCAAGCCGGAAAGTTGACGTTGAACAGAGTATAGGGCGGTAGATCGAAGTCGAGCAACTTGCGGAACAATTCAGGTGCATGGCTTTCCGCGGTCGAGAAATCGGGTTCGCCCAGAACGTCCCAGTTGTAGGCCTGAGAGACGGCGATCGAAGGAATTCCGAGGATCACGCCTTCCATCGCGCCGGCCACAGTGCCGGAATAAGTCACGTCTTCGGCGAGGTTCTGTCCGCGATTGATGCCGGAAAGAACGAGGTCCGGAAGATCCGGCAGAACCTTGCATACACCCATGATGACGCAGTCCGTCGGCGTTCCTTTCAGCGCAAAATGGCGATCGTCGATCTGACGCAGCCGAAGAGGATCGCTCAATGTCAGGGAATGCGCGACACCGCTCTGATCGGTTTCAGGCGCAACAACCCAAACGTCGTCCGACAGTGTTTTCGCTATCTGCTCCAGGGCGACGAGACCCGGGGAATGAATGCCGTCGTCATTGGTGATTAATATGCGCATTGGAGCCTTGTCCCGCAAAAATTTCGTTCAAAGTATAGGCCGTAGGAATCCACGGCAGTCCGGACCGCTTCCATGCCGCCGGCCCTGGGCGGCAGGCCTTGAGCCTGCCGTCCGATTTGTCCGGAAACCCGGCTCAGCCGATCTTTTCCAATCCGCCCATATATGGTCGCAGTACCTCCGGCACCGTGATGGTGCCGTCACCGTTCTGGTAGTTCTCCAGAACCGCGATCAGGGCTCTGCCGACGGCAATTCCGGATCCGTTGAGCGTGTGCACGTGGACCGTCTGCTTGACCCCTGCGGGACGGTAGCGCGCATTCATACGGCGCGCCTGGAAATCACCGCAGACCGAACAGGAGGAAATTTCCCGGTAAGCGTCCTGACCGGGCAGCCAGACCTCGATGTCGTAGGTCTTGCGTGCACCGAAGCCCATGTCTCCGGAACAAAGGGTCATGACACGGTAATGTAGACCGAGTTTCTGCAGGACGAGTTCGGCGCAACCGAGCATACGATCCAGTTCGGCGAGCGAGTCCTCGGGTCTGGTGACGGAGACCAGCTCGCATTTCATGAACTGGTGCTGACGCAGCATGCCGCGTGTATCTCGGCCCGCAGATCCGGCCTCGGATCGGAAGCAATAGGTCAGGGCCGTGACGCGCAAGGGCAGCTGGTCCTCACCGAGGATTTCGTCGGCGACCAGGTTCGTCAGCGGCACTTCCGCGGTCGGGATCAGGTAATGATCCGTCTCTGTCTTGAAGAGGTCTTCCTCGAATTTCGGAAGCTGGCCCGTGCCGTAAAGCGGGGCGTTATTGACCAGCAACGGCGGAGATACTTCGGTGTAGCCGTTTTCCTCAGTGTGCAGGTCGATCATGAACTGCCCAAGGGCGCGCTCCAGCCGGGCGATCTGGCCCTTGAGCACGACGAAACGCGAGCCGGACAGTTTCGCTGCCGCGGCGAAATCCATTCCACCCAGGCTTTCACCGAGGTCGTAATGTTCCTTGGGCACTTCGTTGAAGGAAAACACCGGCTTTTCGCCGTATGTCTTCAAAAGGACGTTGTCGTGCTCGTCCTTGCCGACCGGCACATCATCGTGCGGCAGGTTCGGAATGACCGCCATGGCGGCCTCGAGGTCCGCGATCAACCGGCGCTCTTCTTCTTCACCAGACTGGATGAAGGCCTTGATCTGGGCGACCTCGTCGATCAGTTCCTGCGCCCGGGCGTCATCGCCAGAGCCTTTGGCCTTGCCGATTTCCTTGGACGCGGCGTTACGCCGTTCCTGGGCTTCCTGAAGCTTGGTGATGTGGGAGCGGCGGGAATCGTCCAGCGCGATCAGTCTGGCCGCTGAGGCCTCGTAGCCCCGTTTTGCCAAGGCAAGATCAAAGGCCTCGGCGTTTTCCCGTATCCACTTAATATCAAACATCTTCGTTTCCCGAACGACGGTCGTTGCAGTTGTTTCCGTCCGGCAAACAGGAACGCGTGTCGGGCGCTAGTCAGGAAACGACCGCATCCGGCCGGACGCAGGAAAGACACTTCTGCGGCCTTGAACCGGCCGGCATCCGGCCTAGGCCGCTGCGTCTTCCGCTTCGCGTTCAGCCTCGCGCTCCGCCCTTTGACGTTCGACCAGTCTGACAGACAGAA
>JBNKGB010000187.1:0-3486 GCA_050289605.1 Roseibium sp. | reverse complement strand
GAATGGAACTCCGATGACCCGCTTCGCGACCTATACCGCAGATGGAAAGACCTACTACGGCGCGGTCACCGATGGTGGCATGATCGCCCTGTCGCCGGCGTTTCCCGATTGGCCGACCTTGCGGAGCGTCATCGAAGCGGACGGTCTTGAAACGCTTGCGCTGGCAGCCGACGGCAAGCCGGTCACCCATCCGCACGGGTCGTTCGCATACGAAATCCCGGTGCCGGATCCGGAAAAGATCATCTGCGTCGGCGTCAACTTCCCGGACCGGAACGCGGAATACAAGGACGGCCAGGACGCGCCGGCGAACATGTCTCTGTTCATTCGCGTCCCCCGCTCCTTCACCGGCCATGACCGCCCGCTGATCCGCCCGAAGGCGTCAAGCAAGCTCGACTACGAGGGCGAGATCGCCATCGTCATCGGCAAGGGTGGACGGCACATCAGGCAGGAGGACGCCTGGGGCCACATCGCCGCGATAACCCTTTGCAACGAAGGCACGCTCCGCGACTGGGTGCGCCATGCCAAGTTCAATGTCACCCAGGGCAAGAATTTCGACGCCTCCGGCGCGATCGGCCCGTGGCTTGTGCCCTTCACCTCGAAGGATCAGCTCGACGACATCCGGCTGACGACGAAGGTCAACGGAGAGCTGCGTCAGGACGACAGAACCAGCCGCATGCTGTTCCCGATCCCGCGCCAGATCGAATATATCTCCACTTTCACCACGCTGGTGCCGGGCGACGTCATCGTCACCGGAACCCCGACCGGTGCCGGTGCACGCTTCGATCCGCCGGTCTTTCTCAAACCCGGTGACGTCGTCGAAATCGAGGCCGAGGGGATCGGTGTCCTGAAGAACGGCGTGGAGGACGAGCGATGAGCCTGACGCCTTCACAGATTTCCCAAGCTGCCGCCGACCTGCTGGAAGCCGAAAAGACCGGCAAGCAGATCGGCCTCCTCACCCTGCGCCATCCGGATCTCGACATGGACGGGGCCTACGCGATCCAGAAGGAACTGGCCCGGCACAAGCTCGACCAAGGCGCCAAGGTGATCGGCTGGAAGATCGGCCTCACTTCCAAAGCCATGCAGGATGCGCTCAAGATCGACATTCCCGACAGCGGTGTCCTCTTTGATGACATGCTGTTCGAAACCGGTGCGACGGTCCCCAAGGGACGCTTCATCCAGCCGCGCATCGAGGCCGAGATCGCCTTCGTCATGAAGTCACCGGTTGCCGGGGCCGACGTCACCCGGGAGGACATTCTGGCGGCGACGGATTACGTCTGCCCGAGCCTTGAGATCCTCGACACGCGCATCCAGCGCAAGGACCCGGAAACGGGAGAAGCCCGCAAGATCTTCGACACGATTTCCGACAATGCCGCCAACGCCGGTCTTGTGCTCGGAACGAAACGGCATCGGCCCGAGGCGCTGGACCTGCGCTGGATCGGGGCGATTGTCACCCGAAACGGCGAGGTCGAAGAAACCGGCCTCGGCGCCGGCGTCCTCAACGATCCGGTGGAAAGCATGGTTTGGCTGGCCCGGCGCATGGCGACCTACGGCCAGTCCATCGAAGTGGGCCAGATTGTCCTTTCCGGATCCTTCATCCGCCCGGTAGAGTGTCCGCCCGGCTCCGACATTCATGCCGATTTCGGTCCCTTCGGAGCCGTTTCCTGTTCGTTTGCCTGAAAGTGATTTCGATGCCCGCACCGCAGAACCGTTTCAAAGCCGCCCTCAAAGCCGACAATCCGCTGATCGGCTGCTGGGTCGGGCTGGCCGATCCCTATGTTGCCGAGATCACCGCAAGCGCCGGCTTCGACTGGCTGCTGATCGATTGCGAGCATGCGCCGAACGACCTGCGTTCCATGATGGCGCAGCTCAAGGTCATCGAGGCCTCCGACAGCCTTCCTGTCGTGCGTCTTCCCGTCGGCGAGACCTGGATGATCAAGCAGTTCCTGGATGCGGGGGCTCAGTCGCTGCTGATCCCGATGGTGGAAAGCAGGGCGCAGGCGGAAGAGCTGGTCCGAGCGGTGCGTTACCCACCGGTCGGCGGCCGGGGCGTCGGCTCCGCCCTCGCCCGCGCCTCCAGGTTCAATGCCATTCCGGACTATCTGACGACGGCGGATAAGGAAATCTGCCTGCTGGTGCAGGTGGAAAACCGGGCCGGCCTCGCAGCTCTCGACGACATCCTGTCCGTCGAGGGCATCGACGGCGTCTTCATCGGTCCGTCCGATCTTGCCGCCGATATGGGTCATCTTGGCGAGGCCATGCACCCGGAAGTCGTTTCCGCCATCGAGGACGCTCTCCCCCGCATCAAGGCCTCCGGCAAGGCACCGGGCATCCTCACCACCAATTTCGACTTCGCCCGAAGCTGCGTCGATCTCGGTGCGGTCTTTGTCGCCACCTCCATCGACGTCACGCTTTATGCCGCGGCCATCCGAGCGGAAGCTTCCCGTGCGAAGGAATGCGCCGCCGGGAAACCGTAGTCCGGGCGGCTCTTTCCGGCCCTGCGGGTGACGATGTTCCGAAAGGGGGCGAAGCGCGACCGACTGAGACCGATGCGTGCCGACCAGCTGCTTTCCCGGTTCGATTCGCCGGCAGAAAACATGTCGCCGCCGATCCGGCCGGGAGCGGTCTCAAGGTAGAGACGGGTTTTCAGGGACGGCAATGTTTCGGGCGGGCTTCAGTTCACGGCCCCGGTCCGCTGGTCACGCCGGCAAATAAAGCGTGACATTAAAATCGTGCCCCTCCCCTTCCGGCCGAAGCACCGTGAAGCGCCATTCCCGTGAGAGATTGCCGCGGCGCATGATCTTGATCCAGTCGGCGGCTGGCGAGGCGGAAATGCGACCAAGGAACGTCGACATCGCCTTGCCGGCAACGGATCAGCCCTGGGGGCACCGCACGCTCTTTCTCCGGGACCCGGACGGCAATCTGCTCGAGATCTGGCGCGGCACCACCCCGACCGGCCCGGGTGCTGCTCCCGTTGCGATCCCCAAGCAGCGCCGGCTGGCGCTGTCAGGCCAGCACCACCACCTTGGTTCCAACATTCACGCGGTCATAAAGGTCGATGATGTCCTGGTGCCACATGCGGATGCAGCCGCTAGAAGCGTTCGTGCCGATGCTGGACGGGGCGTTGGTGCTGTGTATCCGATAGAGCGTGTCCTTGTTGCCCTGCCAGAGGTAAAGTCCCCGCGCCCCGATCGGATTTCCCGGACCGCCGTCCTGGCCGTCCTTGTATTTGGCGAGCTTCGGGTCGCGCTCGATCATTTCTTCCGGCGGGAACCATTTCGGCCATTCGCGCTTGAAACGGATCACCGCTTCGCCGTTCCATGCAAATCCGGCGCGGCCGACACCGATGCCGTAACGGATGGCGCGGCCGCCGGGCTGGATCAGATAAAGGAACTTGTTGCCAGGGTCGACGATGATGGTTCCGGGAGGATATTGCGAGGGATAGAACACCACCTGACGCAGATATATCGGATCGAAATCCTGATATTG
>JBNKGB010000186.1:0-3536 GCA_050289605.1 Roseibium sp. | reverse complement strand
AAGGCACAGTGATCGGTCGCGACCACCTGCAGCGAGCCTGAAGCCAGACCTGCCCAGAGCGAGTCCTGGTGCTTCTTGTCACGGAACGGCGGCGACATCACCCGACGAGCGGCGTGGTCCCAGTCAGCGTTCCTGTATTCGCTGTCGTCCAGCGTCAGATGCTGGATCAGCGGCTCGCCATAGGCGCGGATGCCGTTCTGGCGGGCGCGGCGGATGGCTTCATGAGCCTGCTCCGACGACGTGTGCACGATATAGACCGGCACGCCCGCCATGTCGGCGATCATGATGGCGCGGTTGGTGGCTTCTCCTTCCACTTCCGGCGGACGGGAATAGGCGTGGGCTTCCGGCCCGTTGTTGCCTTCCGCGAGCAACTTCTGCTGCAGCGTCGCGACGACGTCGCCGTTTTCGGCATGGACCAGCGGCAGGGCACCGAGTTCCGCGCAGCGGGAGAAGGAGGCGAACATCTCGTCGTCGTTCACCATTAGTGCGCCCTTGTAGGCCATAAAGTGCTTGAAGGTATTGATGCCCTTTTCCTGCACCACCTTCTGCATGTCGTTGAAGACCTGCTCGCCCCACCAGGTGATCGCCATGTGGAAGGAATAGTCGCAATGGGCCATCGTCGACTTGTTGTCCCACATCTGTAGGGCTTCCAGCAGCGACTGGCCGGGCGAGGGCAGGGCAAAATCGACGACCATGGTTGTGCCGCCGGCAAGAGCCGCGCGGGTGCCGCTGTCGAAATTGTCGGAAGAGAAGGTGCCCATGAAGGGCATTTCCAGGTGGGTGTGGGGATCGATGCCACCCGGCATCAGGTAACAGCCGGTCGCATCGAGCGTTTCATCGCCGGAAAGGTTCGGGCCGATCTCGACGATGCGTCCGCCTTCGATCTTCACATCGGCTTCGTAGGTCAGGTCGGCGGTAACGACCGTGCCGCCCTTGATCACTTTGCTTGCCATTGGAGTTCCCCTTCTTTTCGTGTTCACTGCGCCAGTCGTTTGCTGGCGGCATCATTCTTTCAAAACCTCAAGGACACATCCTGACGGGAGCCGTTAGGTCGCGGTCTTTCAGGATCATCGAAATTCTCTTGGTCTTCGCTGTCTCGCAGGCGGCTGCAAAGTCGATCGGCCGGTCGGTATATTCCGCGTCGAAGACCGGTTTTCCGGCGTCGACATAAGCGCTGACTTCATCGCACCAGCCGTCCTGAAAGCAACTTTCGGTGATGGCGAAGTCCATATGACCGATCATCCTGCCGGTCAGGTCGGATACGTTTTTCTGGCCGATCTTCAGGCCCAGGTCATGGGCAACCTCTGCCAGCTTGCCGACATAGGCGACCACATCGTCCGCCGTCACCGCAAAGCCGCTGTCATTGTCGTGAATGTCCATGTTGTCCGGTTCGACAGCATCGAAACCCATGTCCCTGCAGGCCTGGAAGCGTTTCTTCATGATCGGCAGCAGGACGTCGAGGCCGCGAATGTCGAGAAACCGCTCGTCCGGCCAGTCCTTGTAGGTCTTGCCGATGATGTCCGGCGGAAACGAACCTTCGTCGGAAGACCCTTTCTCAAGCGTGCCGATGCTGACGTAGCAGATGGTTTCGATGCCCTTCTCGCGAAGCGTTGCCAGTTCTTCGGCGTCGACCAGATCCGGATGAAGGTCCAGAACGTCGACCGCACGGTCCAGGTCTGTCGGTTCCGTGAGCTGCCAGTCCCAATTGTCGCCGACGGAAAAGGCAAGGGCGGTTGCCGGCGCCATGACCAGGCACCCAATGCTTGCCACTGCCATTCCGTTTGCGATCATCAGTTCTGCTGCTCCCTGTTTCGAGGTCCCGGCTCAGGGCTGGGACGGCGTGGTGTTTTTGTTTGAGCTGTCCCGAACCTGGTCCGGGACCAGCCGCTTATTCCACGATCTCCGCGGTCTCGACCACCGCGTGGAACAGGACGTCGACGCCGGCCTTCGCCCAATCCTTGGAAATGTCTTCCGCCTCGTTGTGGGAAAGACCATCGACGCAAGGGCACATGATCATAGCCGTCGGGGCGACCTTGTTGATCCAGCAGGCATCGTGACCGGCACCGGAAATGATGTTCTGGTGTGTGTAACCGAGACGTTCGGCCGCCTTGCGGACGGCTTCGACACAGCCTTTGTCGAACTCGACCGGATCGAAACCGCCGACCTTTTCAAACTCGACTTCCAGCCCCATGTCGTCGCAGATCTTCTTTGCCTCGATCTTCAGGCGGTCTTCCATGTCCTTGATGACGGCAATGTCCGGAGAGCGGAAGTCGATGGTAAAGACCGCCTTGCCCGGGATGACATTGCGCGAGTTCGGGAAAACTTCGATGTGCCCGGCGGCGCCGACGGCATGCGGCGAATGCGACCAGGCGATCTCGTCCACCAGTTCCAGGATGCGGGCCATGGCAAGGCCGGCATTCTTGCGCATCGGCATCGGGGTGGATCCGGTGTGGCTTTCCTTGCCCGTCACGGTTACCTGTGTCCAGGACAGGCCCTGACCGTGGGTGACGACGCCGATGTCCTTTCCCTCGGCTTCCAGGATCGGTCCCTGTTCGATGTGAAGCTCGAACATGGCGTGCATCTTGTCCTTGCGGGCGCCGACTTCCTCGTCGCCGACCCAACCGATGCGCTTCAATTCGTCGCCAAATTTCTTGCCGTCATGGTCTTCGCGGTCATAAGCCCAGTCCTGGGTATGCACCCCGGCGAAGACACCGGAGGCGAGCATGGCCGGGGCGAAGCGCGTGCCTTCCTCGTTGGTCCAGTTGGTGACCACGATTGGTCGCTTGGTCTTGATGCCGAGGTCGTTCATGGTGCGCACGACTTCCAGACCGCCAAGGACGCCCAGGACGCCGTCGTATTTTCCGCCGGTCGGCTGGGTGTCGAGATGGGAACCGACATAGACGGGCAGGGCGTCAGGATCGGTGCCCGGGCGCGTCATGAACATGTTGCCCATGGTGTCGAGGCCCATGGTCAGCCCGGCCTCCTCGCACCATTTCTGAAAGAGCTTGCGGCCTTCGCCATCCTCGTCCGTAAGCGTCTGGCGGTTGTTGCCGCCGGCAACGCCCGGACCGATCTTGGCCATTTCCATCAGACTGTCCCAAAGACGGTCCGCGTTGATCCTCAGGTTTTCGCCCGGAGCTGCCATGTGCTCGTCTCCTGTAATTCGCGTTTACAATAGCTTAGTCGATTGTGTTCAAGACAGTTCTGAGCTTTCCGAAAAGCTCTTCGATCTGTGCCCTGGAAATGATGAGCGGCGGCGACAAGGCGATGATATCGCCCGTCGTGCGGATCAGAAGCCCGTCGTCATAGGCTTTCAGGAAGGCCGAGAAGGCCCGCTTGGTCGGCTCTCCTGGGATCCCTTCCAGTTCGATGGCCCCGATCAGGCCGAGATTACGGATGTCGATCACATGGGGAAGGCCCTTCAGTCTGTGGATGGCGTCGGCCCAATAGGACTCCAGTTCCATCGCGCGGATCAGCAGCCCCTCCTCCTTGTAGGTCTCCAGCGTCGCCAGCGCCGCGGCCGAGGCGATCGGGTT
>JBNKGB010000185.1:0-3549 GCA_050289605.1 Roseibium sp. | reverse complement strand
ATTTCGGTCATGCCGTCAAGGACATTCCGGTGCCGACCATCAACGATATTTTCAAGACCGTCGAGAACGGCCATTGCCAGTTCGGCGTGGTGCCGGTCACCTTGCCGTGGGAAGACATCGAAGTCGCAGTTCAGACCGGCGAACTCGATGGCATCGCCTGGTCGGGCATCACCGAGGACTACACCGTTGGTTGGGCCGATGTGACCAACTACTTCCTGACCAACAACATCTCGGGTGCCTGGGCCGGATCGTTCTTTGCCAACATGGAACGCTGGAACGAGCTTCCCGATCACCTGAAAACCATGTTGCAGCTCGCCATGGATGCCTCCCACTACTATCGCCAATGGTGGTACTGGGGCGGTGAAGCCAATCTGCGTGTCAATGGCACCAAGATGGAGCTGACCACCATTCCGGACGCCGAATGGGCAACCGTCGAGGCGGCCGCCATGGTTTTCTGGGACGAGATCGCAGCGGAATCGCCGACCAAGGCCAAGGTCGTCGAAATCCTCAAGAAGTACAATCAGGACATGCAGAAGGCCGGACGGCCTTACCGCTACTCCTGATAAAGGCCCAGGCTATGCCGCCTGTCCGGCAGGCATGGCCGAAACTGCCGGTCCGGAACGAAACCATCCGGACCGGTCTTTTCGGAGTTCATGATCCGACCGTTTTCGAGTAGAGACGCGTGGAAAATGTGCTCCAGAACGAATTCCAACTGTCGGAGTTCTTGGCCCGGTCCGATCGGACCCCGAGACGCTCCGGAACGCGACACTGCCCAATACGGACCAACAAAAATGCCAGGCAATCTGACCTTTGATGCGCTGAAGTCTCTCGTCTCCACCGGCGAGATCGATACGGTGCTTACCTGTATTGTCGACATGCAAGGGCGGCTGATGGGCAAGCGTTTCCACGCGCAGCACTTTCTCGACAGTGCCCACAAGGAAACCCACTGCTGCAACTATCTGCTGGCAACCGACCTGGAAATGTACACGGTCGAAGGCTACGCGGCGACGAGTTGGGCCGGCGGCTATGGCGATTACGTGATGAAGCCGGATCTCGCCACGCTGCGGCGCGTGCCGTGGCTGGAAGGAACCGCCATGGTGCTGTGCGACGTCCAGGACCACCACACGCACAAGGACGTGCCGCATTCCCCGCGCGCCATGCTGAAATCCCAGATTGCCCGGCTGGCGGAAATCGGCCTGACGCCGATCATGGCGACCGAACTGGAGTTCTTCCTGTTCGAGAAAAGCTACGACGACATGCGCAAGGGCGGCTTCCGCGACCTCGACCCGATCTCCGGCTACAACGAGGACTACCACATCCTGCAGACCACCAAGGAAGAGGACGTGATGCGCCCGGTGCGCAACGGCCTTTATGCCGCGGGCATTCCGGTGGAGAACACCAAGGGCGAGGCGGAAGCCGGGCAGGAAGAGCTCAACATCCGCTATGCGCCGGCCCTCGACACGGCCGAGTATCACACCATCGCCAAGCATGCGGTGAAGGAGATCGCCTGGGCCAAGGGCCGGTCGGCCTCGTTCCTGGCCAAGTGGCACCACACCAAGGTCGGATCCTCGTCCCACGTCCACCAGTCCCTGTTCGACAAGGACGGCAACAACGTCTTCTGCGATCCGAACGGCGAATACGGCATGTCGGAGACGATGCGCCACTACATGGCCGGCCTGATCAAATACGCGCCCGACTATACCTATTTCATGGCGCCCTACATCAACAGCTACAAGCGGTTCCAGAAAGGCACCTTCGCGCCGACCAAGATGGTCTGGTCGGTCGACAACCGCACCGCCGGCTTCCGCCTGTGCGGTGAAGGCACCAAGGCGGTCAGGGTCGAATGCCGCATCGGCGGATCCGACCTCAACCCCTATCTTGCGCTCGCCGTCCAGATCGCCGCCGGCCTGAAGGGAATGGAGGAAAAGCTTCCGCTCGACCCGCCCACCACCGGTGACGTCTACGGCGCCGAAAAGGCCCGGGAAATTCCGCACACCCTCAGGGACGCCCGCGAGGTCATGCGCAAGTCGGAATTCCTGCGCGAGACCTTCTCCGACGCCGTGGTTGATCACTACGCCCGGGCGGCAGAGTGGGAACTCGAGGAGTTCGACAAGGTGGTGACGGACTATGAGATCGCCCGCGGCTTCGAGCGGGCGTGAGTTAGAGGAAACAAGGCGGGGCCCCTGTAACGGCCTCATCCTGAGGAGGGCCGTCCGGCCCGTCTCGAAGGATGGGCGGCAAGGACAGAGCAAGCGGCCCATCCTTCGAGACAGTGCTGCCGCACTTCCTCAGGATGAGGGGGATGGTGTGGCCGGCACATGAAACAAAAAGAGCCAACAACTTTCGAAAAGCCGCGCGGAAAGACGCGGCCCTGAGAGGTTCAAAATGTCAGATGTGATCAAACTGATCTCGCCGGTCGACGGCTCGGTCTATGTCGAACGCCCGGCGCTCGACGATGCGGCGGTGGACAAGGTCGTCTCCACGGCCCGCACTGCCCAGGCTTCATGGGCGGCGGTCCCGGTCGCCGAAAGGGTCGCCTATTGCCTGAAGGCACTCGATGCCCTGAAGGCCATGAACGACGAAGTGGTGCCGGAACTCGCCTGGCAGATGGGCCGCCCGATCCGCTATGGCGGCGAACTCGGCGGCACCATCGAGCGCACCGAATACTGCGCGAAGATCGCCGAAGAGGCCCTGGCCGATATCGAACGCACCGACAAGCCGGGCTTCAAGCGGTATCTGCGCCGGGTGCCGCTCGGCATCGTCATGGTGATTGCGCCGTGGAACTATCCCTTTATGACGGCGATCAACACCATCATGCCGGCTCTGATGGCAGGCAACGTGGTGGTCCTGAAACATGCCGCGCAGACGCTGCTGGTCGGGGAACGCCTGGCCAAGGCCTTCGAGATCGCAGGCCTGCCGAAGGGGGTCTTCCAGAACATCGTCCTGACCCACCAGGGCACCGAAAAACTGCTCGGCTCGGGCCTCATCGACCACGTCAATTTCACCGGCTCGGTTGCCGGGGGACGTGCTATCGAAAAGGCGCTGGCCGGCACCTTCGCGACGCTCGGCCTCGAACTCGGCGGCAAGGATCCGGCTTATGTGCGTGCCGACGCCGATCTCGACTATGCGGTCGCCAACCTCGTGGACGGCGCCTTCTACAATTCCGGCCAGTGCTGCTGCGGCATCGAGCGCGTCTATGTGCATGAAAGCCTGTTCGACCGCTTCGTCGACGGCTTCGTCGATCTGACCAGCCAGTACAAGCTCGGCAACCCGCTGGACGAGGCCACAACTCTCGGGCCGATGGCGCAGGCGCGCTTTGCCGCCTGGGTGCGCGAGCAGACCCAGGAAGCTCTGCGCAAGGGCGCCAAGGCACACATCGATGTCTCCAAGTTCGACGCCGACAAGGACGGCACGCCCTATCAGGGAGACAGAACATGACCGATTTCACTTATGCCGTGGATGCCGACGGCATTGCCACCATCACCTGGGACGTGCCGAACAAGTCGATGAACGTGCTGAACCTCGAAAGCATGGTGACGCTGGACCAGT
>JBNKGB010000184.1:0-3554 GCA_050289605.1 Roseibium sp. | reverse complement strand
CCGACCGGTAATTCCTCGCCATCCTCGCCGACGACACGCAGTTCAACCCCCGGCAGCGGCTTGCCGATGCTTCCCGGAATGCGACCGTCCTCTCCTTCCAGCAGGTTTGACGAATTCATAACCGTTTCGGTCATGCCGTAGCGTTCCAGGATGGCGTGGCCCGTCCTGTCGAAAAACGCCTTGTGCACCTCGGCGGAAAGCGGTGCGGAGCCGGAGACGAACAGGCGGAAGTGCCTGACGAGATCCCGGGTGAAATCGTCCGACCCCAGAAGGCGGGTATAGAACGTCGGAACGCCCATCATCGCTGTTGCCCGCGGCAGCAGGGCGAGAACCTGGTCCAGGTCGAATTTCGGCAGGAACAGCATGGAGCCGCCGGCCATCATCAGGCAGTTGGTGGCAACGAAAAGTCCGTGCGTATGGAAGATCGGCAGGGCATGCAGGAGAACGTCGTCTTCCGTGAAATGCCAGTACTTGACCATGGTCTGCGAGTTGGAGGACAGATTGCCGTGGCTGAGCATCGCTCCCTTGGAGCGACCGGTGGTCCCGGACGTGTAAAGGATCGCGGCAAGGTCATCCTCGTCGCGCGGGAGGGTCTCGAACTCTTCCGGCATGGTGTCGGCGAGATCCCGCAGCGTACCCTCCCCTTTCGCGTTCAGGGTCTGGAGACGGGCGCCTTCCTTCTGTGCCGTTCCCGCCAGGGCATCCGCCTTTTCAGGGTCGCAGACAAAGACCGACGGTTCCGCATCGCCGACGAAATAGGCGATCTCTGAGGGCGTATAGGCCGTGTTCAGCGGCAGGAAGACCGCTCCGGCCCGGATCGTCCCGAGGTAGACCATCAACGCATCGGGCGTCTTTTCCACCTGCACCGCAACCCGGTCGCCGGGCTTGACGCCGAGCTTCTGCAGGGCGCCGGCATATTGCGCTGAACGGGCCAGCATGGTCCGATAGGTCAGTTTCACCCCATCGGGCGTTTCCAGAAAAACCTTGTCCGGATCGGGAATGAAGGCAGTCAGGGCGTCGAAAAGATGGTTGTTCATCAAGGAATTCCGGTCAGGCGGGCCGATCACGAGGCGTGAATTGAAAATTCGGAAATCTTTTAAAGCAAGTCTGAGCAATCAGGGCAAGAGAAGGACAAATACAGATGTGCCCGGCAGAATTGCAGGCGGCCTTGTGTGGCCTGCACAAGAACACGCATCGCAACATCACAATAATCCACTCCGATGAAGATGGATGTCTGCATGGTTGCCGGCATTTGGGCCGGAAAGTTCCTGTTCAACTTTCCGGCGTAGTCTAAGGTGGACGGAACCCCCTCCGGAACAAGTTGGTGGCAATGCCGAAGATCAGTTCGCTTTCACTCGCAGAATTCATCGCCGACGGCGCCATTCACGTCGTGGGCATCGGCCTGGGGCTGACGGCCTGCATCGTGCTGGCGGTCACCCTGTGGGACGCCGGCGACCCGGCCCGCCAGGTCACGGTGATGATCTACGCCGCCTGCCTGATGGCGATGCTGATCTGCTCCGCGCTCTACAACATGTTCGCCAGGGACCGCAAATCGGGCCTGTTGCGCCGCCTCGATCATGCGGCCATCTTCCTGATGATCGCCGGTACCTACACGCCGCTCGCCGCCATCATCATCGGCGGCTGGACCGGCGGAATTCTCCTAGCCTTCGTCTGGACCGGCGCCCTGACCGGCGCCATCGTCAAGCTGGCGCATCTCAAAGGCCTCGACCAGCTGACGGTTCCGATCTGCCTGGCGCTCGGCTGGATCGTGGTGTTCGCAGCCAGGCCGCTAATCGAAAAGGCCTCGGCCTTCGGCTTCGACATGATCCTCGCCGGCGGGCTGCTCTATACCATCGGTACCGTTTTCTATGCCTGGAAGCGCCTGCCCTTCCAGAATGCCATCTGGCACGCCTTCGTGCTGGCAGCCGCCGTCTGTCATTTCGGTGCCGTGTTCCACGACGTGGCGCTCGCCGGAAGTCTCTAGACCGCACACCGACAAAAACGCACAGGCCCGTTTATCGGCGGGCCTGTGCGAACGATCGCGGACTGTTGCGGCGTTTCCGGTCAGGCGGTGCTTTCCGGGGCCTTGTCGAGAACGATCACCTTCGTCCTGAGCGGTGCACGGTTGAAGAGATCGATCACGTCCTGCTGCCACATGCGGATGCAGCCGGAAGACGCGTTCGTGCCGATGGAGCTCGGCTGATTTGTACCGTGGATACGGTAGAGCGTGTCCGTCGCCCCCTGCCACAGATCCATGGCCCGCGCCCCCAGCGGATTCTTCAGACCTGCCGGATAGCCCTTCTCCCAATACCGGGCGAGCGAAGGCTTGCGGGCGATCATTTCCTGCGGAGGCCGCCAGATCGGATGCTCGCGCTTGACGCGGATCAGCGCTTCGCCCGACCAGGCGAACCCGGCCTTGCCGACGCCGATGCCATATCGCAGGGCCTTCTTGTTGCCGAGCGTCCAGTAGAGAAACTTGTTGTACGGATCGACGACGATCGTGCCCGGCCTCTGGCGGGTCTGGTAATCGACCACCTGACGCCAGAACTGCCGGTCGAAGGCCTTGTAGTTCATGGCCGGCCAGGTGACGTCGCCATCTGGCAGCGCCGCATAGGCGGCGGCGTAGTCGAATTCCTCGTCCGGCAGATCCGCCTGATCCGGCAGACCGACAAGCTCCGCGGACTGGCATCCGGCCAGTGACGTGGCGCCCAGGACCAGGCCGCCGGCCAGAAACGTGCGGCGGTCGAGCCTCAGGCCTTCCTCGACAGAGGCATGATCGTAGGGCGTTTCAAGACGCTTCATGGGTCCTCCTGAAAGTCTGGCTTCTTCTTGAGGCAGCTTTTCAACAGTTGCAAGTCACATTCGCCGAAAGAGCCTTACATTCTTGCCGCGAACTCTTAAGTTAGGCGCGAACTCACAGCCAGACGTTTTCATCGTTCAAGGTATTTTCGTGCAAAACGCCCCCGTAAAGTCCCCCTTCCCTGTCTTCGACGGCCACAACGACACGCTCCTGAAACTGGAGGTCGACAGGATCAAGGGCCTCGAACGCAGCTTTTTCGAACGCTCCGAAAGCGGCCATATCGATATGGTCAGGGCCCGGCAGGGTGGATTTGCGGGAGGTCTTTTCGCGATGTTCGTGCCGTCCAATCCGGGACAGGACTTCACCAAGGCCTTCAATCCGAACGATCCGGCGAATTTTCAGCCGGTTCCCCAGAAACAGGCGTTCGACTTCACCATGAGGCTGATCGAGCGGGCGGAAGGTCTCGCAGAGGAGTCCGAAGGAACCGTCGTCATCTGCCGCACTCCGGAGGAAAACCGGACGGCGATCGAGGCGGACAAGCTCGCCATCAGCCTGCACATCGAGGGCGCTGAAGCGATCGACACCCAGTTTTATGCCCTGGAGGACCTTTACAAGCGCGGCCTGCGCTCGCTTGGCCTTGTCTGGAGCCGCGAAAACGACTTCGGCCACGGCGTGCCGATGGCCCATCCGGCCTCCCCCGACATCGGCCCCGGTCTCACCGGGGTGGGCCGGGATCTCGTGCGGGCCTGCAACC
>JBNKGB010000183.1:0-3638 GCA_050289605.1 Roseibium sp. | reverse complement strand
CCGGCCCGCTTGGGAGGGCGATCAAATGCCCTCCCAAGACCAATCTACGAAATTCTAAACAGATAAGGATGGGCCGCCGGCCTGAACGGCGGCGAAATCTGTGCCATTTCCCGGAAACTGACGCTGTCATCCCGTGCCGGTCAGTTACGCCAAGAGACTGAAGTCCCCCTGGATCAGGTTTTCCTTCTGTCCTTCCTCCGTGGGGAAGGCGAAGCCGGGAGATCTGGCCGAAAATGTTGTCTCCTCGGCCTTGTTCAGGCTCTTCTATCGCGTCCGGATGCCTTCCCTTTCCCAACTAGAAAACGGAGTGCCAAGGTCGGCTTTACCTGAAGTTAACGCTGAACTAGCGTAAAAGTTGAAGCGAAAAGAGTTGTTTTACAATTCCTGATAAATGTGGCGTCTCAATTTTCGAGGGGGCGTCTTTATGCAAAAAACCTTTGGACGAAGAAACACGAACGCCGATTTCAAAAACACATACAATCGGCCTGCGCATACGCGCCGCCCTGCCGATAGGGAAAACGGATCGGGCAGGTCGGAGCCGCATTTCGCCACATTCGGCGAAGATCAGGTCAACGAGGAGCGTGAAGGCGGCAAACTCCTTTCATTCTTTTGGGCATGCGTGACAGGATTTACCTTCAGCGTATTGGCCATGAGCCTGTTTTTTACCGGGTCGAATGCGCCGTCTTTCTTCGGAGGCACTCTGTTTCTCAACATTGCGGGCTCTTTTGCCATGTTGACCATGGCGCCGTTCCTGCTGATCCCGGCCCGGATTCTGGCTGACATCATGCGGTTTATCGGCGTTCCGAGAGGTTATTCCGACATCATGATCGGACTGATGATCGGCTCGGTGATGCCGTTCGTGGACAACATGTCCCATGCACAGTTCCGGTGGTCGTCCATGTCATTCGTGATCGGCGGCGCAATCGGCGGCTTCGTCTATTGGCGTTCTCGGGGGTATCCGGGCCTGAAACGCAAAAGCAGCCAGAACGCGGAAACCCTGTTCAAGTGGTTCAAGCGCTTGAAGCCATGGGAAATGGGATAGTCAAAACGCATATTCCTGACTGAAGACAAAGACAGGCGGCGAAGCCGGGAGCGCCGCAGCGTCGCGTCACAGCACGATTGTGTTCATCCAAAGGGATGTCCGAGCATTCGGCTCATCATTTGCCGCGTGCAAGCCATGACCCAAGGTGGTCACCCGGGCGACCGTAGGGAGACCCGGGGCGACCCGAGCGAGGGGGCAAAAGAAGGCGAGAAACTAACTTCCCCGGGGCTTGGCGCGTCTTGTCGCTTCCGCCGCCGTAGGATCGTCCGGCCACGGGTGGCGCGGATAGCGGCCCTTCATGTCCGCCTTGACGTCCGACCAGGAGCCGGCCCAGAAGCCAGGGAGATCCCTGGTGATCTGGATCGGACGCTGCGCGGGGGAGAGCAGTTCCAGAATGAGCGGCAGGCGGCCTCCGCAGACGCTCGGATGATCCTTCAGGCCGAAGAGTTCCTGCACGCGGATTGACAAGGTCGGTCCGGCGGCGGCGCCATAGTCGATCGGCACCTTGCTGCCCGTCGGCGCGGTGAAGTGGGACGGGGCGAGGTCGTCCAGTCTGGCATTGGCGTCATAGGGCAGCACGGCCGCCAGTGCGTTTCCGAGCACGGCTGCGTCGATGGACGAAAGGCTGGTGATGCCTGCCAGAAACGGCTGCAGCCAGATCTCGAGGCTGTCGGTGAGCGCAGCGTCGGAGAGGTCGGGTAGCTCTTCGGCACCGTTCTCGCGGGCGTAACTGATACGTTTCCTCAGGCGTTCCTGGTCCTTGCTCCAGGCAAGGCGCGACACACCGCGCCGGCGAATTTCGGCCAGAAGCGCGCGTTCGACGGCCTCGGGGTCGGCGGATTGGATCTGGACCGATTTCAGTTCGACGGCCTTGTAACGGGTCACCCGGCGGGCCTTGAGGGCACCGTCTCCTGTGAGCTGAACCACGTCTTGCTCGATGATCTCTTCGGCAAACAGCTCCTCGATCTCTTCGCGAGAGATAGGCGCACAGAGTTGGATGCGGCCGCTGGCGGCCTTGCCCTGGATGTCGGCGACCGTGAGAAACGCTTCGCCCGCCAGGCCATGCTCTGCTTCCAGTTCCGCGCCCCGGCCATTGGCCAGGCGGAAGCGGCCGGTCTGTCCGCGCTGCTGGGCGACCCGGTCGGGATAGGCGAGGGCCAGCAGCAGGCCCGTGCTTTCCGTGTCGAGGTGCGTACCCGACCCGCCCGCCTGTTTGAGCCAGCGTTCGGCCAGGGCGCGGCCGTCCCTGGTGCGCTGGCTCTTGTCGTGGCGAAGGGCCGAAAGCCTTGCTCTCAGGTCCGGGTCGCGTCCGCCAAGGCCGGGTTCGGACAGGGCAAGCGCGATCATGGCGGCCGTGAAGCCGAGGCCCCGGGCGACCCCTTCGAGCACCATATGCGCCAGTCTAGGATGCAGCGGCAGTCCAGCGAGTGCTTTGCCCTGATCCGTCAGGCGGCCTTGCTTGTCGATGGCATGAAGATCCTGAAGCAAGGCACTGGCTTCGTTCCAGGCGGCTTGCGGCGGCGGGTCGGCGAAGGCAAGCGTCGACGGGTCGAAGGTTCCCCATGCGGCAAGATCCAGGACCAGGCCCGTCAGATCGGCCTCGAGGATCTCCGGGCTTTCCGCCTGCGGCAGCGCGCTCGTCTGGGCCTCGTCCCAGAGCCGGTAGCAGGCGCCCGGTTCCGTGCGGCCCGCACGGCCCCGGCGCTGGTCGGCGGAGGCGCGTGAAACACGGACGGTTTCAAGGCGGGTCAGGCCGGTCTGCGGTTCATATTTCGGCACCCGGGCAAGGCCGCTGTCGATGACGACACGCACGCCTTCGATGGTCAGCGAGGTCTGGGCGATCGCGCTGGCCAGCACAACCTTGCGGGTGCCTTCTGCTGCGGGCCGGATGGCCTCGTCCTGGGCCCTGGCGTCCAGTCCGCCATAAAGGGGAGCGACATGGCAGTTGCCGGGAAGCTTGCCGGAGAGCATTTCTTCCGTGCGCCGGATTTCGCCCTGGCCGGGCAGGAAAACCAGAATGGAGCCGGTTTCCTCCCGGAGCGCCTGTTGAATGACCCGCGACGTCTGAGGCTCGATCCGCTCGTTCGGCGTCCGGCCCGGATAGCGGGTCTCGACCGGAAAGCTGCGGCCCTTGCTCTCGATCACCGGAGCCTCGCCGAGCAGCTTGGAGATCCCGGCCGCATCCAGTGTCGCGGACATCGGCAGGAGGCGCAGGTCGTCGCGCAAGGCCGACTGGACGTCGAGAGCCAGCGCCAGACCCAGATCGCCGTCGAGCGAGCGCTCGTGGAACTCGTCGAAGAGGATCGCGGCAACACCGGTCAGTTCCGGGTCGTCCAATATGAGCCGGGTGAAGACACCCTCCGTTATGACTTCGATACGGGTTCGTGAGCTGATCCTGGTCTCCATGCGTACCCGGTAGCCGACGGTCTCGCCGACGGTCTCGCCCAGCAATTGCGCCATGCGGCGCGCGGCGGCGCGGGCGGCATGGAGGACGATCCGGCGTTCATGCTCGCGGAGGTCGTCTGCTCCGCGGGGAAGGTCTTCGGAATCGCCATCGGTGCACGCATGCTCTGCGGTCGAGTGTCCACCTGGTAGA
>JBNKGB010000182.1:0-3700 GCA_050289605.1 Roseibium sp. | reverse complement strand
GGTCCAGGTCGCTGACGATGATGTGCGGCGCTTTGTCCGGCGTCTCGGCCATATCTCAGATCCCCAGCACGTCGGTGACCACGGCGAAGATGCCGTCGGTCACGATGATCAGGACGATGGCCATCACCACCGCCGAGGTCGCCGCCTCGCCGACTGCCGACGCGCTGCGCCCCGACTGGATGCCTTTGAGGCAGCCGGAAATCGCCACGATGACCCCGAAGACCGCGCTCTTGAAGATGCCGATGGCGAAGTCACTCAGGGCTACGCCGTTGATCGTCTCGATGTAGTACTCGGTGATCGTGAGGTCCAGCATGCCCACGCCGACTATGGCGCCGCCCAGGATTCCGAGAATGTCGGAATAGATGCACAGCA
Source organism: Roseibium sp. (assembly GCA_050289605.1). Taxonomy (GTDB): domain Bacteria; phylum Pseudomonadota; class Alphaproteobacteria; order Rhizobiales; family Stappiaceae; genus Roseibium. The sequence goes on along the minus strand of JBNKGB010000182.1, from coordinate 3,328 downwards.
GGGGCATCATCAGGATCAGCGCCAGCATGCGCGGCAGGACGAGGAATTCCATCGGCGAGAAACCGAGGGTCTTGAAGGCATCGATCTCCTCGTTGACCTGCATGGTGCCGAGCTGGGCGGCGAAGGCGGCACCGGTGCGCCCGGCCATGATGATGGCGGTCATGATGGCCCCCATCTCGCGCGCCATGGCGATGCCGACCAGATCGGCGACGTAGATCTGGGCGCCGAACTGGCGCAGCTGGATCGCCCCGACGAAGGCCAGGATCAGGCCGATGAGGACGGAGATCAGGGTGACGATAGGCAGGGCGTTGGCCCCGCACTCCTGAATGACCAGCATCAGGTCGACCAGACGGAAGCGGGCCTTGCCGCGCAGCAGCCGGGAGAAGGCGATGCAGGCCTCCCCCAGAAATGTGATCATCTCGCCGGCCGAGCGACAGGTCGCGAGTGTCTCCTTGCCGACCCGCGTGAGGAAGGATTCCTGCTCCGCGACCCGCCGCGCGCCCTGGCGCTCGGGCACGGCCGTGGCGAGGTTGATCAGCCGCTGCACCCCCTGTGGCAACCCGCCCGGATCGATCTCGATCCCGGCCTGCTTGCCATGTTCGATGAGCTTCAGAATGAGCGTCAGAAAACCGCTGTCCCAGGACTCCAGCCCGCTGGTCTCAAAGCCGAGCTGTCGAATTCCGCCCTGCGCGTCTAGCGACGACTGCAAATCCGCAAACGAAGGCAAAGGCCGGTCGATACGCCAGCTCCCCGCAAGACTGAGCGTGACTTGTCCCGGTGCCTGAGGCACCAGACTGAAGGCGCCGTCCTTTCCGGACGGGCCGCCCTCTGCCGCCGCTGACACCACCATGCCCTGCTCTGCCCCTTTAATAGGTCCTCTTGGACGGGGTTGCGCTCTTTCACACTATGCGAGACAGCGCTGCCAGAGGCAATCGCCGGAAGCCGCAGTCTGACCTGCTGAAGCCGAAAGTTCGGGTCGGCCGAAGCTCGCTAAGCCATTGCAATCGTTTGTTTCCGAGCCGAGATTGGCGACCCCTCCTGAACGAAGCTCTCGCAGCGCAGCCGATACACGCGGGCACCGCGGACACCCGGATCTCCGCCGGCATGTGCCTTAGAACCGCGTGTTGAGGCGCAGGCCCAGGATGAGCTCCTCGTCGGTATTGGTGATGCCCGGATCGATCCACTGCGCATCGGCCGAGAGGTTCAGCCAGGGCGTGATGGCGAAATTGTAGTAGGCCTCGACCCCGGTTTCGTCCTGCAGCAGGCCGCCGACCAGATCGTCGACGTCGCCGGATTCCTGCATCCAATAGACGCCGATGCCGAAGCGGTCGTGCGGGCGGCTGTCGAAAACGCCTCGTGCGCCGATACCGCCGCTGGCATAGACGTTGTAGGGATTGCGGTCCTTCGGCGCATAGCCGAAGCGGCCGAAGACCCCGATGCCCCGCTCCTGGAACGCATCGTCGGCCGTGCGCGGCGGCGCGTCCCCGGACGTGTCCGGCTTCCAAAGATACTGCTCGACATTGAAGCCGATCATCCAGTTGTCGGTCTTTTCCGGCAGGGCCTGCCCAGTCAGAACGCGTTCTACCAGCAGCCGCGAATTGCTGAAATCGACCACGTTCTCGGTCTTGTAGATGAAGATCGAGCGGAAGGTGCCGCCCAGGTCCCCGATGTCCCAGCTGACATCGATTTCGCCGCCGAGCCCGACCTCATCGAAAAAGCCGTCGGTCGAACCATAGTCGCCCGGCTGATCGTTTGGGTCATAGGCGGCAACGCTGATGGCAAGATTGTCGTTGGCATGCCAGTTCAGGATGCCGCCGTAAGTCGAGAAGCTCACGAATCCGCCGAACAGAACATTGTTGTTGAGCGCGATGTTCATGAACTGCTTGCGGGGATCGTTGGCAAAGCTGTTGCGGTCGAGCAGGTTCGCCGCGTTCATGCGACCCGCAATAAGGGTCAGGTCCAGCGGCAAGGCCTGTACCAGATAGTATTCCATGAGGATCGTATCGTTCTCGCCCGTGCCCGCGGGATACGCCGAAAGAAAGTTCACCGGCGCGAGGTTGCCGGAGGCGCCGAGCAGAGAGTTCCCCCAACTGGTCTGGCCATTGGCAACGATCAGCCCGCCGGACCAGAGGCCGAGCTTGCCCGTATCGAGCGTGATCCCATAGTCCAGCAGGCCGAAATAGCGCGCGCCGGGATCGCTGTCGGGGCCGCCGCTGGTGACGTCCTGCACCACCTGCGTCACCTGCGCGTCGACGGTCACGCCCTGCTCGTAAAGCTCCTGACGGCGGCCGAAGGCGTCGTCGAACAGGGAGCTGCGCTCCCAGATATCGCCGGTGTAGTCGGAGACCGGCGTCAAGACCGGCGCCGCCTTGGTGATCGAGATGAAACCGTCTTCGGTCTTGATCGCCGCGAGCGGGTCCTCCTGCGGCGCCGCGTCTCCGGACGACTGCGCGAAAGCGATCCCGGAGAAAAGCAGAGACCCGCTCAGCAGGGCCGTGGCAGCGGTCACAACGTTTGTTCTCGCCATCGAAGAAGCCTTCTCCCAGTCATTTTCCCTGCGGAAAGACAAAGGCGACGTTCAGAGTGAAGCCGAGACCCTGCGGGCTCGTCTGCGTGTCGGCCGCCCACCAGCGCAGCCGGCCCTGCAACGAGACAAGCTGGCCGCCGGTGTCGAGCAGCTTCGAAGCAGCAAAGTTGACCGGCCCGCTCAGCTTCTCCGCCGTCCAAACGTAAGTCATCTCCGAATTGACCGAAATGGTCCAGAAGCTCGGCGTAGTGTAGGCCAAGAAGAGTTGCATGAAGGTGCTGTTGAGATCGGGCACAATGTCGCGCGTCTCGGCCACCTCCCTGAGGCGATTTAGGAGTGCGCCGTAGGTCCACAGCCCTTCCTGGAACAGCGCGCCCCCAGATGAAGTTTCCGAGCGCTATCTGATACCCTCGTAGGGGTTTGGAAAATATAACCTTTTTGGAAAAACTCCGGCACTGTGGGAAATCGCACAGCGCCCTGCCGGCTGACATCCCATATTCGCATCAACACAGGAACTTCCGGCGGGCTCAGGGAAAAGACGACGCCGGTACAAGACGGAAAGAAGATCATGCGAACCGACAGCAACACTCCAGAAACAGCCGCGACAGTGCAGCACTTCTTGGCAGGCCTCGCCGTTTGGGTCGTGTTCATGGCGGCTTATGCCATCGCCTGATCTGAAGAGCGACCCAGGTAGCCAAGTGGCCCGCTGGACTCTTTGTACGACGCTTCCCAGGATCATTACCGGGTCGGCATCTCGCCGCGTCCGAAGAAACTAGAAGAAACACCGGCTTTCGCTGCTTC
>JBNKGB010000181.1:0-4040 GCA_050289605.1 Roseibium sp. | reverse complement strand
CAAGGATATAGGCCCAGCCGGTGCGAAACAGCGTGCCGATGTGATGCTGCGCCAGGGAAAGCGACCGTTCCAGCACGGTGATGAACATGGATGGCTCCAGCTTCTGACTGTTTAAACTGTCCTTATTTAGGGCACCAAAGCCCTGAACAAAATCCGAAATTCGGATGGACTGTTCCCAATTCCCGCCCCAACTGACGTGCCGCCTCTGACAGCGCGAAACCAGTCGAGGGCTCAGTCCCAGACATCAGCAATCGCCTTCGTCGTGGCGGCATTGTAGGCGCTTGAAACAACGGCGGAACAAAAGACAATTGCCAAAACCGTCGCCAGAGTATCGACCGAGACAAAGGTCCATCTGACAGGGGCGGTGGAATGCAACCAGACCGCCAAAGAAAGCGACTGGGGCACCGTTCTGAACACGATCCAGTACGGAACCATCAGTACACTCGCCGCCAGTGTCATGGAAAATCCATAGCCGCGGCTTTGCCGGAATGCGGCGCGAAGCCCCAAGGGATCTTTCGCCACGGAAGAGGGCAATACGAACGCAAGCCTCAACAGCAGGGGAGCGAGAAGGAGCAACAGCACGCCCATCAGAACTGGAGAATACAGGCTCATCACCTCTGCGAGGTATTCTTCACCCCAACTGTAAATTTCAACAGGACCGTAAAAAATAAGATAGTATCTCGATGTTTTGTTTATGATGCTAAAAATGAAAAAGCAGAAAAATAACAATAGAATGACATATACCAAAACCTTAAAAAAGATTTTAAATCGAAATCGACATCGCAATCCAGCGAGACCCGCGGTATAAACAAATAAAATCGCAGCAATTATCGGCGTCGAAAAGGTCCCTATAAATACCGATATTATTCGAATTTCATCGCGATACTGCGAAATTACAGCGCGTTCTCCAGCATATTCCAATCCGAACACCAGCCCGACCCAGACGGCAACAACCAAAAGCAACGGTAAGGGCTTGTCACGAATGCCTGAAACCACGAGCGCGATACTTTTTTCAATCAAGCCTGGCATCAAAACTCCTGATCCGTGCAACCGGTAAACAACTGTCGTGGCCTGATTGAAAGTTCAAAACGGTGTCCGCCAATTGCCATCCATCGCTCGAAGCTTAAAATCAGCTTATAAGTCACAAGACTTCTAATTGCATGGACGCCACCTTGCAATCACAGACTCGGGTCAGCAAAAACAGATGGCACAGGGGCGACCATTGCCCTTTTTCGCCGCACGCCCTAATCATGCGCTGGAAAGTCCGGCCCAATTCCCTCATATGAGGGGCAACGCTCAAAACTCCGTTGGTTCCGTCATGATCGATGATTTCGCAAAAGCCCTGCCCCGCCGCAAATCCGTGGGTGTCCCGGTCGGCAATGTGCTGGTGGGCGGCGATGCGCCTGTTGTCGTGCAGTCCATGACCAACACGGATACGGCCGATGCGGATGCGACCGTTGCCCAGGTGGCCGCCCTTGCACGCGCCGGATCCGAAATCGTGCGCATTACCGTCGACCGGCCGGAAGCCGCCGCGCAAGTCGCCCGCATCAAGGAACGGCTGGAGCGGATTGGTGTGACCGTGCCGCTGGTCGGCGACTTCCATTACATCGGCCACAAGCTGCTGACCGATTATCCGGACTGCGCGGCAGCGCTCGACAAATACCGCATCAATCCGGGCAACGTCGGCTTCAAGGCCAAGCGCGACACGCAGTTTTCTCAGATCATCGACATCGCGCTCAAACACGACAAGCCGGTCCGGATCGGCGTCAACTGGGGTTCGCTCGACCAGGAGCTGCTGACGAAGCTTATGGACGAGAACGCGGAAAGCGCTACGCCGGTCTCGGCCGCCGCCGTCATGCGCGAGGCGATCATCCAGTCCGGGCTGCTGTCGGCCGAACGGGCGGAAAATCTCGGCATGGGCCGGGACAAGATCATCCTGTCTGCCAAGGTCAGCCAGGTGCAGGACCTGATTGCCGTTTACGCCGACCTTGCCCGCCGCTGCGACTACGCGCTGCACCTCGGCCTAACCGAAGCCGGCATGGGCACCAAGGGCATCGTCTCCTCCGCCGCCTCCATGGGCATCCTGCTGCAGCAGGGCATCGGCGACACGATCCGCGTGTCGCTGACCCCGGAGCCGGGCGGGGACCGCACGCGGGAAGTTCAGGTGGCTCAGGAACTGCTGCAGGTCATGGGCTTCCGCGCCTTCGTGCCAGTGGTCGCCGCCTGCCCCGGCTGCGGCCGCACCACCTCGACCACCTTCCAGGAACTGGCCAGCGACATCCAGGACCATATCCGGGTTTCCATGCCGAAATGGCGCGAGCAGTATCCGGGCGTTGAAAGCCTCAACGTCGCGGTGATGGGCTGCATCGTCAACGGACCGGGCGAATCCAAGCATGCCGACATCGGCATTTCCCTGCCAGGCACCGGCGAGACCCCATCCGCGCCCGTCTTCGTTGACGGCGAAAAGGTCGCCACTCTGCGCGGCGAAGGCATTGCCGACGAATTCAAGCAGATGGTTCTGGATTATATCGAAAAACGTTTCGGCACCGGGGCCGGGTCTTCCTCCGACGCCGCCTGATTTTTGGAAAGACGCACAAGATGATGCAGCCGGGCGCTCCCGAGCCAAAGAAGAAGCCGATCCTGGTGATCACCTCGCAGGTGGTGCGGGGCGGCATCAGCGGCCGGGGCCTTACCTTCGCGCTGGAGCGGATCGGCCACCCTGTCTGGTTTCTGCCGACCATCCTGCTGCCCTGGCATCCCGGGCACGGCAAGGCAACACGGATCGTGCCTCCTTCGGAAAGTTTCAACGCGATCGCTGAAGATCTTGCCGGTTCCGAAAAGCTCGGTGAGATTGGCGCCGTCATTTCCGGCTACCTCGGTGATGCGGATCAGGCAGGCGCAATCGCCAGTCTCGTCAAGGCGGTGAGGACCGCAAATCCGGGCGCTCCCTATCTGTGCGATCCGGTGATGGGCGATCATCTCGGCGAAAGTGGCAGCCTTTACATTCCCAAGGCAACCGCCCAGACGATCCGGGACGAGCTGGTGCCGCTGGCCGACATTGTCACGCCAAACGCCTTCGAGCTCGGCTGGCTGACCGGCCGGGAGGTGGAAAGCGAAATCCAGGCGTTGGCCGCAGCCAGGGTGCTCGGCAACGAGCGGGTGCTGGTCACCTCCTCGCCGGCGCTCCGCCGCAACGCCATCGCCAATCTGCTGGCCGGTCCGCGCGGAGCTGTTGCCGCAGAGCACGCCGCCATCGCCAACCCGCCCCACGGCACCGGCGACCTGATAGCGGGCCTGTTTCTGGCCAACCTGATGGCGGGCCTGAACGACGAGGACGCCTTGAAACGGGCCTCCGCCTCCGTGTTCGAACTGGTGGCAAGAAGCGTCCGGAAGGGCGCTGACGAGTTGCTCTTTGCCGAAGAACAGCAATCGGTGGTGAAAGCCATGGCACTGGTGACCTCCCGCCGGGTATTCGAGACAAAGGCTCGTGCCTGAGAGCCGCGAAAATTGGGTTGCCGGGGTCGACGGCTGCAAGGCCGGCTGGATCGCCGTGTTGCGCAACCTGAACGACGCCGCCGACATTCACCTTCGGACGTTTTCGAGCTTCTCCGACATCGTCGGCTTCGAACCACACTTGCAGGTCATCGCCGTCGATATGCCTATCGGCCTGCCCGACCGCATTCCGCCCGAGGGCCGTGGTCCGGAAAAGGCCGCCCGCAAACACCTGGGCATGCGCCAATCCTCTGTCTTCACGGTGCCTTCCCGGGCCGCCGTTTACGAAGACGAGTACCTGAAGGCCTGCGCCACGGCGCTCGCGACGTCCGAACCGCCGAAAAAAGTCTCCAAGCAGTGTTTCCATCTCTTCCCGAAGATCCGCGAGATCGACGCGCTGATGACGCCGGAGCTTGAGGCTCGCGTCCATGAAGTCCATCCGGAGCTTGCCTTCTGGAGGCTGAATGGCAAGGCCGAAATGAGCCTGCCCAAGAAGGTCAAGAGCCGCGCCAACCCGGAAGGCCTCGACCAGCGCCGCGATCTTCTCG
>JBNKGB010000180.1:0-4048 GCA_050289605.1 Roseibium sp. | reverse complement strand
CGACGCTCTTCGGATCGATGTTGTAGCCACGCGCCGGTTGAATGCCGACGACCTGATTGCCGAACCTGTGCAACGCGAGCCGGAAAGATCCATCAGCCGCATGAGGGTCGTCTTCCGGCGCGCCCCAGCGGTCGGCCACCGCAGACCTGACCCTTTCGGGCAGCCTGGCAAAAGCCAGCCGGTAGTCCTCCAGCAACAAGGTTTCATACCCCTGCCGTGCGACCCTGCCCTCAAGCGCATTGGTCACACCGGACGTCAGCACATCCATCAGCTCCGCGGAGCTTTCCGGAGCTGCCCCGGTGCCGTAGCCCTTAGTCTTCATCGCCTTCAACAGCGACACGCAGGAGGCCGGGGTGTCGAGTCCGACACCATTGGCAAGACGACCGTCCTTGTTCGGATAATTGGCGAGGATCAGTGCCGTTCTTTTTTCGGCCACCGGAATTTGGCCCAGCTTTGCCCAGTTCGCCGCGAGCTTAGCAACGAAATCCATACGGTCCGGCGCTGGCGTGAACCTAACCGGGGTCGACTGGGTCGCCTCGTCAAAAACGCCCCCTTCCTTGAAGGAGACCGCACGTGTCGTCAGCCTGCCGTCGATCTCCGGCAGAACCACATGCATGGCGAGATCGCGGCTGGACAGCCCCTGAAGACTCTCTTCCCAGCCCTCTCTTGAGGAAGAAGAAAACACCACCTGCAGGACCGGCTTGCCGATCCGGTCTAGCGGTGTCGGCTGGTGAGCGGCGCCTGCCTTCGATACCGCGAAGGCAGTCCCGTTCAGCACGACATCCGGCCGGGCCTCGTCGAAGAGGCTTTCCAGAACCGCAACGGATTCGGCTTCCTTCAGGCTTGACACGAAAACCGGCAACGCGTTCACGCCCTTGTCGCCAAGCGCCTTCACGAGCGCATCAACGGGCGCTGTCTGCGCGCCCTGCACCAGCGCGCGGTAGAAGGTGACGGCGGCGACGGGCCGTGAAGGATCCTTCCAGGTGGCTTTCAGAGTTGCGAGATCCGGAGCAGCATGACCGGGTAGATAGATACCGGCGCGCGGCAGCGGCACAGGGTGCGCCGGCTCCTCGCCTTTGCCGATCAGATGGGCGGCAAACCGCAATGCGTTGGCATAGTTTCCCGACCCGCCCTCGACGCAGTAGCGCCAGAACCGGTGAACCTCTTCTGCCGGACGCGTCGACCGGCTCGTCAGATCCTCGTCCCACTTGTCGTCGCCCGGAACGACGATCAGCTCGATGCCGTTTGCGCGGACTTCCTCACCGAACCGCTCCAGGCCGTAACGCCAGTATTCGACACCGCCCAGGATGCGCAGGATCACCAGCTTGGATCCTCGAACCGTCTGCTCGGCATATAGGTCGACCGAATAGGGGTGGGACAAGGCCATCAGGTTGGCCAGGCGCAAGCAGCCCCCCTCGCCGTTCAACTGGGCATGCGCGGCGGCAAAGCTGCCGAGCTCGGTATCGGCGGCGGAGAGAAACAGGACATCCGCGGGCGATTGCCCGAGATCGACCGCGTCTCCCCCATCGTCGATCCGGCGCGTCTGGCTAGCGAGAATATGCATCTATTTCTTCTTGGAACCTGTTCCTGTCGTCGCTTCAGGCTGCTGCCTTAAGGCCGCCAAGCAGAGCGCCGACTGCTTCCAGGTCGAGGCCCTTCAGACCGATTACGACCAGTTTACCGGCATTTTCCGTGCCGGCCGCGAACCAGGTTTCCACGCGTGGACCGACTGCCTGCACCATCGCCGGCGCCGTCTTTCCTTCGATCCGGACGGCGCCCTTGATGCGCAGGACGCCTCTGAGTGCCATCGCCTCCTTCACCCCGTCCTCGGCAGCCTTCAGACTGTCGAAGGCGGCAACCTCCAGGACGTGGCTTTCGAAATCGTCGTGATGGTGGTGATCATGATGGTGATCGTGGTCGTGATGATCGTCATCGAGGTCATGGTCGTCATGATCGTGGTCATGATCATCATCGTGGTGGTGATGATGGTGTTCATGACGCTCCGCCATGTCATCCTCCGCCGCAGAACCGCGCCCCAGCAGCACTTCGATCGGCAGCGTTCCGTTCTCGGAGGAAACGATATGAACAGCCGGACGGACATCCTCTGAAATTTTTGCGTGGATCCCCTTTAAAGCCTCGGAACTCACCAGATCCGCCTTGTTGAGCACCACGAGATCGGCACAGCGCAACTGGTCGTGGAACAGTTCCTCGACCGGGCTGTCGTGATCGAGCGCTTCGTCCGCCGCGCGCTGGGCTTCCAGCGCCTCTTCGTCGAGCGCAATGCGGCCTTCCGCGAGGGCTGCCGCGTCCAGAACGGTCACGACGCCATCGACGGTAACCTTCGGCTTGACGCTCGGCCAGGAAAACGCACGAACCAACGGCTGTGGCAGCGCGAGCCCCGAGGTTTCGATGACAATGTGTTCAGGCGGCGTTTCGCGCGCGAGAAGCATTTCCATGGTCGGCAGGAAGTCCTCGGCAACCGTACAGCAGATGCAGCCGTTGGTGAGTTCCACCACCTCGTCCGCCGCGCAACTCGGATCGGCGCAGCCATTCACCAAAGAGCCATCGAATCCCATGTCACCGAATTCGTTGACGATGAGCGCGATGCGCTTGCCGCCGGCATTCTGCAAAAGGTTCCGGATCAGCGTGGTTTTCCCTGCGCCAAGAAACCCGGTGACGATCGTTGCCGGAATTTTCTGGCCCGGCTGCGTGGAAAATGTGCTCATAATTGAATTTCCGGTTGAGTGGTGGGTTTCAGCAGCATCGGCAGACCGGCGGCAACGAATACCACTTGACTGCAGACCTGCGCCATATCCTGATTGAGCCGTCCCTGCGCATCGCGGAACGACCTTGAAAGTCGGTTCTCCGGCACGATGCCCATGCCGACCTCATTTGAAACGAAGATGCAAGGACCCCGAAGGCCTGAAAGCGCTTCACAAAGCTTTGCCGTTTCGGAAGGGATGTCCTTGTCGGCGAACAGAAGATTGGAAAGCCACAGGGTCAGACAATCGATCAACACGACCCGGTCCGGGCGGCATTCCCGCAGAAGCACGTCCGTCAGCGCGAGCTGTTCTTCGATGGTCGTCCAGGAAGTTCCACGCTGGCGGCGATGAGCAGCGATCCGCTCGGTCATTTCCGCGTCGAAGGCCGTGCCGGTCGCGACATAGATCTTCTGAAGACCGGACCTTTCCGCCAGCCGTTCCGCCAACCGGCTCTTTCCGGAGCGGGCGCCGCCCAAAACCAGCGTGGCACCGAGGCCGTTTGTGTCCGTCACCTGACTTCTCCCCGCCGTCCACCCGACAGCGCTTGAGGGTTGCTCCAGCGACGGCCGGTCTCCTGGCTCGCGGCTCTGCGCTCCCGTACCCCTTCCCGGCCATCGGGCCAGTGGCTACCGTACAGGCGCTCGCCGCTCACAGTTGCGGGGGCAGCTCCGGATTCGGACGTTTACCGTCCTTGCCGGATTCCCGTTTCATCCGGATCGGGCAAGACCCTTTCCGGAACCGTCGAATTCTTCCTAGCCGGATAATCGGGTAGACACAAGCAGGCGTCTTTTTCGGTCAGCCGGCGTCTAGAGCACGGCTAACAAGGCATCACCTCCGGATTTCCGGTCCACTAACGAATTTCCCGCGCTACCCCTGCCGTCATTCCTTGTCCGAACGCGTTGTTTCTCCAGTTAAACTTCCCGCCTAATACTCTGAAACAACTAAAGTTTTCCACATCACCACCAAAAAAATGTCGGCTTGAAGAAAAAAACAGCGTTAGGGGCTTGGCAAACGGATCAAGCCTTTGATATACGCATCTCCATCGACGGGGGCGGTGACGCACCGACCTCCAACGTGGTGATCCCCAGTAGCTCAGTTGGTAGAGCAAGCGACTGTTAATCGCTGGGTCGCTGGTTCGAGTCCGGCCTGCGGCACCACTTCCCTCCTCGATCACGGGCCCGCATGCCCGCTCGAAGCGGCAGCCGGCAGGACGACTTCGTCCACAACTCCCCGAGCCGCCCGTCTGCGTGCGATTTTCGGGCGGACCCACTCCATGATCACCGGGC
>JBNKGB010000179.1:0-4401 GCA_050289605.1 Roseibium sp. | reverse complement strand
GCTGGTAGAGCGACGGTCTCCAAAACCGTAGGTCGCGGGTTCGAACCCTGCTGCCCCTGCCAATTTGCTCTTGATTAATTTGCCTCGAGGGCTTAAAGAGTTTCCTCGAGTGAGGCGCGCGAAGAATTTTCGCGCGCCCACTCGTATTTAACAGACCGGAATCGGAATGGCGAAGACCAATCCCTTTAAATTCATCCAGGAAGTGCGCGCCGAAACGTCCAAGGTGACTTGGCCGACGCGGCGCGAGACTGCGATCACGACCGCGATGGTGTTCGTGATGGTGGTGATTGCCTCGATCTTCTTTCTCGTGGCGGACCAGTTGATGGGCCTCGGGATCGGTTATCTTCTGGGTGTTGGCGGCTGATTGGTCCGGTCGCCCGGTTTGTAGACAAAGAACAAGAAACGGAACTGAGAACATGGCCAAGCGCTGGTACATTGTGCACGCCTATTCCAATTTCGAGAAGAAGGTCGCCGAGTCCATCCGCGAAAAGGCCGAGCAGAAGGGGTTGTCCGATCTGTTCGAGGAAATTCTCGTTCCGATGGAAAAGGTTGTCGAAGTGCGCCGTGGCCGCAAGGTTGACGCAGAGCGCAAGTTCTTCCCGGGCTACGTCCTGGTGAAGATGGAGATGACCAACGAAGCGTTCCACCTGATCAAGGACACGCCGAAGGTTACCGGGTTCCTGGGTTCGGACCAGAAGCCGATGCCGATCCCGGAAAAGGAAGCCCTGCGCATCCTGAACCAGGTTCAGGAAGGCGTGGACCGGCCGAAGCCGTCGGTAAGCTTCGAAGTCGGCGAGCAGGTGCGTGTGTCCGACGGACCGTTCGCGTCCTTCTCCGGCCTTGTCGAGGAAGTCGACGACGAGCGCGCACGTCTCAAGGTTGCGGTGTCCATCTTCGGCCGTGCAACGCCGGTGGAACTGGAATTCGGTCAGGTCGACAAGATCTGACTGTAGGCAGCCCCTCGGGGCGCCGTGAGTGCCTGGCAGGTAGGCCGCAAGGCGGACTGCCGGGATGACAGGGTGGAAGGTCCTGACGCTCTTCGCCGGGCGTCGCCAAAGGGTCGGACCACCAACTCCCATGCCGCCGGATTGCCGTTCGGCTGCAAATGACTGGAGAGAAACATGGCGAAAAAAATTGATGGTTACCTGAAGCTTCAGGTGCCGGCAGCCTCCGCTACCCCGTCGCCGCCCATCGGTCCGGCGCTCGGTCAGCGTGGTCTGAACATCATGGAATTCTGCAAGGCGTTCAACGCGCAGACCCAGGATATCGAAAAGGGTGCTCCGTGCCCGACCGTGATTACCTATTACTCCGACAAGTCCTTCACCTTCGAAGTGAAGACGGCTCCGGTCAGCTTCTTCCTGAAGAAGGCCGCCAAGCTGCAGAAGGGCTCGCAGACCCCGGGCCGCGGCACGGTGGGTTCTGTGACCAGGGCGCAGGTGAAGGAAATCGCCGAAGCCAAGATGAAGGACCTGAACGCCAACGACGTCGACGCAGCAATGCTGATGGTCGAAGGCTCCGCCCGCTCGATGGGCCTCGAGGTAACGGAGTAAGATCATGGCGAAGGTTGGAAAGCGTATCAAGACAGCGCGTGAAGGCATCGACCGCAACAAGCTGTACTCCCTGAGCGAAGCCATCGGCCTCGTCAAGGACCGTGCCAAGACCAAGTTCGACGAAACCGTTGAAATTGCGATCAACCTCGGCGTCGATCCGCGTCACGCAGACCAGATGGTCCGCGGCGTGTGCATCCTGCCGAACGGTACCGGCAAGACGGTTCGCGTGGCCGTCTTCGCTCGTGGCGACAAGGCCGAGGAAGCAAAAGCTGCCGGCGCCGACATCGTCGGTGCGGAAGAGCTGGTCCAGGAAGTGCAGGGCGGCAAGATCGATTTCGACCGCTGCATTGCAACCCCGGACATGATGCCGCTGGTCGGCCGTCTCGGTAAGGTTCTCGGCCCCCGTGGCCTGATGCCGAACCCGAAGGTCGGCACCGTGACGATGGACGTGAAAGCGGCTGTCGAGGCGGCGAAGGGCGGCGAAGTCCAGTTCAAGGTCGAGAAGGCCGGCGTCATCCATGCCGGGATCGGCAAGGTGTCCTTCTCCGAAGAGGCCATCTCCCAGAACGTCAAGGCTCTGGTTGATGCCGTTCAGAAGGCAAAGCCGACCGGTGCAAAGGGTTCCTACCTGAAGCGCATCGCCGTGTCCTCCACGATGGGCCCGGGCGTGAAGGTTGATCTGGCGAGCGTTGCCGCCGAGTAATCCGGGTTCCCCGGATTGAAACGAGATTTCGGCCGTATGGCCGGATAGGCCCGGCGGCTTGCTGCCGGGTTGCCCTGTCCGAGACTGCAGGTGCCGGGAAACCGGCTTAAGCGATCATAGGCCTGCATAGATGGGTGAGAACCGAATTCTCCGCTGACAGCAGCGGACCAGATTGGTTCGAACCAGACCTTACCGCGCGCATCACAGCGTGAGGGTGAGGGGACAGGACCCTGAGCGTCGCCTGTGTGGCCGGTTCCGGGTTCGGGACCGTCAGCCGGGCGGCAAAGGTAAACCGGTGGCGGAAACGCCATCAAATGGAGAAGGCAAGTGGAAAGAGCGGAAAAGCACGAGTTCGTGACTGCCCTCAACGCCGAGCTGGGTAACACCGGTGTTGTTGTTGTCGCGCACTATGCAGGTCTTTCGGTTGCTCAGATGACCGCGCTGCGGTCGTCCGTGCGTCAAGCCGGCGGCACTGTGAAAGTCGCAAAAAACCGCCTTGTGAAACTCGCCCTTCAAGGCACTGACCTTGAGCACATCTCCGACCTGTTTCAGGGCCCGACCGTTATCGTCCATTCCGACGATCCGGTAGCCGCTCCGAAAGCAGCCGTCGAATTCGCCAAGGCAAACGACAAGTTTGCGATCCTTGGTGGTGCTCTGGGTGCAACGAACCTGAACCCGGACGGAGTCAAGTCTCTGGCAACCATGCCGTCGCTCGATGAGCTGCGCGCGAAACTGGTTGGCATGATCCAGACCCCGGCTTCCCGTATGGCCCAGGTTACTGCCGCTCCTGCCGCGCAGCTCGCGCGCGTGTTCGGTGCGTACGCCAAGAAGGACGAGGCCGCATAAGGCGTCCAAAACTCACTGTCTCAAGAAACCGATACTGGTTCGAACTTAAGGTACTAAAAAATGGCTGATCTTGAAAAGCTCGTCGAAGAACTGTCCGCACTGACCGTCATGGAAGCTGCTGAACTCAGCAAGCTTCTGGAAGAAAAGTGGGGCGTTTCTGCTGCTGCTCCGGTCGCAGTTGCTGCTGCCGTCGGTGGTGGCGAAGCTGCTGCTGCTGCTGAAGAGCAGACCGAATTTGACGTTATCCTGGCTTCTGCCGGCGACAAGAAAATCAACGTCATCAAGGAAGTCCGCGCAATCACCGGTCTTGGCCTGAAGGAAGCTAAGGAGCTCGTCGAAGGCGCTCCGAAGCCGGTCAAGGAACAGGTCAGCAAGGCGGAAGCAGAAGAGCTGAAGAAGAAGCTCGAAGAAGCTGGCGCAACTGTCGAGCTGAAGTAATAAAGGCCTTTTGGTCTTTTGAACGGTCCCGGGCAACCGGGACCGTTGCTAGCCCCGGCGGGATATTCCCGTTTCCGGGGCAAACGTCCCACTAGGGCCCCGTGATCCGCCTGGCGGATTTCACGAGGTTCCAGACCCCAAAGACAGGTCGGCCTGTCCGTTTTCAGGTGAGGGCACCTGAAGCAGGTTGATCCAAGGGGGGACGGTTTTCCGAAGCGCCCGGGCTGTGGCCCGATTGGAAAAGGGGCGTTTCGGGAAGCCGTTACCCGGCCGATACGAGGAGCGACAATGACCCAAACGTTCAACGGTCGCAAAAAGGTCCGTAAATATTTCGGATCCATCCGCGATGTCGCGGCGATGCCCAATCTCATCGAGGTTCAAAAAGCGTCTTACGACCAGTTTCTGCAGGTCGACGAGATGCCGGGCGGCGGCCGCATCAATGAAGGCCTTGAAGCGGTCTTCCAGTCCGTATTTCCTATTTCCGATTTTGCCGGCACCTCCCTGCTGGAATTTGTTTCCTACGAGTTTGAAGCCCCCAAGTACGACGTTGACGAATGCCGTCAGCGTGACATGACCTTCGCGGCTCCGCTGAAGGTCACGCTGCGCCTCATCGTGTTCGATGTCGACGAAGACACCGGCGCCAAGTCCGTCAAGGACATCAAGGAGCAGGACGTCTACATGGGCGACATGCCGTTCATGACCGATAACGGCACGTTTATCGTCAACGGCACCGAGCGCGTGATCGTCTCCCAGATGCACCGCTCCCCGGGCGTGTTCTTCGACCACGACAAGGGCAAGACCCATTCCTCCGGTAAGCTGCTGTTCGCAGCGCGCGTGATCCCGTACCGCGGTTCCTGGCTCGAC
>JBNKGB010000178.1:0-4505 GCA_050289605.1 Roseibium sp. | reverse complement strand
GTAACGATGCCGCCCACCGAGATGCCGCCGAAATTGACGCCGTGATAGCCGCGCTCGCGGCCGATTAGGCGAAAACGCGATCCTTCGCCGCGTACCCGGTGATAGGCGATCGCAGTCTTCAGCGCAGTGTCGACCGATTCCGAGCCGGAATTGGTGAACATCACGTGGTCCAGTCCTTCCGGCGAAATATCGGTCAGGCGGTTGGCAAGTTCGAAGGCCTTGGGATGGCCCATCTGGAAGGCGGGCGCGTAGTCGAGCTGCCCGACCTGATTCTGAATGGCCTCGGTGATTTTGGTGCGGCAATGACCGGCATTGCAGCACCACAGGCCCGCCGTGCCGTCCAGGACCTGGCGCCCGTCCGCGGTCTGGTAGTGCATGTCCTTGGCCGACACGAACATGCGCGGGGTCTGCTTGAACTGGCGGTTGGCCGTGAACGGCATCCAGAACGCTTCCAGATTGTTCGTGGCAGCCTGGCTCGATGACGTTGATGCTGACATGCGTCCTCCTTGCGGCTCTTCGGGAAAGCCGACTGTTGGTATGCGCAAGGGAAGGCCGTGCCAAATTCTCCGCCGGTCCGGCAGACCTGGTAGCGAAGACCCTCTCCTCAAACTGTTCCCGCAGTACCTCGACCGGGCTTTTGCCTCTTATCCAGGTACAGAACTCCTCTGGCCATCTGCCTTTTCCGGCGGTTCGCCGATTTAAGGCATGATGATCACATCGGCCCGATCCATCAAGACTTCCCCATTGCCGGGGGCAATCCGATCGTCTAGCCTTCTGACCATCTGGTCAATTTACCCTAGGAGGGATTTGACCAAATGGTCAAGACTCAAAACCGTTCGGCATGACTAATTTCCGGTCGTCGACCGGTGCCAAAGCGGGCGGTGGCCCGGACACGACCGATTTCCTCAGGAAAACGGCCTTTGGAGTGGGGTAGAAAACAGGCCTTCGGGCAGGGATGGATTTATTGATGACAGGTCTTGGCAGACGTGAACCGGCGGGTTCTAAAGCCGGTGGTCTTAGCAGAATTCAGGAAAAAAACCGGTCCCTGATTCTCGATGCCGCTTTGGGCGAATTTTCCAAAAAGGGGTTTTCCGGAGCGACGGTCGAACGGATTGCAGCCGATGCCGGGATGTCGAAATCGAACCTCCTTTATTATTTCTCCTCCAAGGAAGCGATCTACAACGCGACCCTGGCCCACATCCTGGATGTGTGGCTTGCCCCCTTGAAAACACTTGATCCCGAAGGAGATCCCGCTCGTGAACTTGCCGGCTATATCCGGCAGAAGATTGACATGTCGGCAAAATATCCGGAAGCCTCGCGGTTGTTCGCCAACGAGGTCATGCAGGGAGCGCCGCGGATCCTTCCTATTCTTGAAAACGATCTGAAGAAGCTGGTGGACGAGAAAGCCCAGGTCATCGCGGACTGGATCGAAGCGGGCAAGATGCGCAGCGTCAATCCCGTCCATCTGATCTTCACGATCTGGGCCACCACCCAGCATTATGCGGATTTCTCCGTCCAGATCAAAGCGCTGACGGGCAGGGACCTGAGCGATCCGGACTTTCACGAAGAAACGGTCACCTCCGTTACATCGCTGATCCTGAACGGCGTCGGCCTGAAGCCACCGGCGGAAGGAGCCGCGGGCGAATGACCGACGAGCCGTCAGGCTTCAATTCGGACAACCGGATCCCTGTCACCGGCAGGCTGTTTATCCTCAGAACCGACCTGTCGGAGGACTTCATCAGGGCCTCCGGGCCGGGAGGGCAGAACGTCAACAAGGTTTCGACCGCCGTCCAGCTTCGTTTCAGCCTTGCCGGCAACACGACGCTGCCACAGGATGTAAAGGCCCGCGCCGCCAAACTGGCCGGCAGCCGACTGACCTTGGGCGGAGAAATTCTCATTCAGGCCGACCGGCACCGGACACGCGAACGCAACCGGGAAGACGCTCTGGAACGTCTCCTGGAGTTGCTGCGCAAGGCAACGGAGACACCGAAGCCCCGGAAGGCGACGAAACCGACGCTCGGCTCCAAGAAACGCCGGTTGGACGCCAAGAAACAGCGCGGCGAAATCAAGAAATTCCGGGGCCGGGCAGGGCGTCACGACGACTGATCAGCGTCACCGGAATGAGACGTTTCGGCGGAAGACATTGGACCACTTCAAGCCTGCACCTTGGCAATGGCGTCCTCGCTTCTGTACGGCTCGGCATTCGCACAGGATGTTCCGGATTTCATGAAGAAGACCTATCCAGAACATGCCATTGGCCAGGCACTTGGCCTGATGGGCGCCCTGGAAGGCAAGGACACGGCGATCGATGCCAAGACGATGCCGCTCATCCAGCTCGGCGTCGCGGCGCAGATGCTCAGTCAGTATTGCATCTACTGTTACACCAAGGCCGCCATGGCCGCCGGTGCCAGTGAAGCGGAAATCAAGGCGGCCGTTGCCGCTGCGGCCGACACAAGAACGTGGAGCACCGTTCTGAACGGCAACGCTTATGACGTTGATGCCTTCAATGCGGAAGTCGACCAGTTGATGGTGACAAACTGACGTCGCGAACTGCCCCGCCCATCGGCCGGGGCGGTGGCCTGGTTCTCATATAAGATTGTCACCCTTGTGAACGGTGCAAAGCCGGTTCCGGGGTTGATGCCTGAAAAAATCTCAAGGCACGTCGGATACTCACGCCGTCCCGTAATCAATGTGGACGATGATCGTCCTGTCAAAACCGTTCTATTTGCGGTTCGTCGTCGCGGATTTTGTAATAGTCGCCCTTGTCTTTGACGAATATGTTCCTTCCGATCTTCAGGTTCGTCGGACCATCCAGGCTGCCGGCGGCGACGGCGATATAGTCACCTTTGTTGGGTTGATAGAACAAGCTGGACCCGCAAAATTTGCAGAAGCCCCGTTTTGCGAAACCTGAAGACGCATACCATTGGAGCCCTTCCTCGCAGGAAAAACGCAGTTTTTCCTTAGCCGTATGAGTGCAGGCCCAAAGATGACCGCTCACCCGTCTGCATTGACTGCAATGACAAACCGTCACCGTTTCCCTGACCGCCTCCGCCTCAAAGGCGACCTTGCCGCACTCGCATCTTCCCGTAACCATTTCAAACCTCCGATTGTTGTCATTTTATGCACGGCGCCAGAATCCCGAACGAATATGGCAGACTTGGCAGTGTTTCTACACTTCGCGGACAAGACGGCTCCTGTCTGCTAAACAGCTTAGCGTTGATCCATGAGTTTTTGCACGCGAAGGAGGCGGCCTTGGAGCATGCTCTGATATTTGACTGCGAGTTTCTGACCGCCGAGGGGGCACAGTCCCGGTTCTGGTGCGGCCCTTTCGATCCTGATCCCGTTGTCGTCCAGATCGGTGCCATCAAGATAGGACTGGAGAGCGATTTTCAGGTGCTCGACACTCTGCGTCTCCATGTGGTTCCCCGGAACCGGCTGGGTGACCGGGTTAGGGTCGATCCGTTTTTTACCGAGTTGACGGGCATCACGGAACAAGCCGTTGACAGGGAAGGGGTTTCGCTTGCTCAAGCTCTTGAAATGACGAAGAACTTTGCCTCCGGCGAGAAACTCTGGTCCTGGGGCAAGGACGAACTCAACATGGTCGCGGTCAGTTGTTATGTCCAAGGCCTTGCGCCGCCTATGCCGGCAGATCAATTCGACAATGCCTGCAAGCTGCTGATCAAGGCAGGCATGCCGTATGAGGACATCAAGAAAACCCCGAGCAACCGGCTCGCTGACTATTACGAAATCGGTCATCCTCCGTTGCGCAGCCATGATGCGCTCGACGACGCCATGTCCGTGGCGTATGTCCTCCAGCACCTGCTCAGAAGCGGGCGCCTGACGCCTTCGGATTTTTGCTGAAGAGTTGAATATCTGTATCGGGAAACGCGGCGACAGAATTTGTCGAAAGATCAAGGTTTATGCGGCTGCAGGAGCTCCATCAGCAGCCGAAGGCCCAATGTTGCCATGACAACGCCCGCTGTCCGGTCGATCCAGGTTTTCGAACGGAGATAGACGGTGCGCGGTTGGTTGGTCGAAAATGTGAGCGCTACGACCGCATACCATGACCCTTCGACAAAGAAGATCAACGGTAGAAGGCTGAGCAACAGCCAATGCGGCGGTGACGCCGGCAACGAGGCCGCGAAAATGCTTCCATATACGACAGCGGTTTTCGGATTGCTGATCTGCGTGACAAAAGCGAAGACGAAAGCTCGCAAGACAGATTTTCTCTGAAAGGCAGGAGCCGTATCGGCCGAAACGGGGTCGCTGGCGCCGCGCCAGATGCGGATGCCCAGATAGACAAGGTAATACCCGCCAATCAGCTTCAGGGCCATATTTAGCCAACTGACCTGAAGCAGAAGCGCGCTTAGTCCCGCAATCGCCACGGTCCCGAACAAGGCGCCGCCGAGTCCCATGCCAAGGCTGCAGCAAGCCCGTCACGCCGGGATGCGGTGATGGCAGTCCTGGAAATGAGAACGAAGCTTGGTCCGGGGCCGACGGCCCCG
>JBNKGB010000177.1:0-4543 GCA_050289605.1 Roseibium sp. | reverse complement strand
CGCGCGGCGACGGCGGCATAGGCCTGGCGTTTTTGCGAGACGGCAACGGTAAGCGCACGCTGTTTCCTGCCACTGACCTGAGCGAGATCCTGCCGGGCCTTGGAACTGAGCCGTGTGAGCAGGATCGGCGACAGCCGTCCGGCAAGACTTTGGAAATGGGTGCGATGCGTCCTGGTGCTGACGATCAGCGCCCGCTCGAGGCTGTTGGCCAGCGTGTCGAATTTTTGTCGCGGCAGGGCCAGAAGATCCTGCGGTGCTGGCAGGGCGGCGCTGGCGGCGCGCAGTTCCGTCCGGCGGGAGGTAACGAAGCGCACCAGGCCCGAATTCAGGCGCCTGGAGCGGTCGTCGACCATCGCCATCAGTTCGGCCTTCACCGGAACGGCGATTTCGGCGGCACCCGTCGGCGTCGGCGCGCGCAGGTCCGCCGCCAGATCGATGAGCGTCCAGTCGGTCTCGTGGCCGACGGCGGAGATTAGGGGAATACGGCTTTCGGCGGCGGCGCGCACGACCGCTTCCTCGTTGAAGCCCCACAGGTCCTCGATGCTGCCGCCGCCACGGGCGACGATCAGAAGGTCGGGGCGCGGGATCGGGCCGCCCGGCTCGATCGCATTGAAGCCGCGGATGCCGTTGGCGACCTCCGCCCCGGAGGTTTCGCCCTGAACGCGTACGGGCCAAACGAGGACATGAAGCGGAAAGCGGTCGGTGATGCGGTGAAGGATGTCGCGGATGACGGCGCCGGTGGGTGAGGTGATTACGCCGATCACTTTCGGCAGCGCCGGCAGAGGCTGCTTGCGCTCTTCCGCAAACAGGCCTTCGGCGGCAAGCTTCTTCTTGCGTTCCTCCAGAAGCGCCATCAGCGCCCCGGCGCCGGCCGGTTCCAGAGCGTCGATAACCATCTGGTACTTGGATTGCCCGGGAAAGGTGGTGATCTTGCCGGTGGCGATCACCTCGAGACCCTGTTCGGGCTGGATCTTCAGCTTGGAGGCCGCCCCGCGCCAGATCACGCCCGACAGCACCGACCGGTCGTCCTTCAGGTCCAGATAGATGTGCCCGGACCCCGGCCGCGAGATCCGCCCGAGCTCGCCGCGCACCCGTACATAGCCGAAGGCATCCTCCATCGTGCGCTTGATGGAAAAGGAGATCTCGGAGACGGAAAACTCGGTAACGTTTGAGGTCTGATCGGACACGCATGATTCCTTCGAAAGGTCAAAACTGGCCGTTCCTTGCCGGGGGGTCAAGGGGCTCATCGTCTTCCGCTCAGGCCCCGCTGCCCCCAGTCGTGTCGCTGCTGCCGCCGGTTACAGCTGGCATCCGCCCAAAAATAAATCCCTGCAAAAAGTGCCGATGATTCCGATGCCGCATTGAAATTGCCACGATCGCTGGCCAGTCTTGGTTCCATGGCCAAATACGAGTTCAACATGCAACGTCTTTTCCTCCGGCACATTCTCGCCGACGGTGCCCGCATCGAAGCGGACAGGAGCCAGGCGAACTACCTTCTGAACGTCCTCAGGATGAAGGACGGCGACCAGGTGCTGGTGTTCAACGGCAGCGACGGCGAATGGCTGGCGAAGATTTCCAGCAGCGGCCGGCGCGACTGTATGCTTCAGCTCATGGAGCGCGTCCGCGAGCAGACCGATCGCAACGACCTGATGTACTTGTTCGCCCCGCTCAAGCATGCACGCCTCGACTACATGGTCCAGAAGGCGGTCGAAATGGGCGTCGGCAGCCTGAAGCCGGTCATGACGCAGCACACCCAGGCGAGCCGGATCAACCTGGAGCGGATGGAAGCCAACGTGATCGAGGCGGCCGAACAGTGCGGCGTGCTGTCGGTGCCCGAAGTGCTTGCGCCCCAACCGCTCGCCGATGTCCTGTCCGTGTGGGAAGAGGCGCAGCCCGGCCGCAGGCTGCTGTTCTGCGACGAGGCGGAAGGAACCCACAACCCGCTTTTGACGCTGGCCCGGATGAAGGAGGCGGGAACGCCGCCGCTCGCGGTCCTGATCGGACCCGAAGGCGGGTTTTCCGAAGAGGAACGCGCGGCGCTGCGCGGGCTTTCCTTCGTCACGCCCATTCCCCTGGGGCCCAGGATCCTGCGGGCCGACACCGCCGCCGTCGCCGCGCTGGCGGTCATTCAGGCAACGCTCGGCGATTGGATCTGACCGGATGGCTGAAG
The DNA here is from genome assembly GCA_050289605.1 of Roseibium sp. GTDB lineage: Bacteria > Pseudomonadota > Alphaproteobacteria > Rhizobiales > Stappiaceae > Roseibium. Next base: position 2,373 of record JBNKGB010000177.1, on the reverse strand, counting down.
ACACTCTTCCCCGGACGGTTGAGCAGGCAATTGAAGGCGAACCTGTCGCAGCCGGAGGGGAGCTCCGCACGGACGTTCACGGGAAAACGCATGCGGAGCCGCGGTTCCGCATTCCGGTAGGCGTCGCGCTCGGCATTGTTTTCTCGCTTCTCCTGGTCGTGATCTGCGGCATCATCATTACCTATATGGCCGCCTCCGACCGCCGGATCGCCGGGCGGCTGCTGGACGAACAGGGACTTGCCGTCCTGAAAGGCAACGAAGCCGTCCTGAACGGGTTTTTCCGGGAACAGGAGCAAGTTTACAGGGCCATCGCGATCCAGGCCGGCGGCAAGGGCGGCGAGCTGACGGGCGCCGATCTTCGTCCCTTCGAAAAATTGTTGCCGGAAGGTGCGCGGCTGGAACTCGGCCGTACTGTCTTGAGCGAGGAACCGTCCGATGAACTGCCCGACGTGGCCTGGTCGGATTTCCAGTACCGGGAAGGTTTCCGAACGGCGGTCAAGGCGGCCTCGGTCGATCTAGGCAACGGGCAGCTTGTGACCGGCTACTATCCGCAGCCGGTCTTCGCGGCCATTGCAAGAGCGATGGTCTGGGAAGGGCGCCAGCATGTCTTCATGCTTTCGGGACGCAACAGGGCCATTGTGATCGATGATCTGCCCGAAGCCGATTTCGTGGCGAGCCCGGAGACCCCGTTGCCGGTCCTGGAAGGCCTGACCCGCACTCCCCTGCATCTGATCTGGAAGGACGACAGCCGGGCGCACACCATGGGAGGCTCGATCAAGGGGCGGGTGTTCCCGGGCGACCAGGGCATGTTCACCGCCATCTACGCGGAGATAGGTTCAGGTCCGGCAGAAGGCTGGCTCCTCGGTACTCTCTACCGTGCCGAAGAGTTCGGTTCCGCTCTCGATCAGACAAAGATCGTGCTCTACGCCGCGATCGTGGCGCTTGTGGCCGGGGCCGTCCTGTCCTTTGCCGTCGGGCGCCTGCTCGGACGGCCGCTGACGCGGCTGGCCCATACCGCGGCGGAACTGCGCAAGCTCGACTTCAAGGCGGCCGGGCACCTGCCGCGCTCGCGACTGACGGAGCTCGACGATGTCAACCGGGCCTTCAACGGATCGGTCGGTGCGCTCAACGCCTTTGCGAAATACGTCCCGCGCCAGCTGGTCTCGCGCCTCATCGAGGAAGGCATGACCGATGCCCGCAACATCGAGCTGAGGGAAATGACGATCGTCTTCACCGATCTTGCCGGTTTCACCAACCTGGCATCGCACCTGAGCGCGGAGGAGACGGCCAGTTATCTCAACGGCTACTTCGAAACGGTTTCCAGCGAGATCTCCAAGCGGGACGGCACGATCGACAAATTCCTCGGCGATGGCGTCATGGCCTTCTGGGGCGCGCCTTCCGACCAGCCCGATCATGCAGCCAAGGCAATCGAGGCGGTCAAGGCCCTGGCGGAACGGATCGGGACCTCGCCCGTCAAGGACCTGAGGGTCCGGATCGGCGTTCACACCGGCAAGGTCGTGGTCGGCGATATCGGCTCGGCAGCCCGGATGAACTATACGGTGATCGGCGACGCGGTGAATGTCGCCGCACGTCTGCAGGAATACGGCAAACTGGTCGATCCCGGAGCCAGGGTGATCGCGCTTGCCTCCGCCGAAACAGTCGCTCAGCTTCCGGAGGGAACGACGGCGACGAGCCTCGGGTCGGTCGAGTTGCGCGGCCGCACGGAGCCGTTATCGATCTTCAGGATCGCGTGAGTGCCACCGTGCGTCGTTTCCCCGCTTGCATTCTTGTTTCAAGAAACCTAAATCACCCAAGCTCCAGGGCAATTGCCGGAGCGCGGCGGATTATTGCGGTTTGTGGGGCATCTCATTGTCGGGGCTGACGGACCGCGCAGCATTTAGGACAGTTTCATGGCCCGCGATACGGTCGATTCCACCCCGATTGAAACGGTTGCGGACCTGGCGGCGACGCTGGCTGAAGGCTGCAAGCCGGAAGAAAAATTCAGGATCGGCACCGAACACGAGAAGTTCGGCTTCTGCCTGAAGCAGCTTTCGCCGATTCCCTATGAGGGCGACCACGGCGTGGAGGCGGTGCTCAAGGGCATGGAGACCCTCCTTGGCTGGGAGCGTATCGAGGACGACGGCAGAATCATCGGCCTTGCCGACGACACGGGCGGTGGCGCGATTTCCATCGAGCCGGGTGGGCAGTTCGAATTGTCCGGCGCACCGCTCGACAACCTGCACCAGACTTGCCGGGAAACCAACCAGCACCTGGCTCATGTGCGCCAGATTGCCGAACCTCTCGGCGTCGGCTTCCTGGGGATCGGCATGGCGCCGACATGGTCTCGCGCCGACATGCCGCGCATGCCGAAGT
>JBNKGB010000176.1:0-4765 GCA_050289605.1 Roseibium sp. | reverse complement strand
GACGGCGATGTTGATCTGGGTGACCCCGCCTGCGACAACCCCCGGAATGCCGAGAGCAAGCAGCCTTTTGGCCGATTTGGTGTAGCGCGGCCGGTAGACCGGGATGCGGAAGCCGAGCCGCTTGAGGTCGATGACGACGACCGCGAGCTGGACGATACCGCCGATCATGACCCCGCCGGCGAGGATGATCCCGAGCATCGTGTTGTCGACGATGCCGGTCGCCAGCACGGCGCCGAGGACAAGGCTCATCACAACGTTCAGCATCACCGGAGCGAAGGCCGCCGCCGCAAAACGATTGTAGGTGTTTAGGATGCCGCCGACATAGGCCAGCAGCGACATGAAGATAAGGTAGGGAAAGGCGATCCGTGACATCAGCACGGTCAGGTCGAACTTGGCCGGATCCTCAACGAAGCAGGGCGCCAGCGCCCAGACGACCAGCGGCATCAGGATCTGGGCGATGGCGGTCAGAACCAGCAGGCAGAACAGCAGCGCGGCGCCGATCTCCCCGGCGAACCGCCGCGCGCCCTCCTCGCCCTCTTCCTCGACCGTGCGTCCGAAAAGCGGAATGAAGGCGGAGTTGAAGGCCCCTTCCGCAAACAGGCGGCGGAAAAGGTTCGGCAGCCGGAAAGCCACCACGAAGGCATCGGCCACGGGTCCCGCGCCGAGGGCCGCGGCCAAAAGCACGTCGCGGACGAAGCCGAGAAGCCGGCTCAGCAGCGTTGCGCCGCCGACCGTTGCGAAATTGCGGACGAGACTCATGCCGGCCGGGCTCCGGTAGGTATTGTCATCTCTCAGGAAGCCTGACGCTGGACCTTGCGGGTGGCAGGGGCTGCGGGATCCAGTTCCACATGCCCCTCGACGGCGTCGGAAAGACGTTCTCGGATAATGTCCTGGCGGCCGATATTGGCGATTTTCTGACCCGTAAGGTCGGTGACGTAGAAAACGTCGACCACTTTCTCGCCGAAGGTGGAGATATGCGCCGAGCCGATGTTCAGATTAAGCGTGGAAATGGCGCGGGTCAGGTCGTAGAGCAGGCCCGGCCGGTCCAGCCCGGAGATTTCCAGAACCGTGTAGTCGTCCGAGAGCGCGTTGTTGACCAGGACCTCGGTCGCCACCTTGAAAGCCTTCATGCGGCCCTTCATCGAGCCCTTCCGGGCCACCGGCTCGGGCAGGCGTTCCTGGCCGCGCAGGGTGGTCTCGATCAGCCTGGTGATCCTCTCGCCGCGCCGGCGCTCATCCTCGTTGTCGGGCAGTTCCCGGCCGATGAAGATGGTGTCGAGGGCAAAGCCGTCCGTTGTCGTGTCGATTTGCGCGTCGACGATATTGGCGCCCGTCGTGAAGCAGGCTCCGGCGATGATGGAGAGCAGGCGCGGGTGGTCCGGCGCGATGATGGTCAGCTCCGTCACGCCCTCGAAGGCGCGTGGAACGACCTGGAATGCGAGCTGCTTTCCTTCCTTGTCCGCCTTGTGGATCAGTTCCGCGTGGGCCGTCAGCCGGTCGGGCTCGGTCCTTAGCCAATAGGCTGGGTAATGCCGGCTGAGATAGGCCTTCCGGTCCTTCGCCGACCAGTGCTCGAGCTTGCCGGAGAGCTTGTCCTTGGCCTCGCTGATCGCGTTGCTGTGGGACATTTTCGTGTGGCCGCCGGACAGGTGCGGTTCGGTGGCGTAGTAGAGGGTCCGCAGGAGCTGGCCCTTCCAGCCGTTGAAGACACCCGGCCCGACGGCACGGATGTCGGCCACCGTCAGGATCAGCAGAAGCTTGAGCCGCTCGAGGGACTGCACGGTGTTGGCGAAATCCGTGATGGTCTTGCTGTCGGTCAGGTCGCGCGACTGGGCGATGGTGCTCATGTCCAGGTGATGCTCGATCAGCCAGGCGACCGTTTCGGTCTCCGCTTCGTTCAGGCCGAACCGTGGGCAGATCTTGCGCGCGACGCGGGCGCCGGCGATGGAATGGTCTTCCGGCCTGCCCTTGGCGATGTCGTGCAGGAACATGGCGACGAACAGCACCTTGCGGTTCTGCAGCGTCAGGATCAGGTCGGTTGCCAGCGGATGGTCGTCGCCGGAATCCCCGCGTTCGATCGCCGCCAGCACACCGATGGACCGGATCAGGTGCTCGTCAACCGTATAGTGGTGATACATGTTGAACTGCATCATCGCGACGACCTTGCCGAATTCCGGCACGAAGCGGCCCAGGAGCCCGGTTTCGTTCATCTTGCGCAGGGTTTTTTCCGGAAAGTTCCGGGAAGTCAGGACCGACAGGAACAGCCGGTTGGCTTCCGCATCGCTGCGCAGGTTGGCGTCGACGAGCTTCAGCGAATGCCTGATCAGCCGGGTCAGGTGCGGATGCATGTTGTAATCGTGCTTGTCCGCGATCTGGAAGACCCTGAGCAGGTTGGTCGGGTCGTTCTCGAAGATCGTGTCGGAGGTGACGTTCATCCGGTTGTTCTCGACCACGAAGCCCGGCGCGCCCTCGATCGGCTTGGCCGCGCCCGCCATCCGTCCGCTGCGCAGCCGGCGCACCATGCCCGTGAGGCCCTTGCCCCGGGGTTCCTTGACGTGCTCCTCCTCCAGCGCCGCGCAGATGATGCGGGTCAGGTCGCCCACGTCCTTGGCCACCAGAAAATAGTGCTTCATGAAGCGCTCGACATCCTTCATGCCCGGATGCTGGGTGTAGCTCAGCCGGATGGCGATTTCCCGCTGGACCTCGAAGGACAGGCGTTCTTCCGGACGGCCCGTCAGGAAGTGCAGGTGGCAGCGCACAGCCCAGAGAAAATCCTCCGACTTCTTGAAACGGCTGTATTCCGACCTTGTCAGAACGCCTTTCTTGACCAGGTCGGAATGGCTGTTCACCCGGTAATGGTATTTGGCGATCCAGAACAGCGTGTTCAGATCGCGCAGACCGCCCTTACCTTCCTTGATGTTTGGTTCAACCAGATAGCGCGAAGCACCCTGTCGCTTGTGGCGCTCGTCACGCTCCTGCAGTTTGGCGGCAATGAATTCGGAGCTGGTGCCCTCGACCACGTCCTTGTCGAAACGGGCGATCAGCTCGTTGAACAGCTCCTCGTCCCCCCAGATGTAGCGGGCCTCAAGGATGGCGGTCCGGATGGTCATGTCCGATTTGGAGAGCCGCAGGCATTCGTCGATGTTGCGGGTTGCGTGCCCGACCTTGAATCCAAGGTCCCACAGCATGTAGAGGATGTATTCGACCACCTGTTCGCCCCAGGGCGTCTGCTTGTAGGGCAGCACGAACAGCAGATCGATGTCCGATCCCGGCGCCAGCGTTCCCCGGCCGTAGCCGCCAACGGCGGCAATCGACATGCGCTCGGCCGCCGAGGGGTTTTTCACCCTGTAGACGTGATGAAGGGCGAAGTCGTAAATCACCCGGATGAGCTCGTCCTGAACATGGGAGAGGCGTGTCGCGCACATCAGTCCGCCGCCGTCTTCGTTCAGCAGCTCCTGGACCTTTTCCCGCGCCGTCTTCACCACCGACTTCAGTTCCGTCAGCACCGCCGAGCGCGTCTTCATGTCGGATCCGTCGCCGTCGCTCCCGGCCGTCAGCGCGGTCAACCGGTTTCTCAGGTCGTCTGAATCGATCAATCCGGCAATTTCGTCCTGGGAAAGTTTCATGCTGGTCAAGAGTTCCGTTTTCGGCCGACAGGTATGGGGACCGTTATATAGATGTCACGGAATAAGCACACGTAAATCATTTCAAAGTTTCAGGAACGGCAGCCCGGGAAGACGGCATGTACAGGCCTAGACATCGTCCTTGGCCGCCGACACCCGGAGCTGGTGAAGGATCGCCGCAAGGGACTCCTCCGACAGCACGCCGATCTTGAGCGCCAGCCGGTTGGCCAGTTCAGTCGCCTTCGGGTCCATGCCGGCGGTGTCGATGGTCACGCGCGGATCGGAAAGTTCCGCCAGCCGCTGGATTTCCTCCGCCTCGTCCCAGATGACGTTGAAATAGGTGATGATCCGCTGCACCAGGAACCAGGTCGGTTTGCCGCGCTTGCCGTGTTCAAGCGCGGAAAGATAGGCGCTTGAAACCGAAAGCGCGGCCGCCATCTCCTTCAGCGAGACGCCCCTTTTGTTTCTGAGTTCCCGGATCTTCGCCCCAAGCGGTGTCACGGCCTACCTTTTCCTCCGAATGCGGACATAGAGCGCGCCGGCCCCGCCATGGCTCGCATGCGCTTCCTCGTAACCGATCACGACGGACCGCAAGTCCGGCAGAGACAGCCACTGGGGGACCATTCTGCGCAAAATTCCACGCTCGTCCATATAGGCATTTCCCGGACCCCCGCCCTTGCCGGTGATGACGAGAACCACCTTGTGCTGCCGCGCCTGGGCCCGGTGGAGGAAGCCGCGCAGCCGGTCATGGGCCTGGTGCTGGGTGAGGCCGTGCAGGTCGATCCGGGAATCGATCGCCGTCACGCCGCGAACGAGTTTCCGCCGGTACTTGTGTTCGAGCTGATGCAGCGGCGGCGGCGCGGTGGGCTTGACGGCAGGCGCCGGTGCCTGGATCGCAGTCGCAGTCCTGGGTGTCTTGACGCTGTCCGGCTGGGCCGCGTCGACTGCCTTTGCCAGTTCGTCCTCGAGATGCCTTGTGCGCTCGGGGTGGAGTGGTGTCAGGGTCCTGGTGACCTTGCCCCACAAGTGCCGGTCTTCCGGCGACAATGTTCCCCTTTTCCCCCGTCTCGTCATCGTTCAGTCCGTCGGCACAGCCGGTTTGCCGCCGGCGATCTTCGGAACGAGAACGGTGAACTCGGCCG
>JBNKGB010000175.1:0-4948 GCA_050289605.1 Roseibium sp. | reverse complement strand
AAAGTGGTATCTGATCTTCCAGTCCCAGCATCCGCAGTATTCCACCACGGACGACCTGTCCAAGCCGGAAACCTGGAGCCGGCCGGAAAACTTCTTCGAAAACATGCCCTCCGCCGGGCTTCGGCTCGACTACTGGGTGATCTGCGACGATACCCACGCCTACCTGTTCGCCACCGGCGATGATGGAAACGTCTATCGCAGCCGGACGAAGATCAAGGATTTCCCGAAGAGCATGAGCGACTTCGAGACGGTGATCAGCGGGCCGCGCAACGATGTCTTCGAGGGGGGCATGACCTACAAGATCAAGGGCACCAAAAAATACCTGACCCTGGTGGAGGCCATCGGGCCGGCGCGCTACTACCGCGCCTGGATTGCGGACCGCCTCGACGGGGAGTGGACGGAACTCGACGGTGCAAACAGTTGGGAAACGCCCTTTGCCGGCATGAACAACGTGACCTTCGCCGACGGCGTAACGCCCTGGACCACCGACATCAGCCACGGCGAGCTGATCCGCGAAGGCTACGACGAAACGCCGACCATCGATCCCAAGCATCTCCAGCTTTTGTTCCAGGGATATCCGCCATCGAAGGCAGTGGATAACTATATCCTGCTGCCGTACACGCTGGGGGTCCTCACGCTGGATCGGAGCGAGTAGCGGAAAGATCCTCCGTTTGTATTGTCAAAATCAATAGATCGACCAGAAAGCAGTTGTATGAATACCTTGAATCGAATTCAGAAAATAACCGTCCTGTCAGTGTTCGCGCTGGGTGCGGCGAATCTGTTTGCCGCCGAGCCGAAGCCGGTTGATCCCGCGAAATTCGACCGGCCGGTCCGCATCGCCTGCATCGGCGATAGCATCACCCAGGGTGTGGGTGCAACGTCCGGCATGTCCTATCCGTCGCAGTTGCAGACGTTGCTTGGTCCGCAGTGGGAGGTCGTCAACTTCGGGGTCAGCGCGCGCACGCTGCTGAGCAAGGGCGATCTGCCGTGGCGGAACGAGCCGCAGTTCCAGCAGGCGCAGGACTTCAAACCCGACGTCGTGATCATCATGCTCGGCACCAACGATACCAAGCCGCACAACTGGGAGCACAAGGGCGACTTCTATTCCGACTACAGCGACCTGGTCGACATCTTCGCCAAGCTGCCGAGCCATCCATGCATCTATGTGTGCCGGCCGTGTCCGGTTCCCGAGCCGGGCAACTACGGCATCAGCGAAGCCAACGTTCAGCGGGAGATTCCGCTGATCAACAAACTGGCCAAGAAAAAGGGGCTGGGCTTGATCGATATGCATGCCGCGCTGGAAGACCATCCGGAATTGCTGCCCGACCGCGTCCACCCGAACAACGGCGGAGCCCTGCTCATGGCCGAAGCCGCCTTTGTCGCTGTAACCGGCAAGGGGTTGCCGCCGGCGGTGAACAGCTATTTTTCCGACCATGCTGTCTTGCAGCGCAACGCCGCTAACCCGGTGTGGGGACCGGCCGCCGACGGCGACAAGATTACCGTCAAGTTTGCGGGCCAGACCGTTTCGACCGTGGCCAGGGACGGCCAGTGGAAGCTCGTCCTGAAACCGATGAAGGCGAACGTCGAGCCGCAGACGATGACCATTTCCAATGGGCAGGGCGGCGTTCGTACGATCAACGATATTCTGGTGGGCGATGTATGGGTGGCCAGCGGCCAGTCCAACATGGAACGCCAGCTTGGGCCGCGCGCGGGACAGCAGGAGATTGTTGGCTGGAAAGAAGCCGTCGCAAAGGCCGACTATCCCCTGATCCGCCAATGCCAGCTTCCCCAGGTGACTTCCGCCAAGCCGCTGTCCGACGGCCGGGGTGCGTGGAAGGTCTGCTCGCCGGAAACCGCAGCGGACTTCTGCGCCGTGGGCTTCTTCTTCATCCGCGATATTTATGAATCGCAACAGGTTCCCATGGCGATCCTCTTCTCGGCCTGGGGCGGGACGCCGGCCGAGGCCTGGACCAGCGTGCAGGCGCTCAAGACCCTGCCGGAATATGCCCCTCAGGCCAAAATTGTGGAGAAGCTGGCGCAGGATCCGTCCCTGCTGGACAGGTTGCGTCAGGACTGGCTGGAAAGCAACGACAAGGGCACGAAGAACGCCTGGTGGAAAGAGAAGGTAAGGACCACCACCGGCTGGCAGGATGTACAGGCGCCGGCGTCCTACGAAGAGATGGGCATCCAGAATTTCAATGGCGTGGTGTGGTTCCGCAAGACGTTCGACCTTCCGGCGGATGCCGACGGCAAGGAAGCCAAACTCAACCTGCAAATGATCGACGACAGCGACAGCACCTGGGTGAACGGAACGCTCGTGGGCGAAACCGACGGCTGGCAGGCCCGGCGCAACTATAGCATTCCGTCCGGTGTGCTAAAGTCGGGCCGCAACGTGATCGCCATCCGGACGCTGGATACCGGCGGCGGTGGCGGCTGGTCCGCCGGTTCCGGGGAACTGTCCCTGGAATTCCAGGGCGGAACCGCAACGGAGTCGGTTTCCCTTTCGGGAAGCTGGCAGGAGCAGGTCGGCACTCCGCTGTCCAACGGTTCGGCGCTCAGTCTCCAGGGGGCGAAAGACCAGAACCCGGCCATGCTCTTCAACGCTATGATCCATCCGTTGCTGCCGTTGCGCATCAAGGGCGTCATCTGGTACCAGGGCGAAGCGAACAATTATATGGCGCATGCATACACGGATCTCTTCTCGACCCTGATCAAGGATTGGCGAGCTCGCTGGAACTGCGGCGATTTCCCGTTCCTCTATGTACAGATTGCGCCGTATTGGGAAATGACGCCCGAGTTGCGCGAATCACAGCGGCTGGTGCTCGATCGCGTACCCAACACCGCCATGGCGGTGACGGTTGACGTCGGTGACGCCCAGGACATTCATCCGACCCGCAAGGAGCCGGTCGGCCACCGCCTCGCATTGGCGGCCCGAGCGCTGGCCTATGGCGAAAAGATCGAATATTCAGGCCCGCTTTACGAGTCGATGGAGGTCAAGGGCGATCGCGCCATCGTGCATTTTACCCATGTCGGCCAGGGGCTGGAAGCCAAAGGCGGCGAGCTGATCGGATTTGAAGTTGCAGGGGCCGACGGCGTGTTTGTTCCGGCGCTGGCGAAGATCGAGGGTGAAACCGTCGTGGTTTCGAGCGACGAGGTAAAGGCACCGGCCGCGGTCCGTTATGGCTGGGCCAACGTGCCGGACGCTAATTTGTTCAACAAGGATAACCTGCCGGCCTCGCCGTTCACGACGACGTCTGCTTGGTAGAAAAGAATCAAGATGGAGATGAGTATGTTTAAGAAGCAGTATGCCGCAGCGTTTCTGGCTGTGTTTGTTTTGGGTGCCATGGCGGGCTCCGGCCGCGCGGAGTCGTGCAACATCAAATCGCCGAACGGCCGGCTGGTCGTTGCGGTTTCGGACGAGGGCGGTTTGAACTATGCCGTGGCTCTTGGCGGCAAGCCGGTGATGGTTCCGTCCGCACTGGGACTTGCATTCAAGAACGGCGTGGAACTCGGGCCGAAAACCCGGATCGGGAAGGTGGACAAATCGAGTGTAGACTCGTCGTGGAACAACTCGTTCGGCAACCGCAAAACGGTTTCTGATATCTACAGCGCAGCCCGGATTTCGCTGGTCCAGCCCGACGAGAAAACCTTTGCACTGGAGGTGCGGGTCTATGACAACGGCGTCGCCTTCCGGTACGTGATTTCCGAAGAGTCCGGTATGAAGGAATTCAGCATTGTGGACGAACGCACCACCTTCCGCTTTGCGGGAGAGGGGCGCTGCTTGCTGGGAACGCCGTCCGCTTGCGCCGAAAGCTTCTACGCCGAACGCCGGTTGGAGGAACTCGACCCCAGCGAACAGGGCGTGTTGCCGTTGCTGGTTGAAACGCCGGCGGCCTGGGCGGCCGTGGCGGAGTCAGATGTGCGCGACTGGCCGGGCATGTTCCTGCAGGGCGATGGAAAAGACGGCGTGCGCGCCATACTGGCCGACCGGGAGGATGGCAACGGAAAGGTGGTTTCTGAAACACCCCGGAACAGTTCCTGGCGCGTCATCATGATCAGCGACCAAGTCGCCGGTTTGGTGGCGAACGATCTGGTCGCCACGCTGGCTGCACCTTCCGCGATCGAGGATGTTTCGTGGATCAAGCCCGGGGCCTGTGCATGGGATTCGTGGTGGCACGGCATCAATCATTTCGATTCCGCCCATAAAGGCCTTGACGCGCGCGGAACAACGCCGGCGCACAAGAAGTACATCGACCTGGCTTCCGAAATGGGATGGTCCTACCAATTGCTGGACTGGTACTGGTACAAGAACATGACCTCCTACATGAAGGCGCTTCATTCCCCGCCGAACGAGAATCCTGGCGACCTCGAATCGCCGGTGCCGGAAATGGACCTCAAGGAGCTGCTTCAATATGCAAAATCGAAGAACGTCCGGCTGCTGATCTGGGCGCATTCGCTCGACCTCGAAACCTACGGTGTGGAAAAGGCGATGGACCATTTTGCCGGGCTGGGTTTTGCCGGCGTCAAGATCGACTTCCTCAACAGCCAGTCGCAGGAGACCGTCCAGTGGTGCGAACGGGTGCTGGCTGCGGCCGCGCGCCATAAGCTGATGGTCGACTTCCACGGGATGTACCATCCCACCGGCCTTTCCCGCACTTGGCCGAACCTGGTGACGCAGGAGGGCGTCTACGGAAACGAATACAACAAGATGGGCCAGGCGGTAACCCCGGCGCACCAGCTCGGCCTGGTCTTTACCCGCGCGCTGCTTGGCCCGATGGACTACACGCCGGGCGGTTTCCTCAACCGCTGGCCGCAGGAATTCGAGATGACCTTCCCGACGCAGGTGCAGGGATCGCGCGCCCGCCAGCTGGCGTTGCCGGTCCTGTATCCGAGTCCGCTCACGGTCTTCTGCGACCATCCCGGCAACTACCGCGGCCAGCCGGGCATC
>JBNKGB010000174.1:0-5189 GCA_050289605.1 Roseibium sp. | reverse complement strand
CCTTCTTCCGCCGCGAAGAGCTCGAAGCAGGGCGCCGACACGACGGCAGCCTTGTAGCCCGACGCGGCGAGCTGCCCGGCGGCATCAAGCGCGATTTCGACTTCCGATCCGGTGGCGATCAGGGTGACGTCGCGGCCGCCCTGCGGCTCTTTCAGGACATAGGCTCCACGGGCGCTCAGGTTCGTTTCGACGCCGTTCGACCTGACCGTCGGCAGGTTCTGCCGCGACAGGCAGATCACCGTGGGGGTGGCGGCCGACATGACCGCCAGTTCCCAGGCCTCCGCCGTTTCCACCGCGTCCGCCGGCCGGATGACGTTGAGGTTCGGCACGGCCCGGAGGCCTGCAAGTGTCTCGACGGGCTGGTGGGTGGGGCCGTCTTCACCAAGGCCGATGGAATCGTGCGTCATGACATAGGTGACGGGAAGTCCCATAAGGGCGGAGAGCCGCATGGCGGGGCGGGCGTAATCGGCAAAGACCAGGAAGGTGCCGCCATAGGGGATGAAGCCGCCATGGAGCGCAATGCCGTTCATGGCCGCCGCCATGGCGTGTTCACGTACGCCATAATGAATGTAGTTGCCGTCGAACCTGCCGGGCAGGACGGGCGACATGCCGCTTGTGCGCGTATTGTTGGAGCCGGTGAGGTCGGCGGACCCGCCGACGGTGTTCGGCAGGGCGGCATTGACCGCCTCCAGCGCCATCTCCGAAGCCTTGCGGGTTGCCACCTTCGGAGCCGCGCCGACCAGCCCGTGCTTGTGGTTCGACAGCGCGGCGTGAAGCGTCTCCGCCCTGGGAGGTTCGAGCGATGCGGAAAACGCGTCACGCAGCGGGCTGGTTTCCAGTCGGCGGATCCAGGCCTGCCGCTCGGCGCGGCCCCGGTCGGCAACCAGGCGCCAGGCGTCATAGACTTCCGGTGGGATGGTGAAAGCCTCGTGAGGCCAGTTGAGGGCCTTTCTGGTTGCCGCGATTTCCTCCGAGCCGAGGGGGGAGCCGTGAACGGAGGAACTGCCCTGCTTGTTTGGCGCACCGAAGCCGATCAGGGTCTTGCAGGCGATCAGCGAGGGCCGGGGGTCTTTCCTGGCTTCGGCAATGGCGGCCGCTATCTGCGCCTTGTTGTGACCGTCCACCCGGACAGTGTGCCAGCCGGCGGCGGCAAAGCGGGCGAGCTGATCGGTGGAGGTGGACAGATCCGTGCCGCCGTCGATGGTGATGGCATTGTCGTCCCACAGCACGATCAGCCTGCCGAGGCCGAGGTGACCCGCCATGTCGATGGCTTCGTGGCTGACGCCTTCCATCAGGCAGCCGTCGCCGGCAACCACATAGGTGAAGTGATCGACGAGGTCGTCGCCGAAACGGGCATTGTGCAGTCGTTCGGCGAGCGCCATGCCGACGGCCGTGGTAATGCCCTGGCCGAGCGGGCCGGTGGTGGTTTCGATGCCCTTGGCATGGCCGTATTCCGGGTGCCCGGCCGTACGTGCCCCGAGCTGACGGAAGCGCTTCAGCTGGTCCATGTCCATGTCGTCGTAACCGAGAAGGTGATGGACGGCGTAGAGCAGCATGGAGGCGTGGCCCGCCGAAAGGACGAAACGGTCCCGGTCGGGCCAGCGCGGTTCGGCGGGATCAAGCTTGAGGAACCGGCTGAAGAGGACGGAGACCGCGTCGGCCATGCCCATCGGGGCGCCGGGATGGCCGGACCTGGCGTTTTCGACCGCGTCCATTTCCAGTGCACGAACGGCGTTTGCCATCAGGTCCTCGGTCGTGGCGAAGGTTGTCTGGTGAGTCATGTCAGTCGGTCCTCAGGCGCGTCTGGATTCTTGAACGAGGCGGTCGATCATCGGCGTGAAGATGAGCTGCATGGCGAGATCGAGCTTGCCCCCGGGAATGACGATGGAATTGGCCCTGCTCATCCAGCTGCCCTGGATCATCGAGGTGAGGTAGGGGAAGTCGATGCCGCGCGGATTGCGGAAGCGGATCACGACGAGGCTTTCGTCGGCGGTCGGGATCCAGCGAGCGATGAAGGGGTCCGAGGTGTCGACCACAGGAACCCGCTGGAAGTTGACGTCGGTCTCGATGAACTGCGGACAGATGCAATGCACATAGGCATGCATGCGTCTGAGGATCGTGTCGGTCACGGCTTCCGTCGAATAGCCGCGGCTTGCCTTGTCCCTATGGATTTTCTGGATCCATTCCAGGTTGATGACCGGCACGACGCCTATCTTGAGATCCGCAAGCGCGGCCAGGTTGACCTCGTCGTTGACCACCGCGCCATGAAGGCCTTCGTAGAACAGAAGGTCCGAGCCGTCCTCGAAGGGGAACCAGTCGGTGAAGTTGCCCGGCGCAACGCCCCATTTTTCCGCCTCGGCATCGTCGTGCACATAGTGGCGGCTTTCCCCCTTGCCGGTTTCCCCGTAGATCCGGAAGACGTCTTCCAGCTTCTTCAGGATATTGGCGTCGTAGGAGAAGTGGCTGAAGGTCTCGTCGCCGGCCGCCTTGCGGCGGTCGAGTTCCGCCTTCATGTTCGCCCGGTCGTAGCGGTGGAAAGCGTCGCCTTCGATCGAGACGGCGTTGATGCCCTCGCGGCGGAAGATCTGGTCGAAGGTCGCCTTGACCGTGGTGGTGCCGGCGCCGGAAGACCCGGTGACCGATATGATTGGGTGTTTTTTGGACATAGATTTCCTCCCGGCGGGAACCGGCCAGTGGTTCCGCCGTAAACTTGTCTTGCTTGATCAGGAGCGGGATCTAGGCCCGGAAGAGCCCGCGTGAGCCGAAGAGCGCAGACGTCTCGTGCTCCGGCAGGTCATAGTAGGCGGCGACCCGTTCCACCTTTTCGGTGGACCCGAATACCAGCGGCGTCCGGGCATGCAGGGAACCGGCGGCGAGCCCCAGGATCGGATCGCTCCCGGTCGTCGCCTTGCCGCCGGCCTGTTCGACCAGGAAGGCGATCGGCGCGCATTCATAGACGAGCCGCAGGCGGCCGCTCCGGTAGCCTTCCCGGTCGTCGGCCGGATAGAGGAAGATGCCGCCACGGCTCAGGATCCGGTGGGTTTCGGCCACCAGCGAGGCGATCCAGCGCATGTTGAAATTCTGGGCCCGCGGTCCATCGGTACCGGCCAGGCAATCGTCGATATAGGCGCGGACCGGTTTGGGCCAGTGCCTGTAGTTGGAGGCGTTGATGGCGAACTCGGTCGAAACCGGCGGAATGGTCACCGAGGCGTTCGTCAGATGGAAACATCCGGTGTCCGGGTCGAGCGTGTAGCTGCGCACGCCGTCGCCGACCGTCAGAAGCAACGCGGTCTGGGGACCATAGATGAAATAACCGGCGGCAACCTGTTCCCGGGCGGGCCGGAGAAAGGAGCCTTCCACATCGTCTTTCGCCGGGAAGATCGAGAAGATCGTGCCGATGGACACGTTGACGTCGATGTTGGAGGAGCCGTCGAGAGGATCGATCGCCAGCGCCAGAGGGCCACCGGCATCCAGCGCCACCGCGTTTTCCTGTTCCTCGGAGGCGTACCAGCGAATGCCCGTTCCCTTGAGCGCGCTTGAGAAGGCGTCGTCCGCGATGACGTCGAGGGCCTTCTGGTCGTCGCCGTGGGAGGTGCCACCGATGGCGGCTCCGAGCGAACCTGCCAGCTCGCCCTTGGCAATCGTCCTTGAGAGGTCCCGGGCGACAACGCTCAGGGCCGTCAGAACGGGCTGCAGCTGTGCCGGAATGTCGCCGGTCGGCAAAACGGGGTGTTCAATGGTCATCAAGGCCTCCCATCCTCAACGGGTTGTCATTGATGAACACGATTTGCGATGTTATTAGAATTTAATAATTTCGAAGTGGGATTAGAAAAAATCTAATGCGACGACTGGACGCACTGACACTGAAGCAGCTCAAGGCCCTGAATTCCGTCGCCAAAAACGGCACGATCAGCGGCGCCGCCGATGAGCTCGGCCTGACGCCGCCCGCTGTGCACAGCCAGCTGAAATCCCTCGAAAGTACATTGGGTTGCGCGCTCCTAGAACGCTCGGCACACGGTGTTTTCGAGCCGACGTCGGAGGGCCTGGCACTGCTATCCGCCCACAATACGACGGTGGCGGCGCTGTCGAAAGCGCTCCAGCAGATCGATGCGCTCAAGCGCGGATTGGCGGGCACAGTCATTCTCGGGGTCGTCTCCACGGGGAAATATGTCGCACCTTCCATTGTTGCCCGTCTGAAGAAGATCTTTCCGGAGATCAACATCGTCATGGACGTCGGCAACCGGGACGCGACGATCGCGGCGCTCGAAACCCGGCGGGTCGATCTCGCCATCATGGGGCGACCTCCACGCTACCCGGCCGTGACCGCTTA
This sequence comes from Roseibium sp., assembly GCA_050289605.1. Classification (GTDB taxonomy): domain Bacteria; phylum Pseudomonadota; class Alphaproteobacteria; order Rhizobiales; family Stappiaceae; genus Roseibium. The sequence goes on along the minus strand of JBNKGB010000174.1, from coordinate 859 downwards.
CCCGATCGGTGACCATCCCCATGTGTTGATCGCGCCGCCGGATCATCACCTGGCCCAGCTCGAGCGCGCGCCTGTCGACAGGATTCTGGCCGAACACTTCATTCTGCGCGAACCGGGGTCCGGCACAAGGATCCTGACCATGCGGTTCCTCGACCAGCTCGGCGAGGGCAAGCCTTTCACCTTTACCGAGATGGAATCCAACGAAACCATCAAGCAGGCGGTCATCGCAGGTCTCGGGATCGCGCTGATCTCCTTTCACGCGGTCAGCGACGAGCTGAAATCCGGGCGTTTGAGCGTGATCCGCGCCGACAATCTGCCGATTGTCCGCAAGTGGTATCTTCTGCACCGGAGCGACGAAGCCCTGTCGGGTGCGGTGGAAACCATTCTCGATTACATCACGGAAAACGCGCATGAGTTTCTGGACGACAAGGAATTCGAGCGGGTCGTCCCGGCCAGCGGCCGGACCAGCTGAGCCGTTCAGAAGATCCGGAAAGTGGCCTCGGGGCCAACATCGCAACTGGAAACTCTCCTTCCAACCCGGAAAGCCGAACTGCCACCGTAGCTACCGTTTCGAGGCGCCCGGAAAACGGCAAAAATCAGATAGTTCTTATAAATCAGACAATTAATAGATCTGGCCCGCATTGTGCTTTGTGCATGTCGTGGAGGTGCGTCTGAAGCACCCGACAAGATATGTGGAGGAGAACGCGGGATGACCGAGACTTTCTACGAAGTGATGCGCAGGCAGGGCATCACGCGCCGAAGTTTCCTGAAATACTGTTCGCTGACGGCGGCGGCACTCGGGCTGGGCCCGAGCTTCGCACCGCGCATCGCGGAGGCGATGGAGACCAAGCCGCGCATT
>JBNKGB010000173.1:0-5238 GCA_050289605.1 Roseibium sp. | reverse complement strand
AGGACAACGCCAGGCCTGCGCCCGCCTGCAGCCCAACTGAATAATAGAAGGAGCTACCTTCAGGTGACTTTTGCAAGGCTTCCAGGATAGGATCCATTTCACCGCTGCGGGCAGCACCTGCCAGTTTCTGAACGTAGTCCATGGAGTCATCACTCAAGGGCACTGTCGCACCCATACCGACGAACCCGGAAAGCGTCCCGGTAAGAGAATATCCCTCCAGAGCACTCACGCCCTTTTTGCCAACCCAGGCAACACCAAGTTCACGGGACACATCAATTGGCGCCTTGATACCGGCATTTGCTGAAACACCCGCGGACTTTAAGCCTGCGGTTGTTCCGTGCGGGAAGTACACAAACATTCCGCTGAATTCGGCTGAGAGAGCCCCGACAGCGCTTACGCCTGTCGAGACCGAATGCGTCAGGACAAAGCCGGGCGGCAATCGAGCTGCGATCTCACGAAGTTTGGCCTCGTCCAACCCGCCTTTTAGAAACGTCAGAAGTTCCTCATTTGTAATTGGATTTACAATCACAATAAGCCCTTTCAAATCTCTTTGTTGAATTTTAAGCAAAATCAAAATTCTGAATAAATTTCTCCAAGAATTTCAAATGCAAATCAATGAACCAGAAATGTAAAGACCAAATACAGGATCAAAATCCACACTGGCAGCAATGAAATAAATAACAACCCTCTTATGGACAACACTTCAAAGCATAATCTCGCCATGCGAAAGTCTTTGTAATAAAGCGCCCAAAGAAAGGAACTAAGCACCGCTGAACGAAAAAATTTTGCGGCGATCGGTAGGCCCTTATATCTTTTCAGCTTGGGAATTCTACGGTGCGCCACTGCAAAAAAGATCAGATAGGCAAAACACAAAATCCCGGTGATATGCTCGCCAGCCGTTTCAGAAATCATGGTGTACTCACTTCAAATATCCGCCAAATCATTTTCTACGTTTCAATTGATTCATCGCAGAGTTGCACCTTTTTTTCAATGAGCTTGAACTCTCAACGCATTCATCAGATCCTCATCTTCAATTTGCCCGAGATAAGTCTGCACACCTTCCGAAGTATATTCCTCCATCACTCTTTTCTGCCGTTCAGGCACATTGGACTTGGCCAGTTCGCTCGCCGCGTCCTCGGGGCTTAACCCCCGCTTTTCGGTAAGAATCGTCCATCGGGCCAAGGCGTCCTGCAGATCCGCAGTCTCTTTTGACTGTTCTACGACGCGCGGATTAATGGACAAAATCGTTTCAACATTCCGGTAGGCCGTCCCAAGTGCGGCCGCGTTCTGGCTCTGCAATCCCTTTTGGAGATCCCGAACGTAGGCCGGTGGCAGAACCCCTTTCATGCGCAGGATTCCATGCGCCACAACGTTTCTGTCTGCGTCTCCATTCGCCAGAAAGGCAAAGGAACGGTCGGCCAATTCCGCTGAACGCGCCGTCGGTTCTTCGACCGTTCCGTCCGAATTTATCCAGTCCGCCGCCTTGATATTCTTTTCAAGTTCAGAATTGGCATTCCTCAATCTGCCGATCAAATTCGATTTCAGATAGGTGTTCAGAAGAGAGTTGCCTTCGATCTCCGCCGGATCGAAAAGCCCGTGCGTTTCCTCTATTCTGCTGCCAATGCGTTCCGCTTCCGCCACCGCCTCGGCGTTCTTCTGTTTGATAGCATTGGCATGCAGCCGCTTGAGTGTAAGTTCCGGCAAACCCTTGAGACGATCGGCAATTTGCAACTCGCCGGCCGAGGCCCCGGGCTGCCCGGCAAGCGAAAGTTCTCCGTCAGGCCTGGAAGAGCCCTTTCCAGCCCCTGCAGGCCCGCCTTCCGCCTCGCGCCAGGCAAGCTCTGTTTCGATCGCGGAAATCTGCTCATCAAGCGGACGGGTTTCCACCCAGGTTTCGGTGAGTTTTTCAGTAAGCTTCCTGGTTTTTTCCGCTTTTTCAGTGGCAGGAAGCGGCATTATTGCAACGAATTTTTCGCCCTCAACACGTACGTCCTCCAGACTGTCCGGATCCTCACGCACCTGAGTGACAAACTGCTCAGAACCTTCGTCATATCCGCGTCGAAAGTAGTTCTGGTTTTCAGCATATTCCCGAGCGGCGACAGTGTTCAAAAAGGGTTCAAATTTGTTGGACAACGCGTAGCTGAACTTGGTGTTCACATTTTCTGGAAGTGTCGAAGCCAGCCGCTCTTGTTCTGCTACCCAATCCGCTTTTGCGTTTTCGGTAAGCCCAATGGCCCCCGGACCGGCTTTTTCCAAGGCTGCGGCATGGTTCTTCTTGACAGTCGTCACGTGCCTCAAGACCGCTCTACTGGCCTCAAAGTCATCAATCGCTTGCTGACTGGTGCGATTACGTGCCTCCAGGTCCGATCGAACCGGCCGTTGACTCTGCTTCGGGTTCTGCTCCCGTTTTTCTTTTGGGGCCCGATACGCCTTTTGCGCGTCATCGAACAGCCCGCCAATGTCCTTTGCCGAGCTGCCGATCTGCCCGCCCAATCCTACCAAGGCGTCTCCCACCGCCGTGTCCGCCACGACCTGCGGGCTGCCCACGCCCGGAAGGCTCTGCGCGCCGTTGAATTTCAGAAGTCTTGCCATGTCGAAAAACCTGCATATCCGTCAGATACTTGAAATAGAAACACACGCCGTCAGCCAGTCATGCTCGCGTAAACCGCATTGCCAAGCGTTGTCGCCGCGCCCGTGCCTGCCTTGACCCAGGCCGACAGCGCGTTGAGCTTTCCCGCCCTTAGGTGAGACTGCTTACGCTCGCGCGCCGAATTCGCCTCGAAGGTCAGATTGTCCCTTTGGCCGTCCACCCGGTAGCGGATCGCCTCGATGCTGTGGGCTGCCTCGCGGGCGTTGTCGTCCGCGACGTCGGTCAGAGAACCACTGTAGGAGAGGCCGCGTTCGGCACCAGCGGCCTGGTTGAACCCCATGATCTTCTGGTGTTCTTCAAGCTGGCGTTTGCGGTCAAAGGATCCTTGCGTCTGGTTGACTTCCTTTTGCCGGTCGGCCAGTTCCGCGCGGCGTTCCTCCGCTCTTGCCCGGGCTTCCGCCTGCTCGCGGGCACCTTTCGCCTGAATGGCGCCGCCTGCCAGCGATCCCGCAATGGAGACCGCCGCAACGATTGCTGGATGACACATGGTTATGGCTCCGCGTCTCGGCCGAAATTGACGGCCAGGATGGTGCAGGGTTTGCCGCCGGATGCTTCCAGCGTCAGTTGCCCCCCGTCTTCCCATCGGGTTTCGATTGTCTGGTCGAGCACGCCTGTGCGCAGTGGCGCCGGCGCGCCCGCCGGGTCGCCTGCGCGGTAATAAACCAGCTCGTCCAGATAGGTTTCGTCGGATCCTGCTTTCAGTGTGCCGGTCTCCAGAACGGCGATGGCGCAGGTGTCGATGCGCATCTTCCGGCCCATGCCGGAGCCGTCCTGCGCGTCGACCGGAAAGGGCAGCGTTTTCGCCCGCGCCTTGACGTCGAGCCCCACCAGAATTTTTGCCGCCAGCTGCCCGTTGGGCAGGTTCACCTCACCGCCGGAAACCGTCGCCGAGTAGTCCGTGCCGTCGGCGTAAAGCACCACTTCTTCCCCCTCCAGGTGGGTGAGGCCGGAGACCGTGTTGGCGGGCGCGCCGTCGTAAAGGCTGGCGCAGTCCAGGTGCCAGGCATCCTCAATCGCGCCTCCTAGAAACGGCCGCTGCATGATCTCGATATAGCGTTTCGTTGCCCCGCCAACCATCCGCCTGACGATCATCCAGACCTCGTCCGACTGCGCACCGGAAAGGTCCGCCATGCACTCGACCACGCCGCCGAAATCATGACGCTGCATGCCGTAGACCTGCTGCTGGCGCTCATAGGTGAAGCCGATGGCCTTACCCGTTCCGTCCCAGGACCAGATGATGCTGTCGGGATACTGCTGGTAACAGGCCCCGGAGATCCCGTTCCGGAAGAGATGCGACTGCACTTCGCTGACCGACTGGGACACGCGGCCATCGGCGCTGAAGTCATAGGCCATCTCGCGCATGTCGGTGCCATAGGGGCCAAAGTAAAGCAGAACCGAGCCGACCTTGATCGGCGTGACAGTGTTGGCGCCGAAATTGGTCTCCGGCTTCTGGTCGACGTTTTCAGGCCCGTATGGATCCTGGTCCGTCGCCTTGCCCAGCGCCCGCACCGCCCTTGTCGTGCCGATGATCAGGTCGTTGTCGTCGACCAGCCATTTGATCCGGTTCACCTGACCGGACAGGATGCCGGCGGTGACCGCATCTGAAGCCAGCAGCACGTGCGAGACGGCGAAATTGTTGAAGTCCTCCGTCTGGCTTTCCCAGATCTTCTGCGGCTCCTCGCTGGTCCCGGCAAAGGCGAGACGGCTCTTGTGCCAGCCGATCGTCTCCGGCCAGCCGGTCGTGTCCGACCAGGCGCCCAGCCGCCAGATGCTTTGCGCCTTGGTGTCATGGAGCGCCTGCCCGTAAAGCTGCACCTTCAGCTCCGTTGCCGAAGTGACGGAGGTGATCTTGAACCAGCGCCAGAAGCCGTCAGAGCCTCTGAAACGAATGTGCCTGCCGGCATCGCTCGCCTGAAACCCGGCACCGCCATTGAGGCCGGCTGTGCTGGACGCTGTGAGATCAAAGGGGGTCTGGTCGCCTCCCGCCTGGTGAAAGACAAGCTGCCCGATCGCGGAATTATCCGAAGTCGACCCACCGCCCTGGGTAAAATTCAGCCGGTAGCGGGTAAAGGCGGTTTCGTTGTGAAAATCGTATTGCCGCCATTCGTTCGAGGCCCAGGTGTCCTGTCCGTCCTGCGTGTCGAGGATGGTCCACACCGTGCCGTCGTTCGAGGCCTCGATGTTCCATTGCCAGGGCATGTCGTCGCTCTGGCTGTTGTCGCTCGGCGCCTGCAGCATATAGCCGTCGATCACCACCGCACCCGGAAACTGGTATTCCACCCAGCCGGACGCCCCGCCCGACAGTACCACCCTGCCCTCGGACCGGTTGAACACCTGCCAGGCCGATGCACTGCCGTTCGAGGCAGAGACGACACCGCTCGGGGCCGTGTTCGAGGTCATATCCGGCACCGGATTGCCGGTTGCGGACGGCGTCAGATTGGTCGGCGAGATGTTGACGTCCAGATATGGCCCATCCTTGAAGGACATGGGCTCGATGGTCCAGTTGGTTTCCCCAAGTCGCTTCAGCGCCTGGGGGGCAATGCCGCCGCCTGCGATGAAGAGCGTGTCCGTCGACTGGACGAATTTCA
>JBNKGB010000172.1:0-5352 GCA_050289605.1 Roseibium sp. | reverse complement strand
TTCGCGCCAGTTTGCCCTGCTCGAAGTCGCCGGGGAGCGCAGGGACGTGGAAGTGCATGCACGCGGTCACCAGCGGTTTGCCATGCATCTGAAAGGCGGCATCCGCGACTATACCCTGGTCAATGTGGACGACGGCACCATCACCTATGAAAGCGAAGGCCACCGGGCTCGCGCCGTCGTCGTGAAGGGCAGCAAGGGACTGACCGTGTTCCTCAACGGCAATGCCTTCCCGGTCAGCCTGCCGGATGCACTGAACGCCGATGAGGAAGCCGCCGGGGCGGGCGACCAGCTGATTGCGCCGATGCCCGGCTTGGTCAAGGTGCTGGCCGCAAAGGCGGGAGACACGGTTTCCAAGGAGCAGCCGCTGGTGATCCTGGAAGCGATGAAGATGGAACACACGCTGAAGGCGCCGAGGGACGGGGTGATCGGCGAGGTTCTGGTCTCCGAAGGCGAACAGGTCACCGACGGCACCATCCTTCTGGCCCTTGCGGAGGAAGAAAGCGATGCTGCTGCCTGAAGCCGAAACCTACGCAGACCTGGCGGACCGGTTCGCCTGGAAGATCCCCGACCGCTTCAACATCGGCGTTGCCGTCTGCGACGACTGGGCGAGCCGCGAGCCGGAGCGCGAGGCGCTGGTCTTCGTGGAAAAGAACGGCGACACCGCCAGCTACAGCTATGCCGACCTCAGACGCCTGTCGAACCAGCTTGCCAATCTCCTCAAAAGCCGGGGCGTGCAGCCGGGCGACCGTATCGGCGTTCTCCTGCCGCAGTGCCCGGAAACCGCCTACGCCCATATCGCCGCCCTGAAGCTCGGGTCCATCACCATTCCGCTCTTCACCCTCTTCGGCGAGGAGGCCCTGGAATACCGGCTGCACGATTCAGGTGCGAAAGTGGTCGTGACCGACCGGACGGGCGCCGCCAAGCTCGAAAAGCTGAGGGATAGCCTGCCCGAACTCACCACCGTCTTCTGCATCGACGGCGAAGACGGCAGTGCGCTTGATCTCGCCACACACATGGCCGGGCACCAGGACACGTTCCGCCCCTTCGACACGGGCCCCAACGATCCGGCGATCATCATCTACACCTCCGGCACCACCGGCCAGCCCAAGGGCGCGCTCCACGGTCACCGGGTGCTGTTCGGCCATCTGCCCGGTGTCGAGATGAGCCATGATTTCCTTGGCCAGCCCGGCGACCGCATCTGGACCCCCGCAGACTGGGCCTGGATCGGCGGCCTGCTCGACGTGCTGATGCCGGCGCTGTACCTCGGCGTGCCCGTCGTTGCCTGCCGCTTCCGGAAATTCACAGCGGAAGCCGCTTTTGAGCTGCTGCAGGACCAGAAAATCCGCAACACCTTCCTGCCGCCGACCGCGCTGAAGATGATGCGCCAGGTGGAGGAGCCCGAAAAACGCTGGACGTTCGATCTGCGCTCCGTCGCCTCCGGCGGCGAAACCCTGGGCGCCGAGCTGATCGGCTGGGGCCGCCGGACCTTCGGCCTGACGATCAACGAGTTCTACGGCCAGACCGAATGCAACATGATCGTCTCCAGCTGCGCGAAGGTCATGGAAGCCCGCCCCGGCATCATGGGCAAGCCCGTTCCCGGCCATCTTGTCAGCGTCGTCAGCGATGCCGGCGAGGAACTGCCGGTGGACACCCTCGGCAATATCGCGGTTCTGCGACCCGACCCGGTCATGTTCCTCGGCTACTGGAACAATCCTTCTGCAACGGAAAAGAAATTTGCCGGCGACTGGCTGCTGACCGGCGACACCGGCATGAAGGACGCAGATGGCTGGATCCGCTTCGTCGGACGCGACGACGACGTCATCACCTCCTCCGGCTACCGCATCGGCCCGGGGGAAATCGAGGATTGCCTGATCAAGCATCCGGCGGTCGCCATGGCCGGCGTCGTCGGCAAGCCCGACCCGCAGCGCACCGAAATCGTCAAGGCCTTCATCGTGCTGAAGGCAGGCGTTGCTCCTTCCGACGAGCTTGCGAAGGAAATCGCAGACTTCGTCAAGACGCGCCTTGCCGCCCACGAATACCCGCGCGAGATCGAATTCGTCGATGCCCTGCCGATGACGACGACCGGCAAGGTCATCCGCCGCGAGTTGCGCACCAGGGCGGAGCAGGAAGGATGAGGATTTTCGCTCACCTGTCCTCGCTAACAGCAGTTTCTTGTCATCCCTGCGCAGGCAGGGATCCAGTAATCGATGTCCTCGCAGGCTCACCCGACAGGCTGCGGCGTACTGGAGCCCGGCTCGCGCTGCGCTTGGCCGGGATGACAAACAAGAATCGAACTTTTCAAATCAAAAGACCAAACGAGCCCAATCATGTCTGACTTCGTCACCATCTTCGAAATGGGTCCGCGCGACGGGCTACAGAACGAGAAACTGTTCGTACCGACGGTGCAGAAGATCGAGCTGGTCAACCTTCTGTCGAAATGCGGCTTCCGAAAGATCGAAGTGACCAGTTTCGTCAGCCCCAAATGGGTGCCGCAGATGGCCGACGCCCAGGAGGTGATGGAGGGGATCTACCGCCATCCGGCCGTGGTCTATTCGGTGCTCACCCCGAACGTGAAGGGCTATACGGCGGCGCGGCGTGTCTCCGCGGATGAAGTCGCCATCTTCGGTTCGGCCTCCGAGGGCTTTTCGAAGAAGAACATCAACTGCTCGGTCGCCGAAAGCATCGAACGCTTCAAACCGCTCCTGCAAAAGGCGCACGAGGACGGCATCCCTGTGCGCGGCTACGTTTCCTGCGTCACCGACTGTCCCTACGACGGTCCTACCCCGCCGGAGAAGGTCGCCGAGGTTGCCGCCCAGCTTTATGAGCTCGGCTGCTACGAGATTTCGCTCGGCGACACCATCGGCGCAGGCACCCCCGAAACCATCGCCGCCATGCTGGACACCGTGCTGACGGCAGTGCCGGCCGACAAGCTCGCCGGGCACTACCACGACACCAAGGGCCGCGCGCTGGAGAACATCGAGGTCAGCCTGGAAAAGGGCCTCAGGACCTTCGACAGCGCCGTCGGCGGTCTCGGCGGCTGCCCCTACGCGCCGGGCGCCAAGGGCAACGTCGCCACGGAAGCGGTAGTCGGACTGATGAACGAAAAGGGATTTGAGACGGGCATAAATCCGGATGCCCTCTCAATCGCAAGTGACTTTGCCCGCAGCCTCAGGAGCGTGGACGCATGAGTTTTGAATCCATCTCGATTTCCGTCGATGAACGCGGTGTCGCAACGCTGACCCTGGACCGGGCCGAAAAACACAATTCCCTGTCGGCGAAGATGATCGCCGAACTGACCGACGCGGCGGCACAACTGGCGGCGGATCCGAGGATCCGCATCGTTGTCCTGACGGGTGCGGGGACGAGCTTCTGCGCCGGCGGCGACCTCGGCTGGATGCGCGAGCAGTTCGAGGCCAGCCGCGAGACCCGCATGTCGGAAGCCCGCAAGCTCGCCACGATGCTGAAAGCGCTCAACGAACTGCCCAAACCGCTGATCGGCCGCATCCAGGGCCAGGCCTTCGGCGGCGGCATCGGCATGATGAGCGTCTGCGACACGGTGGTTGTCGTCGACGGCGCCAAGTTCGGACTGACGGAAGTGCGTCTCGGCCTCATCCCGGCAACCATCAGCCCCTATGTGCTCGCCAGGATGGGTGAAGGCAAGGCACGCCGGGTGTTCATGTCCGCCCGGATCTTCGGCGCCGAGGAAGCAAGGGACCTCGACCTGGTGGCCCGGGTGGTTCCGGAAACCGACCTGGACGAAGCGATCGAGCAGGAGATCAAGCCCTATCTCTCCGCCTCCCCTGCAGCCGTTGCCGCATCGAAGGCGCTGGCCCGCTCGCTCGGTCCGGCCATTACGCAGGACATCGTCGAGGACACCATCCGCCGCCTTGCGGACAGCTGGGAAACCCCGGACGCCCGCGAAGGCATCTCGGCCTTCTTCGAGAAGCGGAAGCCGGCCTGGACGGTGAGGTAGGACGACACTGACGCGATCATTGCTTCAAGCAAATCCGATCCGCTAGATCGCCCTCCCACGGCCTCATCCTGAGGAAGCGCGTCAGCGCTGTCTCGAAGGATGGGCGACACACTCCCGAGAATGCGGCCATCCTTCGAGACGGACCTGACGGTCCTCCTCAGGATGAGGTTGTGGTTTTACGTGCGAATTCCAAGTCCCGGAATTTCCGCTTATGTCACAAGACAGCTCAGTGACCGGCGCTGCGCCGGGCGTGTTCGATCAGGGCGGCAATGCGGGCGCCTTCCGGCTGCTCGTTCTTCGGCGGCTCCTTTTCGGGAGCGCCGTACATGCGTTCGCGGCGTTCGCGGATCTTCTTGCGCTGGAGGTCGCTGAACCCCTCCGGCAGTTCCATGCCCGCACGGTCGATGCTGATCAGAATGCGCTGCAGGTCGGGAATGAGTTCGGAGGATATCGTGAACGCCGCACCGTCCTGGCGCTTGAAGACCAGCGTCTTGGTGCGCTCGGCGCCATTCAGAAGCACTGCGGACCGGCGGCCGATGGAACCGATGGTCGATTGAAACAGCGCAACCCAGCCGGCCGCCTGCCAGAGGCGAACCTCGATCTTCTTCAATTCCTCGTATTGAACCCTGACCCGCAGGCCGAACTGGGTGAACTCGAACCCGTTGCTGAAAAATCGGATCCAGGAGGTTTCCTGGCGCACGGCGACGGTGAAGAACAGCAGCGAGGCTGAAGCCGGCAGCAGGGTCAACAGGGCGAGGAACGCGAGGCCGCCGGTTGCCTCGACCATGCCGATGATGGCAAGCGGGAAGAAGACGACGCCAAGGCTGAAGCCGGCCAGGTCGAGCACGGGCACGGACGGCCGGGATACCGGCCTGATGGCGCCGGAGGGCACGCTTTGCTTCGGCAGGGCCGCATAGACCCCGGCCGCTGCCAGCACACAGACAAGGCTGCTCAGCAGCGACATGAAGAAATAACCGCCGGCAATCGCGAGGACGCTCAACCCCAGGGGCACGAGGCGGCGGGTAAATTCGAGTTTTGCTGTTTTGCCCACTCCGCTCTCCGTGCGCTCAAACGGCGGAATCGAAACAATCCGGGAAGAATTTCTGATTCGCTTATTGAATCAATTGCCCCGTTTCAAATCAAGCGGCAGTTCCCGCTATCCAAAATCAAGGTAACTTTCAGGCAAATCCCGCCCGGAAAAACTTGCGATCCCGAAGGTGCTTTTGCGGGCACCGTGGACCTGGACCTCAGGAGACCTTCTTTTCGCGCGCCAGGAAACTGAACATGTCGCGATCCTTGCCGAACTTCGGCGGCTCCAGGCCGAGGTACCCGTGCATGATGATGTCGATGTCCTCCGGCGTGAAGGGTTTCTTCAGGAA
>JBNKGB010000171.1:0-5462 GCA_050289605.1 Roseibium sp. | reverse complement strand
CTGATGCGGGAAAACCCGGAGGCGGTGCACCCCGTGACTCGGAAGGTCGTGGGGGCGGCGCTGAACCTCACGGCAACGGATGCCTTCCGCGGCTTCTATCGGCTGAAGGAACTCACCCGGAAAACCGAACCGGTGCTTGCAGGGCTCGACCTCCTGTGCGTGCCGACCATGCCGACCTTCTACAGTGTCGCGGATCTGGAGGCGGATCCGATCGGTCCCAATTCGCGGAACGGCACGTACACGAATTTCGTGAACCTGCTCGACATGTGCGGCCTTGCTGTTCCCGTCGCGCCGCGTGCGGACGGACGGCCGGGCAGCGTAACCCTGCTGGCGGCGGCCGGGAAGGACGGTGTTCTCGCGGCGCTCGGCCGCAAACTGGAGCAGCTTGCACCGCATACCCTGGGCGCGACGGGATGGGACTTGCCGGCGCCGTCCGAAATCGCATTACACGCCGGAGAGGACGAGCTTGCCCTTGCCGTTTGCGGTGCGCACATGTCCGGGATGGCGCTCAATCACGAGCTGACCTCACGCGGCGGCCGCTTCCTGGAAGCCTCCGAAACCGGCGATGCCTATTCGCTATACGCTCTCGCGGGCGGTCCGCCGAAGCGTCCTGGTCTCGTTCGCGGAGAGGCCGGCTCAGGCGGCCGGATCGAGGTCGAGATCTGGGCATTGCCGCTTGCCGAGGTTGGCGGCTTTCTGGCGGGCATCCCGGCACCGCTGGGTCTCGGCACCCTTGTCCTTGCCGACGGGCGCAGCGTGACGGGTTTCATGTGTGAAGCCGCCGGCATCAAGGGTGCGGAAAACATCACATCTCTCGGGAGCTGGCGGAAGTTCATTGCCGCACAAGCCTCCAGCCGTCCTGTCGCGGCAGCCGAGTAAAGCGGGGCAGGAAAGCATGGCCGAACACGATCTTCCGGTAATCGATCTTCAGCCGCTCGTCACGGGTGCGCCCGGTGGCCTTGAAAAGGTCGCCGCCGAAATCGGCGGCGCGGCGCGGGAGATCGGTTTCTTCTATGTCCGGAACCACGGCGTCGACAGCGGGTTGATCGAGCGCACCTTTGCCGCCGCTCATCGTTTCTTCGCCGAGCCGCTCGATGCAAAGATGGCCCTGACGAAGGACTTCTACAAAACCAATCGCGGTTATGTGCCGATGAAAGGCGAGAACCTCGATCCGACCAAACCGGCGGACCTGAAGGAGGCCTTCAACATCGGGCTGGATCTGGCGCCGGACGATCCGCGAATAGTTGCTGGCGAGCCCTTCCGGGCGGTCAATCAGTGGCCGGATCTCCCGGGCTGGAAGGAGACGATCCTTGCCTATTTCGAGGCTGTCTGGGACCTGGGGCGAACGATCCACCGTGCAGTCGCCTCGGACCTCGGTGCTGATCCGGACTATTTCGAGAACAAGCTCGACGCGCCGCTCGCGACACTCCGGCTGCTGCACTATCCGCCGCAGCCGGCAAAAGCGGAAGACGGACAGATCGGAGCCGGGACGCATACCGACTACGGCAACCTCACCATCCTGCTGCCGGACGCGGTCGGCGGCCTGGAAGTCCGCCGGCGCGACGGGGTCTGGCTCAAGGCCCCGACCATTGACGGTGCCTTCGTCTGCAATATCGGCGACTGTCTGATGCGCTGGACCAACGATGTCTACGTCTCGACGCCCCACCGGGTGGTGAATTCCGGCGGCCGGCAACGCTATTCGATCGCCTTTTTCCTCGACCCCAACCCCGATGCGCAGGTGATCTGTCTACCCAGTTGCGTCAATGAAGGGGAGGTCGCCAGGTACGCGCCCATTTCCGGAGCGGATTATCTCAAATCGAAGCTGGACGCGAGCTATGCCCCGGTGAAATCGGCCGCGGCAGGGCAATGAGAATGCATAATAGGGCAGCAAAGAGCGGGCGTGAATAATTTTTAGGCAAAAACTTCCGGAGCGTAAGCGTTACCTGCTTGCGAAATTGTTTGCCGACCCAAACAAAGATCAAAAAAAGACAAACAATATCAAGGAAATATCTGAGAAGAGCCAAGGGACTGAACCTGACGGGAAATTGGCACAAGGCTTGCTGATTTTACCGCAGGAGGCTGGACGGAGCTGCGGATCTTGCGCGCTCCCGTCTTAATAACGGAGGACGTAATGTCGAAATTCGAACTCTCTCGCCGGACTATCCTGAAAACTTCTGCTGCAGGCCTTGCGGCGCTCTCTTCTGCCGGTCTCCCACGTTTCGCGCAGGCTGCCGGTCTCACGGTCGGGATCGTCTATGTCGGCCCGCGGGACGACTTCGGCTGGAACCAGGCGCACGCCGTTGCGGCCGCGGCCTTGAAGGACGTTCCGGGCGTGACCGTGGTCGAGGAAGAAAACGTTCCGGAGACCATCGCCGTCGAGAAGTCCATGGAATCGATGATCAACCTGGACGGCGCCAACCTGATTTTCGCGACGTCCTTCGGTTACTACAAGCCCTTCGTTCTCGATCTCGCCGCCAAATATCCGGACGTCCAGTTCCGGCATGCCGCGCCGCTCTGGACGGAAGCCGACCCGAAGAATGCCGGCAGCTATTTCGGCTATCTCGACCAGGCGCATTATATCGACGGCATCGCGGCGGGGTTGTCGACAACCACCAACAAGCTCGGCTTCGTTGCCGCCAAGCCCATCGGCACGGTTCTGCGGAACATCAACTCGTTCCTGCTGGGCGCCCGCAAGGTCAATCCGAACGCAACGGTCCAGGTCATCTTCACCGGCGAATGGTCGATGCCGGTGCGTGAGGCCGAGGCCGCCAACGCGCTGGTCGATGCCGGCTGCGACGTCCTGACCTGCCATGTCGACGGTCCGAAGGTGGTGATCGAGACCGCTGAGGCGCGCGGCATCAAATGCTGCGGCCACAACGCGTCCCAGGCACCGCTGGCTCCGAAGGGCTTCATCACCGGTGCCGAGTACAAGTGGGAAACCATCTACAAGATGTTCGCCACGGATCTGGCGGAAGGCGGCACCCTGCCGAACTTCACCGGCGGCGGCTTCGATGTCGATTTCGTGCGCAACACGTCTTATGGGGCGGGCGCAACCGAAGGGGCGATTGTCGCTGCGGATGCGGCCCGGGAAGAGGTCAAGGCCGGCCAGCCAATCTTTGTCGGCCCCATCAACAAGCAGGACGGCACGCCGCTTCTGGCGGCCGGAGAGAGCTTCGACAACTACGAGCCCGCGCTTGATCAGACCGATTACCTGATCGAGGGCGTCACCGGCTCGATCACCTGATCCTGGTGCTCGGCTGCGCCGGAGGACCACCTTCCGGCGCAGCCGATGCCTCGATGTTTCTGTCCGGCCTTCGCCGGAAATCATTCAACGCCAGGGGACAGGCATGGCAGATACCACGGAAACGCCCGGGCTCGCGGTCGAGACGGGCATTGCATCGGACCTTCTGGACAGGTTCAGGCGATCGGCGGAATTTGTCGTCATTCCCTTGGCTGCCCTGATCGTTTCCGGGATTCTCTTTTCAATCTTCCTGGCGCTCCTCGGCAAGTCGCCGGTCGATTTCTTTTCGCTCGTCTGGCGCGGCGGCTTCGGCACCAGCTTTTCCTGGCAGAATACGCTGGTTCGCGCAGCACCGCTTATCTTCACGGCACTTTGCGTCGCCATACCGGCGCGCCTGGGGCTGGTCATCATCGGCGGGGAAGGTGCGCTCGTTCTGGGCGGTTTTGCTGCCGCAGCCATCGCCATTCCGATGGTCGACTGGGCACCTTCGTTCCTGCTGCTCGGTGTCATGGCGATTGCAGGCATGCTGGCAGGCGGGATCTGGATCGGCTGTGTCGGTGCGCTCCGCCACTACCGGGGCGTCAACGAGACCATAGCCTCGCTGCTGATGTTCTACATCGCCGTGTCCATCCTGAACTTCTTTGTCGAAGGCGTCCTGCGTGATCCTTCCGACCCGAACAAGCCGTCGACCAGGCCGATCGGTGCCGACAACATGATCGGGGCGATTCCCGGAACGGACGTGCACTGGGGGCTGCTCATCGGTGTCCTCCTCTGCGGGCTTCTGTATCTCCTGATGAACCGGACCACCTTCGGTTTTGCCGCGCAGGTCGCCGGCGGAAACCTGCGCGCCGCCCAGGCCCAGGGACTGCCGGTCGGAAAACTGATGGTCATATCCTGTGCCATCGCCGGTGCCTGCGCCGGCCTCGCGGGTTTCTTCGAGGTGACGGCGATCCACGGCAAGGCAAATGCCTCGCTCGTCGCAGGTTACGGCTTTACCGGCATCCTCGTTTCCTTCCTGGCGCGCCACAACCCGCTCGTCATCATTCCGGTCGCCATCTTCCTCGGTGGCATCGCCGCCTCGGGCGGCCTTGTCCAGCGGCGCATGGACCTGCCGGATGCGACGGTGCTGGTGCTGCAGGGACTGCTCTTTGTCGTGATCCTCGTCTCGGAGACCTTCTACGGGCGGCTGTCCTTCTTCAAATCCAAGGGAGAGGCATGATGGGTGAAGATGCCGGTCTGATGACCGTCCTCCTGGCGATGTTCGCGGGTGCCATCCGCGTGTCGACGCCGTTTCTCTTCGTCAGTCTCGGTGAAATGCTGACGGAAAAGTCCGGGCGCATCAACCTGGGACTGGAAGGCACGCTCGTCTTCGGCGCCATGTCCGGCTACGCGATCTCCTACCACACGGGATCACCCTGGCTCGGTGTGCTCGTCGCCGGTTTCTGCGGTTCCCTCTTCGGTGCCCTGCATGGATATCTTTGCAAACTTCCGAAGGTGAACGACATCGCCATCGGCATTGCCCTGATGCTGTTCGGCACCGGCCTCGCCTTCTTCTTCGGCAAGCCCTACATCCAGCCGTCGGCTCCCCGCCTGCCGTCCATCTCCTTCGGCGCCTGGAGCGATCACCCGGGCATCCGTCAGGCTCTCGAAATCAACCCGCTGTTCCTGCTCGGGATCGCGCTGGCGGTCTTCCTCTGGTGGGCGCTCAGGAACACGCGCTTCGGCCTTGTCATCCGGACCACAGGCGACAGCGCTCCGGCCGCCCTGGCACTGGGCATCGACGTCAACCGCGTCCGGCTGCTCTCCACCATGGCCGGCGGATTCTTTGCCGGCATCGGCGGATCCTTCCTGTCGCTCTATTATCCGGGGAGCTGGACAGAAGGCCTGTCCTCCGGCCAGGGGCTCATGGCGGTCGCCCTTGTCATCTTCGCAAGGTGGAACCCGATCTACTGCTTCTGGGCAGCGCTGTTGTTCGGGGCTGCCGGTGCGCTCGGGCCGGCGCTCCAGTCCATCGGGATCTCCCGCGGCTATCACTTCTTCAACGCCGCACCCTACATCCTCACCCTTCTCATCATGATCGTCAGCACATCGCCGCGCCGGTCGCTGAAAGGCGCGCCGGGCGAATTGTCGATCACCAAATAGGAGCCACATCATGAGCGGACTTGGAGGTCTCAACAAATCCCCGAACGGCGTGGTGCTCGGCATGGTGCAGCTTCAACTG
>JBNKGB010000170.1:0-5520 GCA_050289605.1 Roseibium sp. | reverse complement strand
GGTCCTCGAAGCGGCGGCCGAATTTCGGAAACTCGAAAGTCCGGATCGGGGCTTCCAGCGCCTCACGATACTTGAGCCAGAGCGGAAGAAGGCGGTCGGCGGAAATCATCTCAGGCAGCGCTCCCCATGTCAGGCCTGTCTCAGGAACGGCCAGAGGCTGGAATGAAAACGCCCCGGAAGCAAGATCAAAGCGGCGCGCGCCGCCTGGTAATGCGGATGCCGACCCCGGCAGCTTCCTCAAAGATATCCGGTTTCGTGACCTTCACGGTGACCTGATCGACAAGATCGTTCCGGAGCGCGAATTCGGCGACTGTCTCCGCCCATTCCTCGACCAGATCGATATGGCCGCCGGACGCCGCCTTCTGCTGAATGAATTCGACGGCATCGGCGTAGGAGACGAAGGTTCCGGTCTCGCGCACGATCCGCCGGTATCCGGGAACCGTCTGCATCTCGATATCGAAGCGAACGGTCTGCGTCCGGCCTCTCTCACTGTCAAGGATGCCGACTTCTGCCGCAACCTCCAGCCGTTCGATCACAATGACGTCACGGCCCTCTTCGATCAGAGCGGATGCGGAAGTTTTCTGGGAGGGGTGCGGGTTTGCAGCCATGTCTTTCCTGACGTCTCGACGAATTCGACTCACGCCTCTGGATGCAACGACATCGCTCCCGCGGTCAAGCAGGATGGGCCTCCAGCCGCTGACGGATCAGTCCTCGACCGGGTCAAGCGGCTTCGGCGCCTCCTCGCTCACCAGGCCGGAAAGTTCCCGGCACCTGGCGGTGGCGGCCATGATCGTGCGTTTGGCCAGATCCTGGATACCGTGCTCGTCGGACATGAATTCCAGCATGCCGGCTTCCGTTGTGCCGCCCTTGGAGGTGACCGCGACCCGGAAACCCGTGGCGTCCGCATCCGCCTGGCCGAGCATCCGCCCCGCGCCCGCCACGGTCTTGATGGCAAGCTCGTGGGCAAGCTCTTCGGGCAGGCCGAGCTCCGCCCCGGCGTCGGCGAAGGCTTCCGCCATCGCGAAGACATAGGCAGGACCGGCCCCCGACATGGCCGTCACGACGGGAAACAGGTCTTCTCCGGGAAGTTCGACGACGGATCCGATGGCGGACAGCAACTTCGTCACCAGCACCTTGTGGCCGGGGCCCACGCTTTCGTTGGCGACCAGCGTGGTAACGGCGGCGCCGACGGTCGCCGGCAGATTGGGCATGGCCCGGACGATCGGCGTGGCCGCGCCGAGTTGCGCCTCAAAGACGGAGATCGGCCTGCTGGCCGCGATCGATACGAAGACCGCCGGCCCGCCGCCATACGCGCGCAGCCCGGGAAGAACCTGGTCGACCGCCGGCGGCCTGGTCGCGATCACGATGGCGGAGATATCGTCCGGAAACGGCGCGTTGATATTGATCCCGGCCTGACTTTGCAGCCAGCCGGACGGCCTGGGATCGTGCACGTGAAGAGCCCTTGCGGATATGCCTTTCGCCAGCCACCCCTCAAGCAGCGCTTTCCCCATGAAGCCACAGCCGACGAGGCCAATGCTTTGATCCGGCGAAATATCCATGCCCACACTCTAGAAATATCTGCCGCCTGCCCGGGTGCAATCGTTTTGCTGCTGCGAAAAGACAAAGCAATATCCCGTCTTCCCGCTTCCGGAGAAGACGGCCCCTCACCCCATTCTTTGTCGGTACTAGAAAGGATTATGCCATCGCCCGCAATGCGTAAAATTCTGTATTCGTTATTTCCGTTCAAACAGGAAAAGATCGAAAGCGAGCCGGCGGGAGCCGGGACCGTGGTGCTGCTTGCAGATGGCGCGCAGGCGGGGAACACCTCCCCGCCAAAGCTGAAAGGATGATAGAGACCGGATCCTCAGACCGCCTGAAATACCGCCTGCGGGTCGATGTTGCAGACCCGCTGATTGTGCGGCGTCACACCAAAGCGGCTCTGGTATGTGCGGATGAAGTGCGAGGCGGACTCGTATCCGCAGGCCAGCGCGATTTCCGAAACCGATTGCTCGGTCTGCAGCAAGAGGTTGCGTGCCTTCAAGAGCTTCTGGTTGATGGCGAATTTCTTCGGCGACACTTTCAGGTGCTTTTGGAACAGCCTTTCAAGCTGCCGCGTCGAGATACCGATCTTGCGGGCGATTTCCGAACTCGACAGATAACAGGGCGCGCTTTCGCTCAGCAGGCGGATCGCCTCGGCGATGTGCGGATTGCGGATGCCATGGCGGGCCTGAAGGGAAATCTGCTGCGCTACCCCGGCCGGACGAACTCCGGAGTAGACCATCATGTCGGCGATCGCGACGGCAAGATCTCCGCCATGGGTCTCGCCGATCAGATGCAGCATCAGGTCGGCCGCAGCTGTGCCGCCGGACGCAGTGATGAATGACTCATCGGCCACGAAGACATGCTTGCAAAGCTGCACGTTCGGAAAATTCTCCTGGAAACTGTCATGGAACGACCAGTGGATGGCGGCTCGCCGTCCGTCCAGCAATCCGGCTCTGGCCAGTATGTAGGCTGCGGAACAGATCGCCCCGATCTGCGTTCCCCGCGCCCTTTCCCGCCGGATGAAGGAAAGAACCTCCGGCGTTGCACGGTCGCCGACATTCTGCCCGGACACCAGAAACAGGCTGGAGCGTGGCGGCAACGGACCGAGGCCCTGGTCCACAAGCGTGACGGATTTGTTGGAACAGACCGCCCGCTCCCCGTCCGGCGAGGAAAGGTGCCAGCGATAGATTTCCTCACCCTGCAGCAGGTTTGCAATACGCAGGGGCTCCACCGCGCAGGCAAAGGCGATGTGGGAAAAATCGTCGAGCAACAGAAAGGTGACATCGCTCGTTCGGGACATGTCGCTTTTCTCCGGCCTCTGTCGCCTCCGGCCAATTCAGCGCTCGAAGGTAGTTGTATTATTTTTGTGTTGTTATTGTACACATTGTGTATACATATCAGTCAACAAAATTCGAAGCGGAGCGATCCCATGCCCCCAGTGCGCGGCGCGGCAAAATCGGTTGCATATGAAGATCTCAAGCGCGCGATCCTGACGCTGGAACGCAAACCCGGAAGCGCGCTCGAAGAAGCGGAGCTGTGCGATCTCTACAGCCTGTCACGCACTCCCTTGCGTGAAGTGCTGCAGCAGCTCGCCGGTGAGGGCTATGTGACGCTGCAGCTCAACCGGGGTGCCAGGGTCTCCGACATGACCCATCTGACTCTGCGCGACTTCTTTCTGGCCGCCCCGCTGATCTACAGCGCCGTCCTGCGGCTGGCCGCGCAAAATGCGACGCCAGCCCAGATCGCCGAACTGAAGGAAGCGCAGGAGGAGTTCCGGGCGGCGCTGGAAGCCGGCGACGTCACGGCGCGCGCACTCACCAACGACCGGTTTCACCGCATCACCGGGCACATGGCCGGCAACAGCTACCTGTTCGCCAGCCTCGACCGGCTGCTGATCGACCATACCAGGATCGCCATGACCTTCTTCCGCCCGAAGTCCGGCGCAAAGGAAGATCGGCTTTCGATGGCCTGCCAGCAGCATGACGAGATGATCGCGGCCATCGAAACCGGCGACGACAGCCGGGCCGCTGAACTTGCCCTGGAGCACTGGTCCCTGTCGCGGGACCAGATCGAACTTTTCGTCATGCCCGAAGGTCTGGAAGCCCCGCTCGGCGCGCCGCCGAAACTGAAATCCGCTTGAAAGCCGGAGACACGCTCAAATGACCCCCATCATGACCTTCGAGGGCATCTACACGCCCGTCGTGACGCCCTATGACGACGACGGCAATGTTGTCTGGGGCGCTCTGGGCGAAATCATCGACCATCTCTTGGAAAGCGGCGTCAACGGCCTGATCTCCGGCGGATCGACCGGCGAGAATTATGCCCAGACCGTCGAAGAACGGCTTGAGCTTGCCAGGTTCACCAAGGAAAGACTCGACGGCCGCCTGCCGCTGATCGTCGGCACCGGCACCATGCGCACACCCGATTCCATCGCCCTTGCCGAAGGCGCGGCTGAAATGGGCGCCGAGGCCCTGCTGGTGGCGACCCCGCCCTATTCGGTCCCGACCGAGCGCGAAAACGCCTTGAATGTGCTGACCATCGACCGGGCCGCCGACTTGCCCATTATGCTCTATAACTATCCGGGCCGGATGGGCGTCAACATGGGCGAAGAATTTCTCGACCGGGTGGGGCGGTCGCGCAACGTCTGCGCCATCAAGGAAAGTTCCGGCGACATCAACCGGGTCCACCTACTGGCCCGTGACTATCCGCATATCCAGATGTCCTGCGGCATGGACGATCAGGCGCTCGAATTCTTCGCCTGGGGCGCGCGCAGCTGGGTCTGCGCAGGGTCGAACTTCCTCCCGAAAGAACATGTGGCGCTCTACCAGGCCTGCGCTGTCGAAGGCGATTTCACCAAGGGGCGGCGGATCATGTCGGCGATGATGCCGCTGATGCGCGTGCTCGAACAGGGCGGCAAGTTCATCCAGTGCGTCAAGCACGGGGTGGAAATGAGCGGGCTGTATTCGGGCCCGCCGCGTCCGCCGCTGAAAGCTCTCAACAAGGACGACAAGCGCCAACTCGATGAGGTCGTCCGCGTCCTCAAATCCACCATTCAAGACATCACGGCGGGAGCGTGACCATGACCGACCTTCTGACGCGTGACGAATACAAGGCCCTTGCCGCCAGGCTCGCCCTGCCGACGAATGCCTTCATCGACGGCGCTTATCGTCCTGCGCAGTCGGGCAAGACCTTTTCCACGATCAATCCGGCGACCGGCGAAATCCTTGCCGAAATCGCGGCCTGCGGCACTGAGGACGTCGATTTTGCCGTCCAGAAAGCCCGCGAGGCCTTCGAGGACGGCCGCTGGTCGAAACTGCATCCCTCGACGCGCAAGGATGTGCTGATCCGCTTCGCCAAGCTCCTCACCCGCAACCGGCGGGAACTGGCGGTGATGGAAAGCCTCGACAGCGGCAAGACCATTTTCGACTGCGAAACCGTGGACGTGCCCGAAACCATCCATTGCCTCAAGTGGCATGCCGAAGCCATCGACAAGATCTACGATCAGGTTGCGCCTGCCTCCGACGATCATATTGCCATGATCGTGCGTGAACCGGTCGGCGTCGTCGGGCTGGTGCTGCCCTGGAACTTTCCGCTCCTGATGCTGGCCTGGAAGATCGGTCCGGCGCTCGCCGCCGGTTGTTCGGTCATCGTGAAGCCAGCAGAAGAAACCTCCCTGACGGCCCTGCGGGTTGCCGAGCTTGCGGTGGAAGCCGGCATCCCGCGCGGCGTCCTCAACGTGGTGCCGGGCTCTGGCCCGGAAGTCGGTGAACCGCTCGGTCGGCACATGGACGTCGACATGATCTCCTTCACCGGCTCGACGGAAACCGGACGTCGGTTCCTGCACTATGCCGCCGACAGCAACCTGAAGGAAGTCGTCCTGGAAATGGGCGGCAAGAACCCGAGCGTCGTCCTGAAGGATGCGGAAAACCTCGACCGGGTCGCGGCCCATGTCGTCAACGGCGCCTTCTGGAACATGGG
>JBNKGB010000169.1:0-5521 GCA_050289605.1 Roseibium sp. | reverse complement strand
CGACCAAATCACTTTGACCGCTGACGCCGCCGGACCTCTTTGATGAAGTTCAAGGGAAAATCCTTCATTGCGATCGTTCTGACACCGGAACAGCCGTTCACGAGCTGGTTTCAGGAAATCGACCGGATCATAGCGCGGTCGCCCGGCTTCTTCATCGACCGTCCCATCGTCCTAGATATGCGCGGAACGAGCATTCCGATCGAAGACCTGGAAGAACTTCTGGCGGGCCTGGCCCAGAGATCCGTCCGGGTCATGGGCATCGACGGCGTTGCCGGCTCGCGGCTGAAGCCCGGCATGCCGCCAAGCTTTTCCGGCGGCCGGCTGACGGCCGACGTGGAGGTTCCTTCACCGGCCGCCGCAACAAGCGCCGGCGCGGTGGAGAATGCGGGCGACAAGGCCTCGATGAAATCCGATGCGAAGCCCCGAAAGGCGAATGCTCCAGAAACCGGGGAAGGCGCCGGCCAGCAAGCCGCTGACGACGGATGGGCTCCGGTGGCGGCGACGGAAAGCAACTCCATTGTCATCACCGAACCCGTGCGCTCGGGCCAAAGCATCCTGCACCCCGACGGAGACGTGACGATCATCGGCTCCGTCAGCTCCGGCGCGGAGATCATTGCGGGTGGGTCCATTCATATCTACGGCGCCCTGCGCGGCCGGGCGCTGGCAGGCGTGGCGGGCAAGGACAATGCCCGGATCTTCTGCTCCAAACTCGATGCGGAGCTGGTGTCCATCAACGGGCTTTACAAGGTGGCTGACGATTTCGACGGATCCTTGCGCAACGCACCGGCGCAGATCCGCTTCGAAAATGAAACGCTGGTCTTCGAGGGGCTGAATTAACCACGGTCTCGGCCCTTTCAAGCCGGCTGGGAACGCAACCAAAACAGGACGAACACCATGAGCAACGCGACAGTCGTCGTGGTCACGTCGGGCAAGGGCGGAGTGGGCAAGACCACGACGAGCGCCGCCATTGCCTCGGCGCTTGCCAAAGAAGGATATCAGGTTTGCGCCGTCGACTTCGACGTCGGCCTCAGAAACCTTGACCTGATCATGGGCGCGGAACGGCGGGTCGTTTTTGATCTCGTCAACGTGGTGCGCGGCGAAGCCTCCATCAAGCAAGCGCTGGTACGTGACAAGAAACTCAACAACCTCTATCTGCTGCCGGCCTCCCAGACGCGGGACAAGGACGCGCTGACGGAAGAGGGCGTTGCCAACGTCATCGGCGAGTTGCGCCAGTATTTCGACTGGGTGATCTGCGACAGTCCGGCAGGCATCGAGCGCGGTGCCACGCTGGCCATGCGCCATGCGGACGAAGCCATCATCGTCTCCAACCCGGAAGTCTCCTCCGTGCGCGACTGCGATCGGATCATCGGCCTTCTGGATGCCAAGACGAAGATAGCGGAGGACGGCGGACGCATGCCCAAGCACCTGATGATCACCCGTTACGACACGGAACGGGCGAAATCGGGCGACATGCTGGCGACCGATGACGTGGTCGACATCCTTTCGGTGCCGCTGATCGGCGTCGTTCCGGAAAGCAGGGATGTCCTGAAGGCCTCCAACGTCGGCCTGCCGATTACCCTGGCGGACGAAAACTCCCCGGCGGCGAAGGCCTATATGGAGGCGACGCGGCGGCTCCTGGGTGAAAACATTCCGGTCACCATCCCCGAAGAAAAGAAGAGCCTGTTCGGCAAGATCTTCAGGGGGAGGGCCGCATGAACATCCTGAGCCTCTTTGGCAAAAGAGGCGAGAGTGCCTCCGTTGCCAAAAACCGGCTGCAAATACTCCTGGCCCACGAACGGGCCGACGACGGTTCCGATGCGCTGCTGATTTCCCGCCTCAGGGAAGACATCCTTGCCGTGGTCGCCAAACGGGTCGATATCGACCCGGATTCGGTCCGCCTCGAAATGGACCGTTCCGGCGACGTCACTACGCTCGGGATCGACATCGAACTTCCGTCGGCAAAGGCGTCCTGACGGACCTGAAAACAAAAAACCGGCCCACAGAGGCCGGTTTTTTCTTTCAGAAGCCTCAACTCCACTCAGAGTGGCCTGCCGACAGGTTCGGGTGACGCATCCCGGAAATCGGCCAGTTCCTCGGAATAAACGGCCATCCGCCCCCTGCCCTGCCGTTTGGCCGAATAAAGCGCGATATCGGCCTGCCGCATCAGATCCGGCACGTTGCCGGAAAAGGCAATTCCGACGCTTGCCCCGTAGTGGCAGACCGCGTCGTTGAGCTGCAGCGGCTTGCTGAAATGTTCGACGATGGCACGTCCCGAGCTGAGCACCCGCTCCCGGCTCGGATTTGGGAAAACGACGACGAATTCATCCCCGCCCAGCCGGAAGATCCTGTCCGACGGGTCGAGCAGGGCGCGCAGGGAGTCGGCGACATGCTGCAAAACCACGTCGCCGGTTTCGTGGCCGAAGGTATCGTTGATTTCCTTGAAACGGTCGAGGTCGATGTAGAGCAGCGCATATCTGTCCGAGCTTTCGCCGGGCGCCGGCAACCGCGTCAGTGTTTCATCCAGGAAGCGCCGGTTGCCGAGGCCTGTCAGGGGATCCTTCCGGGCCAGATCGGCAAGCTTTTCCCGAGCCTTCTCAGCTTCCCACCGGGCATCTTCCAGGGCTCGAACCACGATGGAAGCCCTGCGGAAAAAGAGTCGGGCCGCCAGAAACATGCTGACATAGACAATCAGAACGCCAATCGTGAGATAGGGGAGAAGCCTTGAGCCCTCCAGCCCCGGATACCAGACGAAATATCCGCTGACGCCGCCTCCGGGCATTTCGATGGCGACACCCGCCTGCCGGAAGCTGGGCTTGACCGGCGACAGATACAGCTTCGACAGCCCGTATCTGTCGCTCATCGCCGCCAGCACGTCCTTGTCGATCGGCTGGGCGAAAAGCAGGACGTGATCCGTGCTCTTGTCCTCGTTGTTCGCGTCATAGGTGGTCATGAGCGCGGCGCTGGCAAGATAAAGCCTGTCCAGGCTCCCGATCAGACCGGTCGCGGGAACCGGTACCTCGTCCTTTTCGGTTTCCCGTGCTTTTGCGATCATGTCGTTGACGGACGGCCCGTAGCGCTCGAGAAGGTTGGCTTCCGCCACGCTGCCGTCGACCACATGGAGCTTGGGATCGTCGTTTCCGTCCAGAATGTGCACGCCGTCGATCTGAAGCTCGTCGCGCATATAGTCGACGAAGGTTTCGTTCACCCACTTCATGTCGAGGTTGTAGACGAGATGCTCGACCGCAATGTCCCAGTAGCCGTACTCGAGCGTGATATCGGCAAGATGCTGGGCG
Organism: Roseibium sp.; assembly: GCA_050289605.1. Classification (GTDB taxonomy): domain Bacteria; phylum Pseudomonadota; class Alphaproteobacteria; order Rhizobiales; family Stappiaceae; genus Roseibium. Next base: position 2,228 of record JBNKGB010000169.1, on the reverse strand, counting down.
CGATCGCCCATCATCGACCTGAAGATCCGTTCCGAGGACCTGATCGAATTCCGGTCGAGAGACTGGGCCAGAAAGGTGACGAACGCCATCAGGCTGACCGCACCGATCATGACCGTCGCCCAGAACGGCTTTGAAAGCCGCCGGATCTCAACGGCTTGTGCGCGCTGAAACTCCGCCGGAGCATCAAATCCTGCAGGCTCATCGCGTGACGGCACGTTTGCACTCTTTCCTGATTTCGCCCTGCAATTCTATTGTATTCGCTTCTCCGTTTCCACCGCCGAGCAAAAATACTTCTGTTTAAGTATAAGAAATATTTAATTAAAACCTCGCTCAGGAAAAACACTTAGTAACCACAGTCATTTGACTACATAGTTAAAGTTGTCAGGACCATCGCCACCTCAACTCAAAACAGCATTATCGCGACACATTACTGCAACGCCCGCGCGTAGAGATCGAAAATCACGCGCGCCTTGCCGCGGCAATCAACTCGCCGTCTTCCCGGAACCGGTCGATCAACCGGGGGAGCTGCCAGATAACCGGCAGCGATACAAGGATCGCGGCGACCATGTACAATACCGGCGCATAGTCGTCTCCGGTCCGGTGGACGAGATAGGTGGCGACCATCGGCGTCGTGCCGCCGAAAAGCGCAAGACAGATGTTGTAACCGAGCGCGACAACGCTGCAGCGCAAATGCACGGGAGACATCAGTGTCAGGGCGGTGATCGAAAGTGCCCAGCCCGCCGTGCTGGCCAGGGTCAACCCGAGCTGGCCGAGGAAGACAATCGAAGGGTCGGGCCGGAGCATCAGCCACCAGCACGGAACCGCCAGGCCCAGAGCGGCAATCGCCCCGGCCAGGAACACCGGCCGCAGCCCGAACCTGTCGGCCGCCAGTCCGCAGACGGGCACGAACAGCGCCATGACGATCAGGTTGACCGTGGTGATGTCGAGGGCCGATGCGGAGGAAAAGCCGGGTTCGGAGGAAAGATAGGACACCGCATAGACGTAGATGACGAAATAGATCACCGAGGTCGGGATCAGCAGAGCGACCATCTTGAGGATCAGGCCGAAGTGGTGCTGCAGGCTAAGCAGGACCGGCGAGCGCCCTTCCCCCGCCGCGCCCGCCGGCCGGCTCTCGGTGAGGCTCCGGCGCAGGATCGCGCTGAAGACCGCTACGCACCCGCCGACGGCAAAGGGCAGCCTCCAGCCCCAGTCGGACATCTGGTCGGCGCTGAGCAGCGAACTGAAGCCGGCGGGCACCGCCGACCCCAGCACGCAGCCCCACATCATCGCGAAGGCCACCCAGGAGCCTGTGAGCGCCTTGCGCCCCGGATTTGCCTGTTCCACCAGCAGGACGCCGGAGGCGGTGTATTCGCCGGCGACGGAAATGCCCTGGACGATGCGGATCAGCACGAGAAGGACCGCAGCGCTCGCACCGGCCTCACGGTAGGTCGGCAGAAGGGCGATGGCGAGCGAGCCGCCGCCCATGAGCAGAACTGAAATCATCAAGGCGGCCTTGCGCCCGATCCTGTCGCCGATATGGCCGAAGATCACGCTGCCGATCGGGCGGGCCGCATAGCCGACCGCGAGAACGGCAAAGGCGGAGAGAAGCGAGGCCAGCTTGTCTGCGGAGGGAAAGAACAGCGCCGCCAGCGTCGGGGCCAGGAAGCCGTAGACGGTGAAGTCGTACCACTCCAGCACATTGCCGCTCGCCGCGGCGAGGATGGATTTCGGCGTCAGGGTCGCTTGATCATCCGGCACGGCTCCCGCTCCTGCTTCTGCGTCGTGAAATCAAGCATGCACGCCTTGCGTGCCGACTTCAACAGCAGGCTGTATCGCGAAATGGGCGGCCAGCTCCGATCATCCTCCGAGGCAGCTCCGGTTTCCAGGGCATCCTTGAACGTCGCAAGAGCCGGGCGTTCGGGCGTGGTTCGGTTCAGCCCCCCTCTGTGATCCGCTTTGCCATCTCCGATGTCTGCGACCATCCGTCCTTCTGATAGAGCGGCCGCCCCTCATTGGTGGCATGGAGAATGGCGTAGGAGAGACCGCGGGCCTTGAACTCTGCTTCCGCCGCAGCCATCAGCTTTCCGGCGATCCCCTGTTTGCGCCAGCCAGGCTCCACGTACAGGTTAAGCACGTAGCCGCGTTTGGCAGTATCGGGATGCAGCGGATGGGGCGGCCAGCCAATTTCCATAAGACCGACCCCTCCGACAGGCTCCCCGTCGGCTTCC
>JBNKGB010000168.1:0-5591 GCA_050289605.1 Roseibium sp. | reverse complement strand
GTCACGCCGGAGGTCGCGGGTTCGAGCCCCGTCACTCGCGCCACTTTCCACCGCCGAAAAGGCTATTGGGAAGAGGCGCATAAGATACCGTGAATGTGCGGGTGTAGCTCAGTTGGTTAGAGTGCCGGCCTGTCACGCCGGAGGTCGCGGGTTCGAGCCCCGTCACTCGCGCCACTCACGGTTCTTCTCTCGGTTTCAATATCTTCCAACGAATAGTTCATCTGAAATGTCAGCCGGGCAGGCTTGCCCGATGCAGCTTCCATTTGCGCATGGTTCCCCGGTTTGCGGATTTGTTTCAGCCGGTCGTCAGTTGCCGAACCGCAGGCGCTTCAAATTTCAGATCTTTTGGCCTTTGACGCCTTTCAATCCCGAATCTCCACAAGGGGTGGAATTCCGTCGCGGGTGCGGCATAATTCCCCGCTGCTTGTGTAAAGTTTTTGTCTTGCAGCAAATTGGCTGAAACAAAGGATTTGTCGGGGGTAGGCGGGAAGTTGGGTCAAACATGGCAGGAGTTTGACCAAGAGGGGTCTTGCGTTGCACCAAGTCGTAAGTTAAGCGTGCGCTCGCATGTTGGTCTCGTTAGACCGGCCGGTTCCGCTTGGCCTGTTGGATAATGAGACCGGAGGGCACCTGGCCCTGGCAACGGATCGCCTCCCGATCCGCACCCATATGCAAGGACGCGAAAGACATGGAAGAACTCTTGCGGGAATATATCCCGATCGTCGTGTTCATCGGCATTGCCCTGGTGATCGGCCTTGCGTTGCTGGTTTCCCCGTTCCTTCTGGCCTACAAGAATCCGGATCCGGAAAAGCTTTCGGCCTATGAGTGCGGCTTCAACGCATTCGACGATGCGCGCATGAAATTCGACGTGCGCTTCTATCTGGTTTCGATCCTGTTCATCATCTTCGACCTTGAGGTTGCCTTCCTGTTTCCGTGGGCGTCGGTGTTCGGCAAACTCGGTTGGTTCGGCTTCTGGTCCGTCATGGCCTTTCTCGGCGTTCTGACCGTCGGCTTCATCTACGAATGGAAAAAGGGAGCGCTGGAATGGGATTGACCGGCACCGATCCGCTCATCGCGCAGCAGCCCAGGGGCATCATCGATCCGAACACCGGCAAGCCGGTCGGCGCCGATGACCCGTTTTTCCTCGAGGTCAACGACGAACTGGCCGACAAGGGCTTCCTCGTCACCTCCACGGACAATCTTATCCAGTGGGCCCGCACCGGTTCGCTGATGTGGATGACTTTCGGCCTGGCTTGCTGCGCCGTTGAAATGATGCAGATGTCCATGCCGCGCTACGACGCCGAGCGGTTCGGCTTCGCCCCGCGCGCATCCCCCCGCCAATCCGACGTCATGATCGTCGCCGGAACGCTGACCAACAAGATGGCGCCGGCCCTGCGCAAGGTCTACGACCAGATGCCGGAGCCCCGTTATGTCATCTCGATGGGATCCTGCGCCAACGGCGGCGGCTACTACCACTATTCCTACTCGGTCGTCCGCGGTTGTGACCGCGTCGTTCCGGTCGACATTTACGTCCCCGGATGCCCTCCGACTGCCGAGGCGCTTCTCTACGGCGTTTTGATGCTGCAGAAGAAGATCCGCCGCACCGGAACAATCGAACGTTAAGAGCTTGCCGCCAGGGCGGTGGCAGGTTCCAAGGCTGAGGGCGGCGCGCGTCGCCCCGAAACAGGCTCCTGAGGAGTGAGGTCGAACACGATGGACGAGACTTTGAAGGAACTCGCTGAGCATATCGGGCTCGGCCTGGGTGAGTCCCTTGTGTCCTGGAAGGTCGAATACGGCGAGCTGACGCTTACCGTCGAGGCTACCGCTATTCTCGATGCTGTCCGTTTCCTGCGCGACAACAGCTCGTGCAAGTTCGTCAATCTGACGGACATCTGCGGCGTGGACTATCCCGAACGGGCAAAGCGTTTCGATGTTGTCTATCATTTCCTGTCGCCGATGCAGAACCAGCGCATCCGCGTGAAGGTTGCCACCGACGAAACCACGCCGGTGGCATCCTTGACGCCCTTGTTCCCGGGCGCGGAATGGTTCGAGCGCGAAGCCTACGACATGTACGGCATCCTCTTCTCCGGCCATCCGGATTTGCGCCGCATCCTGACCGACTACGGCTTCGACGGCCATCCGCTTCGCAAGGACTTTCCGGTCACCGGGTTTGTCGAAGTGCGCTACGACGACGAGAAAAAGCGCGTCGTCTATGAGCCCGTGCGCCTGAACCAGGAAATGCGCTCTTTCGATTTTCTCTCGCCCTGGGAAGGCACGGATTACGTGCTGCCGGGCGATGAGAAGGCGACGACCAACTGAGGTGAGGCTTGGGTTATGGGTGCAGGTATGGGTTACGGCTTCGGCATTTGGCAGCTCCTGATTCTCCTGATTTGGGTGGTTGTCTTTGTTGTGCCGTTCTGGCGTATTTTCCCGCGCGCGGGCTGGCCGGCACCTCTGAGCCTGTTGATGCTGGTGCCGCTTTTGAACCTAGTGATGCTTTGGGTGTTGGCCTTTAAGCGCTGGCCGGGGGATGCGTGAATATGGCTGAACGGCTTACAGGCGGTTGTCTTTGCGGTGCGGTGCGGTTGTCCGCAACGCCGGTGGAGAACGAAATGGGTGTCTGCCACTGCTCCATGTGTCGCCGCTGGACCGGTGGCACCTACATGGCCGTCAGCTGCGGCGCGATGGACAGCATCGAAGTGGACGGTAAGGAAGCGCTCGGTGTCTACAAATCCTCCGACCACGGCGAGCGGGCGTTCTGCTCCAAATGTGGTACGTCTCTGCTGTGGCGGTTGGCGGACGGTTCCCATGTCAGTGTTGCCGCACAGGCTTTCGACGACCCCACAGTCTTCAAATTCACGTCTGAAATCTTCGTTGACGAACAGCCGGAAAATTACGCATTCGCGAATGAAACCCGCAGAATGACCGGTCCCGAGGTCATCGCCTATTTCACGCAAAAAACGCAGGAACCTCAAAATGGCTGAGGCTCAGGTTCGCAATTTCAATATCAACTTCGGTCCGCAGCACCCGGCGGCACACGGCGTGTTGCGCCTGGTTCTGGAACTGGACGGCGAGGTTGTTACCCGTGTGGACCCGCATATCGGTCTTCTGCATCGCGGCACCGAAAAGCTGATCGAGCAGAAGACCTATCTGCAGGCGATTCCCTATTTCGACCGTCTCGACTACGTCGCGCCGATGAACCAGGAACACGCGTTCGCACTGGCCGTCGAGCGGCTGCTCGGCGTCGAGGTGCCTAGGCGCGGCCAGCTGATCCGGGTGCTCTATTCGGAAATCGGGCGGCTTCTCTCGCACCTCCTCAACGTGACCACCCAGGCCATGGACGTCGGTGCGCTGACGCCGCCGCTGTGGGGCTTCGAGCCGCGTGAAGAACTGATGGTGTTCTACGAGCGCGCCTGCGGAGCCCGCATGCACTCCGCCTATGTGCGTCCGGGTGGCGTCCACCAGGACCTGCCGCGCGACCTGCTCGACGACATCTGGGATTTCTGCGATCCGTTCCTGCAGACGCTGGACGATATCGAAGGCCTTCTGACCGACAACCGCATCTTCAAGCAGCGCAACGTCGATATCGGCGTGGTCGATCTGGACGACGCCTGGGCGTGGGGTTTCTCGGGCGTCATGGTGCGTGGCTCGGGCGCTGCCTGGGACCTGCGCAAGTCCCAGCCTTATGAATGCTACTCGGAACTCGAATTCGACATTCCGGTCGGCAAGAACGGCGACTGTTATGACCGCTATCTGATCCGCATGGAAGAAATGCGCCAGTCGGTCCGCCTCATGAAACAGTGCCTGGAAAAGCTGACTGTTGAAACGGGACCGGTGTCTTCGGTCGACGGCAAGATCGTGCCGCCGAAGCGTGGCGAGATGAAGCGGTCGATGGAAGCGCTCATCCATCACTTCAAACTCTATACCGAAGGCTACCACGTCCCCGCCGGCGAGGTTTACGCCGCCGTCGAGGCACCCAAGGGCGAGTTCGGGGTCTTTCTGGTGGCCGACGGTACCAACAAGCCGTACCGCTGCAAGATCAAGGCACCGGGATACGCGCATCTTCAGGCAATGGATTTCGTCTGCCGGGGCCATATGCTCGCCGATATATCGGCGGTACTCGGCTCCATGGACATCGTGTTCGGCGAGGTCGACCGCTGATGCGGACGGCCCGCCACAATTTTCCGACCCTGGCAGCCGTCGTTCCGGCTCCGGTCATTGTGACAGAACGGGGATAACACCATGGCAGTTCGCCGACTTGCCGCGGAACAACCAGAAAGCTTCGCGTTCACCGAGAAAAATCTCGATTGGGCGAAGAAGCTGATCGACCGCTACCCGGCTGGCCGTCAGGCCTCCGCGGTCATTCCGCTTTTGTGGCGTGCGCAGGAACAGAACGAAGGCTGGGTGAGCGAGCCGGCGATCCGCTATATCGCGGAACTGCTCGACATGCCGAAGATCCGGGTTCTGGAAGTGGCGACCTTCTACACCATGTTCCAGCTGCAGCCGGTCGGCAAGAAGGCCCATATCCAGGTCTGCGGCACAACCCCCTGCCAGCTGCGCGGGTCCGAGGATCTCATCAAGATCTGCAAGTCGCGCATCGCCAAGCACATGCACGAGATCTCCGAGGACGGCATGTTCTCCTGGGAAGAGGTCGAGTGCCTGGGCGCCTGTGTCAACGCGCCGATGGTGCAGATCTTCAAGGACACCTACGAGGACCTGACGCCGGACAGCTTCAACCAGCTGATTGATGACATCGCTGCGGGCAAGGAAGTGACGCCGGGTCCGCAGAACGGCCGCCGTTTCTCCATGGCCGAGGGCGGCCAGACCTCGCTTACCGAGATCAATGACGACACCAAGGGCGAACTGCCGGTTCCCCATGTCGTGGACGGCTCGGAAAAAGCATCCCGCGCCTTTGCCGGCGCGTCGATCAATACCGGCGGCAACGACTATGACGGCGTGCCGACGCCGGCCGAAGACGCCGTTGCCAAGGTGAAGGCGGCGTTTGCTGCCAAGGCGGAGAAGAAAGCCGATGCCCCGGCCGCCGCTCCGGCACCGACGAAGGCAGAAACCAAGCCTGCTGAAAAGGCTGCAAAGCCGAAAGCGGCAGCCAAGGCCAAGCCGGCTGTCGAAGCTGCACCGGCCGAAGCTGTTGCCGAAAAGGAGCCGGAGCTGCTGAAGGCAGCCCGCGGCGGCAAGCCGGACGACCTGAAGAAGCTGAAGGGCGTCGGTCCGAAACTGGAAACGACCCTGAACGAACTCGGCTTCTTCCATTACGACCAGGTGGCTTCCTGGAGCGAGGCTGAAATCGCATGGGTCGACAGCCGCCTGAAGTTCAAGGGCCGGATCGAGCGCGACGGCTGGATCGAACAGGCGAAGATCCTTGCCGGCGGCGGTGAAACTGAATTTTCCAAGCGCGTGGATGCCGGTGAAGTGGCCTCCTCCAAGAGCGAAGACTAGGGGGAAGAGATGCTGAAGGATCAGGATCGGATCTTCACCAATATCTACGGTCTGCATGACTGGGGCCTGGAAGGCGCGAAGAAGCGCGGCCAGTGGGACAACACCAAGGGGCTCATCGACAAGGGCCGCGACTG
>JBNKGB010000167.1:0-5649 GCA_050289605.1 Roseibium sp. | reverse complement strand
CGTCGCGCACGTCGATGCCGAGCCCGGCCCCGCCGCCCGACAGGGTCGTGATCATGCCGACCTTCACCGGCTCCGCCAGGGCACTGCCGGACAGGATCGCCAAAAGGCTCGTGGTGGCGGCAAATTGTTTCAACATGGAATAGTCCCCTCTTTTCATATCCTTGAATGGCCTTCTGGAGAGGCCACTTGGCACTCACTTTATCGGTGCCTGCGCCGAAGTAAATCCTGCAACTTGTGGAAGGAGCCCGATCCGGCGCGACAGGGCCGGACCGGCTATCGAAGAGCCCGGATGCTTACAGAGCCGTCCGCACGTGCCAGAGTTCCGGGAAGAGTTCGACTTCCAGCATGCGCTTGAGGTAGGAGACACCGCCGGTCCCGCCCGTGCCGCGCTTGAAGCCGATGACGCGTTCGACGGTGGTCACGTGATTGAAACGCCAGCGGCGGAAATAGTCCTCCAGATCGACAAGCTTTTCTCCGACCTCGTAGAGCGCCCAATGGGCGGAGGGGTCGCGATAGACCGTCTGCCACAGGGTCATGATTTCCGGGTCCTCCCTGTGGGGTGCCGACGACGGTTGCTCTGTGACGCTCTCGGGAACCGCAAGCCCGCGCCTGCGGGCAAAGGCGAGAACCACCTGATAGAGGCTGGGTCGTGCCAGTTCCGCCTCGAGAAGCGCGAGGCTTTCCGGATCGTGCTCGTGAGGCTTGACCATGGCCAGGTTGCGGTTGCCGAGTGCATATTCGATCAGGCGGTATTGCAGCGACTGGAAACCGGAGGACATGCCGAGAGCGTCGCGGAACTGGGTATAGTCGCTCGGGGTCATGGTCCGGAGCACGTCCCATGCCGAGTTGAGCTGTTCCATGATGCGGCTGACCCGGGCGAGCAGCTTCATCGCCTCGGGCATGTGATCGTCGGCAATCGCCTCGCGGGCCGCATTGAGTTCATGCAGCATCAGCTTCATCCAGAGTTCCGACGTCTGGTGCTGAATGATGAAGAGCAGTTCGTCCGGGGCGCCGGACAAAGGCGTCTGGGCGTTCAGGATCCTGGATAGCCCCAGATAGTCGCCGTAGGACATCTTGTCCGAAAAGGCCATCTCGGCGCCTTCGGTTTCCGGATTGTAGGCGCCGTCAGGTTCGTTCTTGTCTGTCATACGTTTCTCCCGCACAGCTCTTTCAGACCCTTCGGGACCATCTATACCCCCCGGGCGGGGGAAATGGACAGGAGAGATTTCAAGGTCTTGCGCCCGTGCCTCGGCCAAACCCGGGAGCCCCTCCGGAACACCGGCGTCAACGCAGGCACTGCGTGCCGCGTCAGCTCCCCGCGGCGCTGAGGATGGCCTCGGCGGAAAAATCGTAATGGCTGTTGCCGGTAAATTCCTTCGAGAAATCACGGAAGTCGATCTTGCCCCAGTCGCCGTCGCCGAGACGCGCCAGATAGAGATCGACATTTTCCGGCGTGATCGGCGACATCTTGAAAAGGACGTCCACGTAGACCTCTCCTTTGACGCGCCGGGAAAAATGGTCCCGCAGCATCACCATGGCCCAGGCACCGGCGAAGAAATGTCCGCCATGGGTCATTGTCAGCTCACCGTTGCGGACCGCTTCCATGCCGCGTTTCGACCAGTTGAGGCCGGCAAACTGGACGTCGGCGCCGGGAGCCAGCCCGTCTTCGCGCGCCGCCTTCGCGGCTCCAAGGGCGATATCGTCATTGATACCCCACACGACGTCGACCCGGGTCCGTTCGAAGACGGCCTTTGCACGCTCGTAAGCGAGCTCCTCGTTCCATTCGACCGGAATGGCATGCACCAGGGTCACGTCGTCGTTGTCGGCAACGGCGCGCAACATACCCAGTTCCCGCTGCAGCCCGGCCGGAGTGCTGCTGTCGCCCGTCAGCGCGAGCAGGCGGATCTTCTCTTCCTGCGGCCTTGTCTGGCGCATCTTCACGAACAGCGACTGCGCCATCTCGTAACCCGCCGTTTCGTTGTCCGGTATGATCGAGGCAACGACATTGTGCATGTCGATGTGGCGCAGTTCGAGGGTGTGCTTCTGCTTGGGTGTCAGCTTGTTGAGCAGAAGAAGCACCTTGCTTGAGGTGCCGGCCATGAGCTGCAGCAGTCTTGCCGCTGCCTGGTTTTCGTTCACCAGAATGAAGTAGTCGGGCAGGTCGCCCTGCTCCAGTCTGTGACTGAGGAGTTCTTCCATGGCATAGGGCTTGCGGTCCGCGTAGAGCACTTCAAGATCCGCGTTCAGGTCGTCCGCAGCCGCGGCCATCGTCCTGGCCACTTCCCCCCAAAAACCGGTTTCGCCTCCCGGACTGACGAACGTCACCCTGAAGTCGGCCGCTTGAGCGGCGCCGGCGGCGAACCATAAGCAGCACAGAACAAGTAACCTGACCGCCATGACCTTACCTAGTGCCAATGCCTGCCTCACGAAACGGCACCTTTAGCCGTAAACCCTCAACTGCCTTCCGATACTAGACGCAATGTATGCATTCTGCAGGGAAGAATACGAATTTACTCACACCAATTTGCAGGGTTTTGCGTCTTTCGGGTGGACTGCCCCGGAAAACCGCTCCCAACCGTTGTTTCCGATACAGTCCGGTCCTTAACGCGAGGTATTCGAACCGGTATTGTTGCAAATTGCTTGTTGAGCGGCGCGTCGGAGCGCCATAGCATGCCGGGAAAGTGCTTTCGTCTGTTTCCGGTACCGATCTGCACAATGCTCAAGAACGCATCGAAGCTCCTGTTCTCCCTGGCCTGTCTGATCGCCCTCGAATGCCGGGCGCAACCAATCGACGTCATCACGCTCAAGCCCTATGACTACGAGGACCAGCGGTACCGCTATGTCGAAATCCTGCTGGCGAAGACCCCCGAAGCCGCCGGCGTATCGGCAAGGATCGTGCAGGCCGAAACCCAATACTCACGCGACCGGCTGCTCCAGGAACTGATCCTCGGCGAGACCATCCACGTCGTGGCGGAAGCCCCGAAACCGGGCTGGGAGGAAAAACTGATCCCGATCCGGGTGCCGATCCGCAAAGGCATTCAGGGCTACCGGCTGTTCCTGATCAATGCGCAGGACCAGCCTGCGCTCTCGAAGGTTGGATCGTTGGAAGAACTTATGTCGTTTGCAACGGGATCCGGCGCGCAATGGTCGACGCGTAGGGTCATGGAAGAAGCCGGTTTCGATGTCGTTGTCAGTGAGGATTACACCCGGCTTTTCGACATGCTGAAATTGCGGCGCTTCGTGACCTTCGGACGCGGGATAAACGAGGTCTTCAACGAGCAGGCCAGTTTCTCGGGTCAAAACAAGGATCTGGTGGTCGAAAAGTCCCTCTGCCTTTTCATCCCGCTGCCGACCTATTTTTTCGTCAGCCCTGCCCACCCCGAACTCGCCAAACAGATCGAGGCGGGCCTCAAGAAGATGATCGCGGACGGTTCGTTCGACGAGCACTTCCTCGCCTATCATCGCGACGACATTCTCCGGGCCCGGCTGTCGAAGCGAAAGATCTTTTCCATATCAAATTCCAACCTGAGCAGGGAAACCCCGTTGGACGAACCCTCCTACTGGTTCGATCCGACCACCTTTTCCGGCGAGAAGACACAGGACAGGAGTTGACGCGGCAACCCGCTGAAACGGCAAGACGCGCAGAAACCGTGCACGACTGCCTACAGAAAGACGTGGTGAGGTCCGGCGAATTGTGAAACTCTGAGACCAGCTCTCCGCAGAAGTCACCCAGGGTCGCACGATGTCCATCCGCGCAAGCATTTACCACCTGACCCACTACAGATACGACCGGCCGGTCACCTTAAGTCCCCAGATCATACGTCTGCGGCCCGCCCCCCACAGCCGCACCCGGGTGCTGTCCCACTCGCTGAAAGTTTCGCCCGAAGGCCATTTCGTGAACCATCAGCAGGACCCCTACGGCAACTGGCTGGCAAGGTTCGTCTTTCCCGAGCCCGTGCGCGAATTCAAGATCGAGGTGGATCTGGTCGCCGACATGACGGTCTACAATCCCTTCGACTTCTTCGTCGAGGAGAGCGCCGAAGACTGGCCGTTCGAATATCCGCCCGAGCTGAAGGAAGATCTTCAGATCTACAAGCGCCTGGACCCGACGGGTCCGCGCATGAAGGCTTTTCTGGAGACGATCCCGCGGGACAAGCAGCGCACCGTCGATTTCATTGTCTATCTCAATGCCAGGGTGTCGCGCGAGGTCGGCTATGTCATCCGGATGGAACCAGGGGTGCAGACGCCGGAGGAAACCTTCGAAAAGGGCACAGGTTCGTGCCGAGATTCGAGCTGGCTGCTGGTCCAGGCCCTTCGCCATCTCGGTTTCGCCGCCCGATTCGTGTCCGGCTATCTCATCCAGCTGAAACCGGATCTGGAAGCCCTGGACGGGCCGTCCGGAACCGATCACGATTTCACCGACCTTCATGCCTGGGCAGAGGTCTATCTGCCCGGCGCCGGCTGGATCGGGCTGGACCCGACCTCCGGTCTTCTGACCGGCGAGAGCCATATTCCACTTGCCGCGACACCGCATTATTCGAACGCCGCCCCCATCGTCGGCATGGCAAGTCAGGCGAATGTCGACTTTTCCTTCGACATGCAGGTGGCCCGCGTCGCCGAACATCCGCGCATCACCAAGCCGTTTTCAGAGGAAGCGTGGGGCGCGCTCAATGAGCTTGGGGCCAAGGTCGACCGGATCCTCGCCCAGGAGGATGTCCGCCTGACCATGGGCGGGGAGCCGACGTTCGTGTCGATCGACGATTTCGAATCGGCGGAATGGAACACCGACGCCGTCGGTCCGACCAAGCGCGAGAAAGCCGACACGCTGATCCGCCGCCTGCGCGAGCGCTTTGCGCCCGGCGGCTTTCTTCACTACGGCCAGGGCAAGTGGTATCCGGGCGAGACCCTGCCCCGATGGACCTTTTCCCTTTACTGGCGCAAGGACGAAAAACCGATCTGGCACGATCCGGACCTGATCGCCGAGGAAGGCCAGGAGACCGGGGCGGATGCCGAAAAGTCGCAGGCTCTGCTGCAGCAGATCGCAAGGCATCTGGACATTAAACCGGACTATGTCGTTCCGGCCTATGAAGACCCCGCGGTCTGGCTGGTGAAGGAGGCCAACCTGCCGGAAAACGTTACCCCGGAAAACTCCGAACTGGAAGACGCTGAGGCCCGTCATCGGATTGCCCGCGTCTTCGACCGGGGGCTCAGCTCGCCATCCGGTCATGTCCTGCCCATCCAGCGCTGGCAGTCGAAAGCTACCGGCCATCGCTGGCGGTCGGAACACTGGAAACTGCGCCGCAAGGCCCTGTTCCTGGTTCCGGGCGACAGTCCCGTGGGCTACCGCATTCCGCTGGAATCCCTGCCCTTTGTCCCACCGGCGCAATATCCCTATACCAACATTGTCGATCCGACCGTGCCGAGGGACCCCTTGCCGGAATTCCCGGTCGGACCGACTCCCGACCGCAAGCAGGATATCGCGCATTACACGGCAGGTAGCGCCCGGCAGGAGAGACAGGAACAGAGCCTGCCGGACGGTGAAATCGGCGACAGCACTGTCCGGACCGCCCTGTCCGTCGAGCCGCGCGACGGCCGCCTCTGCGTTTTCATGCCTCCGGTGGAGAAGGTCGAGGACTATCTGGAGCTGGT
>JBNKGB010000166.1:0-5684 GCA_050289605.1 Roseibium sp. | reverse complement strand
GAAAATCGTTTTCCCAAGCGCAGCAAAAAGAGTTTCCAAAACCAAGATTTGCAGCAGAAAATCGCCTAAACATTGTGCGATTGCACAAGAAAACGGCGAGATATATGGTTGCTGGCGAAAAATCGCGATGGCGGATGATTTTCTCTCCCGCCGTGCCCGGACCGGAAAAAACCGAGCTTTTCAGGGCCGCCGCCGGAGGGATCGCGGGCATCGCCGCCTGTGCCCTGTTCGCCTGGGCCGTGACGGGGCAGGGTCAACTGCATCTCTTCCTGATTGCCCCGCTCGGGGCGAGCGCAGTGCTTGTCTTTGCCGCACCCAATAGCCCGCTGGCACAGCCCTGGTCAGCGGTGACCGGTAATTCACTCGCTGCGGTCAGCGGAGTATGTGCGGCGACGTTCCTGGATCCGTCGGTGGCGCCACCCGTGGCGGTCGGATCGGCCATTGCGGTGATGATGCTCGCCCGCGCGCTTCATCCTCCGGGGGGCGCCGTGGCGCTTCTGATCTCGCTTGACCCGGAGCTTGTCCGCGAGACGGGCACGCTGGAGGTCTGCCTGAACGTGGGGATCATGACCGCGGTTCTGGTCGCTGCCGGCCTCGCATATCACAAGTTGTCCGGGCGCAAATATCCGCTGCGGAGCGACATGGGGCAAAGCGGACCCGTTACCACCTCGCGTCTCGGATTGAGCAAGGACGAATTGACCGATCTTCTCGCAAGGTTTCACCAGTCCGCCAATCTCGGGGCCGTGGATCTCGGCCGGTTGCTTGCGGCCGCCGAAGATGAAGCTGTTCACCATCGGATCGGTGCCCGGACCTGCGGCGAGGCCGTGACCGGCAGCCTCGTGACGCTTGCCGTCGGAACGCCGTTTCACGAAATTGTCCTGGCCTTCCGTCAGACGCCCTTGCAGGTCCTGCCGATGGTCGATGACAACGGGGCTGTCGCCGGAATGATCCGGCAGCAGGATGTGCTCAACCAGCTCGCACGCTGCAAGAACCTGCGTCTGTTTTCGCCGCCCGCCTCCGCAAGGGACCTGATGCGGGCGCCGGAAGCGGTCATGGAGGCACAGCAGCCGCTTGGCGATGTCGTAAACGCAATGCTGCGGCAGGGATTGCAGCATATCCTGATTGTGGACAAGGGGGAGTTGAAAGGCATGCTGTCCAGGTCCGACGTTCTGGAGCTTGCGCTTCGGGGGGAACCCGATCGCAAGGCCGCCTAGGCGGGAGAAGAAAGGGGAGTGCGTATGAACGAAGATGACGACCTTCCCGGCGACCCGGTCTGCTACGCCCACAAGCTGATCGGCGGACACATTGTCGACGAGCAGACGTTCCGGGATGTCAACCGTTTCCGGAAGGCCGAGCGCGTGCGGCTTGTCGAAAAGCGCAAACAGCTTTCAAGTCAGGAGCGTCATGAGAAAACGGCTGCCCTGATTGCCCGCTTGCAGGGGCTGCCGGAGTTCGAAAACGCCCGCAAGGTTGCGGCCTATTGGCCGATACGCGGGGAACCGGACCTCAGAGCGTTCATGAGCGATTTGTCGGACGCGGGCAAGACGGTGTTGCTGCCGGTCGTCGTAGCAAAGGCGGCTCCGGTCGAATTCCATGTCTGGCGACCCGGCTGCGCGATGACGCGCGGGGTCTGGAACATTCCCGTTCCCGAAAGCGCGGAACCGGATGTTCCGGACGTTGTCCTTTCCCCCCTGGTCGGGGTCGACGCGCAAGGGTTCCGCTTGGGCAATGGCGGTGGCTACTACGACCGCACCCTTGCCGCGTTTCCCGAAAAGCCGCTGGTCATCGGCGTCGGCTTTGCCTTCTGCCGGATACCTACAGTGTTCCCGATGCCATGGGACGTGCCGATGGACATCGTCGTGACGGAGGAGGGGGTGGATCGTCGCCACCTCAACCGCTAGCGGCCCTGTTGATAACCGGCGTTTCGATGAGGGCATCGATGAACGAGGAGACGAACTGTCCCCGGTTTCCGGTGCCTGACTTGGCGTAGATGCTTGTCTGCTGGGCCCGGACGGTTCCCTGGGCCGTTGCCCGGATGCCGGCGATTTCCGCCACGTTGAATCCTTTCAGCGTGAGAAGCGCAACTTCGCATTCGGTCGGTGACAGGCTCCAGGCATCGAACCTGTGCCGCATCATGTCGCCAAAAGCATTGGCGGCGATTTTGAGCGCGTCTTCGGCGTGTTTGGAGGATCTGAACATCCGGGCCATTTCGAAGATGCCAAACACCACGCCGCAGACCAGGGCGACGGCAGCGCAGAACTCAAAGGCGGTATGCCAGATCAGGCCGCTGGACGTCATTTCCCAGTAGACATCGCCGATGAAGAAGCAGGCGCTCACCACCTGCAGAAGGATGATGGACGCCAGCGCCTTCGCGCGCCAGCTCGAAGCGAGAAATGTCAGCACCGACCAGAAGTAATGCATGGAAGGCCTCCTAAACCAGGATCTACATAAGCGATTGCGCGGTATCCACGAATAAGCAGCTGCTTATGGACAGAAATAAGGTTTGCAGGAAGATGGCCAGCATACGAGTGGCCGCTGAGCCGCAGGTTCCCCCAGCCCGGCACCTGATGGCGGTTCGAACTGCCATGTCCCCGGCAAGAAATCGGCGGCTCATCAGCGAATGGAAACCACGCGGAGCGGCGTGAGGAGGAAACATGAAAAAGCTTTTGGCGGTACTGGCTCTTGGTCTGCTTGTTACAGGACCTTCGGCCGCAATGGCGGAGGAGTCAGGCGGTTTCTTCAAGAAGCTGATTTCCGGCGATTTTTCCAGTGACGACGATTCGGGTCGTCGCAGCGAAGATCACTCCCTTGGATCAAGGTCCTCTTCGGACAATGACGATGACGGCCGGGATGACAGCGACGATCGCGCAAGTGACGACAGCAGCGACCACGACAGCAGCGACCACGACAGCAATGACGGCGACAGCCATGATGGAGGTGATAACGACAGCAATGACGGCCACGACAGTGGCAGTGGCGACGACTGATCAATGCTGCACCGGCAGGCAGTGAATCGACCCCCGATGCTGCCTGCCGGTGGTCACAGGCTAGCTGGATACCTGAAGTCTGCCGCGGGCCGACTAGAATTCCGGAAAGACGGGCACTCCGTCGGCCAGTTTGATCCAGGGTTGCTGTCTGGAGACGAAGACGTGAGCCTGCGGCGAGACGATCGAAGGGTCGTCGAGCGTTGCCGCAGCGAACCAGGCGTCCTTGCTCCAGTCCTGTCCCTCGACTTCGCCGGAGGCGGCGTATGTCAGCGTGGTGCCGCAATCGCCGCAAAAGCCTCTCTTGATGCCGGGGGTCTTCTCGCAGATCTTGATGGTGCCGCTGGTCAGGGCGAAATCTTCAGCTGCGACTTTCGCCCAGGTGACGAACGCGCCACCCAGCGCCAGTTGGCAGGAACGGCAGTGGCAATGCCCCGACCAGGCCGGCGCCCCCCTGATCTCATACCTGACCGCACCGCAGTAACAGCCGCCCTCGTAAGTTTCGGATTGCTTTGTCATCTGCCGTCCTCATGCGCTCCTGGTGGAATTGCAGGGAAGTCCTGAGTGGTTAGTCCGTCAGTATCGAACTGTTTCCATTCTTGAACTTTTTTCAGTTCCGTGCGACTCAATTGTCCTAACGTCATGTAAGAAAATCTAAAGTATGGATTGGTTGAACCTACCTCCGCTGAACAGTTTGCGCGCCTTTTCAGCGCTTGCAGAAACGGGCAGCTATACGGTTGCGGCGGAGCGGCTCAACGTAACCCACGCTGCTGTCAGCCAACAGGTGAGGGCGCTGGAATGCCGCCTTGGCGTGAGCCTTGTGATCCGCGAAGGCCGTGGCATACGCCTGACCGAGGACGGACGGGAGCTGGCACTGGATCTGGAGGCCGGATTTGCCGCGATCGGTCGAGGTTTGGAGCGTCTGGCCCAGACGACTGAGGAGCGACCGGTGCAGGTAACCATGTCGCCGGCCTTTGCTGTCGAGTGGCTGATGCCGAAGGTCATGGAGTTCCAGTACGCCCACCCGGAAATCAACCTGATGCTCAACCCGACATCAGAGGTGGTGGAGTTGAAGTCGGGAGGCGTCGACGTTGCGATCAGATACCGGGACAGGCGTCGTCCTCCACCGGAAACGCCGGCAGTTCTCGTGTCCGACATGATCGTCATCGGAGCTCCGTCGCTTCTTGCGGGGCGGGATACCGGTTCCGTCGCGGCACTGGTGGATCTGCCCTGGCTCCAGGAACTGGGCACCAATGAGGTTGCGGACTGGTTCACCTATCACGGCGTCATCCCCGACCGGCCGCTGATGGTGAACCACATGCCAGGCAATCTCATCATGGACAGCGTGCGCCGTGGAGACGGCATAACCTATACCGCCCGTGCCTTTTTCCGGAAAGATCTCGAAACGGGAAGGGTCGTCGAATTGGCCAGCGAACCGGCTTTCGGGGTCTACTACGTCGAAACGGCGCAGGAACTCATGCGGCCCGCCGTGAGGACCTTCGTCAACTGGCTCCTGACGAAAGCGGAAACCGTTTCTTCTGCTTGACGAAGCCGGCAGGTACGCGCGCAAGGCCCGTGAAACAGCCGTTCCGGATATTGGTCACATCAGTCGGGCCTGACCGCGCAAATGGCATAACGGTGCTGGGTGGCGCGCTCCCATCCCTTGAAAAAGGGCAGGTGGCGGCGTTGTGCCCTGTGAATCGCCTTCAGATCGGTGTCGACGGTAATCCTCTCAAAGCCGGCCTCCTTCAGCAGCAAGACAACGGCGTCCGCGCGCGCACCGTTTGCGAAATGCACCCGCGATAGAATGCTGCGGTGGACCGATGCCATGTCTTCAAGGCCCTCAATGGCGCCGGTGCCGCGACGCGCGCCAAAAATCGAGAGCCAGCCACCGGCACGGGAGAGCAGCCGGGCGAGCGGGCCCGGATTGACAAAATCGCCATCGACGACGAGCAGCCGGCCGCCCGGTTTCAGAATGCGGTACCATTCGGTGAAGGCGGCTGGCGGGTCCACCAGTGTCCAGACGAGGTGGCGGCAGGTGAGGGCATCGTAAGCGCCGGTCGGCTCCATGGTGCGCTCCGCATCGCCCAGCAGAAAACGGATAGAGCGGCCACGGGTCTGCGCTTTTTCCCGTGCCTTGGCGAGCATCGGTTCGGCCCAGTCCATGCCGGTGACGTCAAACTTCAGGTCGTCGAGCAGATGCGAGACGACACCGGTGCCGGATGCGAGATCCAGAACCCTTCTGCCGTCACCCGTGCCAAGATGTTTTTTGAAAAGACGAAACCAGGCCTGACGTTCATCTTCGGAAAAAATTTCATGCCCTGGCTGGCTGTCGAAGGTCTCGGCGCGTTTGCCCCAATAGTCCCTGATTTCCTCGCGCAAATTGAAGTTCGAAATCGTGTTCGTGTTTGTCATGTCCTGCTCCGATGCCACTGGTTGGAAGCGTTCTAAAAGATAAATCTTGACTCATATACTCAGGTTAAATAGGCAAAAACAAGAGTTTTATACTCAGCTTTTGTTTCTCATAAATTCCGAGGCAGACGTGAACAAAATCAATCATCTGGCAGCGTCCATGCTGTTGACTGCTGCGCTTCTTCCGTCCCCGGCCAGTGCTGGAGATCTGGTAACCGTGACCGATATCACCGGCCGAAAGGTCGAGGTCGAAGTGCCGGTGGAAAAGGTCATTCTGGGCGAGGGGCG
>JBNKGB010000165.1:0-5734 GCA_050289605.1 Roseibium sp. | reverse complement strand
CTACTACCCGGCGCATCGCGCGGCGACACTCGACCCCATCGAGTGCCTGAGGACGGAGTGAGTGGGCATCATTCACGCCACCGGACAGCTCCGGTAGCGCCGCAGAAGACATCGGCCATGATGCTCAGAAGATTTCCAATTGATAGCGTCATCGACGATACTTGGCGCGTGCGAATTCGGGAGAGATAGACGGATGTGGTTCACGCGGCGCGCATTAACATCAGCGGTCCTCCGCCTTTCAATGGTTCTCGGGCTGCCCTTTCCCTTGAGGCCTGCGGTCTCGGCGGAAGCCCTGCCTCCGCAGAGTGTCCAAACGTTTGCCGACTTTCTTGATACTCTGATCCCCACCGACGGCATGAGCCCGTCAGCGTCGTCGGTGAATGTCGACGCGACGATCCTACGCCGAGTTTCCCGCAAAGAAGAATGGACGGACTTCATCAGGCAGGGCTGCGCGTGGCTCGACCGTCAGGCGCATCAAACGCATGGGAGTGCCTTTGCTGCGCTGTCTGACGCTGCAAAAGAAGAAATCGTCGACGTCATGGCGAAGTCACCACCGGACAGTTTCGAGAGAAGGTTCTTCGAGAGTTGGCGCCGCCATGCGATGCGGCTCTTCTATGCCCAACCGGGGTCATGGACCGCTCTTGGAATCGAGGGGCCGCCACAGCCCATGGGCCATCTGGACCACACCGAGCCTCCCGGAAGGCTGTGATGGCGACAGACGTCCACGACGCAGTCGTCATCGGCTCCGGCGCCGGGGGCGGTGCGGCCGCCTATGGACTGGCACGGCGGGGAGTCAAGGTCGTCGTCCTCGAGGCCGGTCCCGCCTACGACTATCTGAGCGATTATCGGCTCGAGGAGAATGACTGGGAACTCGGCTGGTTTCCCTCGAAGATGCGCGAGCATGACAGCTATGTGATCGCTCCTCTGCAGGATCTCGACCCCTCATACGAGCATCTACGTTCCTGGAACCGCGTGGCGGGCTGGAGCAATCCTTCAGGCACCCGGCAGCCTGGAAGGTACAGTCACGTACAAGGCGTCGGGGGCACCACCTTGCACTTTCTTGCAGAGGCGCATCGACTCAACCCCCACGCAATGACACTGCGCAGCCGTTTTGACGTCGGAGCTGACTGGCCGGTCAGCTATGCGGAACTGGAACCTTTCTACGAAGAAGCCGAACGCCTGATCGGCGTCGCAGGGCCAGACGACGCTGCCGGGAGACCACGCCGCAGTACCTTTCCCTTGCCGCCTCATCCGCTGAGCTATGCGTCAACGCGCTTGAAGCAGGGCGCAAGCGAGATCGGAATCAGCCTGGTTCCCAATTCCCTCGCGATCCTGTCCGAAGCTCACGATTCCCGGCCGCCATGCAATTACTGCGGCAACTGCATACGCGGCTGCCCCAGAGGCGACAAGGGATCGGTGGACGTGACCTTCCTGGCGCGAGCCCTCGCCACAGGTAACTGCGAACTGAAGCCTTCATCCCAGGTCGTCGGCCTGGGTGCCGGGCCAGGCGACAGCGTCTCCCACATTCGCTATTTCAACGCGGAAGGAGAGCAGGCCCTGCGGGCCCGAGCGGTGGTTGTTGCCTGCGGCGCTGTCCATACGCCCCGCTTGCTGCTTGCCTCAACCGGCCGGTCCGCTCCGAACGGCCTTGCCAACGAAAGCGGCATGGTCGGGCGCAACTTCATGGAGACGCTGCACTGGAGCACGACCGGGCTGCATCCCGATTCTCTTGGCAGCCACCGCGGTATCCCGGCGGACGGCGTGATCTGGGACTTCAACGACCCCGACGCCATCGACGGCGCCATAGGCGGTTGCGTCCTGACGAGTGGCGCCCCGCAGGCCGGACTGATGGGGCCGGTCGCTTATGCCGAGTCGGTGACGCCGGGGTGGGGCAAGACGCACAAGGAGGCCATGCGCGCCGAGTTCGGCCACGCGCTGACGCTTGCCGGCATCGCGGAGTGCCTGCCGCATCCCGGTTCCTACATCGATCTGGACCCCGAACGGCGCGATGCCGCCGGCCTGCCGCTGGCACGTATCCACAGCCGGCTAGACGAGATGGCGATCCGCCGCCTCACTTTCATGCGCGACAAGGCACGGGAGATCCTGGAGACGGCGGGCGTCGAGGCCTTCGTTCTGGAATACGGGACCTATGACCGCTTCGATACTACCCACGTCTTCGGAACCTGCCGCATGGGCAGAGACCCCGAGGCCTCCGTTGTCGATCCGAACGGCCGCAGCCACCGCTGGAAGAACCTCTTCATCGCCGATGCCAGCGTGTTCCCCAGTTCGGGCGGGGGTGAATCGCCGTCTCTGACGATCGAGGCGCTGGCGCTTCGCGGCGCGGCGCAAGTGACCAGGCTTCTCGCGGCAAATGAAATCTAACCGCGTGCCGACCCGCCCGTCCGATTCCGGAGCGAGAGGTTCGCCTCGGCTGCAGGGCCCCGGGGCAATCTGCATGGGCCTTGGAAGGTCGCCGGCAGGGATCACGCCACGGGCGTGTCCGCCCTGCTGCGCCACGAAGTGAATCAGGGCACGGCCGCGCAGCAAAGCAACCCGGCTCGTGCCCTCTTCCGCGACCCGCACCCCGCCTGTCGTGCGAAGGCTGCGGACCTTTCCACCGGGACAGGCGCGCGTGGGCCGCGCATGTCGGTTCTGGCAGCTCGCAGTCCGCCTGGGACGGCCGAGCGTTGTGACAAAAAAGGGGTGGACCGGCTAAGTAATTAGCTTTTCCCTGCACCTTTCAACTAATTGAAAAGATTAGATGAAGCTTCAGGAAATAACTAATGATTGATTGGTGTGTAGGAATTAATATCTAAAGATGCTTTACAGATTTGCAATCGATGGTTCAAATTTATCGCGACTTCAACGCACTAGCGTGGCTGTCGCTTTCAGGTCCCTTCCCGGGATTTCGGGTAGTCGATCCGGAGACAATTGGCCGTACTGGCCGACAATTACAGAGAGGAAATGCCGAAGATGAAAAAGTTATTCGCGCTTTTGGCCGTTTTGGGTTTCATGGCTGCGGGGCCGGCCTGGGCGGGTGTGGATGCACCCGGCAATTCCGGTGACAATGGTAACAGCGTTAGCGGCACCGAGGGAAATCAGGGCCAGGGTGAAGGCGCCGGCAACGCCGGTGGCGAGCGCTCCGACAATGGCGCGACCGGGATCGGTAAAGATGGTACTGCGCCCGGACAGGGCGGCGAAGCGCCCGGTCAGAGCAAGGGCGATTGATCTTCAATCCCCTTGAGTTTATCTCACGAGAGGCCCCCTGAAGCTCGAGCTTCAGGGGGCTTTTCTTCATCGGTGCGTCCTGCGGGACCGGCCCGTCAATCTCGGACGGTCGCCCTTCCAAACCTAGGACTATGCCTCAAACGGCCACTTCAAAAAGTGCTTTCGAAAAGCATTCTTCCTTGAATGTCTTGGGCCGCCTTCAGTCAGTTCGGCAGTTCGGACGGCGCGTTGTTGTTGGCGCCGGAGTTACCGGGGTCGGTAATGCCCGGAAGGATACTATTATCGTCGTTTTCTGAGGAGCCGCAGAGGCGCAGTCGGCGTGTTCTTCGGCTACTACCCGGCCCGCCGCGCCGCCAACCTCGATCCCGTCGAGTGCCTGAGTACGGGACAACGAAGCCTCGGGAGACGGTTCCGCTTCAGCTTCTAGGCCTTCAAATCGGCCATTACGGAACGTCCGTTGGGTCGCCAGGCATTGATGAAAGTCCCGCTGAAAAAGTAAGCCCCGGCCCTGGATCCCAGGGCCGGGGCTTCATAGTCCAATGGAACAGACCTATTCGTTCGGTTCTGCTTCGGCCTTACCGATGCCCACCTTCACGTAGGGCCGGTCGGCAAAATCCTTTTCGTTGTCATTGCCGCCGTTTCGGTTCTGGATCTCACAGAAAACGTTCAGCGCGTTGGCCTCCTAGCCCGGAATTGCGGCAGGGTTGGCCTTCACGGTGTTTCCCACACCATTCTGACCCAGCGCTTTGGCCAGTTGCCCAGGCAACACCTCTTGGCCGGCCAGCGAACAATTGACGCCATTGCTTTCAGCCATGGCACCGCCTGCAAAGGCGAACACGCCCACTGTGGCGACCGCCAGTAACAATTTCCTCATTATACGCTCCCCTCCAATAGTTGGGTCTGCGGCCGGATCGCGGGACGGCACTCCGTTCCAACTACTCCATCCCGACAGCGTCAAGAGCCGAAATTATGCGCCCAATAAACATATAAATATCTGATCTAAATCACCCTTTCATCTTAATATTGATTATATTCCTGTCGATACAGCGGGAACCATCCCCGCCTGCAACCGGCGCTCGAAGGTGCGCGCCCGGAACATGCCCTGCGGGATTCCGGCAGGACCTGTCTTGCCGGAAGCGTCTGGCGATCGAAGGGCGGAAAGACCCGGCGCGCACGCGCCGAGCCGGGTCTCGTAGAGAAACGCGATGACTTCAGTCGACGTTTGGCACGGCGTCCGGGCCGTTGCAGGTGATGGCGTAGCCGAGAGAGGCGCCGGGAACCACCCCACCGTCGGTGACTTTCGGGCCGGGCGAGATCGACGGGGTTACCCCGTGTCCACGGGCCGGAGCGTCGGAATCGATCCCGGCGTTCGCAGTGTTGCCGTAGTAGCCGGCGGCGATGGCCTGGCCCAGGTTGTCGACCGAGCCGCCCGGGGTCGGCGCGCCGGTATCGGAATAAAAGCCGATCAGGGCGTCCTGATACTGGCCGGGGCCACCAATGTTGCAGTTGTCCGCCTGGGCGCTGCCGGCGCAGGTGAAGGTCCCCACCGCAGCGAGGATCACTGCCACTTTCTTCATGATTGCATCTGCCTTTTCGTTTGCTGTGCTCATGACCCCAAACCAGCAAACCAAACCGGAGGATGTATGTAAATACCTCCGGCTGAGTCAATCCCTGACTTCTTCTTCCTGAGGCAGCAGAAGACCCGCCAGAGGCTCGGCTCTGGCGGGTTTGTCGCAGTTTGCTAAGTGATGATCTCAGTCGGGAAGATTCTCATCGACGAATTCGCAAGTCGCCACAAGGTCGCCCTGCTGACCTTCATAGAGCCCGATATTGGGCAGTCCACTACGCGGCGTCGGCTGTTGGGACGCATGCTCGCCCTGTGGAAAGTCCTGCTCGGTAATCGCCGCGCTGGTCACTTCGCCCCAGTTGCAGCTCGGCACGGCATCCGGCAGGTCACCCGGCCCGGCAAAGGCCACAGGAGATAAAAAGAAAACACCAATAATAGTCAAAGTTGTAATACGCATTTCCTAATCCCTCTCTTTATCTATTTCATTATGAAGCAATAACCCCCGCACGGTACCGTCAGTTATGTCAAACGACAAAAGTGGTTACTCGGAAATAATTGCAAAACCCCAAATACTCAGGGTCGCAGCCTTGCCCATACTAAGCGTTATTGGTGTTCGCGCGACCAACGACAGCGGCGAAAACGACGGCCGGCGCCGGCGGCGGCGCGGCTAGCTCCTCTTAGATCCCCTGCCCCTGGGGAAAGCGCTCGATGGTGAGGCCGTCGAGCGGGATGTCGGTCTGACGGCCCGACAGCAGGTCGGCCAGCAGCTTTCCCGAACCGGGCCCCATGGTCCAGCCGAGGGTGCCGTGGCCGGTGTTGAGGTAGAGGTTGGCCAGGCGGGTCGGGCCGATCAGCGGCCCGCCGTCCGGGATCATCGGCCTGAGGCCGGTCCAGAATTTCACGTCGCTCAGGTCGCCGCCTCTGGGAAAGAGATCCCGG
>JBNKGB010000164.1:0-5749 GCA_050289605.1 Roseibium sp. | reverse complement strand
GGATGGTCGAACAGGATCGCCCCGATGGGGCAGTAGTTCCTCAAATCATATTTCACCGGTGCGTAATTGCCATGCCAGGCGACGACATCCAGCGGCGAATGGCCGATCTCGCAGCGGTGGAACTGGCCGCACCATTTGACGGTGACGGTCGAGGGCGTTTCGCGATCCTCGAAAGCGGCGACCGGCGTCTTGAAGTCACGCCGGTTGGCCATGCAGTTGGCCCCGATCGGCCCCCTGCCCGGCAACTCGAATTTCTGACCGTAGTTTTCGCAGACGAAGCCGCGCGCCGGGCCCTCCAGAACCTCGACCCGGTAGACGAGGCCGCGCGGGATGATGGCGATTTCCTTCGGCTCCAGATCGATGATCCCGAGTTCCGTTGCAAAGCGCAGGCGGCCTTCCTGCGGCACCACCAGGAGCTCGCTGTCGGCGGAAAAGAAATAGGCGTCCTCCATCGACTTCGTGACCAGATAGATATGGCTTGCCATGCCGACCTGGGTGTTGACGTCACCTGCGGTCGTCATGGTGCGCATGCCCGTGATCCAGGTCAGCGCTTCGCCGGAATGGGGCACCGGATCCCAGCGGTACTGACCGAGGGAGGTGACGTCCGGCAGAACGTTCGGCGCTGATTTCCAGTAGGGAACGTCGATCTTCGAATAGCGGCTGGTGTGCTTGACGGAGGGACGGATGCGGTAGCACCAGGTGCGCTCGTTCTGGTGGCTTGGCGCGGTGAAGGCCGTGCCGGACAGCTGTTCGCCGTATAGCCCGTAGGTGCATTTCTGCGGGCTGTTCATGCCCTGCGGCAGGGCGCCGGGCAGTGCTTCGGTCTCGAAATCGTTGCCGAAACCCGGCATGTAGCCGGGCGTGATCGTGCTGCCATCGGCCTGAGTGAGGCCCGGCTTCTCATGAACGTTCATGGGTTCCCTCCTTTGAAGAGGCTGCCGGGGTAGCCGGCAGCCCTTCGCGTCAAACGTTGCTCAGTTCCTTGGCGTGGAGCCATTCGGCATGTTTCGGTGCCCGCTTGGTCTTGGACCACTCCTCCAGCATTTCCCACTTCACATCATTGAGGCGGGCAAGCATTTTTTCTTCTTCCGGGTCCGGGCAGGCCAGTTCGATGCGGTGGCCGTTCGGATCGAAGAAATAGATCGAATGGAAGATGGAGTGGTCGGTGACCCCGAGGACGTCGACGCCGTTGGCTTCCAGGTGCTCCTTGAACTTGAGAAGTTCTTCCCGGTCCTTCACCTTGAAGGCGATGTGCTGCACCCAGACCGGCGTGTTCTCGTCGCGGCCCATTTCCGGCTTGGTCGGCAGCTCGAAAAAGGCGAGCACATTGCCGTTGCCCGCATCGAGGAAGAGATGCATGTATGGGTCCGGCTCATGGGTGGAGGGAACGTGGTCCTCGGCAATCGCCAGGATGAAGTCCATGTTCAGCATCTTGCCGTACCACTCGACGGTTTCCTTGGCGTCCTTGCAGCGGTAGGCGACGTGATGGATTTTCTCGATCTTCATCTTTCAGTTCTCCTTCCCCGGTTTTGCGGCGGCGGCGATTGCGGATTTCAGCACCGCGTTGTCGCCGATGTGGTTGGCCAGCAGCAGGACGAGCCTTGCATTGAGCGCGGCGCTGTCGGCATCGCTCAGGCCTTCATGGACGCCGATCAGGTCGGCGTAGAAACCGTCGGCGTCGGTGATGTTCGGATTGGTGTTGAGAGACGACATGGCTCAGTCCTTTCCGCAGGCTTTGCGCAAGGCTGCTTTCAGCGCTGCCTCGTCATAGGAGTTCCAGCGAGCGGCGACATGCTGGTCGGGTCGGATCAGGTAGACGGCGGATGCCGCCTCACCGAGGTAACGGTCCTTGAGGGCGCCGGAAGGATCGTCGCTGGCTGAAATCGCCAGCCGGCGGGCGATGACGCCATCCTCCTCGATTTCCTCCGGTGCGTCTGCATCGATGGTCAGGATCAGGAAGTCGTTGCCAAGCTTCGGCAGAAGGAAACCTTCGCCAAGCGGTGCATCCGGGCAGGGGCTCCCGACGCGCGAACGCGCCGGACCGCCGGAGAGTTCGTCCGGTCCGTTGAGGCTCAGGCCGTCGTAGGTGCAGGGCACGCTGAGACGGCCGGAGTTCACCAGCGGTCGGGCAAAGGCATAGTGCTCGGCAAGATCGAGAACGGCATTGCGGAAGAGATGGCTGATCTCAGACTTCGGGGTGATGAAGTCGGTCGACCGGGTCGAGTTCAGGATGTTCTCGTCGGCGCCGTGGACGCGCTCCTCGTCATAGGTATCGAGAAGGCTTTCCGGAGCCTTGCCCTTGATGACGAGGCCGAGCTTCCAGCCGAGATTGTCGACATCCTGCATGCCCGAGTTGGCGCCGCGCGCGCCGAAGGGGCTGACCTGGTGGGCGGCGTCGCCCGCAAACAGCACCCGCCCGTGGCGGAAGTGTTCCATCCGCTTACACTGGAAGGTGTAGATCGACGACCATACCATCTCGTAGTCCACATCCGGTCCTAGCATCGCATCGAGGCGTCGGCGGATATTCTCTTCCTTCAGCTCTTCCTTGCGGTCGACGTCCCAGCCGATCTGGAAGTCGATGCGCCAGGTGTCGTCCGGCTGCTTGTGAAGCAAGGTCGAGGCGCCCGAGCCGTGGGAGGGTTCGAACCAGAACCAGCGCTCGGTCGGGAAATCCGCCTTCATGCGGATGTCGGCGATCAGGAAGCTGTCCTGGAAGACGCGTCCGGTGAAGTCGAGGCCGAGCATTCCGCGCAGGGGAGAGTTGGCGCCGTCGCAGCCGATCAGCCAGTCGGCTTCCAGCTTGTAGGGCCCGTCGGGCGTCATGATGTCGAGAACGACGTGGTCATCCTTGACCTCGACGGCATCCACCCGGTTCTTGCCGCGCAGTTCGATCGGCGCACCCTCGGCCTGGAGCTCACGCACCCGGTCGACCATGAACTTCTCGAAATAGGGCTGCTGCAGATTGATGAAGGCCGGGTACTTATGGCCTTCCTCGGGCAGGAGGTTGAACTCGAAGACCTTGCGGTCCTCGTGGAACACCTTGCCGAGGTTCCAGACGACGCCCTTGTCGAGCATCGGTTCGCCGCAGCCGTAGCGGTCGGCGACTTCCAGGCAGCGCTTGGCAAAGCAGATGGCGCGTGAGCCCATGCCGATGCCCTCGTGGTCGTCGAGAACGACCACCGGAATGCCCTGCAGGCCGAGGTCGAGGGCGGTCGCGATGCCGATGGGGCCGCCCCCCATCACCACGACCGGGTGACGGACAGGCGTGGCCGCATCCTGGTCGGACGAGCGCTTGTAGGGGTAAAGCTTGAAAGCCAGCGTATATCGGTCTTGAAACACGGATCTGTCTCCTCCCAAGTCAGGGCCAATTTCGGGCCAAATCAGGGCTCAGCCCTGCAATTGTTCCCACATCTCCAGGTCGCGCTGGGCCGTCCAGATGCGGGGCGTGTCGATGCCGCGGGCTTCGTCATAGGCCCGGGCCACGTTGAACGGCAGGCAGTGTTCATAGATGGCGTAGTCCTTGAATTTCGGGTCGCAGGCATCGCGGACCGCATCCCAGGCGTCCTTCAGGCTGCCGCCCTTGGAAGCGACCTGCTTTGCCGGGCGATAGGTGCTGTCGACGAAGTCGCGCGTCGCGGCGAGCGCTGCGTCCACCATCTCGCGGCCGACGAGAGCGTCGCCGCGTCCTGGGGCGATGAACTCGGGGTCATAGGCCTTCACCGCGTCGAGCGTCGCCCCCCAGTCCTCGAAGTGACCGTCGCCGCAATAGCAGGCGGAGTGGTATTCGACGATGTCGCCGGTGAACATGGTCTGTGCATCCGGCACCCAGATCACGCTGTCGCCGGCGGTATGGGCGCGGCCGATCTGCTTGATCTCCACCTTCCGCTTGCCGAGATAGACGGTCATCTGATCGGAGAAGGTGGTGGTCGGAAAGGTGAGGCCCGGGATCGATTCATGGCCTTCGAAGAGGCGCGGGAAACGCTGGAATTCGCTGTCCCAGTCCTCCTGGCCGCGTTCCACCACCATGGCGCGGGCCTTGTCGGACATGATGACCTGCTCAGCGCCGAAAGCCGATGCGCCAAGGACGCGCACGGCGTGGTAATGGGTCAGGACCACATGGGATATCGGCTTGTCGGTAACTTCGCGGACCTTTTCGATGACCTTGCCCGCGAGCCTCGGCGTTGCCTGGGCCTCGACGATCATCACGCTGTCGTCGCCGATGATGACGCCGGAATTCGGATCGCCTTCCGCCGTGAAGGCATAAAGGCCTTCGCCGATCTCGGTGAAGGAGATCTTCTTTTCGCTCATGTCGCCCTGGGATGCGAACGCCTTTGCCATCGATTGAGGTCCTCTCGCTGCCTGCCGCTTCTCCAACGGTCGTTTCGGACGGTGGAGGAGCGGGATCGGCAATTGGTTGCAAATGTAACTAACTCTTTATCGTTGCATCTGCAACGAATGTCAATATCATTTCGCATGCAACGTTCAGGAGATGGAGCCGTGGCAGGAAAATCCTTTAATCTTTCGGCATTTCTTCCCTACCGGCTCGCCGTTCTTTCGGAGCGCATCAGCCGGCGGCTGACCGTCGAATACGAGGAAACGCACGGGCTCACGGTCGCCGAATGGCGGGTGCTGGTCCATCTGCAACGCAGCGGCGAGGTCTCCGTGCGCGAGATCCGCGATTGCGTGAACCTTGACAAGCCCCGGGTCAGCCGCGCGGTCGCACGGCTGGAAAAGGCCGGGCTCGTCAGGAAGGCCCAGGGCGAGGCGGACGGCAGGCTCGTCGCGATCTCGCTGACCGGCAAGGGGCACGAGGCGCTCGCCGAAATCCTGCCGGCGGCCGAAGCCGTCGAGGCACGTCTTCTGGCGTCCCTGAGCGTGCGCGAATACGAGACCTTCTGCGCCGTCATGGAAAAACTCCACGGCGTGCTGGACGCAGACCCGAGGGCCAAGCCGCGCTCCGCGATGGATACTGAGGGGCTTGGGGAATGAGGGGCTGCGAGCCGTCGCAAACTCACCTTTGTCATCAACTCATTGCAGTAATTTCGTCTCTGGTTTTTGCATTCAGGATGACGATGATTTTTCGCATGATGGCTGCGATAGCGACGATTGGCTTTTTTCCGTTTTCGATAAGTCGTTGATAGAATGCCTGTAGTTTTCCAGTTGTCCGCCTTGCAGCGAGGGCGGCCATGAAGAGATTTTTGCGGACTTCTGGCCGTCCTCCCTGCATTCTGCGATAGCCCTTGATCGTTCCACTGTCTTTGGGGTGAGGCGCCAGGCCTGCCAAAGACGCTGCCTGTCTGCGTGTAAGGGTTCCCAGTTCCGGCATTGTTGCCAGCAGAGCGATTGCGGTACGTCGGCCAACGCCTGGCAGAGAACGGTAGATCTCGTTCCGTCGAGACAGCTCCTGGGTCGTGGCAATGAGCGTTTCGATCTGCTTGTCAATCTGGTCCAACTGGCGTTGTAGGCATGCGATCACGGTTTTGCAGGAGCGTTGCACGACCTTGTTGCCAGGCGCCTTGGAGCGGTTTGTTTCAGCTGTCCTGATTGCCATGAGGTCCTGTCGCCGGGAAACCAGGGCCGTCAGTCTGGCCTGTGTCTTGTCCGTTGGTTTGTAGAGCGGAAGCTGCTTCCAGCGCTCGGCGCCATACTGGGCAAGGGCCTTGGCATCGATGGCATCGGTCTTCGCCAGGCGCCCGAAAGACTTGAGAAAGGCTTTGACTTTCAGAGTGTCGGCCCGGTGGCAAGCAAT
>JBNKGB010000163.1:0-5845 GCA_050289605.1 Roseibium sp. | reverse complement strand
AAGAACGTCCCGTCGAAGAAACCGTCCCGCATTTCCTTGCGGCCGGAAGGCGGTTCGATATCGTCATAGCCGGTCAGTGTGTTGCCGTCCGGGCCGATGATGCGGTAGCCGATCCTGTCGTCGCGGGCGAAGGCCAGCAGCTCGAATGCGGAGACGGGAAGCTCGATGACGGGCCTGCCGTCCTGGATGGTGATGGAGGAAGCGATGTCGTTGGCGGCCCCGAGCAGCAGCCGGTCGTAGGCGCTGCGGGCCGCCTCGCGCCCGTAGGCGAAGGCGGCGATGGAAACGAAGACGCCGCCGATCATCAGGAGCAGCGCCACCCCGAGCGCGACGCGGGCCGTCAGGGAGGTCGTCTCCAGCCTGCGGACAAACTCAGGCATCGGCTTCCAGCTTGTAGCCAAGCCCTCGCTGGGTCTCGATCCTGACGGTGGACCCAGACAGTTTCTTGCGCAGGCGGGCGACATAGAGCTCCAGCGCGTTCATGCTGACGTCCGTATCCTGAAAACTGAAGACGCCCTCGTAGAGCCGCTCCTTGCTGACCGTCTTGCCGCGGTTGCGGATCAGGATTTCCAGAAGCGAGAACTCGCGCCGCGTTAGCGTCACCGGACTGTCTTCAAGCCGGACGACGCGGGCGGAGGCGTTGAAGGTCAGGTTGCCGAGGGTCAGTTCCTCGGCCTTGTCGCCCTGCTCGCGCCGGTAGAGCGCCCGAATCCGGGCTTCAAGTTCGCGGTGGTCGAACGGCTTGACGAGATAGTCGTCGGCGCCCAGCTCCAGGCCGCGCACCCGGTCGTCGACGGAAAATTCCGCCGTCAGCATCAGGACCGGCGTGCGGTCGCCCTTGGAGCGCATTTCCTTCAGGAGCTCGGTTCCGAGCCCGTCCGGCAGATTGATGTCGAGCACGATGACGTCGTAGCGCTGCACCTCCACACAGGCCCTTGCCTCGTCCAGCGTCTTTGCCAGATCGCAGGCAATGCCCGACCGGTCCAGCCGGATCATGATCGCCTCGGCCATGTCAAAGGTGTCTTCAACGAGCAAAAGTCGCAAATCGCCTGTCCTCCCGATCCCAGTCTTGCCCCGGCTTTTTGCGACATGCAAGCGGGCAGAAACATCGTGACAGGTTAATGACAGGAACCGGCGCTAGTCTCACCGCACGTCCGTTGGGAGGACCCCGCGCTTCGCGGCACAACGGATTTCAAAGGCTAACCAAAAAGCCAGTCACATGTGGAGGAAACACATCATGGCATTCAAGAGCACCCGCCTTCTGCTGGCGGCAGCCTTCATCGGCGCGTCCGCATTCGGCGCAATGGCTGCAGACTTCAACCCGGAAAACCCGGAATGCATCGCACCGGCCAACCCGGGCGGCGGCTGGGACTTCACCTGCCGGCAGGTCGGCAAGTCCCTTCAGGACCTGAAATTGATCGACAAGACCATGCAGGTCGTCAACATGGCCGGCGGCGGTGGCGGCGTGGCGTTCGCTGAAGTGGTCAACAAGCGCGGCGACGACAACGACCTGATCGTGGCAGCTTCCTCCGCAACCGCAACCCGTCTCGCCCAGGGCGCCTATCCGGGCAACACCATGGACCAGGTCCGCTGGCTCGCAGCCGTTGGCGCCGACTACGGCGTGATCGCCGTCGCGGCCAACAGCCCGATCAACACCCTGCCGGAACTGCTCGATCAGCTGAAAGCAGATCCGTCGTCCATTTCCGTTGCCGGCGGCTCCGCAGTCGGCGGCTGGGACCACCTGAAGGTCCTGATCGCGGCCAACGCCTACGGCATCGAAGATGTCCGCTCCGTGAAATACATCGCCTTCGATGGCGGCGGTGAAGCCGTCACCCAGCTGCTGGCCGGCTCCGTCCAGGCCTTCACCGGCGACATTTCCGAAGCCAAGGGCTTTGTCGACAGCGGCGACATCAAGGTGATCGCAGTGCTTGCTCCCGAGCGCCTTCCGGGCGAGTTCGAGAAATTCCCGACCGCCAAGGAACAGGGCATCGACGCGATCGGCGCCAACTGGCGCGGCTTCTACGCTCCGGGCGGCATGTCCGACGACGCCTACAACGCGTGGGTTTCCAAGATCTCCGACCTTTACGCAAGCGACGAGTGGAAGGGCGTGATGGCCGCCAACGGCCTGGCACCGCTCAACCTGCAGGGCGAAGACTTCCAGAACTTCGTTGCCGGCTCCGTCAAGCAGATCCAGGACATCTCGAAAGAGATCGGCATCATCAAATAAGAATGCCGGCTCTGTAAAACTGGCAGGGGCGCAGTCGGTGCGCCCCTCTTTTCTGACAAGACCCGCTGAACGCGCCCAAAGGCCCCATACAACCTGAACGGGGTTGTCGTGGATTGTCAGAAATCAGCATGGCACAATCGAAGTGCCCTTTTCTATCAATCCCGTTACAGGCGGCTCGCGGCTTCCGGCCCGGATCGCTTGCAGGAAGGTACTCATGAGCGACCGCATTTTTGGCGCGGTCGGGCTAGTTCTCGCGCTGGGATATGCCTGGGCCGCTCTTGTCATCGAAGAAAGCTTTCTGTCCGACGCCGTCGGTCCCAAGGCCTTTCCCCTGATCATCTCGGTGGTGCTCGGCCTGTCGTCCGTTGCCATCTTCCTGAAGCCCGACGCGGCGCCGGACTGGCCGTCCCTGCCGCGCCTTCTGGAAGTCGGCGCCGCCGTCCTGGTGATGATCCTCTATGCCATGCTGCTGCCGGAAGCAGGCTTCCTCGCCGCAACCGCCGTCGCCGCGTCCTACCTGACCTGGCGGCTCGGCACCGCGCCGCTTTCCTCGCTCGTGTCCGGCTGCGTGACCTCCGTCGGCATCTATGCGGTCTTCCATCTCGTCCTTGGCCTTTCGCTTGCCAAGGGCCCCTTCGGTTTTTAACGGAGCGCCCCATGGACACCCTGTCTTCTCTGGCCGACGGCTTCGTCATTGCCCTCACCTTCCAGAACCTGCTGCTGGCGCTCCTGGGCTGTTTCCTCGGCACCATCATGGGCGCCCTGCCGGGCCTTGGCCCTTCCAACGGCGTCGCCATCCTGATCCCGCTCGCCTTCACACTCGGGCTCGGGGCGACACCCTCGCTGATCCTGTTGACGTCGGTCTATTACGGCGCCATGTACGGCGGCCGCATCTCCTCGATCCTGCTCAACATTCCCGGTGACGAACCGGCGATGATGACCTGTCTCGACGGCTATCCGATGGCCAAGGCCGGGCGCGCGGGCGAAGCGCTGTCGCTGTCGGGCATCGCCTCCTTCGTCGGCTCGTTCCTGGCCACCTGGGGCCTGATCCTGCTGGCACCGCAGCTCGTCAAGATCGCGCTGCTGTTCGGCCCGGCGGAATATTTCGCCCTCTTCACCCTTGCCTTCGCGACCCTCGGCGGCGTCGCCTCGACCAACCAGGCCAAGACCGCCTTCGCGGCCGCGCTCGGCATCGGTCTTGCGACCGTCGGCGTCGACACCCAGACCGGCGTGCCGCGCTTCACCTTCGGCGAGGTGCATCTCTACGACGGCATCGACTTCCTCGTCGCGATCGTCGGCCTCTTCGCCCTGTCCGAGGTCTTCCTGTTCCTGGAACACCGCCACGGCAGCGCGGATGCGGGTAGCGACAAGGTGTCCGTCGGCAAGCTGATGCCGGGCTGGTCGCTGATCAAGTCCTGCATACCGACCATGCTGCGCACCAGTTTCCTCGGCTTCATCGCCGGGGTCCTGCCGGGCGCGGGCGCATCCCTCGGCTCGTTCATCTCCTATACGTTCGAGAAGAAACTGGTCGACAAGGAAGGCACCTTCGGCACGGGCGATCCGCGCGGCGTCGCGGCACCGGAAGCGGGCAACAACGCGGCCGCCGGCGGCGCCCTGGTGCCAATGCTCGCCCTCGGCGTTCCGGGCTCCGGCACCACCGCCGTCCTGCTGGCGGTGCTTCTGGCGCTCAACATCACCCCAGGCCCGCTGCTCTTCACCCAGCAGCCGGACGTGGTCTGGGGCCTGATCGCGGCGCTCTTCATCGCCAACTTCATGCTGCTGGCCATGAACATTCCGATGATCGGCCTCTTCACCCGCGTCCTCCTGATCCCGCCGCGCATCCTGATGCCGATCGTGGCGATGGTCAGCTTCGTCGGGATCTACGGGATCTCCGGCTCGTCCTTCGACCTGATGGTGATGGTGGGCTTCGGCGTCATGGGCTGGGTTCTCAGGAAGCTCGACGTGCCGCTTGTCCCGATCATCCTTGGCACCCTCCTCGGCAACTCCATGGAAAACAACCTGCGCCGGGCCATCTCGATCGAGAACGGCGACTGGTTCGCCCTGATCGACAGCCCGCTTTCCATCGCACTCTGGACCCTTGCGTTCATCGGCTTCGTCCTGCCGATCATCTTCGGCAAGGTGCTGAAGGCCCGCATGCGCCGCATGGCCAAGGACGAGGAAGGCGCCATCGTCGACTGACCGGAGCGCAACGGCCTGCTATCGAAGACGCCCTTTCCTTTCCGGAGAGGGCGTTTTTGCTTGCCGACAAAGTCAGCGCCGTCTTCCCTGCCCGGGGCCGAAGGCTGACGTCAACAGCCACACCCGATGTTGTCCGCGAATTGCCAGGATCTGCTCTGCATTTTGCGATCAGACCAGGTCTCTCCGTGTTGATTTCCGGCTATCGGCAAGCGCCCCGATGTAATTTTTCCGGTGGCCGGAATGCGACACAATACACCTTCTGAAATTTCAATCGATTAGTCTTCAAACTGCTTATGGACATCGGGTTTGCACTGGAGCTAAACCCCGGGCGCAGGCGAAAGACTTGCCACGAATTGCGCTGGAAAGACCATAAGGAGATGTTGGCGGCCATGGATAATCACTTCGACAACTGGAAGGAACAACAGTCCGCCGCCGAGCAGATGATCCCGCTGGTTGGACATCTCTACCGTGACTACGGCATCAACATCCGGATTTTCGGGCGGCGCCTTTTGAACAACTCCGCAATCGAGATCATCAAGGCACACCGTTATGCCTTGCAGATCACCGGGCAGGAGCTGGAAGTCTCCAAAAGTCTTGAAATCGTCAAGGCGATGCTCGAGATGGACCTCGCCGCGTCGCGCGTCGACCTCGGCAAGCTGTGCCACCGCTATATGGCGGAGGGCGGCGATGTCAGGAGTTTCCTGGAGGAGCAGCTTGCCAGCATCAACACCGGCAAAGCCTCCATTCTGCAGGAACCGCAAGACGTCGTTCTTTACGGTTTCGGGCGCATTGGCCGTCTTCTCGCCCGCATGCTGATAGAGCGCGTCGGCGCAGGCAACAAGATGCGCCTTCGCGCAATCGTCGTGCGCGGCGGCAAGGAAGGCGATCTCAAGAAACGCTCCAGCCTGCTGCGGCGGGACTCCGTCCACGGCGCGTTCAGCGGATCGATCACGGTTGACGAAGAGAGAAACGCTATCATCGCCAACGGCAACACCATTCAGGTGATCTACGCCAACTCGCCCGCCGAGGTCGATTACACCAAATACGGCATCCGCAATGCGCTGGTGGTCGATAACACAGGCATCTGGCGCGACGAGGCGGGCCTTGGCCAGCACCTGAAGTGCCCGGGCGCTGCAAAGGTCATCCTGACCGCGCCGGGCAAGGGCAGCATCAAGAATATCGTCTATGGCGTGAACCATGGCGACATCACTGCGGACGACAGGATCCTGAGTGCGGCCTCATGCACCACCAACGCGATCACGCCGGTGCTCAAGGTGATCAACGACGAGTTCGGCATCGAGAACGGCCACGTGGAAACCATCCACGCCTTTACCAACGACCAGAACCTGATCGACAACTACCACAGCGGAGATCGCCGTGGCCGCTCCGCCCCTCTGAACATGGTGCTGACGAGCACGG
>JBNKGB010000162.1:0-5883 GCA_050289605.1 Roseibium sp. | reverse complement strand
GGCATGGCCACGTTCTTCATGATCCAGTAGAAAACACCGAAAGTAATGGCGAGCCACAAGAGCTGGGAAGCAAATGTGGTGCTATCGAACGGCGGAAAGCTTGCACTGTGCTCCGCACCCGGCACTTCCGTGGTCGCGTGCGTGCCTTCTGTGGTCGAATGTGTTTCGCCTGCCATTTCCAGTCTCCTAAATCCGGCTAGGCGGCGCTGAAGCGCCGCCACCGGAGTCGCATCAAAATTCGCTGCGAATGAGCGATTAAGCGAACAGGAGGATCAGAGCGACCAGCAGGGAGAAGATGCCCAGAGCTTCCGTCACGGCGAAGCCGAAGATCAGACGGCCGAACTGGCCATCAGCTGCGGACGGGTTGCGCAGAGCGCCTGCGAGATAGTTACCGAAAATGTTGCCGAGGCCGATGCCTGCGCCGCCCATGCCCAGGCATGCGATACCGGCACCGATGTATTTTGCTGCTTCTGCTTCCATGACACGTGCTCCTAAATGGTGTTTGCAGATTTCTCACGTTCGGCGCGAGCGCCGTGTGATTGGATGACCCTTAGTGTGTGGGATGAATGGCGTCGTTCAGGTACATGCAGGTCAGGACCGTGAAGACGTAGGCCTGCAGGAACGCCACCAGGAATTCCAGCGCCGTCAGGGCGACCGTCATCCCCAAGGGAAGGATGGAACCGAAGACGCCGACCGCGCCCATTGCGCTGAGGCTGACGACAAATCCGGAGAAGACTTTCAGCGTGATGTGACCTGCGAGCATGTTCGCGAAAAGACGAACGGACAGGCTGATCGGACGCGACAGGAACGAGATGACCTCGATCAGCGTCACCAGCGGAATGAGTGCCCCGGGCACACCGCTCGGCACGAACAGATGGAGGAATTTCATGCCGTTGCGCATGAAGCCGTAGACGATCACGGTGAGGATCACCAGCATCGCCAGCGCGAAGGTCACGATGATGTGGCTGGTGACGGTAAAGAAGTAGGGGAACATCCCGAAGAGGTTCGCGACAAGCACGAACATGAAGAGCGAGAACACCAGCGGGAAGAATCGCATCCCGTCCGTTCCCGCCGCACTTCGTAGCGTGCCCGCGACAAACTCATATGCCATTTCCGAAACCGACTGCAGACGCGTCGGAACAAGTCCGCGGCCGCTGGTCGAGAAAATCAGGAATGCAGACGTCGCCGCCACGGTCAAAACCATGAACAACGAAGAATTGGTGAAAGAGAAATCCATGCCTCCGACTTCAATCGGAAAGAGTTTTTGGATTTGGAACTGATGGATCGGATCGTTCGCCACCGGCCAGCCTTCTTCGCTCGTTCATATCAAAGCGCCCGAAGGCGCGCCAAATTCTATTCAGAGCCGTCTTCTCGAACGTCCTTGCCGCCCCTTGCCCTGGCATCCGGCTGCTCGACGACACCGGCCGAGCGCAGGACATTCAGGACACCGGCAACAAAGCCCAGCAACAGAAAGACGATCAGCCCGAAAGGGGATGTCCCCAGCCACTGGTCGGCAACCCAACCGATACCGGCCCCCACCAGAACACCGGCAATGAATTCCGAAGAAAGCTTCATCGCCTGGGCGTATCCGGATGAACTGCTTTGAGACTGCCGCGCGGCCTTGGTTTCCACCGCCCGCCGGTCTTCAAGCTTCCGGTTCAATTGGGCCCGCCGCTCCGACAGACCCGCTTCCGGAACACCACCCCCGCGATCCTTGTCACCGCCGTCTTGCGAAGACATGTTCATAAGTCCTCAACACGCCGACATGTCAGATACATCAACAGGAGAGCCCCGTAAGCCGCGCGCACCATAGTCGGCGCCTCATGCCGTGTCAAGAAGCCTTGACTTTTATATATCTAATTGAAAACAAAGGGAATTTCCAATTGATCCCTATTTATTGGAACCTAAGTCGCATGTGGTTCCCGCGGCAGGACCGACCCTAAGGCAATCTTAGCCGGTTTCCCGGAATCGCTCTGCCGTCTCCAAATCCACCGAAACGAGCTGGGAAACGCCGCGTTCGGCCATGGTCACGCCGAAAAGCCGGTTCATGCGCGCCATCGTGATCGGGTTGTGCGTAATCACTACAAACCGCGTTTCCGTGTTCCTGGCCATTTCGTCCAGAAGGTCGCAGTAACGCTCGACATTGGCATCATCGAGCGGCGCGTCCACCTCGTCGAGCACGCAGATCGGCGCCGGATTCGTCAGGAACACGGCGAAGATCAGCGACATGGCCGTCAGGGCCTGCTCGCCGCCGGAAAGCAGCGTCATGGTCTGCGGCTTTTTGCCCGGGGGGCGGGCGATGATTTCCAGGCCGGCGTCGAGCGGATCGTCGGAATCGACCAGCTGCAGTTCCGCCGTGCCGCCGCCGAAGAGATGTGTGAACAGCCGCTGGAAGTGGCCGTTGACCACCTCAAATGAGGCCAGCAACCGTTCGCGAGCCTCCCGGTTGAGATTCGAGATACCGGTGCGCAGACGGCGGATGGCTTCGATCAGATCGTCCCGCTCCGAGGTCAACGTGGTCTTCTGCTCGTCGATTTCCCTCAGTTCTTCCTCAGCTCTCAGGTTCACCCCGCCGAGGCGTTCCCGCTCGGATTTCAGCCGCTCCAGCTTGCGCTCGGTCGCCTCCGGATCCGGCAGGGGCGCCCCTTCCTTAAGCCCAGCGATCTCGGGCAGCGCGGTCACGGCGACCTCGAGGTCCTCGTCGATCCGCCGCTCCAGGCTGCTCTTGCGCTCGCGCGCGGCCTCAAGGCGCTCCTCGGCGCGAATCTTCTGCTCGCGCGTTTCCGCCAGGGCTTCCATCGCGCCCTTGGCGGCCCGGTCGACCTCGGCAAGATCGAGTTCGGCCTGCTGCAGCCGGTCGTCCTTGTCCTTCTTGTCCTCTTCAGCCTTCGAAATGGCGGAATAGAGCTCGCGGCGCTTGATCTCGATGTCCTCCGGCGCCTCGATCAGCTCGGCCCGTTCCTCCTCCGCCTCTTCCCGGCGCTCGCTGAGAACGGAGATCTGCTGGGCCGCGTTTGCGGCACGGGTTTTCCAGCCGTCATATTCGCGGGCAATCGATTCCAGGCGCCGGTCGCGCATCTGCTGTTCGCGTGTCAGCCCCTCGGCCACCGCCCGTGCTTCCGCAAGAGAACCGCGCGCGGTGCCCACCTTCAACTGGATGTCTTCGATCCGGTCCTGGTAGCTCGTGCTGTCAGGGGCAGCTTCCAGGCGCTCCTCGGCTTCGACGACCTGTTCGCGCGCCATTTCGGCTTCTTCACCCAGCCTTTCGGCCCTGTCCCGGGCTGCCTCCTTGCGGGCAACGAGCTGCGAGGCTGCGCGTTCAGCCACAGCCAGAGCTTCCCGCGCAGACGCGGCCCGGCGCTGACCGTCCCGGACCTTGCCGCGGGCGATCTGTTCCATTTCCGCCGTCTGGCGGACCAGGGCCGCAGCCTGCTCCAGGGCCTGCTGCCGGTCCTCGACGGTCCTGCGCGCAGCGTCGATCTCGTCGGCCAGCTCCGCGAGCCGATTCTTTTGGGCAAGCCTTTGAGCTGCCGGTGTCGGCGCGTTGGCGGCGATCACGAAGCCGTCCCAGCGCCAGAGGTCGCCCTCCACGGAGACCAGGCACTGACCGGGCTTCAGGCGATCCCGCAGCCCCGCGCCCCTGGCCTGTTCGACAATGCCGATCTGTCTCAGACGGCGGGACAGTTCTCCGGGCGCCTCGACGACTTCCGCAAGCGGACGAATGCCGTCCGGCAGCGCCGGATCGCCGTCGCTGGAGAGAATACCGCCCCAGCGGACGGCCGCCGCCTGATCCAGCGATGCATCGAGGTCTTCTCCCAGCGCGGCACCGAGGGCCGTCTCGAACCCCTGCTCCACCCTGATCTGTTCAACGACCGGCACGTGATCCTCGTCGGAGTGCACGTTGAGCACCTGTTCCAGCGTCCTGGCTTCGGTTTCCAGCCCCTGCAGGAGTTGGCGCGCGTCGCCCAGCGGGGCGCGCGCGGCCTGTTCCCGTTCGCGGGCATCGAGGGTGGCGCCTTCGGCCTGTTCCACCGCGGCTTCCGCCTCGGCAAGTTCCTCCTCGGCGAGTTCCAGAGCTTCCCGGTTCTGCGCAACGCCGTCATGCTCGGCCATTTCGGCGTCAAGCGCGACCAGAGCCTGCTGCGCCTCTTGGGCCTGGGCAACGAGACGGTCGGCGCGCTGACGGCTGTCGGCAACGGCCCGTTCCAATTGGCGGCGCTCCGCGCTTGCCCGGGCCTCCGTGGCGGTGAGCTCGGAAAGCTGCGTTTCCAGCGTGCGCACGCTCTCCTCGGCTTCAACCACCCTTTCACGCGAGCTTTCGGTGCGTTCCTGCACCATTTCGTTTTCTTCCAGCAATTCCGCCCGCTCTTCGGCAAGCCGTTCCAGGACCTCGTCGTTTTCCGAGATCATCGCCTGTTCGCGGCGGATGTCCTCGGCAAGCTGCACCAGACGGCGTTCCAGGTCCTGCAGGCGTTCCTTGACGCGCCGCTCTTCCGCGTCCAGTTCGTTGCGGGCGAGGACCAGCCGCTGCAGGGCGGCACCCGCCCTTGCGGCCTCGTCGCGCAGCTCCGGTATCTTGTGGGCGGCGATCGCCTGGACCCTTGCGCTTTCCGCCTGCAGCGCGGCGACCTCGTTCACCTGCTTCTGAGCTTCGGCGAAATGGCTTTCAGCAGCCGTCAAAGCATTGCGGGATTCGGTCCAGCGGATATAGAGGATCGAGGCTTCCGCGGCCCGGATCTCCGAGGAAAGGCTCCGGTAGCGCGAGGCCTGGCGCGACTGGCGTCTGAGATTGTCGAGCTGGCTGTCAATCTGGACGAGCACGTCCTCCAGGCGCTCCAGATTCTGCTCGGCGGCGCGCAGGCGGATTTCCGCTTCGTGGCGACGCGAATGCAGTCCGGAAATTCCGGCTGCTTCTTCCAGGATCTGGCGGCGGGAGGTCGGCTTGGCCGCGATCAGCTCCCCGATCTGCCCCTGGCGCACCATGGCGGGCGAGCGCGCGCCGGTGGAGGCGTCCGCAAACAGAAGCTGGACGTCCCTCGCCCGGACATCGGCGGCATTGATCTTGTAGTTGGACCCCTGCTCGCGTTCGATGCGGCGGCTGACCTCCAGCATGTCGGCATTGTTGAAGGCAGACGGTGCGGTCCGGTCGTTATTTTCAAGAAAAAGGGTGACTTCGGCGGTGTTTCGGGCCGGACGGTTGAGACTTCCGGAAAAGATTACGTCGTCCATGCCGGACGCGCGCATGTTCTTGTAGGAATTCTCGCCCATCACCCAGCGCAGGGCTTCGACAAGATTGGACTTGCCACAGCCGTTCGGCCCGACCACGCCGGTCAGGCCGTTGCCGATGATGAATTCCATCGGTTCGACGAAGGATTTGAAGCCGACGATGCGAAGCTTTGAAAACTTCATCGGCGCACGCACCTTCCCGGAGCGTGCGCCGACGGCAGGAGATCAGGATCAGGGCAGATCTTCAGAACCGGCGATGGGTCTGCCGGTCTAAAGTTTGGCCTCGATGATCTTGCCCAGCTCCTCAATCGACATCTCTCCGGAGTGCTTCTCGCCGTTGATGAAGAAAGTCGGTGTTCCGCTCACGCCGAACGTGTTCGCACCGCGATCCTTCACAGCGTTAACTGCGTCAAGCAAACCCTGGTTTGTCAAGCATTGCTCGAAGGACTCCTGTGTAAATCCGATCTGCTTGGAAAAATCGAGCATGGATTCGTACGGCTTGTCGGTAAAGGCCCAGGTCCGCTGGTTTTTGAACATGATGTCCACAATGTCGAAATACTTCGCCTCAGGCTGGCAACGCGCCAGCATGAAACCTGCCGCGGCGACCGGGTCCAGCGGGAATTCCCGGAAAATGAAACACACCTTGCCGGTATCGAT
>JBNKGB010000161.1:0-5907 GCA_050289605.1 Roseibium sp. | reverse complement strand
CAACGTCGATGACGCGAAAAGGCCCGCCATTGGTTTCCAGAAGGGCTGCCCGCATCGTTTCCTGGCTGACTGACATCTCTGTTTCTCCGTTGAGCTATTGACGAAACGAAGATGGGAGTGGATGACTTTGTTTGAAATTTACAAGATTGATATTCTTCCATTCAAAAATGAATGAGCCCTGTATGGACTGGAGCGACGTAAGGATCTTTCTGGCAATCGTGCGCAACGGAACGCTTGGCGCCGCGGCGCGTGCGCTCGGACAGAGCCAGCCGACCATGGGACGCCGGCTGAAAGCGCTGGAGGCCACCGTCGGCCACGCCCTGTTCCAGCGCACAAACGAGGGCTTCGTTCTGACCGACGAGGGGGCGGCGGTTCTGCCGCATGCCGAACGGATGGAAGAGGAGGCTCTTTCCTTCGAGCGTGAACTGGACGGTCAGGGCAGGCAGCTTGAGGGGACGGTGAGGATTGCGAGTTCCGACTGGTTCGGCACCTATGTGCTGACGCCGATCCTCGGGCAGCTCGTGGCCGATCATCCGCAACTGACCATCGAGCTCTTGACGGATGCCAGGATCTACAGCCTTGCCCGGCGCGAGGCGGATCTTGCTTTCCGCATTACCCCGTTCAAGGAAAGCGGGGTGATCCAGCGCAAGCTGACCCGGATGGACTACGGCCTCTACGGCAGGCCGGATGCCAAGCCTCCGCAACCCGGCATCGGGCTCGGCACCCGGCTGGTGACGATGGACCATGCCTTCGAAACCTTTCCCGACGCGGTCTGGCTGCGGCAAACCTTTCCGCAGGCAACGGTCGCCTTTCGCAGCAACAATCGGGAGGTACAGGCGAAAGCGGTCCTGTCAGGTGCGGGTATCGCCGTGCTGCCCGACAGGCTGGCGCAACACATGCCC
The DNA here is from genome assembly GCA_050289605.1 of Roseibium sp. Lineage (GTDB taxonomy): Bacteria > Pseudomonadota > Alphaproteobacteria > Rhizobiales > Stappiaceae > Roseibium. Next base: position 5,005 of record JBNKGB010000161.1, on the reverse strand, counting down.
GGCCTTGTCCGCATCGAGACAGAGCCATTGCCTCCGGCGCGGGACGTCTGGGTCGGCTACCACGGCGACCTCCGCCGCTTGCGGCGGCTGCGCGTCGTTCTGGACGCGGTCCTGGCGGCCATCTGATCCGCGCCGCAACGCTGGATGAGCAGGCGGCGTGCGTCAAGGCGGACTCCGTCCTGCACTTCGTGCTCAGGAACCTTGCGGAGCGCTGATCGGTTCAATCAGCATCGGGGAATCGGGACGGGCCCTGCGGGCCCCGTTTTGTTAACAGCGGCTTTTGCCTTGCTTCGTCATCCCGGCCAAGCGAAGCGCGAGCCGGGACCGTTGTTTGAAGCAGGGTCGCCGGAAGGATCACCCGGCGCAATATGCGTGAGTATAAGCGTAAAGCCTCTCCGCAAGGGTCTCCGCGTTGGCTTTTGACCGTGTAACAAGATTGATCATCGTCGGAATGGCGACCGACCCGGAGAACAGCCTGTCCGGCTGGACGGTGTCGCCGATATAGGTCAGGCTGACTTGCAGCGCGTCCGGGCGCGGAATTTCCAGGGCTTTTGCAGCAAATGCCTGAAAAGCACCCGCGTCTGCATGCAGCTCCGGTTTCTGCTTCTTGCCGTCGGCACCGGTCACGATGTACTGGCGAAGGTTCAGGCTCAACGTGCTGTCCTGGAGGCTGAAAAGGCCTTGAACAAATCGCCGGACCGCCTCCCGATCTTCCGGAACCTGACTGTTGGCCCAGGAGTCCCGGTGTGCGCCCTGGGACAGGTCCAGCAGTTCTTCAGCAAGATCCGTCGGGCTAGGCTGTTTTTTGTTCCATCTTGAGCGGACGAGCATGCGGCCTTCTCCGACCGGCACCAGGCTTCCGGTCTGGAAATCGAAATTCCTGAGGTCGACGGAAACCAGAACCGTGTAAAGCATGCTCCCAATGTCATCATCGCTGATCGACATTTCGTTTTCGATCGACAGTTGGCACTTGTCGATTGAAACAGCCGCCCCTTCGATAGATGGGTCTTCCTGCTTTATGATTGCCGCCAGTTCTTCAGCTGTCGGAGGGGGCAGGGTCCTGTCGTGGGCGACATAATAAAGGCCGCCTGCAAACAGAACGGCGGCAATCAACACAAAAGCCAGAAATTTCAAGGTATTCGTCCGTTCTGCTGTGTCACGGGTTGACGGGGGGCGTTGAACCTTATTTTGCTCCTGTCGGAATTTGCAACTTTTAATTGGTTCTTCGGCGGCGTGAATTTGAAGGATCCTCCGTCCGACGGAGGCGGGGCATTTCTGAAAATGGCAGGGTCTCCGGTGAGGAAATGAAAAAAAATATCCGGGTTTCATTCGTCCGGATGAGCCGTTCCGGCGGCCAAAAAGGTTAGGGATTCCTTGAGGTTCGTGGTCAACGCTATCGGCGCGAACAGGATTCAATTTGAATCCAACTGGAGCGATCTTTTTAGAGCGTTTTTTACCGGCGGCTGCCAAACCAGTCTTCAGGGACACATTTGAAGGGCGTTCCAACCGCCCGGATGATCAGGTGATCGTGTGTCGGTCCCGGGGGCTTTGGCATGATGGTTTTCCTCTTGATTCTCACCGGTTTCGCCGTGCTCGGGGCGGTCGTCCTCGCCGGCATTTCCTGGCACGATTCCATCTGGACGCGGAAGAAGGTGAAGAAGCTGTCGGTCTCCGAACAGCGGCAGCAGAAGATCCTTGCCCCGAAGGCCGATTTCTCCATGCGCAAGCGTGTGAGGCGGTCGGTTTAACCCGTCGAGAAAGCGTTGGGGGCTTCGCCTGGGGGCGTTTCGGGGCGTTCTTCGGCAGACAGTCTTCTACCGTCATCCCCGGCCTGACCGGGGATCCACTCCATTCCAGAGCAGAATTTATCGGGCAAAGAGAGTGATGCGCCCGCGCCGGTCCTGTTTCCAACTTCCGGGTGAGGTGCAGCGTGGATTGGATCCCGGCTCAAGGCCGGGATGACCCGGTGTTGTGGGGCTTCCGGCCCTACGCCAAGGTTTCGGGCGTTCGGCCTTCAAAAAGACGGTTCTTCTGCGTTTGCCGCATGCTCCGAAGCAAGCTGCCCATCCTTCGAGACAGCGCTCAAGCGCTTCCTCAGGATGAGGTTTTTGCGAAGGCGAAGCTTGCCGCCCCGGCCCTACGCGCTGGCTCCGGGCAATCGATCCTCAAAAGCGAATTTGTACGCTTTTCGCCTGCTTTGCAGGACGGATCTTACCCGCGTCCGCGATAGGGCGGGACGCCCTGGTCCGGGATCCAGACGCCCTCCGGGGCGGGGCCGGTCTGGTAGAAGACGTCGATCGGGATGCCGCCGCGCGGGTACCAGTAGCCGCCGATCCTGAGCCACTCGGGGTCGAGCAGGTCGACGAGGCGCTTGCCGATGGAAACGGTGCAGTCCTCGTGGAAGGCGCCGTGGTTGCGGAAGGAGCCGAGGAACAGCTTCAGGGACTTGCTTTCGACCAGGAAGTTCCCCGGCACGTAGTCGATCACCAGATGGGCGAAGTCCGGCTGGCCGGTGATCGGGCAAAGCGAGGTGAATTCCGGCGCGACGAAACGGACCATGTAGGCTGTGCCCGCCTGCGGGTTCGGCACCTTTTCCAGCACCGCCTTGTCCGGATCGTCCGGGAGTTCGGTGGCGGATCCGAGCTGGGTGAGGTTTTCGTAGATGCTCTTGTCGGACATTGGGTGTTCCTCGAAACAGCCTCATCCTGAGGAGCGAGCTTGGCTCGCGTCTCGAAGGATGGGCCGCTTGTTCTTGCGTGTTCCGCCCATCCTTCGAGACGCCGCTTGCGCGGCTCCTCAGGATGAGGGTGGTGTTTGTCGAGGGCGCTCTAAACGCCCCTCAAATTTCCCCACAGCAGGGTGTGCAGCTGGGGCAGGACGGTCGCCTCGTACCACCTGTCGGTGGTGACCCTGTCCACCAGCCAGCGCATGCGGTCCATGATGCCGGACATGTCGATGGTGCTGTCGGCTTCCTGGGGCTGCGGCGGCGTGTGGTTGCCCGGCTGCAGGAAGCAACTCAGCTCCGGATAGCGGTCGGCGACGTCGCGGGCATAGGCATAGTCCCTTTCGTCGAAAACCACGACCTTCAGGACCGTCTGCGTCTTGCGCCCTGCGGCCTCGACGCATTCGGCCAGCTTCTGCCAGTCGGTCGCCATGCCGCTGGAGGGTGGCTTGGGGCTGAGGGTCAGGACGTCGAGCTTTTCGAACCAGTCCCTGGCGATGCTGCCTTGCGTCTCCAGGGCAAAGCGGTAGCCGTCCCTGTGGCCCAGATCAATCAGCTCGCCCAGGGGCTGGATCGCCGGATTGCCGCCGGAGAGCGACACCATCAGCGGAGTGCCGCGCGAGAGGATCTCCACCTGCATCATGATGGCGTCCGGCGTCATCGGGCACCATTCGTCCCGGTAGGCGCTGTCGACCGCATGCAGCGTATCGCACCACTTGCAGCGGTAGTCGCAGCCGCCTGTGCGTACAAAAACGGTGGGTTGACCGATCAGGGCGCCTTCGCCCTGAATGGTGGGGCCGAAGATTTCGTTGACCCGGATGAGTTCGCTGGTCATGCCGCCCGTGCCCCCGGATAGAGAAGAGGACGGAACTCGGCGCAGGTCTTCGGGGTTTCCCTGACCCGCACGGCGGAGGTTTCCGGCCAGCGCTGACGGCACCAGTGATAGAAGAACCGGGCCATGGTTTCCGCGGTGACACAATCGTCGCCGAGCACCTCGTTGAGGTGCCGGTGATCGAGCGTTTCGTCGATATACCGCTTGAACTCGGAAAGTTCGCGGTAGTCGCGCACAAAGCCGATGGTGTTGAGATCCTCAGCCATCAGCTCCACCTCGACTACATAGTTATGGCCATGGAGGCGCGAGCAGGGGTGGTCGTCGCCAAGCCCCAGGATCTGGTGGCTGGCGGAGAAATGAAATTCCTTGGTGATCCTAAACATTGCACACCGCCTTCCAGAATTCGGGGTCCGCGTATTCGGTCGGGTCGATGCAGCCGGCGAGGTCAAAGGCCTCGCGCCGTTCAACGCAGGTGCCGCAGCGCCCGCAGTGAATGTCGCCGCCCTTGTAGCAGGACCAGGTCTTGCGGTAGTCGACGCCGAGTTTCAAACCCTCGGCGGCAATGTCTGCCTTGGAGGTCCGGACATAAGGCGTATAGAGCCGGATCTCGCCGAACCCCTCCAGCGCGTGACGCTGCATGGTCTCGAAGGCCTCGGTGAAGGCCGGCCGGCAGTCGGGGTAGATGAAGTGGTCGCCGCCGTGGACGGCGGTCGCCACCGCCTCCGCGCCGCGCGAGGCGGCAATGCCAAAGGCGATTGCCATCATGATGGCGTTTCGGTTCGGGACCACCGTGATCTTCATGCTGTCTTCGGCGTAATGGCCGTCGGGCACATCAACGTCGTCGGTCAGCGCCGAGCCGGTGAGCTGGCGGCCGACATTGGAGATGTCGATCAGGGTGTGTTCGGTGCCGAGTTCCTCGGCGCAGGCCCCGGCGAAGGCCAGTTCCTTTTTATGCCGCTGGCCGTAGTCGAAGGAGACGAGGCCGATGAGCTCGTTTTCGCGCGCCACCTTGTGGGCGAGCGTGACGGAATCCAATCCGCCGGAGCAGATGACGAGTGTTTTCAAGATGTTTAACCCTTGTTTTCGCTGGGACCGGGTAGGCTGCGACCGGTCACCGCCCGAAGGCGATGGCAGGCTTCTAACAAGACTGGCCCGAAAGGGAAAGAAAAACCGGGCGCGGGTGGATGGCCCGCTTGCCGGAATATCGCCTGATCGGCCGGATTTACCCTCCGGCGTCGCCTCTATTGCACTGCAGCACCGGCAGGAGTAGGCTCCGCTGCACAATAAATCAGCAACGGACTACGGAATGTTCAAGCAGGCCGGAGACTACGATACTCTCCTCGCCAATTTCCGCTGGCAGATACCCGGGACTTACAACATCGCGACCAGCGTCTGCGACCGGTGGGCCGCGGAAGATCCCGACCGCCTCGCCATTCGCCATCTCCGTGAAG
>JBNKGB010000160.1:0-6074 GCA_050289605.1 Roseibium sp. | reverse complement strand
TTTGCGTCCCTCTGGGATAGGGTGAATTTGCCCGGCAACATCGTTGCAAAACTTTGGAAACCGGATGGTTTCCTGCAGCTTTGCGCCTCGTATCCGAACAAATTCATCCCTACCATTTCCTCCAATTTTATGAGTTTACGGCCTAGTCGCTTATAACTTGTCATCCCTGCGAAGGCAGGGATCCAGTATCCGCGGATGCCTGACGAAAAATCATTGACCCGGGAGTACTGGATCCCGTTCTCGGCTGCGCCGAACCGGGATGACAAACTGACGGAATGCTTCGTTCCCCTCCCCCTTGTGGAGAGCAGTCAGGGGGACTCAGGCTCGAATAACGTCCCCACCCCTCAAACGCACTCCAGCACCGGACCCGACAATCCGCTTTCCCAGCCGAGGATGGCGCGTTTGCGGGTGAGGCCCCAGTGGTAGCCGCCGAGCTTGCCGCCCTTGGCCAGAACCCTGTGGCAGGGGACGACGAAAGAGATCGGGTTGCGGCCGACGGCGGTGCCGACGGCCCGCGACGCCCTGGGGTTTCCGAGGCACGCGGCGATGTCGGAATAGGTCGTGGCCCGGCCCATCGGGATTTTCAACAGCGTCTGCCAGACCCGGATCTCGAAGTCCGTGCCGATCATGACGATGTTCAGCGGCTGGTCCTGGCACCATTTCTTCGGGTCGAATACACGGGCGGCATAACCGGCTGTCGCTTCCTGATCCTGGACGAACGTGGCGGCTGGCCAGCGGCCGCACATGTCTTCCAGCGCCGTACCCTCCTCGCCCGGATCGGCGAAACCGAGGCCCGCCAGACCCTTGTCCGTTGCCATGACGAGAACCTGCCCGAAGGGGGACGGGTGAAATCCGTAGGCGATCTTCAGCCCGCCGCCGCGATTGCGGTAGTCGCCTGGTGTCATCGCCTCGTGGGTGACGAACAGGTCGTGCAGCCGGCTCGGGCCGGACAGGCCGACCTCGTAGGATGCATCGAGAATGCTGGCCGATTCGCGCAGCAACTGGCGCGCGTGGTCCAGCGTGATCGCCTGCAGGAACTGTTTCGGCGTCAGCCCGGCCCAGCGCGAAAACACCCTTTGCAGCTGGATCGGCTGGAGACCGGCTTCCCGGGCGAGTTGCTCCAGGGACGGCTGGTCGCGCCAGTCGTTGGTGATCCGCTCCAGCGTCTGCCGGACGACGGCATAGTTTTCGGCCGCTTCCCCGCCGACGGAGATCGGCTTGGGGTCCGGGGCAAGGCTTGCAAGGTCGAATGCTCTGGTCATGGCGATGGCTTCACATCTTGGGATCTGAGGCGATTTTAGTCTCCAAGGACGCCAGGCGCGACCCGATTTGCGAGCCGCTATCCGAGCGCGTCCTTGAACTCGCGGGCCGAGGCTGCCGGTCCCTTGCGGGCGGACAGAAGCAGGTTGGTCTCCGTGCCCGTGATGCCTTCGATCAGGCGGATGCGGTTCAGGGCGTCGTCGAAGGCGGCAAGGTCCCGCGTGGCGATGTCCAGGACAAGATCCCACTTGCCGTTGGTGGAATGAATGGCGCGGACTTCCGTCATCGCGCTCAACGCACGGCTGACCGGGGCCGTGTTGTGCCCGTCAACCACCACAAGAGTGACGGCGCGGATGGGCAGGTCGCGCCAGTCGTCGCGCAGGACTGCGGTGAATCCCAGGATCTCGCCACTCTCCAGGAGCTTTTCCATCCGCGACCGGACGGTCGCCCGGGAGACCTTCAGGTCATTTGCCAAATCGGAAACCGATCTTCGGCCATCATGGCGCAGAAGCGAGATCAGGCGCAGGTCAAGGTCATCCATAGTGTCACTTTGATAAGTTGAGCTTGCCAAAATGATAAAACAGACTGCACATTTGATCAAGTAACCGGATTTACTCCGCCACCGCGTTTGCGCACACTTGTGGCAACACGCAATGAGGCGGAGGCTTACGTGAACGTTGTCAGCAGAGAAATCGTCCTGGTCGGTGCCCCGGTCAACGATGGCGCGGGCCGCAAGGGCTGCGTCATGGGACCGGACGCCTATCGCACCGCCGGACTTGCCGGCACGCTGCGGGAACTCGGTCACTCGGTCACCGATCACGGCAACCTGAAGCCTGCCGGCACCGCCGGCCTGACACCGCCCAATCCGGTGCTGAAGAACTACGAGTCCTATGCCGGCTGGACCCGTGCCCTGCACGCCAAGGCGGCTGATCTCGGCGCGTCGCCGGTATTCCCGATCTACATGGGCGGTGACCATTCGCTGGCCGCCGGAACGGTTTCCGGTCAGGCCAGGGCCGCCGCGGCGCTGGGCCGGCCGTTCTTCGTGCTCTGGCTCGACGCCCATTCCGATTTTCATACGCTCGACAGCACCTCCAGCGGCAACCTGCACGGAACGCCGCTTGCCTATGTCTGCGGTCTGCCCGGGTTCGACGACCTGCTCGGCGCGCCGCTGGAACATACGGTCAAGCCGGGAAACGTCGAGATCCTCGGGGTCCGCTCCATCGACACGGCCGAGCGCAACATGCTGCTCAGCCACGGTGTCAGCGTCAGCGACATGCGCAGCATCGACGAGGAAGGCATGGGCACACGGTTGAAGCCGTTCCTGGACCGGGTCAAGGCGGCCAATGGACTGCTGCACGTGAGCCTCGATGTCGATTTTCTCGACCCCGGCATCGCCCCGGCGGTCGGCACCACCGTGCCGGGCGGCGCGACCTTTCGCGAGGCCCATCTCGTCATGGAAATGCTCCATGACAGCGGCCTCGTCACCTCGCTCGACCTGGTCGAGTTGAACCCATTCCTGGACGAGCGCGGCAGGACTGCCCGCCTGATGGTCGACCTGACCGGCAGCCTCTTCGGCCGCCGGGTCTTCGACCGTCCCACAAGAAGCTTCTAGAGCATCCTGCGTTCAAACGAACGCAGATAAGATGCTCTAACACTATGAAAACGATCAGCTTTTGGATGTTTACTCGATTCCGGTTGAACATCCGCTGATCTAGAGGATTTCAGAATGAACAAGACCACCACCAAGCTGAGCCCCTCCGAGCTGGCCTATGTTCCCTTCGTCAGCGTCGACGACATGATGCGCAACGTGCGCGCCGTCGGTGTCGAAACCATCATGCGCGGTATTGCGGAGTACATCGAAGAGGATTTCCTGCGCTGGGAAAGCTTCGACAAGCGTCCGCGCATCGCCGCCCATGCGCCCCAGGGCGTGATCGAACTGATGCCGACAAGCGACGGCAAGACCTTCGGCTTCAAATATGTCAACGGCCACCCGAGCAATACGCGGGAAGGCCGGCAGACGGTGACCGGCTTCGGCGTCCTGTCGGACCTCCGCACCGGTTACCCGCTGCTGTTCACCGAAATGACCATTCTGACTGCCCTGCGTACGGCGGCGAATTCCGCCCTTGCGGCCAAATATCTGGCGCCGAAGGGTTCCACCACCATGGCCGTCATCGGCAACGGTGCCCAGTCCGACTTCCAGTGCCTGGCCTTCAAGGACGTGCTCGGGATTTCGGAAATCCGTGCCTACGACATCGACCCGGCAGCCAGCGTGCGCCTTGCACGCAACCTGGCAAACTCCGGTCTCAACGTGACCATCTGCAAGACGCCGGAAGATGCGATCGAGGGCGCGCAGATCATCACCACGGCCACCGCCGACAAGAAATACGCCACCATCCTGACCGACAACATGGTCGGGTCCGGCGTCCATATCAACGCGGTTGGTGGCGACTGCCCGGGCAAGACCGAGCTGCACATGGATATCCTGCTGCGGTCCGACATCTTCGTGGAGTTCCCGGACCAGACCCATATCGAGGGTGAGTTCCAGCAGCTCGACCGCGATCATCCGGTCACCGAACTCTGGCAGGTCTATGCAGGCAAGGCACCGGGCCGGACCTCCGAGAGCCAGATCACCCTGTTCGACAGCGTCGGCTTTGCGATCGAGGATTTTGCGGCCCTGCGCTACATGCACGACCTGCTGCCGAAGACCGGTCATTTCGTGAAGCTGGACCTTCTGGCCGATCCGGACGACCCGCGCGACCTCTACGGCATGGTCCTGCGCTCGGCTGCGGCCGACGACGATCAGGCAGCGTGATCGACAGAAATCACGCATCTGATGCAACCTCAGCCACCGCCTCGGCGGTGGCTTTTCTTTTTCAATGGCGGCCAGTGGGTCAGGCGGCTTCCCGGTGGTTTGCGAAACTTCCGGCTTCGATGGCGCTGCACCATCTGGCGAGCTCCGGCTGGTTCTTTGCGATCCCGGCCGCGGGTGTTTTCATCGGCCAGCGCACCATGAGCGCCGCCTGGCCGTAGCAGGCGAAATCCGCCAGGCCCGGCCGGGCGCCGCAGATGAAGGGCCGCGTCGAGAGAAGGCCCGCCAGAGCCTCGAACTCCTGCCGGGCCATGGCAAGGATCTCTTCCTGGCTATGCCGGGTGATCCCGCGCGCATGCAGTTGCTTCGCGAAGTGGCGATGCATCAGCGGAAAGACCAGTGACACCATGGGTTTCGGCATGTCGGTGGCGAAGACGCCACGCAGGAACTCCTGTCCTTCCGGCAGCATGAAGAGCTCGTATTCCAGGATCTGGTGCACGCGTTCCTCGAATGCGGTCTTGAAGGCCTGGGCAATGCCGCGATCCGCCGGCGAAAGCTCGGCTTCCGAGTCCTCGATGCCGAGCTTCGCCGACAGCAGGGCGATGATGCGGTCGCTGTCGGCAACGGTCTGGCCGTCGATTTCGGCCCAGGGGCTTTTTCCCTTCGGTCCCTTGCCCGGGTTGTTCTGGACGACGGAACGGAAGGGGATCCGGTGGTGTCCCAGCCAGGCCAGCAGCTTTAGGGCAAAGGGCCCGCAGGTGGGCAGGCCCCAGGCGGGTGCGAAATGATAGACGGCTATCTCAGGCATGTTCTTGGGCATCGTTCGGATCTCTCCAGCTTGCGCCAGTCCACTTACCAATGGTAAGTATGATAGTCATGAACGAAGCGATCGGTCAAGGACGGGGCGTCATGAAGGCAGCCTGCAGGGGAAATGGTGGCGCGGCGGGCCGCGCGAAGGACCCGAGACTGAGGTTCCTGACGGCCGCCCGCGGGATATTCAGGCAGGGTGGACTGAGGAAACTGACGTTTGACGCCGTGGCGGCGAAACTCGGCGTCAGCAAGCAGGCCGTTATTCACTGGTACCCGACAAAATCGCATCTCGTCGGCGCCCTGCTCGTTCCCGCACTCCAGGGAGAGGCCGAAGCTGTACTAGCTGCCTGCAGCGCGGCCGGCGCTGAGGAAGGCCTGCGCGCCGGTTTGTATGCCCTGGCCGAGTATCATCTCGTCGATCTCGAACGGTTCCGCATGATCTATCTGGCGCCCCAGAGCGGCACCGGCATCGAATTCGCGGCCCATCCGGACGTTGCCGGGCAGATTCACGCGATCACGTCCGAAATGTATTCCGCGCTGGCAAGCTGCATGAAATCGCCGGATTCGGAAAAGGCGAGACTCGAGGCGGTCTCGCTGCATGCCGCCGTCATCGGCATCGTGACCATGGTCGCTCTTGGTCAGAGCATCGGCGACCCGATGAAGCACGGCGGCATGGATCAGGTACGTTGCCTGGTGGAACGACTCGGGATATCCGGCCTTTAGGCGAGCGCCGCTTCGATTTCCGCAACCACCGCATCTGCGGCGGCTGACGGATCGGCGGCCTGGTTGACCGGCCGGCCGACGACCAGATAGTCGCTGCCCGCACGGATGGCGTCTTCCGGCGTCATTACTCGGCGCTGGTCGCCCGCGGCGCTGCCCGCCGGGCGGATGCCGGGCGTAACGATGACAAGATCCTGTCCGAGGATCGCTCGCATCTTCTCCGCCTCCGTCGCCGCGCAGACGATGCCGCCCATGCCGGCGGCCTTCGCATCCCTTGCCCGTGCTTCCACCACATCGGCAAGCGGTCCGCGGTAACCGGCCGCCTGAAGGTCGTTCTCGTCCATGGACGTCAGCACGGTCACGCCGAGCAGGCAAAGGTTCGGATTGCCCTCTTCTGCCAGGCCCTCGTGCAGCTGTCGGTAAAAGTGGGCCAGGTGCGCACGATGAAAGCGGTGCCGCTGCACGCCGTTGCGTG
>JBNKGB010000159.1:0-6077 GCA_050289605.1 Roseibium sp. | reverse complement strand
AGGAAGCGGTTCTCGCGGAACTGGTCATAAAGGCCCATCGACATGGTGAAGCGCTTGCCGTTGGCACGGCCGCCGGCGCCGAAATGGGTTACCTCGTGGGCGGCATCCAGCACCGTCTTCGGATCAGCCTCCTCGAACTCGGTCATCATAACCGAGCAGCAGATGTCGGCGCTGTGCATGCCCGGATGGATCGCCCCGCGCGCGGCGACAACACCGCCGACCGGGATCGTACCGAGCGGACCGGCCGGACAGGCGTCGGGCATGATGGCGCCTGCCTCGATGGTCGGCGTGCGCATCAGTTCGGTCATGTGATGCATGACAGCTTTCAGATTGACCTTTTCGTCTTCGGTTTCCGCTTCCAGGTTGACGTGGAACGGTTTTGCGCCGGGGGCCGACAGCGGCAGCACCGGGTCGGGCTTGTAGCTTTCCAGCATTTGCCGCACGGCGTCCAGCGCCTCGCCATTGTCGAGCGCCGTCTGTCCGTCACGAAGGGCCGCGCCGAAGGCCTTGCCCGGCGCGTGTCCCCAGTCTGCCAGCATCTCGCTGGTCAGTTTCAGAATATCCGTTTCCATCTTCGTCATTTTCTTCTTCCTTCAGACCAGCCTGGCGGCAAGCAAACATCCGCCAGGCTTCGTGGGGCAAGAGTTGGCAAGATGAGTTCCGCCACCGGATCGCTCCGGGCCGGATTTGGACCGGCATGGGGGCAGTTGCCTGCGTCCCCATCCCGGCCGTGCCGGGACGCGCCTACCTGTAATCCTGCCGGCATCCCCTAAGTCACGGCCAAGCCGCGATCTGGTTACCGTTTCAATTCAAAAATGCCGGTCAGGGCGGCAAGGTGGGTTGCAAAACTTCCTGCTCTACCAATTGAGCTACGCCGCACCAAGGAACGCTTGTTATGGCTGCGGCGGCGGGACTCGAACCCGCAACATGGCGATTAGGAATCGATGTAGTTCTGCAGGCATCCGCCCTGACCGGTTGATAGATGTGGCGGCAAGGTGGTGATGAAATACGGGGTCCGGCGTCTTTCCTCGTTAGACGACATCGCGGTATCGCGACGGTGCAGCTCGACCTGCACATTTCCGGAGTGGCAATGTAATTCCATCGGCATCCGCCGTGGTGAAAACTCCCGAAAGGTCCAGGCGACAAGAATGAAGAAACCCGGGGGTCCCGCTCGAGCCTAAGAGCGCCTGCAAGGAGGGGAGTCGAACCCGCTCGGACTTATCCCATTATGGAGCAATGTAGTTCCTTCGGCATTCGCCTGATCTTCCGGGAACCGTGGCGGGTAGGAAATACCCGCCACGTTTCGTTCTGTCAGGTCAGCTCGACCGCTTCGATCTCGCCAACCCACTGGTCCGCGCTCAACGTTCCTTCCGCAAAGGCCGCGATCTGGTCGAACACCGCATCGGAGAAGCCCCCGATGTTGAGGATGTCCGGCCGCGACCTGGCCTGCGCCGTGCCGTAGGGCGCAATGTCGATGCACACCAGCTTGGCGTCCGGGTTGCGGCGCTTCAGGTCCATCCATTCGCGCATCACGCCCGTCGATGCTCCCTTCTGCACACCCGCCCAGGACTGGTTGTCCGAGACCAGGATCACCAGATCCGGCGCCCGGCGCTTGCGGTTCAGCCAGGCCAGCGGTGCCGCGCAGTCCGTTCCGCCGCCCCACTGCTCGGTGAGCTTTCGGGCATTGGTCAGGATGGTGTCGCGGGCTTCCAGCCGGACATCCCGGACACCGACCTCAAAGGGCAGTACAAGGGCCGAGCGGTTCCGCCGCAGGACGGCAGCGGAAACCAGGGCGGCGACATCGACGCAGCGCGTCACCGTCGTCGCTCCCTTGCGGTAACCCGTCACCGGCGACACCATGGAGCCGGAAACATCCGGGCAGACGACCACATCCCCCTTGAAGGACGGGACGTTGGCGACCGAAAGTTCCATGGCCTCATGCAGCGCCTCGCGGATGGCCGCCGGCATTTCCGCCGACAGTGCCTGATAGGTGGTCAGCAGCTGATACGGAAAGGCATTCGCCTTCCGGATCCGCTGCGGATCCTTCAGGATCGCCGCGATCTGCGCGACAGCGGGAGCCCTGCGGAACCGTCCGCCTTCGAAGACGCCGTGGCGCAGGAAGGTGTTCAGGTTCATGCGCACCATGTTCCAGCTTCCGCCGAGCGCCAGCTTCGTCCAGTCTTTCGTGGACAGCGGCAGGTGTGTCAGCATCTGGAACGGCACATCCGGCAGCTCGCGGCCGTTCGGGTTTTCCTTGTACGCCAGATAGGCCTGGACTTCCGTTGGCAGCCTGGAGACGTCGCACGGTTTACCGACCAGCCAGGCGAAGAGCGCTTCGCGCGCCTCATCCCGCGGCTTCGGGTGCACCATCTTGATGACGTCGGCCAGCGACAGATCGTTGCCGATGCTTGCCTGAAGCAGCTGGTAATCGGAGGCCGTATTCAGCCATCCGCGCACCAGAGCCTTCGGCCGCGTTCCGAGCGACTTCCGTCCGGTCTGGCAGGAGCGCATGATCTGCACGAAGTTGCGCAGCATCCGGCCGTTGGTTACGACCTGCGGGAAAGCCTCAGCCAGCAGCACGCTGTCCCTTGACGCCAGCACCGCCAGAAGCAGGGCCGGAAGGTCCTTCATCCTGCCTTTCTGGCGGGCATAGACCGCGGTCTTCGCCAGGAAATCGGCCGGGACGGCGCCCGCCGCCTTCAGCACGGCGTCCAGCTCCAGCTCGGCGTTCTGGTAGTAGGTATCGCCGATGGTTCCGGTCACGGCCAGCTGCGCCAGCTTGTGGCGCTCGTCGTAATCGTAGGCACGGCTACCCGCCAGGTTCCTGGTGTTCGCCTTGCCGGAATAGGCTCCCTTCTGGGAAGCAAACACGGATTTGTTTGCCATGGTCTTTCTCCTTGAACCGGCAGCGAAGGGCTGCGTTCTGTGTGTTCGTGTTGAGAAAGAGAATGCCTTCACCAAGGGGACGGAAAAACAAAAAAGGAAAAACAATTCATCTTATTGTTTTATATGATAAATTTCAAATCTTGACACTTATGACAATGTGTATTCTTATATTTTTGTATATTGATTTATTGAATTGGATAAACACTTGAAAAAAAACGTCGTCATCGGTTTTCTGGGCACGCAACTGGACGCCGGCAAGAAGCGGCGCTGGCGGCCTTCCATTGCGGTCACCCAGCACGGTGCCTTCCCGGTGCACCGGCTGGAGCTGCTTTATGACCTCAACTTTCAGCGGCTGGCGCATCACGTCAAACGGGAGATCGAGGACGCCAGCCCGGCGACGGAAGTGCTGCTGCAGCAGGTCGATCTTCGCGATCCCTGGGACTTTCAGGAGGTCTATGGCGCGCTTTTCGATTTCGCGCGCGGCTATGGTTTCGACGAGGACAGGGAGGAGTATTTCGTCCACCTGACCACCGGCACCCATGTCGCCCAGATCTGCTGGTTTCTCCTGACGGAGTCCCGCCATGTGCCGGCCAAGCTCGTACAGACCTCTCCGCCCCGGCGGGAAGAAGACGACATCCGCGGCAACTACAATATCGTTGACCTGGATCTATCGCGCTACGACGCCCTGCAGCAGCGCTTCGACCTGGTGGCGGAAGAATACAACGCCCTTCTCAAGGCCGGGATAGAAACGCGGAACCCCGGCTTCAACAGCCTGATCGAACGGATCGAGCTGGTCGCCACCAATTCCGATGCGCCGCTCCTGCTGCTCGGTGCGACCGGGACAGGCAAGAGCGAGTTGGCGGAGCGCATCTACGAGCTGAAGCTCCAACGCAGGCGGGTGAAGGGACGGCTGGTTCACGTCAATTGCGCCACGCTCAAGGGCGAGCGCGCCATGTCGAGCCTCTTCGGCCATCGTCGCGGTACCATGGGCAACGGCACCTCGGACCGGCGCGGTCTCCTGCGCGAAGCCGACGGCGGCGTGCTGTTTCTGGACGAAATCAACGAGCTTGGCCTCGACGAACAGGCGATGATCCTGCACGCGGTCGAGACCGGCCGTTTCCTGCCGCTTGGCTCAGACCATGAAATCACCAGCCGGTTTCACCTGATCGCTGGCGCCAACCGCGACTTGGGGCAGCTTGTCTCCGAAGGGAAATTCCGCCCCGACCTCTATGCCCGGCTGAACCTTTGGACCTTTCGCCTGCCGTCACTGACGGAACGGCGCGAGGACATCGAGCCGAATGTCGAGTTCGAGCTGAACCGGTCTGAAAAGCTGCTTGGAACCCGCGTCGGTTTCAACGCCGACGCCCGCTCCCGCTATCTGGACTTTGCCACCTCGCCGGCCACCTCATGGCCGGGTAACTTCCGAGATCTCGGCGCTTCGGTGCAGCGGCTGTGCACGCTTGCTCCGCGCGGGCGCATCACGCTGGCCCTGGTCGAACAGGAAGTCGACGCGCTGGAACGCCAGTGGGCAAACGCGGAGACCGATGCCGACGACGTTCTGCTTCGCGAGCTGGTTGGCGACGCGGTCACGGACCTCGACCCGTTCGACAAGGTTCAGCTGGCGTATGTCATCCGCACCTGCCGCAAGAACCCGAGCCTGAGCGCGGCGGGCCGCGTCCTCTTTGCCGCCTCGCGCGCGGCCAAGACCAGCCGCAACGATGCTGACCGGCTGAAGAAATATCTGGACCGTTTCGGTCTGTGCTGGGCGGATATCGCCGGCTGAGCCTTCCGCCGGGAACCCGGCACACCGGAAGTTGAAGTCCGGTAGCCCGAAGTTCACTTGATCCGGCAAGCTCTTTGCGGGCTTATGTCGGCGCCCGCCAACAGGCCAAATCGACTATGACACCGACACCAGCACCAGACATTACCTTCGTCCGGCTGACGGACATTCCCCTAGACGCGCTTGTCGCCCACATGCGTGATCCGCGCGTCGGCGAGCATATGCCGCTTCTGACCATGACCTGGGATCTTGAAATGGCCCGGACCTTCGTTGCCGCCAAGGAAGAATGCTGGGCGCGCGACGGTCTCGGTCACTGGGCGTTTCTGGCGGGCGGGCACTATGCCGGCTGGGGCGGGTTTCAGAAGGAAGGCGATGAATGGGATTTCGGGCTGGTGCTGAAACCGGAAATGTTCGGTCTCGGCCAGCGGATCGCGCGACTGGCGCTCGACTTCGCGAGGACTGAGGCTCGACTCCCCTTCGTCACCTTTCTGCTGCCGCCGTCGCGGAAAAATCTAGGCGCCCTTCGAAGACTCGGCGCCGTGTTTGTGGGCGAAACGGACTATGCCGGTGAAACGTTCCTGAAGTTCCGGCTGGAGACGGTGGAGCCGTCAGGCTGATTGGATGCCGGTGGTTTCCCTTTCGGCACCCGCGTCCTGCCATGGACGCCCCGGCCTTGGGGCCGGAGCCACCGATCCAGGGAGCGCCGGTAAACTTCTTCTCACGGATTCGTCACGGTGGCTGGCCGCCAATTTATTTCCATGTGATCGCGATCGGGTCCAACTATTGCGGTACCTAATTCACTCCAAGACTGGTACCTGTCATGAATACGATCACTTCGGAAACCCGGGCAGCCTACGTCCTGCCGGCAATCAACTTCAACACGCTCGGCCTGATGTTCATTTCCGGTTTCTTTGCGACCATCGCCTTCGATTTCTGGGGGCAGATCCTCAGCCCGGGCCTGGGTTTCGCCAACCTGTCGCCGCATGGGCTCGCCCGCAGCCTGCTCTTCAGTCTCGGCCTGCCGAACAACGACTTTGCCGGCTATTTCGTGCATTTCTATCTGGTCGGCCTGATCGGCTATCCGGTCGGCTGGATGTTCATCTTCGCGCCGCTCTGGCAAAAGATCGTCGGCACCACGCACTGGCTGCTGCCCTCGGCGATCTACGGCTTCGGCCTCTGGCTCTTTGCCATCGGCGGCATCACCTCCCTCGCCGGCCTGCCCTTCTTCCTGAACTTTACCGGCATCACCTGGGTCGCCCTGATCGGTCATGTTCTCTACGGCATCGTTCTGGTCGGCACGCTGAAGCTGGTCGAGGGCCGTCAGAGCGCCTGATGGCATGGGCCCGCCGTCAGAGCCGAAAAGAAAAAGCGCGCCGGATGCCGGCGCGCTTCTGTCTTTTCGTCCGAATGA
>JBNKGB010000158.1:0-6158 GCA_050289605.1 Roseibium sp. | reverse complement strand
GATTCGGTGCCTGCAACGGAAGCGGTTCGCGCGCAAGCTTCCTCAATGGACGCTACCCGAGGGACGGAGTGATGACTGTCGAGTGAGCGGCAGGCCGCCTTGAGATAAGGATGCGAATCGGGGACGGAGAACGAGCGGAAACAGTAAAGTGCCGCCGCCGCTATCGAATTCGGATGAGCAACGGCAAGCTGACGGATGCGGGCCTGAGTGGCTACGGCGCCTTCGGGCACAAATGCAGCTGCGGGCGTTACAGGCATGGCCTCAATGCGGTAGCGGACATCGGCGAGATTGCTCAGATTGGCCATTTGCCGCAGCTCAACGCCAAAGAAATCAACAAGACTGGCCGCCACGCCTTCCAGCTCGGGCTGCGGGCTGGTGGACACCCGGTCAGCAAACAGGAAGTGTCCTGAGGGAGTGATCAGCCTGTCCGCCACGAAAAGCAGGGTGTCGAAGTAGCCCTGGCCGGAATCCCGTGTCCCGTTGTCGGCGTGATATCTCCAGTCGGATTGCGAGAAATAATCCTTTTTGCCGTTGAACCAGATCGAATTGGGGGCGGCCGCCAGGAAGGTGGAGTAGTGGTAGGCCGAACCGAAGAAGCACAGGTTCTGCGGGATATCGCCGACAAAAAGGCAAAGCAAGGCGCCAATGATGGCGGCCTCGTCCAGGCAATTCGTCAGGCCGATCGGTTTGTGTTTGCGCCGCCCGAGCAGCCGCCGGCACGCGGCCGCCTCATCGATGGTCGAATAGAAATAGGCGGGAAACAGCCCTTGCGAGATGAGGTCTGAAATGTCTCCCTCCTTGGGAAGGAGACCGAGTTCCCGGCGTTTTTCCTGAGAAGCAAGGATGACCTCAAGTGCCGGGTCAATGATATCCGCGCCGACCCTTTCCCGCTCCTCATCGAGAACGAACGTTCCCCAACTCTCGATGATGTCCTGCTGTAAGACATGCTTGAAATGACTGTTCACATAGTCGTGCAGCGCCGCCATTTTGTCCTCGGCGGGCCGGTGGCGGATCGTGTCGGAAAGCTCCCAGAGCCGCGGCGACATGAGGTTCGCGAGCAGGATGGCGAACGCAAGTTCGGGTGTGGCCGCCACGTCGAAAATACTGGGTCTGACGGCCCGGTAGAGATGCTTAATCATGACGAACCCCGGTCTCTGATTGCTGAGGCCTGCCTGGAACTGCCCGGAACAGGAACAGACCTGCCAGCGCGAGGCACAAGACACCAAACGCAAATGCGGCCGCATAGCCATAAGGGGACGCTGCTGCATGATCCCTGCCGGAGAGCACTGTCGGGTCGATCTGGGAAAAGATCGTTTCGAAGCAGACCACTCCGAGTAGCTGGGCCTGCACCCGCGCCACGGATTGGAGGCTCGCTCCGGCGACGGCGACCGCCTCACCGAGATCGCTCAAAAGGATCTGCAGGATCGCGGGAGAGAACAAGCCGCTGCCCGCACCCGCCAAGGCAAGGGCAAGGATGAGCACGGCAATGTTTGCTGATGCGGCCGGAAATGCCAGACAGGCAAATCCCGCCGCAAGAAGGACGAGGCCGAAAACCGCGGGCACTACCGGAGGCCGGCTCGGAAATGCGAGGTTACCGAGCGTCGCCGACCCGATGTAGGCCAACGGTTGCACAGCGAGAATCAGGCCGGTTGCGTGCGGGCTCAGCCGGAGATGCCATTGCAGGAAAAACGGCAACAGGAAGACGAGGCCACCGAAAGCAACAAGATAGAAGGAAAGCGAGGCGGTTCCGGAGACGAACGACCCGACACGCAGCAGGCCCCGGGGGATCAGCGGATTGCGGCTATGCCGGTCGAAATAGGCGCATAGTCCCGCCGCCAGACAGGCGGATGCCAGGAGGCCCAGGATGGCGACGGATGTCCAGCCCCACTCTTCCCCCTGGTTCAAGGCGAGAACAAAAGTGAATGCGCCTGCGGTGGCCGCGGCGAGAGTGCTCATGCTGGGCGCGTAAGGCTGCCAGGACTTCGGCGACCAATTCGCCGGTGCTACCGTCACGAGAGCGGCGGCGGCCAAGGGCAGATTGATGAGGAAGATCCATTGCCAGCCGGCAAATTGGGTTACCAGCCCCCCAATGACCGGCCCGGCGCAAAGGCCGGCGGGCGCCGCGGTTGCGAAGAAGCGAAAACCCGTGGACCGCCTGTCCTCGTCGATGAGCGTCTGGATGAAGATAGGCCCTGCCACATAGAGAATGGCTCCGGCCGCCCCTTGAATGATCCTGAAGGCCACGAGCTGAGCCAGACTTTCGCTGACGGCACAGCCCACCGATGCGAGCGCGAAGAGTGCAAAGCCGATTGCCGTACCGCGCTTGAAGCCGAAATACCCGAGAAATCCGCTGGCGGGCAGCAGCATGCTGGACACTGCGAGCAGGTAGGCGAGGGAGAGCCACGAAACGAGCGACGTTCCGACCGTGAAGGTTTGCGACAGGGTCGGCAGGGCGATGGTCACCGCCGTGTAGTCGAGGCTGACGAGCGCCGCGCCGAGCCATGAAATCGCGAGGACGCGTGCAGTTGATGGAGCCGATGAGATAGGAACGGATGTCACGGATCCGGCGCTCCCCGATCTTGCTCCTCACTTTTTAACCGTAAGGCAGGCGTTGGACAATCCGGCCCCATTCGGTGGACTCCGAAGTCAGCCGAGCAACCCAAGTTCCTGGGCGACCTTGTAAAGCTGGGCGGCG
This sequence comes from Roseibium sp., assembly GCA_050289605.1. GTDB lineage: Bacteria > Pseudomonadota > Alphaproteobacteria > Rhizobiales > Stappiaceae > Roseibium. Next base: position 3,463 of record JBNKGB010000158.1, on the reverse strand, counting down.
TTCTTGTTGCCGACCTTCTCGCGCAGGTTCAGCCGGTGGGATTCGACCGTGCGGACGCTGATGCCGAGGTCCTTGGCGACTTCCTTGTTCGGCTGCCCCCTGGCGATCGCGGTCAGAACCTGGCGTTCCCGGTCCGTCAGCCCGTAGGGGTCTTCCACGGGAGCCGAGGTGCCGGCCCCGACCAGGGTCGGACCGACCGCGGAGGAGAAGTAATATCCGCCATTCGCCACGCTGGTGATCGCGGTGATCATTTCGACGGCGGAAATGTCCTTCAGGATGTAGCCGCGCGCGCCGGCCTGAACGACGCCGCGCACATATTCCGGGTTGTCGTAGACTGACAGGATGAGCACCGCGACGCCGGGCAGAGTGGCCCTGACCTGCCGGGCCGCTTCCAGACCGTTCATCACCGGCATGGAAACATCCATCAACAGGACGTCCGGACGCAGTTCGCCGGCGAGTTGCAGCGCGTCACGGCCGTTGGTGGCCTCGCCGACGACCTCGAGTTCCGGCACTTTCTGAAGGCGGGCGCGAATGCCATCCCGAACAAGCTCGTGATCGTCTGCGAGCAGGACCCGGATGGGTTTGCCCGCGGCCTGCTGTCTGCCCCCGAGGCCCTGGGAAGGTGAATGCACTGTCATTTTTTCATCATGCCGCGTTTGCGATCTGGTTGTCGAGCGGCATTTGAACCTTGATCCGGGTTCCGCCGCTGGTTCTCCGGCTAAGCGTCAGCTTGCCGCCGTAGGTTTCGATACGTTCGCGCATGTTGCGGAACCCGAGCCCGCCGGATTTCGGCAGCGGGCGCGGCAGGCCGACCCCGTTGTCCTCGACGCTGAGCACGAGCGACTGCAGGCCGACCTTGAGGCTGATGGTGACCTCGCTGGCCTGGGCATGGCGGGCGACGTTGGTCATGCATTCCTGCACCACGCGGTATAGCGCGGTCTTTGCCCCTTCCGAGAGCCGGTTGCGGCACTGGTCCGCGTCCACGTTCACCGTGATGCCGGACTGGTTCTGGAACTCCTTGCCGAGGCTGCCGAGGGCAGCCGCAAGCCCCATGTCGTCGAGGACGCTCGGCCGCAAATCCCGCGAGATGCGCCGGACTTCCGCTATCGTGCCGTCCAGAGTCTTCAGGCACTTGGAAGCCTGGGCCTGCAGGTCCGGATCCCGGTTGGCCTCGCTATGGATCATTTCAACGCCGTAGCGCACCGAGACGAGCAATTGGGAGATACTGTCATGCAGCTCGGTGGATACCCGCTTGCGCTCCTGCTCCTGCACCTCGAAGATCCGGTTGGTCAGCTCCTTCAGCTTGCTGTCGGCAAAGCGCTGCTCGGAAAAGCGGACACCGGCGATCAGCGAGCCGGCGATGATGATCGCTGCCAGTGTAATCATGAAAATGACGACGAGGGTCTGCCGGATACTGCGGACGAAGTCGGCCCGGATCGCTGCGACCTCGCGGGAAATGTCGTCGGTGTAGAGCCCGGTGCCGAGCATCCAGCCCCATTTGTCGAGCAGGATCGCATAACCGAGCTTTTCCTCCACAGTGCCGGTGGACGGCTTGTGCCAGACATACTGGTGGAAGCCGCCGCCGGCTTTGGCGGCCTCGATGAGATTGCGGATCACGTAGTCGCCGTTGGCGTCCTGCAGGTCCCACCAGTTTCCACCGACCAGTTGCGGCAGCTTCGGATGAACGATGTTGGTGCCGTCGAGCGTATAGGCGAAGAAATATCCGTCATAGTCGAAGGTCAGGTGCTGGAGGATTTCCTTGACCTTGTCCTGGGCCACCATCCGTCCGCCCGGCTCTTCCTTGTAGATCTGTTCGATCGAGGTCAGTGCCAGGCTGACATAGTTCCGGATTTCCTGCCTCTTGGCGGACAGGATCCTCTGTTCGACCGACTGAGTCTGGACGTTGATCAGCTCTCGCGACTGATAGTAGGTCGCGCCGCCGATCAGAAGGGACACCGCGATCAATGGCAGGATCGTGATGAGCAGCAATTTTGTCTTAAAGGTCACCATGCTTGCCTTCTTGTTGCGTCAGTGCCCCGGTTTTCGGAAATCCATTGCGCAGATCTCGGTAGAACTACCGAGAAGCTGCGCAGAACCACGAATAGCTTTCTGGCCTTTCCGTCAACTAGACATACGTCGAGATCGGTGCAAGTGTGTACCCGGTCCGATATCGGGTCCGATTAGGGAGGAAACTAATGGATCGTCGTTCATTTATCAAAAAGGCTGGTCTTGGCGCCGGCGGTATTGCTGCCGGTTCCGCGCTCGCCGCGCCGGCAATCGCGCAGGGCACCAAGGACATGGTGATCGTGTCCACCTGGCCGCGTGACTTCCCGGGTCTCGGCATTCCGGCGCAGCGCCTGGCAGCTCGTATCGCGGAGCTTACCGAAGGCCGCCTGAACGTCCAGTATTTCGCAGCCGGCGAACGCGTCGGTGCATTCGACTCTTTCGACGAAGTTGCTTCCGGCAACGCCCAGGCCTACATCGGCGCCGACTACTACTGGAAGGGCAAGCACCCGGGGTGGGCTGCTTTCACTGCCGTGCCGTTCGGCCTGACCCAGGCTGAAATGGACGCCTGGATCAAGTATGGCGGCGGCCAGGAACTGTGGGACGAAATCGCCGGCGAATTCGGCCTGAAGAACCTCGCCATGGGCAACACCGGCGTGCAGATGGGCGGCTGGTTCAACAAGGAAATCGAAACCGCTGACGACCTGAAGGGTCTGAAGATGCGTATTCCGGGCCAAGGCGGCGACGTCATGGCGAAACTGGGTGCCTCTCCGGTTTCCCTCCCGGGCGGCCAGATCTACGAAAACCTCGTTTCAGGCGCTATCGATGCAACCGAGTGGGTTGGTCCGTTCAACGACTACTTCATGAAGTTCTACGAAGCCGCCAAGTACTACTACTATCCGGGCATGCACGAGCCGGGCGCAATGCTGGCCATGGGCATGAACAAGGCGTTCTGGGAAGGCCTCGACAAGGTCGATCAGCAGATCATCATCGCCGCCTGCGCGGAAGAGAACTCCAACACCATGGCGGAAACCAACGCCAACAACGGTAAGTATCTTGCCCGCCTGATTAACGAGCACGGCGTTCAGCTGCGCGAGTTCTCCGACGAGATCTACGACAGCTTCGGTGAAGCCGCCCAGGAAGTTCTGGAAGAAGCGATGGATCACTCCCCGCTGTCCAAGAAGATCTTCGAGAGCGTCATCAACGCCCGTCAGGAAATCGGCAGCTACATGGCGATCGCTGACATTGCTTACAGCAACAAGCGCAACCGTTACCTCGGCATTCCCGGCTAACGGTCAAGCGAGCGGAGGGGACGGGAGAAATTCCGTCCCTCTTTCATAGACAAAGACAAGAAGGCACAGCCACGATGACGGCCTTGGACACGGTTCAAGACGGCTCGCCTGTTGTGAATTCCGGTGACGCAGCTTCGCCGGAAAGCGCCCGCATCTTTCGCCTGTTC
>JBNKGB010000157.1:0-6169 GCA_050289605.1 Roseibium sp. | reverse complement strand
CTTTCAAGGTCCTGCTTCAGGACGTTGAGGGCAGCAGCCTCCCCGCCCGACGTCCACCAGTGCAGCACCTCGACATCACCGGCCTTTGCAACGTTCATGGACGCGGCCAGGACGCCTGCCGTCACCAGCAGTTTGAATTTCAGATTCTTCATAATGTCCTCCCAAAGACAAATGCGCGGACTGCCTGACGGCAATCGGCTTCCGATTTATAACGTTATAAATATTGTTTCTGTCAACCTGTGAATTGCCCAAAAGCTTTAGAGCATATCTAGGTGAAATCCCGATTTGCCTTGTTGAAACAGATTTACAACGTTATAAATTCTGGCAATCTGCCTATCACCGATGTTTTGCTGTAAACAGTAGCGCCGATGGCGGAGGAGGAGGGGCCGGACCGTTGACCTACAAGAAGCCGACGCTCAAGACCGTGGCGGAGAAGACCGGCCTTGCGGTCACCACCGTGTCGAGAGCTCTTCTGGATTCGCCGCAGATCGCGCTCGAAACCCGCAAGCGGGTTGCCAGGGCCGCCGAGGAACTCGGCTATGTGCCCGACCGGGCGGCGCAGCGGCTTCGGACAGGCAAGACCAGGGTTATCAGTCTCATTCTGGAGCCGCACGACGAAATTCCGGATTTCGGCCGCTCGATGATCGCAGGACTGAGCTATGCGCTCAAAGGGACGGGATTCCACCTGACCATCACGCCCGAGTTCCAGGGTGAGCCGCCGATCGATCCGGTGACCTACATCTTGAAAAACCGCCTCGCCGACGGGCTCATCTTCGCCCGAACGCAGCTCTTTGACGAGCGTGTGAAGGTTCTGCAGGAAGCCGGCTTCCCCTTTGTCACCCACGGCAGGACCGAGTTCACCACCCCGCATGCCTATGTCGACTACGACAACGAGGATTTCGCCTATCAGGCAGCTCGGCAACTGATCGACCTGGGATGCGCGCGGATCGGCATCATCCTGCCCCCGGACCGTTTCACCTTCTGCCAGCATCTGAGATACGGCTTCATGCGCGCGGTCCGCGAAAGCGGCATTGCTTTCGATATTCCCGAGGAGATTACGCTGGACGGCGCCGCCGAAGAGATCCAGCAGTATTACGCCCGCCGCGCCGGCGATCTGCCGCGCCCCTATGGCGTGGTCTGTGCGGGGGAGACCTCGGCGCTTGCCATTTCATCGGCCCTGGTCGACCAGGGGCATATCCCGCACGAGGATTTCCACCTGATCGTGAAGAGAACATCGAACCTGATGCATTTCTACCGCCCGACTTTCAGGAGCATTTATGAAAACATTTTCGAGGCGGGCGAACTGATGGGGCAAAGCATCCTGAGAATGGTGGAGGGGCAGTCGGCTGCCGAAAACCAGACCCTGATGCAACCGATCCCTGACTAGGGTCCGGTCCTGAAAAAGAGGAGGCGGAACCGGTCGCCGGTCCCGCCCGAATTTGCTTCCGGGGAAACGAGTTTCTTGAAACCGGACCTTATCCCTCGACAGCGAGCGTAAGCAGCAGTTCGTCCAGGCGTTCGAGCGTCGATGTCATGCCTTCCTTCATGCCCATCGCGATGACTTTCTCTAGATCTTCGGTCGAGGCATAGGAAACGAGCGTTCGAACGAGCGTGTGGTCGGACAGATCGGAAAACCTCACGTCCCAGTTTGCCCGCGGCAGGTCCGGGTTGATCGCGCCGGTTTCGTCGCTGAAGCCGTCGAGGGCGGTGTAGCCGTCGATCGGACGGATGGTTTCGTAGTTGAGGCGCGACCAGTATTCCTGGCCGTCGGGCGTCACCATCGCATAGTGCCAGTGGCCGCCTTCGCTGAAGTCCATGGACTTGGTCTTCGTGGTGAGGGGCTTGGGCGCGAACCAGCGGTCGAGCAACTCGCTTTTGGTATGGCAGTCCCAGACCAGCTGGCGTTTTGCGGCGAATTCCCGCTCGATCGTGAGCGTGTTCTTTTCCTTGTCGGCCAAAAAATCGAATTTCAGGTCAGTTTTCATCTTTGCCTCCGTTCATGCTTTCCAGCAGGGTGTCGAGATTGTCGTAGCGGCTTTCCCAAAGCGCGCGCTGCTCGTCGAACCAACGTTCGGCCGCGGCCAGTTTCTGTTTCTTCAGCGTGCAGGTTCGGACCCTGCCGACTTTTTTGGATCCAATCAGCCCGGAGGCCTCCAGCACTCCGATGTGTTTCATGAAGGACGGCAAGGCCATGTCGAAGGGCTTCGCCAGTTCGCTCACGGTTGCGGATCCCTGGCCCAGCCGCTGAATGACGGCGCGGCGCGTGGGGTCGGCAAGCGCGTGAAAGACGGTATCGAGTGTGGCGTAATGGTTATCCATGTGGCTAACAATAGCGCGAAAAATACTTAGGTCAATGGCTAAGTATTGCGTGAGCGGAAAATGTTTCCTGAAAGACCTTCTATCTGTCCTGAACGAGGGACGGGTTACGGGCTGGGAGCGCGGGAGAAGCGGCCGGGGCATCGAAAAGAACAAGCGACATCAACTCCTGGGCTGAGGTCACGCCAAGCTTTCTGAAGGCGCGCCGGCGCAGGGTCCGGATCGTGTTTTCCGAGACCTGGAGTTGCAGGGCGGTGCCGGCAACGCTCAGGCCCGCAAGGATCGCGTCGCAGGTAGCCGCCTCCCGGGGCGACAGGGCTTCGAAAAGCCGGTTGCCGCGCTCCTTCAGGCTGGAAACGGACATGCCCGGCCGGAACTGGAAGGCTTCCGAGCCAACGATGCGATGGCGCAGGGTGATGGCCTCGTGGGCGATCGGCAGCAGGACCCTGAATCCCTTCAATTCCTCGTCACTGATCCGGCCATCCGACGTGCTGCGCAGGAAGAAGGACTGGATGGCGTGATCGCCGCGACGGGTGGCAACGCTCAGGCGTTCGATCATTCCGGCGCGCACGTAACGCGGATAGCGCGCGTCCGATGGCGGCGGCGAAAAGCGGATGATGCCGGACGAGGGATCCTCACCGGCGGCCTCGACCGTCGCCTGCAGTTCGGAAAAGACATCGTCGTTGGCAACAAAATCGGCCCCGTCGCGGTGGAGCCAGTAGTCGCCGATGGTGCCGCAGCTGATGGACAGAACCGCCTTCCTGTTGCGCACGCTGGTCCAGAAATAGGCGCCGAAATTGCGAATGGGACCAGCCCTGGAGACGAAGGACAGGACCTCCTTGCCGAAGTCGGGCGCCTCGATCTTCCGAAGAAGGTCCGCGATCCCCGCCGTGTGCAGCGCCTGTGTCGTCTTGTCATCCATTCGGATGACATACGCCCGGAGCCGTCCTTTGTAAACAAATTGACCGGGAGCAGCGCGCAGGGCGTGGCGGAGGAGGCATTTCCGGGATGAAATACTTTTCGACAAGGGCGCGGCCCGTTCACCTCGGACCGTTTCCGATGGAACGCGTTCTCAGAACATCCGTTCTGCCGGACCTTGAGAACGTGGTAACGCCCATCGGGCCGGCCTCCGATGGCAAGCCCTTCCTTTCCCTGGCCCACGCCATCAGCCGCTACCAGGCGATGCTCGACATCGTCCGCGACGGCAACGTCCTGTCGCAGACATCGGAAATTCCTGACGATCCGCTTGAGCGGGCCAACCACCTGAAGGCGGCGGGCACCTATTTCGATGCGTCGATGATCGGCGTCTGCCGACTGGAAGCGGTGCACTGGCTGCCGGTACAGATCGAAAATCCGGCGACCGAAGGCATCCGGGAGGAACTCGGCAAGGGGCAACCGAAGGTCTTTTCCGGTGGCATCGACCAGATCTACGCCGACATCGAAGCCTCTTCCCGGCGCAAGCTCGACCCGGTTTTCCATCACACCCACGCCATGGCATTTCTCGTTGAATACACTCGGGACATTGTCCCGGGAGAACCTGGCTTTGAGTGGATCGGCGACACCCAGGTCGAGAGGGCGGCGCTGTTGAGTTCGAACACCGCCGTCCTGATCGCCAATTACCTGCGGCTGCTGGGATATGAGGCGCGGGCGCATTCGCTCTATGCCCGCGATGTGGACCTCAACCGGGTTGCCGTGTCCGCCGGGCTGGCGCGCGTGGAAGGACGGACGATCGTCAATCCCTTCGTCGGCAGCCGCTTCGGCCTTGCGGTCGTTACCACGACCATGGAGATCGCGCCGGACCTGCCGCTTGCTCCGGATGCGGAAAAAGGCACCGGCGGCCTGAAATGGCGCCTCGGGGTCGGCACCGACCGCCGCAGCAAGACGGCTGTGCCCTATCAGGACCGGCTCTTCCACATGGGTCCCTATCCCTTCGAAAAGCTGAAGCGCGTCGACGATCCGACCACCTATATGGACGAGGACAACATCCCAAGGCCGCCGAAGCGCGCGGACTTTTTTGCAAGGGCGATCTACGGCGATCTCGGCAAGCAGGTGCAGGATGCGGCACGTGGCGGCATGTATGTCGGCAAGAGCCCGATCGGCGCCTGTGCCCGCCGGGCGCTCGGTGCCCTGTTGCTGCTGCAATATGGCGAGGCGCGCGGTCCGGTCTCCGACACGCTCGATGATCCCCTCAGGAACGCGCAGGGTCTGAAGGCCGCCTCCTATTATCTTTCAAGCGATGCGGTCGGCCTGTCGCGCTGTCCGGACTGGGCTTACTATTCGCACAATGCCGGCGGCGAGCCCCTTAAGCCCTATCACGCCAATGCCGTCTCGATCCTGTTCGACCAGGGGCACGAGACCATGGAGGGCGCTTCGGGTGACGACTGGATCAGCGCCGCGCAGTCGATGCGGGCCTATCTTCGCTTCTCGCTGATCGGCGGCGTGATTGCCGAGCATATCCGCCGCCTTGGCTATTCCGCCCGGGTGCATTCGGTCCTTGACAGCGAAGTGCTGCAACCGCCCTTGCTGCTGCTGGCGGGGCTCGGCGAGGTCAGCCGGATCGGCGATGCCATCATGAACCCGTTCCTGGGTCCTCGCGTCAAATCCGGCGTCGTGACCACGTCGATGCCGATGGCCCATGACAGGCCGATCGATTTCGGCATGCAGAACTTCTGCGAGAATTGTCTGAAATGCGCCCGGGAATGCCCCTCGGGTGCGATCACCGCCGGTCCGAAGCTGATGTACAACGGCTATGAAACCTGGCGCTCGGACCCGGAAAAATGCACCCGTTACCGGATTACCAACAAGGCGGGCGCCATGTGCGGGCGCTGCATGAAAACCTGTCCGTGGAACTTCGAGGGGCTTTTCACCGACGCCGCCTTCCGCTGGATGGTGCAGCATGTGCCGGCCTCCGCGAAGAAGCTGGCCGAACTCGATGACGCCCGCGGACGCGGGGTGATCAACCCCGTCAAGAAATGGTGGTGGGACCTTGTCGTCAGCCCGGACGGCAAGCGCTTCGTGCTGGCGGAGGAAGTCAACAGGCGGGAGCTGCAGCGGGATCTTGTCGTCAAATATGAGGACCAGACGCTGGCCGCCTATCCGGCGCCGCTGATGCCGCAGCCCTGGCCGGTCGCTCAGCCCATCGACCGCAACAAGGCGGTAGAAGCCTACCGTTCCCTGCTGACGCCGGAAGATTATCGCAGGCGCAAGGCTGCCGGGGAAACCGAGCTGGTGCCGGGTGTGGCGAAAGCGAAGGAAGAACCGCCGATGTTCCCGGTTCTGGTTTCAAGGCGCGAGGATCTTTCCCGTTCTGTCGTGCTGTTCGAGATCACGTCACCGGACGGAGCGCCGCTGCCGGACTGGACAGCGGGCGCCCATATCGACCTGGTGATCGCGTCCGAGTTCCAGCGGCAATATTCGCTCTGCGGCGATCCGGCGGACAAGAGCCGTTACCTTCTGGGGATCCTGCGCGAGGAAGAGGGGCGCGGCGGTTCGAAGCTGCTGCACCAGGTCTTCAAGGAAGGCCGCACGGTGCACATATCGAAGCCGCGCAATCACTTTCCGCTGGACGAGGACGCGGAGCTGACCCTGCTGATGGGCGGCGGTATCGGCATCACGCCGATGATCGCAATGGCCCACCGTCTGCACGCGCTGGATAAGGATTTCGTGCTGCATTATTCGGCAAGGTCCCGGGAGGAAAGCGGCTTTGCGAGGGTGTTGCAGGACATGCCATGGGCCAACCAGGTGGCCTGTCATTTTTCCGCCGAGAGCGGACGGGCGGATCTCGATGAACTCATACCGGACTACCGCCCGGGCATGAAGCTCTATACCTGCGGCGGCGACGGCTACATGGCGG
>JBNKGB010000156.1:0-6215 GCA_050289605.1 Roseibium sp. | reverse complement strand
CGGCACGGCGGAGGAACGGGCCGACAAGGCGCGGCACCTGATGAGCCTTGTCGGCCTCGACCCGCGTTTCCTGCGCCGCTATCCGCATTCCTTCTCAGGCGGCCAACGCCAGCGCATCGGCATCGCCCGCGCGCTGACGCTCAATCCGGAATTCCTCCTGTGCGACGAACCGACGTCAGCGCTGGACGTCTCGGTCCAGGCGCAGATCCTGAACCTGCTCCAGGACCTGAAGCGGGATCTGAACCTCACCTATCTCTTCGTCAGCCATAACCTGGCTGTGGTGGACTATGTTGCCGACCGGGTCGCCGTGATGTGCCGCGGCCGACTGGTCGAAATCGGCGCGACCCGCGAAGTCGTCGGCAATCCGCTCCACCCCTATACGAAGGCGCTGCTGTCCGCCGTTCCTGAACCGGATCTGTCGGCGCCTCTGGATTTTGCCGCTCTCGATGCCAACAAGGCATCCGAGCCGCAACTTTGGCCGGAACCCTTCCGCCTTGTGGACGGCATGACGCCGTCGCTGGTCGAAATGGAACCGGATCACTTTGTCTGCGCACCTGGCCTTAAGAATGCCGGGGCGCTCGAGGGGACTGCAGCATGATGCACTTGAACGCCATACGGGCAGCACTGATCCTGTCCGCAGCTTTGTTCGCGGCGCCGTCGTCCGCGCTGGAGCTGATAGAAACGCCGGGCATCGACCCGACCCTGCCGCCCGTGGCCGAACGCGTTCCATCCGAGCCGCTGATCGTGGACATGGAGGCAAATGGCCGCAAGACGGGTGTTCCGGGAGGAACCATCGAAACCCTGATCGGCCGCGCCAAGGACGTGCGCCTGATCAACGTGTGGGGCTACGCTCGGCTCGTGGGCTACAACGAAAAGCTCGAGCTTGTTCCGGATATCCTGGAATCCTTCGAAGTCGAGGACGGCCGCATCTTCACCCTGCACACCCGCAAGGGGCACAAGTGGTCGGACGGCCACCCCTTCGGCGCGGAGGATATCCGCTACTATTTCGAAGACATCGTCAGCAACGAAGACCTGACACCGTCGGGTCTGCCACCGTTCCTGCTTGTCAACGGGCAGGGGCCGAAGTTCGAGGTGCTGGACGAAACCACGGTGCGTTTCACCTGGGCCGACCCGAACCCGCTGTTCCTGCCGGAACTGGCAAAGTCGCGGCCGCCGTTCATCTACCGCCCGGCGCATTACCTGAAGCAGTTCCACGACAAATACGGCGACCCGGACTTCATCGCCAAGGAAGCTGAAAAGGTGAAGGCGCGCAGCTGGGCGCCGCTCCACAACAAGAAGGACGATATGTACAACGCGAAGAACGTCGACATACCGAGCCTGCAGCCCTGGGTGCGGACCCGCGACGACAGCGATCTTCGTTTCGTCCTGGAGCGGAACCCCTACTATCACCGCGTCGACAGCGCCGGACACCAGCTGCCCTATGTCGACGAGGTCGTCATGACGGTCGCCGACGGCAAGCTGATCCCGGCCAAGGCCCAGGCGGGGGAAAGCAATCTTCAGGCCCGCAACCTCAGCTTCGCGGATATCACCGTCCTGAAGAAGGGAGAGAAGCAGAACGGTTACGTCACCGCGCTCTGGTCCAACACCAAGGGCTCGGAGATCTCCATTCTTCCGAACCTCACCGTCAAGGATCCCGTGTGGCGCGAGCTGATGCGAGATGCCCGGTTCCGACATGCGCTTTCGCTCAGCATCGACCGGAACCTTATGAACCGGGTGCTGTTCTTCGGCCTGGGCACTCCGGGCAACGACACCGTTCTTGCCGCCAGCCCGCTCTACAAGGCCGAATACACGACCAAATGGGCCGAGTTCGACCCGGATCAGGCGAATGCCCTTCTGGATGAGATCGGACTGACGAAACGCAACAGCGAAGGCACCCGCCTGCTGCCGGACGGGCGGCCCGCCGAAATCATCGTGGAAACCTCCGGTGAGGAACAGGTCCAGGACGACGCCCTCGAGCTGATCGCGGAAATGTGGAAGGGGATCGGCATCAAACTGTTCGCAAAACCGAGCCAGCGCGACAACATGCGCGAGCGTGCCGTCTCGGGCGAGCTGATGATGTCGGTCTGGTGGGGCTTCGAGAACGGCATCCCGACCTCCGAAATGCCGCCGGAAGACTATGCCCCGGTCCACGGCGACCGGATGGAATGGTACGCCTGGGGCGACCACTACGAAACCGGCGGCGAAGTGGGCGAGAAGCCCGACTGGGCACCGGCCGAACGCCTGATGGAACTCTACAAGTCCTGGCTGGTCTCCAAGACCGCGGAAGAGCGGACCGCGATCTGGGACGAAATCCTTCAGATCCACGCCGACGAGACCCTCCACATCGGACTAGTCTCCGGCGTCCGGCAACCGGTTGTCGTCAAGGGACTGGAGAACGTGCCGATGGAAGGCATCTACGGCTGGGATCCGGGAGCCCATTTCGGAATTCACCGCATGGATGAATTCTTCCGGACGAATTGAGCCGGAAGGGAGGCGGCAGGAATCCTTGCCGCCTCGGGCTTGCCGCCAGGAACAGGTCAGGAGAGGGCCGGTTGCGGTTTCAGACCGGTTCCGGCCCCGTTGCCTCCGACGGCCTCCAGGCCGGTGCCCGCGGTCCCGCCAGACCATTTTTCCGCCGCTCCGCGCCTCCGGAACCCTTGCAAATCATACGGAGGGTGGTGCGGCGGCAAGGAAATCAGGATTAGGTGTTTCGGTATCCGCCGCAATCGTTTTAAAACATCATTATGGCAATTCGGCTGCCGGCCCGCGCGGGCGTTGGAGACCGCTGAGCGGAGCGTATCTGGGGCTGAGGGGAGTTTAGGTGCTTTATTATATCTTACGCCGGATACTGATGATGGTCCCGACATTGTTGGTGATCAGCTTTCTGACGTTTTTCATCATCGAACTTCCCGCTGGCGACTATTTTTCGAACCAGATCGCAGCCTTGAAATCGACGGGCGAACAATCCTCGATCGCGAAGCTGGAATTCCAGCGCAAGGAGTTCTCGCTCGACCGGCCGTTCTTCGAACGCTACCTGATCTGGGTCGGTCTGTGGACGGGGCCGCACGGCTTCGACGGCCTTTTGCAGGGGAACTGGGGCTGGTCCTTCGAATACGACAAGCCCGTCGATCAGGTCATCGGGCCGACGCTGCCTCTGACGGTGGTGCTGAATTTCGCCACGATCCTGTTTGTCTACGTGGTGTCCTTCCCTATCGGCATCTTCTCCGCGACGCGGCAGTATTCCTGGGCCGACTACGGCTTTACCTTCGTCGGCTATATCGGCCTTGCGACGCCCAACTTCCTGCTGGCGCTCATTCTGCTTTATTTCTTCAATCGCTGGTTCGGCCTGTCGGTCGGCGGGCTGATGGATCCGCAATATATCGACCAGCCCTGGAGTGTCGCCAAGGCAACGTCTGTGCTGGCGCATCTGATCGTGCCGACCGTCGTCATCGGAACCTCGGGCACGGCGGCGATGATCCGCCGCCTGCGCGCCAATCTGCTTGACGAACTGCACAAGCAATATGTCACCACCGGGCGAGCCAAGGGGCTGAAGGAAACCCAGCTTCTGATCAAGTATCCCCTGCGCATGGCCATCAATCCCTTCATCGCCGACATCGGCAACCTGATCCCCTCGCTGGTGTCGGGCTCCGTGATAGTGTCGGTGGTGATGAGCCTGCCGACCGTCGGGCCGGTGCTGGTGTCGTCCCTGCAATCCCAGGACCAGTTCCTGTCCGGCTTCATCCTGCTCTTCGTCGCCGTGCTGACGCTAATCGGCATGCTGATTTCCGACCTGCTGCTGGCCGTGCTCGATCCGCGAATCCGCCTCGGGGGGAGGGCCTCGTCATGAGCATGGACGTCAAGGGCAATTCCCAGGAGAGGGAAGTCGAGCATTTTGTCGATCCGGCGCCGTTCAATCCCACGGTCGCCAAGAAAATGACGCCGGAACAGGAGCGCTTTTTTCAAGCCTCCCAGTGGAAGATCATGTGGTGGAAGTTCAAGCGCCACAAGATCGCCGTCTGGTCGGGCGTCGTCCTGATCCTGTTCTACCTCACCGTTCCGTTTGCGGAGGTGATCGCGCCCTATACGGCCAACAGCCGTGACAGCCAGCACCTTTACGCACCGCCGCAGGCGCTCCACCTCTTCCATGAGGGCAGCTTCGTCGGTCCGTTCGTCTACGGCATGACGTCGGAAATCGACCTGGAAACCATGCAGTGGGTCTTCAAGAACGATACCGGCAATATCCAGAAGATCCGGTTTTTCTGCAGCGGCACGCCCTATGAGTTCTGGGGGCTGTTCAAGGCCAGCTTCCATCTCGTCTGTCCGGCGGAGCGGGGCACCATGTTCCTCTTCGGGACCGACCGACTCGGCCGGGACCAGTTCTCCGGCCTGGTTTACGGCGCCCGGCTGTCCCTGACGGTCGGTCTCGTCGGCGTAACGATCTCCATCGTTCTCGGGCTCTTCTTCGGCGGTATCGCCGGCTATTTCGGCGGACTGCTCGACAGCGCGATCCAGCGAATGATCGAAATCCTGCGCTCGCTGCCGGAACTTCCGCTGTGGATGGCGCTGTCGGCGGCCCTGCCTGTCACCTGGAGCCCCGTCTGGATCTATTTCGGCCTGACCATCATCCTGGGGCTGCTCGACTGGCCGGGGCTTGCGCGCGCGGTGCGCTCCAAGCTCTTGTCGCTGCGCGAGGAAGAATACGCCAAGGCGGCGGTTCTGATGGGCGCCCGGCCGGGCCGCGTGATCACCCGGCATCTGTTGCCCGGTTTCACCAGCCACATCATCGCCTCCGCCACGCTGTCGGTCCCTTCGATGATCCTGGGCGAAACCGCGCTGTCCTATCTGAACCTCGGCCTGCGCCGTCCCTCCGTGTCCTGGGGCGTGCTCCTGAACGAGGCGCAGAATATTTCGGTGGTCACCGTCTATCCCTGGCTGATGGCACCGGTGTTGCCGATCATCATCGTGGTTCTCGCCTTCAATTTCCTCGGCGACGGTTTGCGCGACGCGGCAGATCCCTATAAGTGATGCATCTGAAAATTCGAAATTTCCGGCGGGTCTTGCCGACCCGCCTTTAAGTTTGGGAAGTCACAATGTCGAAGAATGCCACCACCGCCGCAGGCTGGGACGAGGAATATGAAGCCGGCCGCTGGGCCTTTCTGCGCTCGCTACCCGAAAGCGGCCGCTACGGCATCATCGGCATGTGGCTCACCCTGACGAAATCCATGGACGAAGTCCTCGACATCGGTTGCGGCGAAGGCCTGCTCTACGAGCGCCTGCAGCCCATGGGCATCAAGCGCTATGTGGGCATGGACCTGTCGCCTGCCTCGCTCGAAATCGCCAATGTGGATCCCGCCATTGCTTCCTTGAGGGCAGGCGACATGCACACCTTTGAAGCCGAACCCGGCGAAACCTTCTCGGCCATCGTCTTCAACGAAGTCCTGCACTTCGCCGACGATCCGGCGGCAGTTGTTGCCCGCTACGTGCCGTTCCTGAAGGAAGACGGCGTCATCGCCCTTTCCATGTATTCCCCGAAACGGCCGGAATCGGGCGCCAACAAGCTGATCAACAAGCTTTGGGAAGCCACCGACGACGACAGCAAATGGGAAGTCCTCGACGACTACCGACTCGTTTCCGACAAGAAGGGCGTCACCTGGCGCATGCGGCTGGTGAAGCCGGTTCGGTAGGGGCCGGTCTCCCGAAAGTTATCGTTTCATTTGATTTCATCCTCGTCCTGAGGAAGCGCGTCAGCGCTGTCTCGAAGGATGGGCCGCTTGGCTCATGAACCTGCCGGCCATCCTTCGAGACGGACCTGATGGTCCTCCTCAGTGTCTGGCCCGAAAGTGATGGCGGGGCGAATGCTTCACTCACATTTGTCATTCCCGCGAAAGCGGGAAACCAGGACTCCGTGAGGTTAGATCTAAATTTATAGAGCGGATTCATGAGGTTACTGGGTCCCCGCTTTCGCGGGATGACAACCGAGAGGGGGCTGGTTCGTGCCAGAAACGATGACAACTGCGTCCTGGATCACTTTCGGGCCAGACACTCAGGATGACGTCGCATGTGTGGCGCAGCTTCCCCCCGGCGTCATCCCGGGCGCAGCGCAGCGGAGATCCGGGATCCACTCGTTTGCAGAGCCGTTGGAAAGGGCAAGGCTGCGCGGACAGGCATTGCCCCTTGCGCCCCCTTCTTCAGATTGAAACGTGGATTGGGTCCCG
>JBNKGB010000155.1:0-6429 GCA_050289605.1 Roseibium sp. | reverse complement strand
CCTACACCAATCGAACCTGCGCGGAAGGCAGCCTCCGGTATCTGGGCCGGAGCATTATCGCGGCCCCGGATGGTTCGGCGCTGGCGCAGGCGGAAGCGGATACCGAGCAGATCCTGCAGGCCGAGTTGCGACGCGGCGCGCTTGAGGAGGCGAAAAGGGAATTCAGCTACCTGGAGGAGGAGGCCTTATGAAGGCCGGAGCTCCAGGACGGTGTCGACGAACTTCCTGACCGCCCGGCTTTGCCGATGGGTCTTTCTGTAGACCAGATCGAAGGCGCACTGATAGCTCGTTTTCTGGTTCGGAAGCTTGCGCAGCGATCCAGACAGCACCCATCGTTCCGCGAAATGGTCGGGAAGAAAGCCGATGAACCGCCCGCTCTGGATCAGGATCAGTTGCGGCTCGATCTCGTAGACGATGGCCTTGATGTTGCGCAGGCCGAGCTGCCCGTGCATCCGGTCGCGCCAGTAACCGCGCCCGACGATATCGAACCCGGCAAGCTCCTCGATGCCGATGTTTTCGGTATGGCGCCTGGCGAGCGGGTGATCCGCCGAAAAATAGAGGGAATGCTGCTCAGTGTAGAGTTCTTCGTACGTCAGGCCGGCAAGCTTGTTCGGGAAACTGCCGACGCCGACATCGATCAGCCCGTCATGGACCTTTTGCAGGAGATCCTGCGGCGGCAGCTGGCTGAGTTCCAGCTGGATGCTGTTGGGCGCGCCGAAATAACGCGAGAAGGCCTCGGCCAGGCGCGAGTTCGGGTCCGTGGCGATGGCGTCCACGATGCCCACACGCAAGGTACCGACCAGCTTGCCCCGCAAGGTGCTGACCGTTTCGGAAAAGCCGTCGATGCTGGCCAGCAGCTTTTGCGCCTCGGCGTGAACGATCTGTCCTTTCTCGGTAATCCTGAATCCGCCCCGCCCGCGCCGGCAGAGCGTGCAGCCAAGACGTTCTTCCAGGGCCGAGATATGGTTGCTGATGGTGGACGGGTTGATGTTCAGCTCCGTCTGCGCGGCGGCGAAGCCTCCGTGCCGCACCACGGCGTCGAAGACGGCCAACAGTCTGAGGTCTGATCCGGCTAGTCGCATAAACATTGATATTTGCAAATTTATTCGCCTGTCAATCAGCCGAAACTCAACGGAATTGGCTGTCGGATCGGCTCGGCTTCACCTATTTCTTCATCAGCACGGACCTTGCCGCAGTGCGCTCTCCGTGCGTCCGGTTTGATTTCAGAACCTGTCGCAGGCGCAACATCTTGCCGTGCATTCCATAACGAAAGGGCACAGCGGCAGGCAAAGACCTGAACCCGGTGCCGGATTAGGTGTGTCGGGAGCTGTCGCGAGGGGGCTCGTCATACCGTTCTGCCCGGTGAAACCATTGCCCGTGCGAACCCTTATCCTGCCCGGATAGACTTCGGCAGACCGGCTTGGCTGACGCAGCACAGACAGGCAGGTGGGCGTTGCCGGGGCTTGGAGATCGGGGCAGGCAGCAGGAGAAAGCGCCTTGTGACGCTTCTTTCGGCCTTGACCTGAACACTGCCGGAGGCGTTATTCTCCGGCGGCGCTGTCAGTGTTAAAACCAGAAAACGAAGTTCTTCCGACACTTGATGAAAAAAGACGCCGAATACACTGTCGAGATCTTCGTTCAGCCCGGTTTCCTGGAGCTGGAACTGGCGTCCGTCATCTCGGTCCTTCGAACGGCAAATGAAGCCCTGAACGCCCGGCGGTTTTCCTGGCATCTGACCTCGGACACTCCCGGCTTCGTCAACAGCCGTTCGGACATGCTGGTGCGGGCGCACCCGGCGATTGGTGACCAGTATCTGCGGGACTGCCTGTTCGTCATCGCCGGTCGCAGTCGCCCCACGGGTGCATGGATCACTCGCGTGAGGGCAATGCAGAGCTTCAAGCGCCGCGTGGTGCTGCTGTCGGATGCAGCGCGAGAATACGTCAAGGCCGCGAAGGTGCAGGAGGGGCCCGTCACGACGCACTGGCGGGATGTTACCTTGTTGCGAGAAACAGGCGACTTTCCCACGCTCTCGGAGCGGCTGGTCGAAGAAAACGGCGGGCTCCTGACCTGTGCCGGACACGGGCACACCGTGGAGGCCGTCATTGGCATCCTGTCCGGAATTCTCGATCGACGGGAATGCGCGGAAATCGCCGACCTGCTGGTTGTCGAGAGCGTTCGCGGTTTCGAGCAGGAACAGCCCAAGGGAATGATTTGCGATTCCAATCTTTTCGACAGGCGGCTGCAAAGAGCGCTGCGTCTGATGGAAAGCAATGTCGAGTCTCCCTTGCGCATGGCGGACCTGGCACGCCAGGCCGGGGTCTCCGGTCGTCAGCTGGAGCGCCTCTTCTTCACCCACCTCAAGTCGTCGCCGGCCAGGTTTTACAAGAAGATCCGCCTGAGAAGAGCCCGTATCCTGGTTCGCAACACGGACATGTCGCTGATCGAAATCGCCCTGGCATGCGGCTTCCCGGCAGCGACAACCTTCTCCCGGGCTTTCAAGGCCGAATTCGGTGAAACACCCGTTCAGCACCGGACACATGGCTGACGCCTCCGGGTGCCGGATCAGGACCATTGCCTCCGAGGACGGACGATCCGGCAGCAATGCCGCTTTTGCCGAGTTCCGATCGAAGAAGGTGCCCCTTTGCGCCCGGCGATGAATGCCGCCCCTGTCGCAGCCGGAAATTCTTGCTATGCTTTCCGTTACGAAAGGATGTGGGGGCATGCGAAGCACCGGGTCCGTTGCCGAAGCGGGCGAGGCCAAAGGCTATCGCTCAGGCACACATCGCGCCATTCGGCCGAGTGAAACCATTGCGCGCGTAAGCCCGCATCTTGCTCGGATGGGCATCACCCGGGTTGCCAACGTCACGGGTCTCGATCGCATCGGCATCCCGGTGGTGAGCGTTTGCCGGCCGAACGCGCGATCACTGGCGGTTTCGCAAGGAAAGGGTCTCGACCTTGAAGCCGCCATCGCCTCCGGCCTGATGGAAGCAAGCGAACTCTTTCATGCTGAACACGTGGAAAAACCGCTGAAGCTTGGCAGCTTCGCCCAGCTTTCCCGATCGCACGAGCTCGTCGACACCGGCAGGCTCGCACACGTTGCCGGCAATCGGTTCCACAAGGATCTCAAGATGCTGTGGGTCGAGGGGCGCGATCTTTTTTCCGGTGCGCCGGTGTGGGTCCCGCATGAATCGGTGCGCACGGATTTTACGGTACCGTTTCCCCCCGGCAGCGGCTGTTTCGACTGCTCGAGCAACGGGCTTGCCTCGGGCAACACCTTTATCGAAGCGGTTTGCCACGCCATCTGCGAGATCGTCGAACGCGACGCGACGACACTCTGGAACGGCCTATCCGATGCCAGGCGCGCCGCGACGAGACTCGACCTGGAAAGCGTGAACGACAAGAACTGCCTTGAGATCATGGACCGGTTCGCCGGGAGCGAATTCGCAATCGACGTCTGGGAAACCACCTCCGATCTCGGTATCCCGTCCTTCTTCTGCGTCGCGGAAGACCTGCGCAGTCCGGCGAGCCATTTCGGTATCGGGGCCGGCACGCACCTCGCGCCGCACATCGCGTTACTGCGTGCGCTCACCGAAGCCGCACAGGTCCGCACGACCTATATTTCCGGATCCCGCGACGATCTGTCCGCCGACGAATACCGGCATGGTCATCACGTAGCGCGCCGTGACATCGCAAAACGCCTTCGCCGGCACCACCCGGCGGCGCGAGACTTCTCCTCGATCGCGGACCGTTCCACCGATACCTTCACGGGCGATCTCGCGCTCCTGCTGTCCCGCCTCAGTGCGGCCGGCATCGAACAGGCCGTCGCCGTGGATCTGACGCGGCCGGAAATAGGACTGCCGGTCGTGCGGGTCGTTCTGCCCGGGCTTGAGGGCCCGGACGATCACGAGGCCTATGTTCCCGGGGAACGGGCGCGGCGGCAGGCAGGAGCATTGGCATGAACGCCCTGGTCTTCTGCGGTCCGACGCTTTCGCCGGCAGATCGCGAGGCGTTTGCCGACTTCACGTTCCTGCCGCCCGTGCAGCAGGGATCGCTTTATGCGGCGATCCGGCCGGTTCCCGACGCAATCGGCATTGTCGACGGTTATTTCGACGGCCAGCCCGCGGTCTGGCACAAGGAAATACTCTGGGCGATGTCGCAGGGCATCGCGGTCTTCGGAGCGGCAAGTATGGGCGCGCTGCGCGCCGCCGAGCTGCATTCTTTTGGAATGCAGGGCATCGGCCGCATTTTCGAGGACTTCCGGGACGGCATCCTGATGGATGACGATGAGGTCGCACTGGTGCACGGGCCAGATGAGACCGGCTATGCCATCTTGAGCGAACCGATGGTCAATATCCGGGCCACGATTGAAAGGGGGATCGAGGAAAACGTCATCGGGGCTTCGACGGGCCGGAGCTGGATCGCCATGGCCAAGTCCCTGTTCTACCAGGACAGGACCTGGAAACGGCTCATGCAGAAGATAGGCGAAGACCGGGAGGAATTGCCGCGGTTTCGGGACTGGCTCCCAGGTAACAGGGTCGACCGGAAACGAGAGGACGCGCTCGCCATGCTCGCGGCCATGCGTGCCCGGCGGGAAAGCGGCGCGCCTGTGCAAAAGCCGGATTTCCACTTCGAATGGACCGAAGCCTGGGAGTCCGCACCCTGGCGAATTCAGGCTCGGGAGACGGACGGACACGACCATTCGGCCATACTGGACGAATTGCGCCTCGATGGGTCTTACCGCGGCCTCCGTCGGCAGGCATTGCTCCGGCTTCTGGCGCGGGAAGAAACGGAGCGGATGGGGAGAACGCCGGAGCGCAGGTTGATTGTCGACGAGAGCCGAAGCTTCCGTACAGACCGTGATTTGATGCGTCAGGCGGATGTTGCCGCGTGGGCACGCGCGAATGACACCGATCCACGCGCCGTCGATCGCATGATCGAGGGCAGGGCCAGGATCGAAGATCTCGGAGATTTGCGCGAAGACGAATTGATCCGGTTGATCATCGATCTGCTTCGTGAAGAGGGGCGCTATACGGCGCTACGCGACCGGGCTGCCGCCAAGCGCCGTTGGCGGACCAATGCCGCTTCGCGGTCCGGATTGTCGCGCCATGCATTGCTGGATTGGTTTTTTGGACAGGTTCGCAAACAGGCGGTACCTGACGACTTCGAAAAAGCGGCTTTGAAACTCTGCGTCAACCAGATAGAAGAGTTGTTCGAGTTGCTGGAGGCGGAGTACCATTACATGATTTTAAGTTCCGATCCGGCAGAAGTTACCAAGGAAAAACATTAGTTTCCTGTGTACACGCTGCGGTTTCAATGCCAGTATATTTAGTGTTGAACACGGGGGGATCCCTGGTGGAGGGTCAGATTGCATCCGAGCCGTTTGGGGGGACGCGCTTCAAGCTGTTCGCCCAACCGCCATTTCTGCCGGCCTTCCGCCGGCCTGAAATCGTGGCGGTCTCTTCGCGTGCCGGAACGGTGGGGCCGGGGCCTTCCGACAGCCGAATGTACGTCATCGACCCGATCGGCAAGCAAATGGCCTATGGCCCTGGTGAGGACCGTTTCGGCGGTCCGGTCTACCTGCTTCCGCCCTGGCCGGGAGAGGTCTATCCGCCGGCAATGCCTGACGAGAGCGGCCATTTCGACTATCTTGAACCGGAAGATCCCGAATTCGAGTCGGCCCATTTTTTTGGAGTCGTTCGCTTCACGCTGGACATCTGGGAAAAATATCTGGGCCATCCGGTTGTCTGGCACTTTGCGCGGGACTTCGACCGGCTGGAACTCGTAATCCAGCGCAACCTGCGCGAAAACGCCTTCATGGGCTACGGTTTCCTAGAGGTCGGCGTGCATCATGCGGCGGACGGTGCCGCGGAGCCTTTCAGCCTCAACTTCGACGTCATCGCCCATGAAGTCGGTCATTGCATCGTCTATTCCGTGGTCGGCGTTCCGGACCCCGGAACCGAGGAGGCGGAATATTACGGTTTTCACGAGTCGGCGGCCGATCTCAGTGCGCTGGTATGCGCCCTGCATTTCGACAGCGTGCTCGACCACTTGCTCTCCTCCACGCGCGGCAATCTCTATGCGCTCAACTACGTCAACCGCATTGCCGAGCTCTCGAACCAGGAACAGATACGTGTCGCCGCCAACGATGCAACGCTTATGGATTTCGCATTCGGCTGGCATGACGAGCACGATCTTGCGCAGCCACTGACAGGCGCGATGTTCGACATTCTGGTCGACATCTTCCATGAGGAACTCGTCGCTCGTGGTCTCTTCTGTGCGCACGCCGAGGATCTTTCCGACCGGCTTGAGGACGATCCGGGCTACCACGCGGAAATGCAGCCGGTCTTCGACGAGGCCTTTCTCGCCGAACCTGAAGGGTTTCGCGCGGCGCTGGAATTCGCCCGGGACATGCTGGGCACCATGCTGGCC
>JBNKGB010000154.1:0-6442 GCA_050289605.1 Roseibium sp. | reverse complement strand
CACGACGTGGTCGAAGAGGAGGAGAGCGGTCGTGTCTTCATCGCGATGGAGTACGTGCGTGGAGCGAATCTGAAAGAGCTTCTCGAAGGAGGCGAGAGATTCGATATCGACAGGATCGCAGAGATGATCTCCCAGATCCGGCGCTTCGAAGTCGTCAAGGGTGACGGCATTCTTCGTGTCTATGACGACGAAAAACCGATCGCGGAAAAACTGCGCAGGAATGACACGCTGCAGGCTGCTTGAACGAACGTCTGACCAGATCAGCGCTTGCGTGGTCGCACTGGCCAGTCTCACGAGGCGAACCGGGAACATCCATGTCCGTAATAGATCGTTGTCTTGAGCTTTACCGGGGAGACCGGTATTTCGTTTCCTATCCGGCCCGTCCCTTGCAGCAGGACTATTGGGAAGCCAAGAAGGATCCTGACGGACTGGTCCGCGACGCCGCCGCCGAGCGGGATATCCGAAAAGAAGACGTGCGCTACATCGCGGAATACGTCAACGGCAGGGCTCCCGGCACGATTCTGGATATCGGTTTCGGCCTCGGGGAACTTCTGGAGCAGATCAACCCGGACCATCAATGCTTCGGGCTTGACCCATCCGAACTGGCAGTCCGGACCGCGGCGCAGTGGTGCCACGCGGATCTCCGGCACGGCGTGCTTGAAAAGAAAACGTTTGCCCCGAAAAGCTTTGATGTGGTGATTGCAAACCATGTCATCGAGCATGTCGACGATCCCGTTCCCTTCGTGGAAACGATTTTCGACATCCTGAAGCCGGGTGGAGACTTTATCTGCGGAACGCCGAATTTCGCCAGCGCCGCCGCGCGGGTGTTCGGCGACCGGTTTCGCCTCCTGCACGACCCCACGCATGTGAGCCTTTTTTCCGACGACTCCCTCATGCGCCTGATGCGCGATACCGGCTTTGTTGTTGAGAGCGTCGACTATCCTTTCTTCGGAACCCGCTTTGCGACCTTGCATGCCTGTGAAAAAATGCTGAGCGGTTCGGGCGACGTTTCTCCTGCTTTTTGGGGCTCGTTCGTAACGGTGACGGCTCGTAAGCCGGCTTGAGGGAGGTATTACCTCTGTCCGCGAATATAAGCCGGAATTCACGGTGGAAAATACTTTCGGGTTTCGTGGCGTTCAAAGACAAATGGTTCAATGTGCAGAGCGGACTGGCCGTGAGTTGCCATAAAGCTTTAAGTTGACGAGAATTATTTGGAAAAGAACAATTTTCCTTAAGCTTGCTTGCCGTTTTGCGAGCGGGTGTTTTGCCGTTCCGTTAACATGTGAGTGAAGTGATTCTTTGCAAGGTTCGGCAACCGAGGCGCGAAGGGGCAGTTAAGGAACTTCTCTGCCCGGGTGAGGTCGCCGAAACTGAAGGTCCGCAACAAGGTTGAGACTATGAACATAGCCATTCCAGCGCGGTTTCTTGAAACGCTCCGGCATGACTCTTTGAAGGGGGTCAAGGTCACCTTCATCAACATGCCGATCCGTGAACAGGCCCGGCCGAACAGTCCGCCTGCCGGCCCCGCGCTTCTGGCAGCGCGCCTGAGGGCTTACGGCGCCGAGCCGACGATCATCGATCTCAACATCTACCGGATCAAGGACGAGGAGTCGGCCAGGCGGGGACTGGAATTCGGAAGGTCGCTGAACTTCGATGAAGCCCGGGGCCTGATCGCGCGGACGCTGGCCAAATCCGGCGGTCAGCACATCATCGGTCTTTCCGGCCTCATAACGACTTTGCGGTGGCAGACCGAAGTGGCCAAGATGGTCAGGGATCTGGATCCGGATGCGATGCTTCTGAGCGGAGGCGGACTGGCAACGCAGTTTCGCAAGGACCTGTTTCACTGGATCCCCGAACTTGACGCCGTGGCGCACAGCGAGGGGGATGACGTTGTTCTGAAGATCGCGCTCGATGCAAAGGCCATGCGCGACGAGGGATTTCAACGGGCCCTCGAGAAGGGGGCGCTGTCGCCTTTCTACATGGACACGGTCAGGGGACGGCACCGGTTTTTCTATCATGGCGGCCGGACACCCGATCTCGATGCCCTGCCTTACCCGGCCTATGATTTGCTGGAAGAAGACGTCGACGGCGTTCGCGTTCTGGACAAATACCTCGACGTTCCGGTCTGGGGCGGAAGCGCGAAGAACAGTTCCGCCACCAGCTTCGAGATGAAGCGGAGCATCACGACGATCAGCAGCCGGGGATGTCCGTTTGCCTGCAAGTTCTGTTTCCGCGGCGCTCAAGGGGAACGCAATTACGGCGTCAGAAGTGCCGAGGACCTTGCTACGGAATTCCGGGACTACCAGCGCCGTTATCAGGTCGATTTCATTGGCCTGATGGACGACAATTTCATGGTCAGCCCGAAACGGATCACCGAGCTTGCGGATATTTTGGAGCCCTATGCGGCAAGCGGTGAATTGCGTTGGGGTGCGCATGGCCGTCTTGACGAGGCGGCGGATCTGCGCCCGGACCGCAAGGGCGGCTATCGCAGCGCGGACGTCCTGCGGGTCAAGGAAATGCGCAGGGCGGGCTGTATTTATATCGGCTTCGGAGCGGAGTCTGCTTCGCCGGAAGTCCTTGAAGATATGGGCAAGGGCGGCTTCATGCTGTCCAGCGGCACCGAAAAGATCAACGGCTTCGAGTTTCCCCGCGCCATGACCCAGGGCATCCGCAATACATTGGAAGCCGGCATTCATGGCAACTGTACCTGGATCATGGGCTATCCCGGAGAAACCTTGCCCAAGCTGCAGACCAGCATCGGTTTCATCAAGTGGCAGCAGGATCTGGTGACGGAAGGCTTGAGCGCCGGTACGCCGGAATACGAACAGGCGCTTGCCTCGATCAATACTTCCGTGTTCACGGCAACCGCCTACCCGGGCACCGAAATGTTCGAGCACCCCAAGGTCCGCGATATTCTGGGCGAGGTGTTCGACCTGAAGTTCGACGCGAAGACCAACCGGCCGATTGCCGACGAAGCGTTCCGGCAATACGTGCTGGAACTGAACGACGCGACCAAGATGATCACCAACACGTCCGGCCGGCCGCTGAACTACAGCGATCTTTCCGACGATGAATTTGTTCAAGTTCGCGAAAAGCTGGACGCTCGCGATCTGGATGCTGTTTTGGGCATGTGATGAGCAAGAGAATTATTGCAATGGTACCGGCGAGAGCCGGAAGCGAAGGCCTGCGTGACAAGAACATCCGGCCGCTGGCGGGTGTGCCGCTGATCGCGCACAGTATCCGCCCGGCCCTTGAATGCACCGGGATTTCGCAGACCTACATCAACAGCGACAGCTCGAAATATCTCGAGATTGGCGAGACTGCCGGCGCCAGGCCCTATCGCAGGCCCGATGATCTCGGCCAGTCGCAAACCACCATGCAGGCCGTGGTGTCCGAGTTTATCCATACGCTGCGGGGCAGGGGAGAGGAGTTCGAAGCGGTGCTCGTTCTTTATCCGACCTATCCGTTCCGGACGCCGGACCTGCTGGGTGACATCGTCGACTACTATCTGAAGACGCCCGATTGCCACAGCGTCATCGGGCTGAAGCAGCCCGAAACCCACCCGTATCTGTGCGCCCTGCACCAGGCGGACGGCGGCATCAAGACCTTCCTGGACTACGACGTAGACAAGTACTACCGCCGTCAGGAC
Organism: Roseibium sp.; assembly: GCA_050289605.1. Lineage (GTDB taxonomy): Bacteria > Pseudomonadota > Alphaproteobacteria > Rhizobiales > Stappiaceae > Roseibium. Next base: position 2,793 of record JBNKGB010000154.1, on the reverse strand, counting down.
TATCCCGAGTGCTACCAGTTCACGGCTTGGGCGATGGTCATCAATGCGGACCATGTCGATGGTCTTAACGCTCAGATGATGTCGCCGAAGTCTGTCGGCTATGTGGTGCCCGACACCGTCCGCATTGTCGACATCGATACGGATATCGACTTCTATTTCGCCGAATTCCTTCTGGAAAAGCACTACGTCTGACGCCGCATGACAGGGACACATGCGCCGGTGACCAGCCTTTGTGGTGGAAAATCGGCGGTCTGCTTCAGCTCAACTTGAGCCGTTTGTTGCGACGGGTCATATCGACGGTCGCAAGCTGCTCTTCGAACGTCTGCCGGATGGTCGGCACCATGTCGACGGCAAGCTTGCTCTCGTCCATCCGCAGATAGGTTGTCGAGGGATGCCAGGGCGGGTTCTCCTGACCAAGCAGGAGGGGAGCTTCCTCGGGGCCGAAGCGGATTGTCGGTACATCCAGAACGCCCGAAATTTCCGTCGTGCTGATATTGGCGGAGACGACCAGATCGCAACAGGCTGTCAAAGCGGCGGCGGCTTCAAGATCGTCGAACAGATCGACGTCCTCGAAATTCACGAATGCTCCGTTGGTCCTCGTTTCCAGGAACCTGATTTCCTTGTCGATGCTCAGGTATTGCAGATTGACGAAGGTGACGTCGTCAAAATCCAGGATGGGCGCGAATTCCGGCGCTGACAGGTAGTAGCGCATCCGGTAGGCCTGCAGGTTGCGCGAGCGCCAGGCAACACCGACAATTGGCTTGTCGGCCCTGTCCTTGAGCCTCTCGAAATACTTGTGTGCCAGATCGAGGTCGAAGTCGAAGGCGGGAACCCGCGCCTTCTTGAAGGAGGCGATGTCCGGGCGGAAGACCTCCGCGATGTCCGAAAGGTTGGCCGTCAGGTCGAAGTCGTTCCGGCCGGTGGAAAGGTCCTGGTTCAACTGGGGCACGCGCACCTGGGCGTCCGGAAAGCTGCGCTGGAACCAGGGCACGGATTTGGCCGAGACTTCCAGAATGACCTTGCCGGCCTTTTCGATCAGCTCGTGCAGCATCGTCCCGCCCCTCAGGGCGTCGCCGAGCCCCTGGTCGCCCCAGGCCAGAACCGTCTTGTCCGAAATGTCCTCTCCCTGCCATTCGGGAACGTCGAAGAGGCGTTTCTGGGAGGTGGACTTGATATCGGTGAAACGGGCCCGGTGGTATTTCCAGCCGTTTTCGAGATCTCCGATCGAAAGATAGGCCAGTGAAAGATTCCAGTCGATGCCGGACGCGCCTTCCGGGGCGAGCTTCTTTGCTGCCAGAAATTGCCCGATCGCATCTTCGCCCCGTCCGAGCATCAGGTAGTTCACCGCAAGGGTCACGCGTCGGTGAAAGTCGTTCGGATTGTCGTCAACGGCCTCCTCGGCATATTTCACGCCGGCATGCGTCTTGGATATCGAGAAGAGCAGGCGGGCGGCTTCGTGCTTGAGGTCGGCGCTGTCCGGGAATCGTTCCAGCGCGTCGGCCAGTTCCGCCTGGGAGACCTTGAATTCCTTCAGATCGAGCCGGCATCTGGCGCGCTCGACATAGTTCAGCGGATTTGACGGGTCGAGCAGGGCTGCCTTGTTGAAGAAGGCAAGGGCTTTCGGAATATCCTCGATGGCGCGCAGCAACAGCCCGTAGTTCCGGTAGGCGTCGCTGAAATTGGGGTATTCCACCAGCAGTCTCTGGAACAGTTCTTCCGCCTCGGCGTTCCGCTGGAGGGCGGTCAGTGCGATCCCCTTGATGTTGAGGGCTTCGCGTTCCTTCGGATTGATGGAAAGGGCCTTGTTGGTGACAGCGAGCAGGCTTTCGGCATCCGAATTCAGGTCCATCATTGTGCGCGCAAGATTGGCATAGAAGGCGGACTGGTTCGGGTTGGACGCAATGGCCTTCTGCAGGTATTCCAGCGCGCGCTGGGGGTTGCCCTGCTGGCGATAGGACACTCCCAGGAGATGAAGGGCGTCCGGATTGTTCGGAACCTTCTTCAGAACCTGCTTGTAACAGCGCTGCGCCTTGCTGATCTCGCCGGACTTCTGGAAGGCGAGGCCACGCAGAATTTTTTCGCGGACCGGATTCTGGGCGGCTTGGGTGGCCATCTTGTCTCCAACCTCAGGGAATCACGTGCCGTAGAATAACAGGGCGTAATGTGAAGCGAAGGTTGAAGGCAGCAGATCAGAGAAAACGTTGGGGATTTTAGCCGTTTTTGTCCCGGGTCCACAACCAGGCCCGACAATGAGCGGTAAGAACGCATGTCCTTCCGCGCCCGTTCGGTTTCAGGGCTTTCCCTGGCCGGTCCTGCCGGCAGGGCTACTGCCGCCGGAACAGTTGGTTGGAGAACTGCTGGCGGACGTAGGCGCCCTGCACGGTCACCTGGTTCCGGTAGAGCTGATTGCCGTAGAGCTGGTTGCCGTATCTGTCCGGCCGGTAGCGCTGCTGGGCATATTGCTGCGGCTGGTAGCGTTGTGGCCGGAAATTCTGGCGGCTCTGCTGTTGCTGGTTGAGGCGCTGTTGCCGGATCCGTTGCTGCCGGTACCTTTTCAGAAGGATTTGCTGCTGGCGCCGAAGTTGCGTCAACTGCTGCCGTTCCTGCTGCAGCTTCTGGCGTTCCAGTTTCAGTTCCAGCTGTTGCAGCCTGGCCTTTTCCTGATCCTGGCGCAGCATCAGCATGGCTTCCGCCCTGAGCTTGTCCAGTTTCAGCTGCTGCTGCCGTTCCTCGGCTGCGAGATTTCCCCCGGACGATTCCGCCCGCAAAGGCTTGCCGCCGGCAAAAGCCAGA
>JBNKGB010000153.1:0-6716 GCA_050289605.1 Roseibium sp. | reverse complement strand
GTCGCGGGTCGAATTGTGACCCATCGTGGCGATGACCAAGTCGATCTGGCCATCAGACAGCGCGGAAATACGTGTTACCGGAGTGACGTCAGTAAACTCGACGTCGACGCCCAGCTTTGCTCCGATCTGTTCCGCGACGTCGATCTCGAAGCCTTCGCGTTTGCCTTGGCGCTCGGTGGCAAATCGGGAATATCCGTTTCGCACGCCGATACGGATCACACCATCGCAGAGGATGTCGAACAGGCGATCTCCCCGCTCGGCGGAATTGCACATTTGACGCGCTGCGGTCCTTGCCTGCTCGATCAGCGTTGAGGCGGACTGGGCAATGGCCGCTGAAGGCAAGGGCAGAAGCATCAGGGCGAGGAACAGCAAGGACAGGAGAGGTCTTGGCATCTGGCTTCCCGATTTCATGCCCAACTTGCGACAGCCAGACAGACGCGGCCGAAAACATGCTTTTCCAGCGTGAATACATCCTGACCATAGCCGCTCGCGCCGTGGGTCAAAGCGGACACCTTGAGCGGGGAAAGGTGTACGATCGTCTCCCGGCAGGTCTGCAGTGACAGTCCCCGAGCTTGCAGACATGCGCGGGTCTGTTCAATGCCGACAAAGCGATTGTGGGTGAAAACCGCCAGACCACCCGGGGTGAGGTGCTCTGACAGGTCTTCAAGGAACGGGTCGAGCAGTTTGCGCCCATCAACCCCGCCCATGGCCCACGTAGGCAGACGCCCCGGCAAAGTCAGAAAAGGGGTGGGGAAATGAGGAAGGTTGGCGAGTATCAGATCAAAGCGCCTTGTGCCATAGGGCTGCCAGAGTGGGCCAAGGAGATAGCTGAAGTCAGTCGGCCTTTGCGGCAAACGGGAGAACGAAGCGGACACTGCATCAAGTGCGTCCGGTTCAACGTCACTCACGGTTACGGAACGTGCTCCGAGCAATGAGGCCTGCATCGCAATAACGCCGTTGCCGGTACCAATTTCGCAGACTGTCCGACCTGCCACGAGATCGACATTTTCTTGCAGAAAGCCAAGCAGCATGGCCGTGTATTCGGTCGGAGAAAAGACGTCGATAGACTTTTGTGTTTCCGTTCCTGCGCAGGAAGATACCGTATTTTCAGCCATGAACCGCACTCTAAGCGGAAATCAAACTGGACGTAAACTGTCCGTGTTTTCTGTGCCCAGGCAGGCAGATGTTCCTTTAAGCTGAATGGCGCACCTTGCCTATCCTGCTGTCCGCTTTCGGGCAACAAATTTGAAGCCCTTTACGTCCGAGATGGGGGCGCAAAGCCGACTTCTCGATACCCCCGGAACCCTAGTCCGATATGTGGGCAAACTTGCTGTCCAATACACAAAGATTGGATTCCACTCAAAATTGCGCGACTTGCCTATAGATGTAGTGCACTAAAGCAAAAAAGGCGCCTTTGAACAGGTGTTCAAAGGTCTGCTTTGCAAACATCCAACCATGTATCTGAAAAGATTGGTCGGGCAGGCCGGATTTGAACCGACGACCCCTTCACCCCCAGTTTAGTGCGCTGTCGCTAACGTATCGAGATTTAGTGGCCGAACCGCTTCACGATGTTTCGCGAAGCTATTCCCTCCTAGCCACTAGTCTCAGCTTCGGGCGCAGCTTCTCTTGAACCTGAACCAGCCCGTGCATGGCCGCAAACTCATCCTGATTTGTCCTCAAGGCTTTAGCTAGCTCGTTAATGCTATAGTGGAGTTCCGACATATGAAGCTGCACTAGCTCTTTCGACAGCCTGCCGTCTTCAGCCGGAATGTCAAACTCCGGGGGGGGGGGCAACCAAGCGACATCCGTACATGCTCATCTTCTTGGAGAGAGAAGTAGCGGCTTCTGGGGAGAGGATGCCAAGGCTCGTTGCGCGATACATCAGGGCAGACATAGCGACGTGCCACTTGAGCTTGAGTTGACCTAGCTTCGGCAACGTCAGTTTCTGACGTAGCTCCCTAGCAATCGACTGACTAGGCATCAGCAATTGTGCTGCAAACTCGTTAGCTTCTCGCTCCATATTCTCGTGCGGATAAGGGTGAAGAACGACGTGTCCGTATTCATGAGCGAGGCCGGAGCTGCAAATGACTGGTTTGGGGGCGCTTTGCGGCGCGGTAGTAGTACGGGCTTTCAAGTAATGTACGCCCCGCTTTGCGCAGGGCCGCTATCGAACAAATCTCCGTATGCCCTGCCAATTCCAGGGCGTCTTCGATGTCGACGTCCGGATATCGAACAGTTTTCTAGCTCTGACGTCGGCGGTAATCGCAAACTGTACGAGGCGGCCTGTCTTCTGTTGAACCACCATGGCGCGCGTGCGAATTGTCAGTCCACTGACCAAGGTTCCAGTCTTCAACTTCTCAAACGATGTCCTCGGTGAGATACGCTTTGTCGAAAGCGCCTTCGGCACCAGTCCAAATGCCCTGGCCGAGGTAATGATCATGCTCGGGAACCCTATCCAGGATGTCAAAGCCAAAGCCGGATTGCTCGTAAAGGCCGGGATCCGTTCAATATCAAATCTTGCCAAATCAGAGCCCTTTGAACGTAAGGGAAGCATATCGGCCCGCTTTCATCGGCGGCACCTGTGTCCGGGCGGAAAAGGCTTGATCCGATGGCGTGATCAGGAGATCTTGCGGTCAAACGGCAGATCCCTTGGGGAATGAAGGTTTGGATCGACATTCTAGGTTGGTCATTGATGGAAGCGGCAATAACAAATGCGAAACCCAAGCCTGAAATCGGTAATACTGACTTTATTTCTGATCTTGACCCTTCCTGTTTTCATTGGCGTCATAGCTTTTAATTACTTGTCCAGCGAAGCTATTGCGCGCAGTGACTCGCTCAAGAGGATGGAGCAACATCAGTCGATCGCCGCCGACAGTGTCGAAAACCTTTTCCGCGAGGTTTCCGCCAGTGTCGAGACCATGGCCAGCGCCGGGCGCGTTCAGCCGGACCTTTTCCAGAACATTGGCGCCTTGGATTTTCTGGCTGCTGTCGCGCGTGGAACACCAGACGTTCTAAGCGCCTATGTCGGTCTTGAAGCCGACGGGACATTCTTGCAGGCAAGGGCAATGCAGGACGGGCAGGACGTTCATGGTGCACCATTGCCCAGTGGCACGACGTTCGCTCATCGCTGGATCATTCCCGATGGCGATGACACGTTTGATGAAACTTACGAGTTTCTGAACGCAGACAACCAGGTCACAGGAAGATCACGTGCGGTCAGCACCTATGATCCGCGCAATCGGCTCTGGTACAGGGTAACCAAGGCCGCTGACAGGCTGACCATTTCGGACCCGGATCTGTTTGCCACCCTGTCACTGGTCGGCTTCACCATCGCTGCGCCGATCTATTGGAACGACCGGTTTTCAGGCGTCGTTGCGATTGATCTGACGCTGGACGGACTCTCAAGCTATCTGGCAGAGCGCCAGGTCAGTCCCAATTCTGTCAGCTTCATTCTCGATGCCCATGGAAATATCATTGCGAACTCTCAGGAACGCACGGTTTCCCAGAAGATTGGAGACAGGTTGACTCTCACTCACATTAGCGAGTGGGCCGATCAGATGGTTGGTATCGTTTACAGTCAGCGCGAGATTCAGAACCATGGTGTGCAATCCTATTTTGTGCAGCACAACGGCAGGGAATTCGTCGCCTCACTGAATCCGATTGAATCTGTTGCGCACAAGGACTGGCAAATCTTTGTCATCGCGCCGATGGATGACTTCAATGCTGAAATAAAATTAAACAACCGCCATATGCTTTTTCTCGGACTTGCGGCGATTGCGCTGCAGATCCTGATCATATGGCTGTTGGCCCGGAAACTGTCGACGCCGCTGGAACGATTGGCGGGCAGCGTTGAAAACATCCGAGACCTTCGGCAGGAGACGGTGAACAATCTTCCCAGGACACGCGTGCGGGAAATACAGATGCTGTCCAGCGCGGTCGAGACGCTGGACACCGCGATCCGTTCCTTCGCTTCGTTTGTGCCGGTCAGCCTGGTGAGGGACCTGCTTCAGTCGGAGCAGAAACTGGAAATTGGCGGCAGCAGCCGCTTCCTGACGATTTTCTTCTCGGACATTGAAGGTTTTTCCGACCTCTCCGAGAAAATCCCGTCCAAGGAATTGGTCCAGAGGATTTCGGACTATCTCAACATCGCGACAAAATCGGTGAATCGCGAAGCGGGCACGATCGATAAATTTATCGGCGATGGTGTCATGGCATTCTGGGGTGCGCCCACGATCATGGAGGACCACGCACGGCGGGCTTGCTTGGCAGCACTGCATATCCAGCATGCGATCGGCGAATTGAACGCGGAAGTCCTGGCAGCCGGCGGAAATCCGCTCAATGTGCGGGTCGGTATCCATAGCGATGCGGTGATTGTCGGCAATATCGGCTCGTCCGAACGTATGAGCTATACAGTGCTTGGTGACGGTGTGAACATAGCCTCGCGGCTGGAGGTGCTGAACAAGACCTACGGAACCAACATCTGCCTCAGTCACTCTGTTTACAAGGAAGCCGGTGACAGTTTCTGTGTCCGGCCAATCGGAGATGTTCGGGTCAAGGGACGGCGCGCAAGCATCACCGTCTACGAGTTGCTGGGTGCATATGGTCAAGGGGCGGAATACGAGCCGAATGAGGAAACCGTGCAGCTTGCGGAAATTAGCCGCGTTGCTTTCGAGCTGCGCCTGGCAGGCGACGAGGATGGGGCGCGCGCGCTCTACCGCAAAATCCTGATAGACCATCCTGACGATCCGGTCGCGCGGACGGTTCTGGCGGAAATGAGCTCCGCGAACCGAACCGGAACTGCCGTAAGCTGACCTGAACGTACAGTATTATGGATCCATCGCTAGCATGTCCGGGGCGCGTCCGAGAAACGGGCTGTTACAATCCGGTGCAGCAGGCGGGAGGAGGCGACTACGGTCTGCATCAGGCCGAAAAACACCAGCACGGTCAGCGCATATAACACAAACCGCCAGACCGATTGGCCAAGCAGCTCTGCCTCGGACAGAACAACGCCCATGGCCTCGTTCACGCCGATTGCCGCTCCGAAGCAGGATGCGGAAACAAGGATTTGAAAGGATCTGGCCATGTTGGGGATCAGCAACATGGCGGCGCGATGTGCGCCTTGATGCCACTGGACCAGGGCTTCGCTGACCTGATCATAGGCGTAGGAGGTAATGTAGGGCAGACATGCCAAGGTCACGAACATGACCTTGGGATCGGCAAAATAGGCTTCAAGTGCCGAATAATGACTGCGCAGAACCCCCGCCAGGAAAAACATCGCAATGAAGACCGGTGTTGCCCGCAGGACCGAGATCAATGATCCGATAACGCCACTCACCGCCGGATTTTGCAATCGTCCCAGCAACGCCAGAAGCCCACCACTTGCAAATCCGATGGCGAGGGCCGAGATCGCGATTTCGAAGTTGACCAGCAAACCTTCGGCAATGCGCAGCGGCAGATCTTCCGAAAAAGGTCCAATCATGGCGTCAGCCTTTCGGTTCCAGTCGTTCGATGCCCACACGAAGCCTACGGCTCAGGCGAACGACGATCATTACGACCAGAACATAGAAGATTAAGAGAATCCAATAAGCTGTGGCCTGGTTTCGGGAGAAGGACGTGATGTCGTTGAGCGCATTGGTAAGGTCGGCGACGCCGACGAAACTGGCCGCCGAAATCCCGCGCGTTGCATTGGTGAGGAAAGCTTCGATCTGTGATGCCGACCGGATGATGGCCTGGCGCCAGCGCTCTCCCTTTCCCCTGGCTGCCTCCACTGACCGCCAGGCATCGGCGATTGCCTGCCCCGCGAAGGCTCCGTTCATGAGTGCGATGGAAAGGATGGCAACCAGGAGGGCCACACCCTGCGAATAAGAGAACAGCTGGTTTGCAGTCGTCGCAACGCAAACCAGGATCAGAATTGGAGGGCTGCTTTGCAGGACGGCCAGCAGCACCGCCAGCGGCCATTTCGACAACCTGCTTTCAGAGGTCAGGCAAACGGCGAAGATGAAACTCATAACCAGCGTCGCGACGATCGCACCGGCCACTGCGATCAGTGACACCAGCATGCCGTTAGTAAAAAGGTCCCAGGCAACTTCGCTGTAAAACACCGCAAGGTGTTCTTGTGCCCAAGCATAGGTTGCTTCAACGAAAGCCTTGAACGGACTTGGAGTAAATTCGGCCTGAAGCGGTGGAGACAGGCATTTAGATGGAGACCTTTGGCATTCATCGCGCTGCCATAGGGTTTGCATGCGTTCGAGATATTCGGTCTCTATCGAATGCCGCCGGGCAATATCCAGCAAAATGCCTTCTGCATGCAAGTCGATCGAAAGCCGGTCCAGCAGGTCGGCCAGTTGGTCGCTTCCCTCAAGAGATACTGCCATGCCCCACGGAATCTCGCCGAACCCCAGCTTGCGTTCGAACTGCGCCGCCATCTCGGGATCAGCCATGGCGTTGGCGAGGACGCTGTCATCCTGTGCAATCAGGGTGCAGGTGCCCGACCGCAGATTCGAGACCAGCCGGGCCGGCGTGTCGAATAGCATCACCCGGGCCACGCGCGCCACAAGCAGCGTGTTCGCGTAATTGCCGACTGTCGTGCAGACGGTCTTGTCCGCCATGTCGTCCCAGGAGCCGATTTCCAGTCGCCGGGGCCCGATGATGACCGTCTGGCTCGAGTAGTAGTGTGGCCGGATGAAACGCGCGTTGGCGTCGCGGGTCGAATTGTG
>JBNKGB010000152.1:0-6789 GCA_050289605.1 Roseibium sp. | reverse complement strand
ATTGTCAGTGTGTTGGTTGCCAGAGCGGCACTAGCACCGTCAATCCCATCGTAAAGAGCTTCCAGATCGGAAACGGTTGTTGTTGCGGTGACTGCCAGTGAGGCAACTTCGGTGCCATTGGCATCGGTCAACGTCAGCGTATCGCCGGCTGCAAACTCATCATCATCAGTCAGCAGATCCCCACCAGTTAGTGCGACCGTCGTTGTACCCGCGGTGAGTGTAATGGTGTCCGTGCCGCTGGTTGCTTCTGTCAGATCGGACAGGTTGAGACCGGTTGTCGATGTGGTGTCGGTGAAATCAACGGCTGTGATTGATAGCGAAGAAGTCCCATCTTCGTTAAAGGTCACGGACAAGTTGTTGCCATTGCCGCCGAGCAGGTTCTTGCCCTTATAGCCGCTGTCTTTCGCGATGTCTTCAATCTGCGTCAGGAGCTCGTTGTACTCCTTGGCGTATTTGTTCCGCTCGGACTGGCTGGAAGTCTGCTGAGCCTGGTTGGCTTTTGCCTTTGCGGCATCGACCAGGTCGGAGATTGCCTCGATACCCTTGTCGGCCGCTTTCAGCGTCTGGACCGACTGGCCCATGTCGTCGAGCAGGGTGGACAGGTCACCGGCGCGGTTTTCCAGGCCCTTTGCGGTGAAGAAAGAGTTCGGGTTGTCGAGAGCCGAATTCACTTTCTTGCCCGTGGAAAGCTTTTCCTGCACGGAGCTCATCAGGCGGGAAGTAGCCTGAAGGGAGTTTAGGTTCGTGCGCACCGCACTGGAAAGAGTAATGCCTGACATAACAGAGTTCCTTCTGTAAATTTAAGTCATTCTTCCTGAATGACGGCGGAACTTTGGCAGGTAATATTGCTTGTTTTCCTAAGTAACTTGGTTAGCGTGTTTTAACTTTAAATTTTAGATAATATTTTTGGTTAATTTATTTGGTTAATATTTTAAGTTTGAAATCGCGTTGCAGTTAACCATGTATTTTCCCAGTATTTCCGCGGGTTTTTTGGGCGGGGCCCTGGCAACGCCATTTCCTTTCATCGACCGGCGATGAAGGGTCAATGGCCCCGGTTGCGTCCAGGGAAAGGGCACGGGCACCTGGCATTAGGTAAAATTGACCCTCGGAAGACCACTGATCGTTAACCGCCGTCGCGCCAGCGTCGACCGCCTGCGTGTGACCGATGCCTTTGAACAGGGTCGGAAAACGGGGAGGTGAGTGGCAAGCAATCGGGGGAAACAAAAAACGGCCCGGAAGCCGGGCCGCGAGAAAGAGGAGATTTTTCGCCCTAGCAAAAGTGTTTGATCCCAGATTTTGATGGTGCAGTCTTTTCTTCCAAATGGAAGGATGCGCTATGGGACAGGTTTTACACGGCAGCGCCACAACGACAGAGGCGATCCGTCGAGCAATACAAAATAGTCAAGAGAGCCTGAGAACGCTTTCGAAGCGGTACGGGATCAATCAGAAGACTGTCGCAAAGTGGAAGCGTCGGACTTCCACGGCCGACTTGCGGACTGGACCGAAGGAGCCTCATTCGACGGTCCTGTCCGTCGAGGATGAAGCGATCATCGTCGCATTCCGCCGCCACACGCTCCTGCCTCTGGACGATTGCCTTTACGCCCTCCAGCCAACAATCCCGCACTTGACCCGTTCGTCGCTGCATCGATGCAGCAGCGTCACGGCATCAGTCGATTGCCCGATGTCGATGGCGACCAGCCGGCGAAAAAGAAATTCAAGCGCTATCCGATCGGCTATTTCCACATCGACATTGCCGAAGTGCGCACGGCCGAAGGCAAGCTCTACCTCTATGTCGCGATTGATCGCACATCCAAATTTGCCTTCGTCCAGGTTGTTCGCAAAACGGGACGGACTTCGGCGTCTGCTTTCCTCATGGCCCTCATCGAGGTTGTTCCCTACAGAATCCACACCGTGCTGACCGACAACGGCATCCAATTCACGTTTCCACCCCGATACGCCGACGGACCGACGGCGAGATACATGACCCACATGTTCGACATGCGCTGCCGGGAAAACGGCATTGAGCATCGTCTGACCAAGGTGAAGCATCCCTGGACGAATGGTCAGGTCGAGAGGATGAACCGGACCATCAAGGAGGCGACCGTCAAGCGCTTCCATTACGACGATCATGCCCAGTTCGAAGCCCACCTCGCCGACTTCATCGACGCATACAATTTTGGGCGCCGCTTGAAGACCCTACGCGGCCTCACCCCATACGAATACATCTGCAAAATATGGACAACTGAACCGGAAAGGTTCAGGCTCAACCCGATCCATCAAATGCCGGGACTGAACACCTAGGTGAGGCTGGTCTGATGGCGAACGGGTCAAATGGTGCGCTGAACCGTCTGTCTGTTCGCGTTCATGTCCTGCTGCGCGATCGAATGGGCATAGGCGCGCAGGCGGCGCAGCGTTTCGCTCGGAACCTGCCGCACGACCTCGCCGGTCTCCATGTTGGTGGCAACGAAAACGAAGCTCTTGCTCTCCGGATCCTCCACATGGCGGCGTTCCAGGTTCTGCGTCAGGGCTTCCTGCCGGTGATTGTTCCGATCTTCGTTGTTTGCGGTGCGCTGGCTGTTGTCGCTTTCGCCGGCTGGTGCCACGGTTGCTTCGGCAGGAAGTTCCGTCTTGGCCGCCGAGGCGTTGCGCTCCGGAGCCCGAGTTGCCGGCGTGATCGCCGTGTACGTCGGCGATGGCGGCCGGGTTAGTCCCGTATCCAACATCTTACCCTCCGGGGTACTTCATAAAAATACTTGTTCGCATTGTCGAAAATACCGTAAGGGAATGAATCTTTTGTTAACGGAACAGTGAGGAATTGAAGGAACGCGTTCCGGAAGCGTGTGCGTGTTCCTGATTCGTTGCCGTGCTCGCCCGGCGATGTCGGTACGGGTCGGATGGCCCGCTCCTGGAAAAGGAAAAGGCCCCCGGGTTTGGGAGCCTTGTAGAAAAGGAACGGCAGGCGGAATGCTGCCTCGTTATCAGCGCTGGGTCTAGAGGGACTGGTTGACGGCAATTCCCCTGGCGGATTGCGGCCCCTGCGGTGCGGAGCCGTTGCGGCCATAGGTGGTCGGGGCGGCAGCGTTTTTGGCCCCTGCCATCTTTGCGACAGACGACACGATGCTGCTGGCGACTTCGCGTGCCGTGGAGAGAACCGCGAGGTTGATCCGCAGCACGGGCTGGAATTCCGCGTGCTGGCGGCGAAGGGACTGCGTGGCGGCTGGAGCAAGGTTTCCCAGCGAGACTGCGTGTTCCTTAGCGGTCATCATGCCGCGCGTGTATTCGTGGATCAGGCGTGCCTTGTCGGGTTGAAGCTCCCCGGCTTCCTTCAGCTTGCCGGCGCGCACAAGGTCCGTCTCCATTTCTATGACGGACAGCAGGGCCTCCATGGTGCCGGACAGGGCCGAGCAGAAATTTTCAGCGTCCTGCCGGCTATCCGGACGATCGAGGGAAAACGGGAAAGTGTTGGTGTTCGGCTGGGCCGTCATTGCGCTCCCTCCTGCAAAGCAAGCAATTCACGTTCAACGCTGTCGGCCAGGCCGATGCCACGCCCGGCGGCGATGGAACGCGCGTATTCGTCGATCAGAAGGCTCTGCCAGGCATCTGCCCCATGGCCTTTCCCCCAGGTACCGCCTTCCTGAAGGCCGGTGAACATGCTCTGGAGCATGTTGTTCAGGAAGACAGCCTCGAATTCCTCGGCAGCTTCCCGGACGTCCGTCTTGTTGGTCCTGTCAACGCCGCGAAGCGCGTCGAGCGGGCTCTTCTGGCTGGCGACTGCCGGTGTCAGGGGTTGCAGCATCACAACACCTCGATATCGGCCTGCAGGGCGCCGGCTGCCTTGATGGCTTGCAGGATGGAAATCAAGTCGCGCGGGCCGATCCCCAGTGCGTTGAGGCCGTCGACGAGCTGCTTCAGCGTCACGGTCGCCGGGACGATCGCGAGCTTCGTGCTCCCGTCCTCGTTTACCGAAATGTCCGAGCGGGGCACGACTGCGGTCTGCCCGCCGGAGAAGGGGTTGGGTTGAGAAACCTGAGGCGACTCGGCAATCGTGACCGTCAGATTGCCCTGGGCAACCGCGACCATCGACACCTTGACGTCCTGTCCCATCACGATGATCCCGGAGTTTTCGTCGATCACGATCCGGGCAGCCAGGTCCGGTTCGACGATCAGCTGTTCGATATCGGTCAGCAGATCGACGATGTTGCCGTCATATTGCCGGGGCAGGTCGATCCGCACGGTTGCCGGGTCGAGAGGTTCCGCCGTCGGCATTCCGATCAGTTCGTTGACGGACAGCGCAATGCGCCGCGCGGTGGTCAGGTCCGGATTGCGAAGGGCCAGACGCAGGGTCGTCAGCGATGCGAGCTTGAAATTCAGTTCGCGCTCGACGAGGCCGCCATTGGCAATCCGTCCGGCGGTCGGAACGCCTCGTACGATCGAAGCGGCATCGCCCTGCGCGGAAAAGCCGCCGATGGCAATCGAGCCCTGGGCAATCGCGTAGACCTCGCCGTCGGCACCGACCAGAGGCGTGACGAGCAGCGTACCGCCCTGCAGGGACTTCGCATCGCCGAGGGCGCTGACATTCACATCAATCCGGGTGCCCTGGGTTGAGAAGGGCGGAAGGTTGGCCGTGACCATGACCGCGGCCACGGTGTCGGTGTTCAGGTCGACGTTCCGGGTGTTGACGCCAAGCCGCTCCAGCATCGCCTGGAGGCTCTGCTGGGTGAAGGGCGTGTTGTTGAGCGAGTCGCCCGTGCCGTTCAGTCCGACGACCAGACCGTAACCGATAAGCTGGTTTTCACGTATACCTTCGAAATCCGCTATGTCCTTTATCCGGGAGGCCGCGTGCGCCGGAGTCAGCAGCGCTCCGGCCGCGATCGCGCAGACTGCGGCTGCGAGCGCCGCCCGCGTGGACCATGCAGAAATCTTTTCACCCAAATATCGCATACCTGTCTCTGGTCCATGTTCCGGATCCGGCACTTCCCGCCGGTTGACAACTTCTCGGCTTGCGTAATGCGAGAGTCGTGCCAACTTCACGGAGATGGTGACTGTCATAATCAAAAGTGACGGGATTCCGCGCGATTTGCTGATAGAATGAAGGGCATATCCACCTAATTCTGGCGGAATGGGAGCGTAATCCTTCCCTTCGACCCGGCAAATATTGCCTCATTCACGGGGACTCATTTACCATTCCAGGCAGAATCTGACGGGCAACGGGTCCCGGCGCAAATGACAGGTGCAGGACCGGAAAGACAATCATGCGCATCACAGGCAACAAACCTATCTCCGGCGTGCAGAGCAAGGGCGCGAAAAAACGCACCGCGTCCGGATCGGATCAGTTCACGCCGATTATGGGCGAGGAAGTTCCGACCTCGTCGCCGACCGCCGGCGGGGCGTCGATCCAGGGCATGGATGCCTTGCTGGCCCTGCAGGAAGTCGACGAACAGGCGGAGCGCCGGTCGCGTGCCGCCCGGCACGGGCACTCTTTACTGGATACGCTCGAGTCGGTCAGGGCGGATCTGCTTGCCGGCCACGTCTCGGAAGACAGGCTGGAACTGCTGGCAAGGCAGGTTTCCAGGCGGCAATCGAGCGGAGATCAAAAGATAGATTCGGTGCTGGAAGAGATCGAGTTGCGCGTGAAAGTGGAACTGGCAAAGCTCGGGCGATTCCCGGATTAACGCGCCGCAATGGAGGGGCGGGAATTGCCCCGATTCAGCTAAAGTTAACGCAACGGATTGAAAGGATTAACATTTTTTTGATTTCTTTTTTCCCAAATGAACCGTTGTAGGCTGGCGGAACCGGCTATATATTGCGCGCGGCCTAACGGTAATCCGGAGCTATCTATGACGGTTGAAATCGAGTCTGAATACCGACCCTCGGAAGACGAGCCGTTCATGAACGACAGGCAGCGCGAGTACTTTCGGAACAAGCTGCTTGCCTGGAAAGAAGAGATCCTGAAAGAGAGCAAGGAGACGCTCGCCAACCTTCAGGAAGAAAGCCAGAACCATCCCGACTTTGCAGATCGCGCGTCGTCCGAAACAGACCGCTCTATCGAGCTGCGTGCCCGTGACCGGCAGCGCAAGCTGATCTCAAAGATCGACGATGCGCTCGATCGCATTGCCGACGGGAGCTACGGCTATTGTGAAGAGACGGGCGAACCCATTTCTCTTCGCCGCCTTGAAGCCCGGCCGATCGCGACCTTGTCGATCGAAGCCCAGGAAGCTCATGAGCGGCGCGAGAAAGTCTACCGCGACGACTGATCGTCGGCCGATCGCTTGCCAGGCACCGGCCGCTCGGCTCCGGTGAAGGCGACCGAACGGAGATTTCAAGGCCTTCCCCCGCGGGGGAAGGCTTTTTTGTTGCATTCTTCCTGACGGCTACAGAGTGATGCGGTAGCGGGCATAGCCATTCTCGCCGTCGCCGGCCGGCTCGATGCTGACCCCTTCGACCGAGGACGCGTAACCGGTGCCGCCCGGGCCCGTATCGAACAGGACCGTCGTGCCCGGCATCGCCTTGAAATGCCAGTTGGCATCGGCCGACGGATTGATGGTTCCCTGTTCGACGATATACCGGACCAGAACGTCCCTGTTGGTGTCCGGGCCGACGAAGACGACGACGTCGTCACTGATGCCCGGGAAATTGCCGCCGCCGCTGGCGCGGTAGTTGTTGGTCGCAACCACGAAGGTGGCGTCGGGATCGATCGGGGCACCATTGAAGCGCAGGTTCACGATGCGATTGGCGTCCGGATTGACCAGCTCTCCCTTCGGACCGTATTTCGACGGCTGGCCGAGATCG
>JBNKGB010000151.1:0-6915 GCA_050289605.1 Roseibium sp. | reverse complement strand
GTCCCGCGTCGATGCGCTCCTGGAAAAGGCCGGTTCCTCGCGCGAACACATCCTGCAGGCAATCGTCTGGCTGGCCGACATGTCGGATTTCGTCGAGATGAACGAAGTCTGGGACGCCTGGGTGCCGGCAGGTCATGCCCCCGCCCGCGCCTGCGGCGAAGCCAGACTGGCAAGAGCGGACCTGAAAGTGGAAATCATCATCACTGCAGCTTGTGACTAAGGAAATTTCCTGAAGACGAGGCAGGCCGCTCGCACGCCCTCATCCTGAGGAAGCGCGCGAGCGCTGTCTCGAAGGATGGGCCGCTTGCCTCCGAGCATGCCGCCCGTCCTTCGAGACGGACCTGACGGTCCTCCTCAGGATGAGGATGAGCGGAGGAGGGCAGCGTCTTGTCAATCACCTTGTGAGTGGGGTTAGCAACGTCGTTCTCGATGCGCGCAAAATGCCTTCCTTAAGGCAGCTGTGACCTCTAGGAAGGCTGAGCCGTTGGCCCCCGGCCGGAATTGTTGTTAAGCTTTTGACGAAACGGTCGGAATGCGCACCGGCGCTGTCTGCCCGATCGATCCGGTCAAGAGCCTGCGCGCATGAGCTTCGATATTTTCATCGCTGAACTTCAGTCCTGGGTGCGGCTTCTGCTAAGCTATCTGACTGCGCCCTGGTTCTTCTATCAGGCGGGCATCATCGCCGTGCTCTATCTGCTGGCGAAGGCCCTGAGCTGGAGGATCGAGCCCCGGCTGGAAGAGCGCGCCCGCGAGATCAAGGGTCATCCGGGTCTGCTCAGGGTCGTGGTGGCGCTGCTCCGGCGCATCGAATGGATGATATTCAGCATTTTCCTGTTCATTGCGCTCACAATCATGCGCAGCTCCACATGGCCGAGCCGCAGCCACTTCATCTCCATTGCCCTGTCCCTGTCGCTGGCCTGGCTCTTCGTGGCCGTGCTGTCGCGGGTCATCCGAAACCGGCTGGTCGCCCGCAGCCTGACCTGGCTTGCCTGGACCTATGTCGCCCTGGTGATCCTGGGTCTCGACGACGAGGCCGGCACCTTCCTGGACGGGCTGGCGCTTCCCCTCGGTCAGATGCGCCTGTCGGTCCTGCTCGTGCTGAAAGCCGCCGTGCTTCTGATCGCAACCGTCTGGCTGGCCGTGGTGATGGGCCGCTACGTCGAGGAACAGGTTCAGAAATCGGACGAGCTGACCCCGTCGATCCGGGTGCTGATCGGCAAGGTGGCAAAATTCGGTCTTGTGGTGATCGCCGGCACGGTTGCCCTGTCCTCGGTCGGCATCGACCTTTCCGCCTTCACCGTCTTCTCAGGCGCGGTCGGTCTCGGGATCGGCTTTGGCCTGCAGAAGGTGATTTCCAACTTCATCTCCGGCATCATCATCCTGCTCGACAAGTCGATCAAGCCGGGCGACACGATCTCGCTGGAAGGCACCTTCGGCTGGATCCGCGAACTTCGGGCCCGCTTCGTCTCCGTCGTCACCCGCGACGGCCGCGAATACCTGATTCCGAACGAGGACTTCATCACCCACCGGGTCATCAACTGGTCCTTCAGCGATGACCTTGTGCGGCTCGACGTCAATTTCGGTGTTTCCTATGACGCCGACCCGCATCTGGTCAGCAAGCTGGCCATCGATGCCGCCATGACGGTCGGCCGGGTGGAAGTCAACCGGCGGCCTGTCTGCTGGCTGACGGGCTTCGGGGAATCGTCCCTCGACTTCGTCCTGCGCTTCTGGATCCACGATCCGCAGCAGGGTCTGACCAATATCCGCGGCAAGGTCCTGCTGGCGCTCTGGGACACGTTCAAGGAGAACAACATCTCCATTCCCTATCCGCACCGGGAGATCATCTTTAAAAAGGAACCGCAGCCGAAGGAGGAGCTGGGGGACTGAGCCCTGGGGCGCATCGGTCTAAATTCTGCGATGCCCCGCCTGTTGGGTCTTCAGTCCTACAGCCCGGTGCCCGCTGACTTTCTGCCCCTCGCAGTCCCGGCCGAGCGAAGCGCGAGCCGGGACCCAGGCAGTTGATTCCGGTTCTTCGCTACGCTGTGTCCGGGAAGGCGTTGCCGAGGTTTGTAGGGGCATTGTACGTTCTCCGGGCTTGTTTGTTTGCTCAAGAATACCGTTTGATGGCCAAATACAATTCCTTCATCATCTGTACGTCCCCG
This sequence comes from Roseibium sp., assembly GCA_050289605.1. GTDB lineage: Bacteria > Pseudomonadota > Alphaproteobacteria > Rhizobiales > Stappiaceae > Roseibium. The sequence continues at coordinate 4,753 of JBNKGB010000151.1, read as the reverse complement.
CGCAGCGGCAGCACGCTCTTGTGCAAGCTGTTGGCGGAGACCGGTGTCTCCGGAATGCCGGACTCCTATTTCCATGAATCGTCTCTCGATGACTGGCTGGTAGATCTGGGCCTCGAAGCGGAGGAGACAGAGCCGGAGCCGGAGACGCTTTCGCGAATATTTCAGGCCGCAATTGAAAAGGGGAGCAATGGCACGGGTCTCTTCGGCCTGCGCCTGCAACGGCACAGCTTTGACTTCTTCACGGATAAGCTTGCCGTGCTTTACCCGGATCTCCCGGCAGACAGGGACCGTTTTGCGGCTGCCTTCGGCCGAACCCTGTTCATTCACCTCACCCGGCCGGACAAGGCAGATCAGGCCGTTTCCTATGTGAAAGCCGAACAGACGGGTCTGTGGCACCGGGCGCCGGACGGGACAGAACTTGAGCGTCTCGCACCGCCGGCGGACCCGGTCTACGACGTGGACGAAATACGGGCGGCTTACGAACGGTTCGACCGGTTCGACCGTGAATGGCAGGCCTGGTTCGAAGCGCAGCAAATAGCACCCCTCAGAATTACCTACGACGATTTGTCGGCGGACCCTCAGGGCATATTACGCAAGGTCCTGGAGGCGCTCGGCCTTGACGGAAGCATTGCAAAGGCCGTAATGCCCGGCGTCGCCAAGCTCGCCGATGCAACCAGCGAGGACTGGGTGCGAAGGTTCCGGCGGGAACGGAGCCCGGAGGTCTTTCGTTAGCTTCCCCGATACGTCGAATAGCTGAACGGCGAGACCAGCAGCGGCACGTGGTAATGCGCTTCCTCGGACATGCCGAAGCGCAGCGGAACGGTGTCGAGGAATTTCGGGTCCGGCAGGTCGATTCCGGCCGCGTCGAAATAGTCGCCGACATGGAAGACCAGTTCATAGGCGCCGGTCCTGAACTCTTCCTGAGGCAGGATCGGGCGGTCGGTGCGGCCGTCGTCGTTGGTCACCAGCGAGCGCAGGAAAGTGCGGCTGTCACCCGAAATCTCGTAGAGGTCGATCCTGATGCCTTGGCCGGGGCAGCCACGGGCCGTGTCCAGCACATGTGTCGTCAGATATCCGGCCATGGGGCCCTCCCAAACATTAACATTCCGGTGCATGATGCTGTTTCGCAGTGCCGAAGGGCACCTGCGGTTAACAGAAAGCACTTTCTAAAAAGACAAGAAAGTCAGCTGCATTATTTTGCTTTAAAAGAAGACAATTGCCAGCGGTCAGAACAATCATAAACAAATTCCGCTGGTATTTGCAGGAGGTCCAACTTGAATCGCTATCCTCGTAACATGCGTGGTTATGGTGCCGCTGCCCCGGATCCGAAGTGGCCGGACGGCGCCAGGGTCGCCGTCCAGTTCGTTCTCAACTACGAAGAAGGCGGTGAGAACTGCGTGCTGCATGGCGATGCGGCCTCCGAGGCGTTTCTGTCCGACATTCCGGGGGCGGCCCAATGGCAGGGCCAGCGTCACTGGAACATGGAATCCATTTATGAATACGGCGCGCGTGCCGGTTTCTGGCGCCTGCATCGCCTCTTCACCCGCACCGGAATTCCGCTGACGATCTACGGCGTTGCCACCTCGCTCGCCCGCAGTCCGGAACAGGTCGAGGCCATGAAGGAAGCCGGCTGGGAAATCGCCAGCCACGGCCTCAAGTGGGTCGAGCACAAGGACATGCCGGAAGAGCAGGAACGCGCCGCGATCGCGGAAGCGATCCGCCTGCACACGGAAGTCGTCGGCGAGCGCCCGCTCGGCTGGTACACCGGCCGCTGCTCCGCCAACACGGTGCGTCTCGTCGCCGAGGAAGGCGGCTTTGCCTATATCTCCGACACCTATGACGACGACCTGCCTTACTGGCTCGACGTCGATGGCCGCGACCAGTTGATCATCCCCTATACGCTCGAAGCCAACGACATGCGCTTCGCGACGGCGCCGGGTTGGACCGACGGCGAAGACTTCTATCACTACCTCCGGAACGCGTTCGACGTGCTTTACGCTGAAGGCGCAACGGATACGCCGAAAATGATGACGGTCGGCCTTCATTGCCGTTTGATCGGCCGTCCGGGCAAGATCGCCGGGCTGCAGAAATTCATCGAGCACATCCAGAAACACGACGGGGTGTGGTGTCCGCGCCGGATCGAGATCGCCCGGCATTGGGCGGAAAATCATCCGCCGCAGGCCGAGATGCGCCCAAGCCGGATGGACCGGGAAGAATTCGTCGCCATGTTCGGCGGCATCTTCGAGCATTCCCCCTGGATCGCGGACCGTGCCTTCGACCTGGAGCTGGGCCCCGCCCATGATTGCGCCGCCGGCGTGCACAACGCGCTTTGCCGCATGTTCCGCTCCGCCGGCGAGGACGAACGCCTCGGTGTTCTGACCGCACACCCCGACCTTGCCGGCAAGCTCGCCCAGGCAGGCCGCCTCACAGCCGAGAGCTCCAGCGAGCAGGCAAGCGCCGGCCTGGATCTGCTGACGGACGAGGAACGGGACACCTTCACGAAGCTGAACACCGCCTATGTCGAGAAGCACGGCTTCCCGTTCATCGTCGCGGTCCGTGATCACAACAAGGCGTCGATTCTGGCGGCCTTTGAACGGCGGATCGGCAACGACCGGGAAACCGAATTCAGGGAAGCCTGCCACCAGGTGGAACGCATTGCGCGGCACAGGTTGAAGGACCTGCTGCCGTGACCGGAGTTCTGACCCCATCACCACTGACGGCCGAGGCCTTCGCCCCCTATGGCGATGTCCTCGAAATTGCCGGCACGCCCGACAAGATTATAAACCAGGGCAAATGCGGCCGGTATCACGACCTGGCAAAGCTCGACTTCGGCAGCGGGCAGGCCGGCATCAGCCTGTTTGAATCCGAGGCCCGTCACCTGCCCTATGCCGTGGAGCTGGTCGAGCGCCACCCGCAAGGCAGCCAGGCCTTCATCCCGCTGGACGGCGTCCCGATGATCGTGATCGTCGCGGACGACGAAGACGGCAAGCCGGCTAACCTGAAAGCATTCATCAGCCAGCCGGGCCAGTCGATCAATCTTTATCGCGGCACCTGGCATGGCGTATTGGCGCCGCTCGGCAATCCCGGGCGCTACGCCGTTGTCGACCGTATCGGGGACGGAACCAATCTGGAGGAATTTTGGTTTCCGGAACCCTGGACCGTGGAGGCGCCGAAGACGGACTGAGCCCCCACTCCCCAAGGCGACCACCGCACGCTTAACGAGGCGGGGCGTCCAAGACCTTCAGAGGAGTAAGCATGAACAATTCTTCGATCGGGACCGCGGAACAGCTGCGCGATCCCAACTACACACCGCCGTTGATTAAGGCGATTCCGCTCGGTATCCAGCATGTGCTGGCCATGTTCGTTTCGAACGTCACGCCCGCCATTATCGTGGCAGGGGCCGCAGGCTTCGGCTTCGGTTCCAACTCGCCCGACTTTCCGGAGTTGCTCTACCTCATCCAGATGTCGATGATCTTTGCCGGCGTCGCCACACTGCTGCAGACGCTGACCGTCGGTCCGGTCGGCGCGGCGCTTCCCATCGTTCAGGGAACGTCTTTCGCTTTCCTGCCGATCATGATCCCGCTCGTCGCGGGCAAGGGTGTCGATGCGCTCGCCGCCCTATTCGGCGGCGTGATCCTGGGCGGGTTCTTCCATGCTTCGCTCGGCCTCATCATCGGCCGGATCCGTTTCGCCCTGCCGCCGCTGGTCACCGGCCTCGTGGTGACCATGATCGGTCTGGCACTGGTGCAGGTGGGCATTCAGTATGCAGCCGGCGGTGTGCCTGCCAGAGGCACACCGGAATACGGCTCGTTGCTGAACTGGTCGGCTGCGCTCATCGTGATCGTCGTGACGCTCGGCTTCAAGTTCTTCGGCAAGGGCATGTTGTCGGTGTCCGCTGTGCTGCTCGGCCTAATCGCCGGCTATATCTACGCGATCTTCACCGGCATGCTGACGCTTGATGCCATCAGCGCATCCTGGACCAAGGCAGCGGTGTTCTCGCTTCCCCAGCCGTTCAAATACGGGTTCGAGTTCTCCCTGGCGGCCGTCATCGGCTTCTGCCTGATGGCGATCGTTTCGGCGGTCGAAACCGTCGGCGATGTCTCCGGCATCACCAAGGGCGGCGCCGGACGCGAGGCGACCGACAAGGAAATCGCAGGCGCTACCTTCGCCGATGGTCTGGGTACCGCCGTTGCCGGTTTCTTTGGCGCTTTCCCGAACACCTCCTTCAGCCAGAATGTCGGCCTGATCGCCATGACCGGCGTCATGAGCCGCCATGTCGTCACCTTTGGCGCGATCTTCCTGATCATCTGCGGTCTGGTCCCGAAGGTCGGCGGCGTCATCCGCACCGTGCCGATCGAGGTCCTGGGCGGCGGTGTCATCGTCATGTTCGGCATGGTCGTCGCTGCCGGCATCTCCATGCTGTCGGACGTCAACTGGAACCGGCGCAACATGGTCATCTTCGCGATTGCGCTCTCCATCGGCCTCGGTCTGCAACTGGAACCCGGCGCCGTGCAGCACCTGCCGGACACCGCCCGCATCCTGCTGACCAGCGGCCTCCTGCCGGCTGCCGCCATCGCCATTGTGTTGAACCTGATCCTGCCGGAGGAACTCTCCGACGAGGCCACCGAGGAAGTCTCCGGCGGCATGGCCGGCCGCGGCACCGGCTCCCTGCCGGCCGAGGAATCGGCGTAAGCACAGGCAACTAGCCGAAATGAAAAGGGCCGCACATGCGGCCCTTTTTGTTTATTGACCA
>JBNKGB010000150.1:0-6925 GCA_050289605.1 Roseibium sp. | reverse complement strand
GAACCAGTCGCGGCAGGTGATGCGGTTGCCGGTCCAGTTGTGGAAATACTCGTGCGCGATGATCGCCTCGATATTGGCGTAGTCGGCGTCGGTGGCGGTTTCGGGGAGGGCCAGGATGTACTTGTCGTTGAAGACGTTGAGGCCCTTGTTCTCCATCGCCCCCATGTTGAAGTCCGACACCGCGACGATCATGAAGATGTCGAGGTCGTACTCCCGCCCGAACACCTCCTCGTCCCACTTCATGGACCGCTTGAGCGAATCCATAGCGTAGGCGCAGCGGTCCTCCTTGCCGTGCTCGACGAAGATCCTGAGCGTGACCTCGCGCCCGGACATGGTGGTGAAGCTGTCCTCGACGCAGGCGAGGCTGCCGGCGACCAGCGCGAAGAGGTAGGACGGCTTGGGATGGGGGTCGTGCCAGACCGCGTAGTGACGCTCAGTATTCGCGACCAGCCCGGCGTCGATCATGTTGCCGTTCGACAGCAGCACCGGCGCCTCGGACCGGCCGGCCTCGATCCGTGTGGTGTAAACCGACAGCACGTCCGGGCGGTCGAGGAAATAGGTGATGCGCCGGAAGCCTTCCGCCTCGCACTGGGTGCAGTAGGTGCCGGAGGACCGGTAAAGCCCCATCAGCTGCGTATTGGCCTCGGGGTTGATCTCGGTGGTGATCGTCAGTTCGAAGGGCGCGGCGGGCGGTGCCGGTATCTCCAGCCGGTCCGCCGTGGCGGTGTAGGCGGAGGCGGGCAGCTCCACGCCGTTCAGCTTCAGTCCGGTGAGCACCAGTTCGTCGCCGTCCAGAACCAGCGGTGCGCCGTCCGGGGTGCCGGAGCCTTTCGAAAAGGAAATTTCGGCCGTGACCCTGGTGGCTTGCGGATCGAGCCTGACATCCAGATGAACCGTGTCGATGCGATAGGCGGGCGGTTGATAGTCTTCCAGCCGGATGGCCGGCGCCGTTTCGGAACGCATCTGGTTCTCCTGAGGGTCTGCAAGCGAATGCGGGTCTCGCCAGGCCGTTTCAGGGACCCGGCGGGGCTTACGCGTTAGCATGATCGGGGATTATGGCAAAGTCCTGTTTTGACCTTGGCCCGGCCATTGTCTATGTGAGAAGCGTTGTCAGCAACAGGGACTTTTTTTAATGAGCCGTTTGGACAGTTTTATCCGCCGCATGACCTCCCAGAAAATCTTGCTGGAACATCTGGTCGACAAGGTCAACGAGGTTGAAGGCCCGGTTCTGGAACTCGGTCTCGGCAACGGACGCACCTACGATCACCTGCGCGAAATCTACCCGGACAAGGAAATCTTCGTCTTCGATTTCGCGATGAACTGTCATCCGAGCTGCGCACCCGACGCGGAACACATGATCCTGGGCGACATCAGGGACACGCTCGCCTTCTGCGGCCCGCGCGTTGGTGCCAGGGCTTCCTTCGCCCACATCGACATCGGCTCGGCCGATCCCACCAACGATCTGGCGATCGTTCATTGGCTCGCACCGCTCCTCAACGAACGCATGGCGTTGGGAGGCTACGTGCTGACCGCTCTTGAACTCAAGCTGGCCAATTTCGAGCCGCTGGAAAAACCGGGCGGCATTCACCCCGGCCGCTATCACATCTACCGCAAGACCGCGGAAGCCTGACCCTTCGGGACTTTTCTAAGGACACGAGCATGAGCGCGCCGCTTAAAGGCATCAAGGTAATTGAACTTGCCCGCATTCTGGCGGGGCCCTGGGTCGGCCAGACCCTGGCCGATCTCGGCGCGGACGTGATCAAGGTGGAAGCGCCGCAAGGTGACGACACGCGCGGCTGGGGACCGCCTTTCGTCCGGGATGAGGCGGGCAAGGACCGGGATGCGGCCTATTTCCATGCCTGCAACCGTGGCAAGCGCTCGATCACGGTCGATTTCCGCACGGAGGAAGGTCAGGAAGTCGTGCGCCGGCTGGTCGCGGATGCCGACGTTGTGATCGAGAATTTCAAGGTCGGCGGCCTTGCCAAATTCGGCCTCGACTACGACAGCCTCAGCAAGGTCAATCCGAAGCTCGTCTACTGCTCCGTCACCGGCTTCGGCCAGGAGGGCCCCTATGCCCACCGCGCCGGCTACGACTTCATGATCCAGGGCATGGGCGGCATCATGGATCTGACCGGCGAGCCGGACGGCGATCCGCAGAAGATCGGCGTCGCCTTTGCCGACATCTTCACCGGCCTCTACGGCGTCATCGGCGTTCTGGCCGCACTCCGGCGCCGGGACGAGACGGGCGAGGGCGAATGGGTCGACATGGCCCTGCTCGATGCCCAGGTCGCCGTTCTCGCCAACCAGGCCCTCAACTACTTCGTTTCCGGCAAGGCGCCCAGGCGCCTCGGCAACGCCCATCCGAACATCGTGCCCTATCAGGTTTTCCCGTCGAAGGACGGCCACCTGATCATCGCGGTCGGCAACGACGGCCAGTTCAGGCGCCTGTGCGCGGTCCTGGGAAGGCCCGAGCTGGCGGACCAGCCGAAGTTTGCCACCAACGCGGCCCGCGTCGCCGCAAGGTCGGAACTCATTCCGATCCTGTCTGCGGAAACCGAGACCCGGATGCGCGACGACCTTCTTGCCGCCCTGGAGATGGAAGGGGTACCGGCAGGGCCGATCAATTCCGTGGAAGACGTCTTCAATGACAGGCAGGTGGTGCACCGCGGCCTGAAAGTGGATCTTCCGGCAACCGGTGTCGAAGGTGGCCATGTGCCGTCCGTGCGCACGCCCATCAGCTTCCTGAACGGCGACCTGGTGCTGGAAAGGGCAGCGCCTGCGCTTGGGGAACACACGGAAGAAATCCTGGTGGAACTCGGACTGAAATCCGCCTGACATCCATATGAGATCGGGAGGCCGCGCGTGGCTGAGGAAGATTACCTGAAGGTCGTTGAAACCAGCGTTCTGGCCGATGCCTGGGGAACGCTCACCCGCTACCGGATCGACTACCGGCGCCGGGACGGCTCCTGGCAGCCCCAGATCCGCGAAGCCTACGATTGCGGAAACGGCGTCGCCTGCCTGCTTTACAATCCGGAGACGGATTGCGTCCTCCTGACCCGGCAGTTCCGGCTCCCGGTCTGGCTCAGCGGAAAGGATCCCTTCATGGTCGAGGCGCCGGCAGGGCTCCTGGAGGGAGCTCACCCGGAAGAGCGGATGCGGATGGAGCTCATGGAGGAGACAGGGTTCGAGGTGTCCCATCTTGATTATCTTTTCGATGCCCACATGAGCCCGGGCTCTGTCACCCAGTCGCTTTCGTTTTTCTCCGGAACCTATCACCACAATGATCAGGTTGCCGCCGGGGGCGGGGCGGAAGACGAGGGCGAGGACATCGAGGTGCTGCACGTTCCCCTGCAACAGGCGCTGGGGATGATCCGATCCGGGGCCATCCGGGATGGCAAGACCATCATTCTGTTGCAGGAACTGGCCCTGCGGCATCTGTCCGGCGCGGAAGGCTGAGGCTGTGGCGGGAGCAGTCTGCCGGATATTTCGGCGATTGCCATAATTTGACGCCAACTCTTTGGCAGGTAAGCTGTCTTTCCGGCGGCAAGGGCGAACCGCCGCGCCCGGACGCCGATCATGCGCGGCTTTCGGCTGAGCGAAACTGGTATGCCGGGCAACCGGTAAAAGAGGTAGGCGCCAGATGGCGAAAGCGAAACGCAGCAAGCGGCACCTGAAATGGCCCCTGACGACCGTCGTCGGAGTGGGCTTCGGCGCGTTCGTGGCAATTGCCATCGGACTTGTGCTGGGCCTCTCCGTGTCCGCAAATTTCCGCAATACGTTTTCGCTGCTCAACGACAAGGCCATTCTAAGCACCCAAGCACTGGAAATGCAGGTTCTGACCCACTTCAAATCCGTCGAGAACACGGTAGTCGGGCTGAAGCAGTATTTCGACAAAGGCAAGCTCGGCTTTGACAATCCTCTGCAGACCCAGGAAGACCTGTCGATTGCCTTGACCTCCAACAAGGACATCACCACGCTTGCCGTGACGGATGGCGAGGGCCGGCGCATCGGGATCTACCGGGCGGCGAACGGCAAACTCTGGCGCATAGAAACGGACGTGCCGCCGCCGGGCATGGACATGCACGAATTGCCGAAGCTGTCGGCGGACAGCCCTCCGACCTGGGGGCCGTTGGTCCATCGCGACGTGGGGCTTTTCGCGAATGTTTCCGTCCCGCTCGTCCGCGACGGAAAGATGTACGGCGTCCTGACCGCGGCAAGTTCGATGGAGAACCTTGCTGACATCGTATCCTCCAGGGACGAGGGCGCGGACAACACCGTCTTCATCATTGCCGGAGACGGCGAAGTCATCATGCATTCCGACAGCAACTGGCTGCAGACCGGGGGCGATATCAAGGGCACGCTGCCTGCCCCCTGGCAAGAGGCGGGCGATCCGGTTCTTGCCGCCATGGCGAACGCGGAACGGCTGGAGGAATTCAAGAAAGCCGCGGATCTTGGAATTGACGTGTCGTTCATCGATGCCGGCGGCGAAGAATTCATCATGATGAAAGCGCTGATCGACGGCTTCAGCGACGAGCCCTGGATCATCGGACAATATTATCAGGGGGCGACGGTTTCGCGGGAATTGAAGCGCCTGGCCGGGTCCATGTTCGTCGGTTTCGGCGCATTGGTGGTTTCCGTGCTGATCGCCTTCTGGATCGGCCGGCGCGTTGCCCGGCCGCTGCGCAAGCTTGCGGTCCAGTCGCAGCGCGTCGGCAGTCTATCCCTGAACGAGGTCGACCCGCTGCCGCGCAGCAGGGTGGCCGAACTCGACCAGGTGGCGCTGGCATTCAATTCCATGGTGGAAGGCCTGAAGGCCATGAACACCTACGTGCCCCGGTCGCTGTTCATCAAACTGATGCGCCTGGGTGGCGGTGAGGCCGCGAAGGCCCGCGAGGCGGAATTGACGATCCTCTTCACCGACATTGTCGGCTTCACCGCCCTGTCCGAGACAAAAAGCGCGGAAGAGACCGCGCGCCTCCTCAACGACCATTTCGCGATCCTTGTCGAGGCGGTCGAGAGCGAGGGAGGAACGGTGGACAAGTTCCTGGGCGACGGCATGCTTGCCTTCTGGGGGGCGCCCGATGCCCGGCCGGATCATGCGGCCGCCGCCGTGAAAACCGCCCGCAGGATTGCGGTTGCGCTGCACGAAGCCAACGAAAAGGCGGCGCAATCGGGCAAGCCGCAGATGCGCCTTCGCATCGGTATTCACACCGGGCCTGCCGTTGTCGGCAATGTCGGCGCCCTTGACCGCTGGAACTACACGGTCGTTGGCGACACGGTGAATGCCGCCGAACGGCTGCAGACCCTTGGCAAGGAAGTCGAAGGCGATCCGGAAATCACCATCCTGGCAAGTTCGAACACGGTCAGGCAGCTCGCCACCGAGCGGTACCTGCAGCCGGTGGGGGAACATCTCCTGCGGGGCCGGTCCGGTCTGATGGAAGTTTTCTGGCTCGATCCGTTCCCCGTGGGAGGTCCGCTCGAAGTGTCCGAAAAAGGGGCGCCGGTGAGCGCTGCCTGACGGGCTGGTGGCTTTGCGCCGTTTCGCACAAGATTCTGAACAGAAAAAAGAATTTTTTCGGATGTGATGCCCGTCACTGATACTGCAACGGGTTTTCTGCATTGCTATCGTCCGGCGAATTTGGTTGTCTTTCTATTGCAATAAGGGCTTAGTAACCCACACGCAGACAATCCTTTCGGGGGAGGAAAAGCGCGGTGAATGTTCTCTCGATCGAGGGACTGACGGTCGATTTCGAAACAGCGGAAGGCCGGGTCCGGGCTGTCGACGATGTATCCTTCGTTGTGCCCGAAAACCGGACGGTTGCGCTGGTGGGGGAATCCGGGTCGGGCAAGACGGTGATTTCCCAGACAATCATGGGACTTCTGCCGCAGGCCGCTTCGATTGCAGCCGGAAGGGTGATCCTGAGCGACCCGACCGGCGCAGAGCCGCCGGTGGACATCGCCACGCTCGAGCGCAAGGGTCCGCAGATGCGGCATTTGCGGGGCAACCGGATCGCCATCATCTTCCAGGAGCCGATGACGTCGCTGTCGCCGCTGCACACCATCGGCGACCAGATCAGCGAGGCGGCCCTGCTTCACCGCAACGCGACGGGCGCCGAAGCCCGCGAGCTCACCAAGGAAATGCTCCGCCTGGTCCAGTTCCCCGACCCGGAACGGGCGCTCGATACCTATCCGTTCGAACTTTCAGGCGGCCTGCGCCAGCGCGCCATGATCGCCATGGCGATGATCTGCCGTCCCTCCCTGCTGATCGCGGACGAGCCGACCACTGCGCTGGACGTGACCATCCAGGCCGAAATCCTGAAGCTGATTCGCGAGGTCCAGTCGGAACTCAGGATGTCGGTGCTCATGATCACCCATGACTTCGGCGTCGTCGCCAACATGGCGGACGAAATCGCGGTGATCTATCACGGCCGGATTATGGAAAAGGGGACGGCCGAGCAGCTTTTCTCCGACCCGCAGCACGCCTACCTGAAGGCGCTTCTGAACGCGGTCCCCAGTTTCCACATGGACAAGAGCGAGCGGCTGGTGCCGATCCGGCCGATCGAGCTGAAGTCGGAAGATCTGCTCACCAGCCGGCCGCGCTGCTACGTCAATCCGGGCGAGCCGCTCGTGGAGATGCGCAACGTAACCAAGAAGTTCACCCTGCGAAAAGGGTCGCTGTTCGGCGGCAGGACCAAGACCATGACGGCGCTCGACCAGGTCAACCTGACCATCCGCCGGGGTGAGTGCCTGGGCCTCGTCGGTGAATCAGGGTCCGGCAAGACCACCGCCGCGAAGGCCATCCTGCGGGCGATCAACGTGGAGGGCGGCGAGGTCCTCTACAATCGCGGCAAGGGCCTTGAGAACATCGCCGGCTTCAAGGGGCCCGATCTGCTGGCCTACCGCCGCCAGGTGCAGCTGATCTTCC
>JBNKGB010000149.1:0-6940 GCA_050289605.1 Roseibium sp. | reverse complement strand
GGGGCCGGGTGTTCCGGTCATTACGATGACGAACACGGCAAAGGCCATAAGCGTGGCGTAATCCATGAGTTGTCTCCAGACAATATGTCGGATTGCTCGGTACATTCGATGCAATCGATACAATGTGTGGAAACACTAAGTGTCTTGAGAAATTGTACCAGTCAATGATAACATTGTCCCTATGACAATGTGGATCCCGAATATCGAAGCGGCGCAGGGGCCGATTTACCTGGCCATCGCCGATGCGCTGGAAGCGGACATCAAATCCGGATCCCTGGCGCAGGGCGACCGGCTGCCGCCGCAGCGCGAGCTTGCCTATCAGCTCGGCATAACACTCGGCACAGTGACCCGTGCTTATGGCGAAGCCGAACGCCGCCGGCTGGTCAAGGGCGAGACCGGACGGGGAACTTACGTGGCCTCCGAAACCCGGCAGGTCTCGCCGCTGACTCCCAAGGAGGGTGAGCCGGAAACCGTCGATCTGGCCCGCAATTTCGCCTATCCGCATCTGAACCCGGGTCTCGCGGAGGGGCTGGTGAGGCTATCAAAGACCGCCGGCATCGAGCGTCTGAACGGCTTCGTGCCCTCCGAGGGCCTGAAGACGCACAGGGAGACCGGCGTGCTCGTCTTCAAGGACTACGGCCTGGAAGCAGATCCGGACCGGGTTGCCGTTACCTGCGGCGCCCAGCACGGCATTCAGGTCACCTGTCAGGCGCTGTTCCGCGCGGGCGATGCGATTGCCGTCGATCGCTTCACCTATCCTTCCATCTTCTCCTCGCTGGAAAGCCTCGGCCTGAAGCCGGTGCCCGTGCCTGCCCTGCGCCGGTCCGACGGCGGCTTTGGGGCGATGGCTCCCGAAGCGCTCGCCCGTGCCGCCAGAACCCACGGCGTCAAGGGCGTCTTCCTCATGCCGAACATGCAGAACCCGACCACGCACACCATGTCTCTGGAGGAGCGGGAGAACATTGTCGAGGTCGCCCGGGCTGAGGACCTCAAGATTGTCGAGGACGACCCTTATACGCCATTCCTGCCCGAAACCCTGCCCGCCTTCGGTGCGCTGGCCCCGGAGCGGACCGCCTCCATCGCCAGTATCTCCAAGGTCTGCTCGCCCGGAAGCCGGATCGGCTTCGTCCACGTTCCCGAGACCTTCGGCGACAGCATCCGCAACAAGATCGGCGAAAGCACCTGGATGGCCTCGCCCATCACCGCCGAGCTGATCGCCGGCTGGGTGCGTGAAGGCCAACTCTTCAGGGCTTTGCGCCTGAAGCGGCGGGCCAACCGGGAACGGTTCCTGCAGGCCAGGAAGATCCTTTCCCCCTATTTCCTGCAAGGTGACACCAACAAGGTCTTCGGCTGGCTGCGCCTGCCCGATCCGGTGGATCCCGACCTGCTGCAGGCCGCCCTCGGACACCAGGGCGTGTCGGTGCTTTCCTCGCGCTATTTCCAGATCAGGGACCAGGCCCCGGCCCCGTACCTGCGCCTCACCTTTGGCTCGGAGGAGTCCGACGAGCGGTTCTGCTGGGCGATGGAACGGGTCAAGGCGACCATCGACCAATTGGCCGAATTGCCCGACCTGACCCGTCCGGTAGGATAGTGCGCGAGGCGGAAAAGACCCATGGCCCCCCCGTTGCCGGTGCTCTTGTGACTTCGGCAACGCCGTTGCGATTTTGACAACTGGCCTGATCCGGTCAATAAGCGCCTCAACGCAACGGCGGGCTGGCTGCGGCAGCGCCCGCATCGAGGTGACATGGCTTTCTGGGCGAAAAAGAACGGCAACGATAAAGCATTCGTCTGCGATCCGGACGCGGCCCCCTATGCCGTGTTCAAGGATGTCGGCCTCGCCATCGGGGCGCGGCGCATCCTCGACGGCCTGTCCCTGACCCTGAGCGAGGACCGTATCGGCGTGATCGGCCTGAACGGGTCCGGCAAAAGCACTTTCGTCAGGCTGCTCAACGGCCTGAGGGCGCCGGACACCGGCGCACTCTCCCTCTTCGGCGCCCCCTACGACAGGGCCGGGCCCGAACTGCCGCGCCACGTCGGCTTCGTGTTCCAGAACCCGGACCACCAGGCGATCTTTCCGACGGTCGAGGAAGAAATCGCCTTCGGCCTGACCCAGCTCGGAGCAGGCAAGAAGGAAAGCCGGACCCGCGCGCTGGAGTTCCTGGGGCGTCACGGTTGCGGGCATCTGGCCGGATCGCCTTTCGCGGAACTTTCCGAAGGCCAGAAGCAGCTCATTTGCATTCTCGCGGTCCTCGTCATGGAGCCGCGGCTCCTGGTTCTGGACGAACCCATGACCAGCCTGGACGCGCTTGCCTCCGGCCGGATCCACGACATGATCCTGTCGCTGCCGCAGAAGATCGTCATGGTCAGCCACGATCTCGGCCACTTCAGGGGCTTCGACCGGCTTCTGTGGCTGGAGGAAGGCCGCCTGCGCATGGACGGCAAGCCGCACGAGGTGATTGCCGCTTATTCGCAGGACATCGACCGCAGGCTGGGCGGCAGACCGGAGCTGGCGGCGCTGTGATCTCGATCTACCTTCAGGGCAACACCTGGGCCCACAGACTTCCCGCAGGCCTAAAGCTTCTGAGCGTTGCCATCGGCAGCCTGCTGCTCTTCCGGGCGACGTCGCCTGTTGTCTTCCTGCCGTGCCTGCTTGCGGTTCTGGCCGCCTATGCCTCGCTCGGGCGGGAAGGCCTGCTTCAGCTGAAGCTCCTGCGTGGCCTGACGGTCTTTCTTGGATTCATCCTGGTCCTCCACTGGTTTTCCGGAACGATCGCCGAAGGCGTCGCTGTGGCGCTCCGCCTGATCGTTCTGTTCCTGGCGGCGAATTTCGTTTCCATTACGACACGCATGGACGACATGCTGGACGCCGTGCAACCACTCTTCAAGCCGCTGGAATGGATCGGCATGTCGCCGCGAAAGCCCGCTTTGGGGGTCGCGCTGGTTCTGCGTTTCGCACCGCATCTGATGCAGGTCTTCTCCATGCTGCGCGAGGCCTGGCAGGCACGCACCGGATCGAAAACCTCGTGGCGGCTGATTGCCCCGTTTGCGGTTCAATCGTTGCGCATGTCCGACAATGTCGCCGAGGCCCTGAAGGCTCGAGGCGGCTCGGAGGGCCTGTCAAGGTAACCATAAAAACAACCGGATATTGCTGGCAAAGTCTTGGGTTATGCGCTATCCGGCCTGCACATCGCGCCACGTTGCCTCGGAGGCGGACCAGAAGTCGGTAAGACGACGCGGCGATAACGATCAGAAGAAAAGGTGGGAACAGATGACTGATCGCTCTCTCGTACATATCGCATTCTACGCAGCGCTCATCGCGGCGCTCGGACTGATTCCTCCGGTCGCCATTCCCTTCATGGGCGGCGTGCCGATCACCGCGCAGACGCTCGGCGTCATGCTGGCAGGCGTCATGCTCGGCCCGATCCGCGGCGGCCTTGCCGTCCTCCTGTTCCTGTTCCTGGTCGCGCTCGGTGCGCCGTTCCTGTCCGGCGGACGTGGCGGCCTCGGCGTCTTTCAGACCGCGTCGGTCGGCTTCCTGATCGGCTGGCCGGTCGGTGCTTTCGTTGCCGGCTGGATCATGCGCGCCACCGGCCAGATGAACATTCTGCTGTCCGCCGCCATTTCCGCGGTCATCGGCGGCATTCTTGTCGTCTATGCCTTCGGCATCCCGGGCGTTGCCATCATGGCCAACATCTCCCTGGTGAAAGCCGCGGCCGGCAGCGCCGTCTATATTCCCGGTGACCTGATCAAGGTGGCCGTGACCGCCATCGTCGTCCAGACGGTCGCCCGCGGCCTGCCGGGCGCCCTGCTCTCGCGCGCCTGACGCCTGTTGTCGGCGCCGGTGCTCCATGGCTTATGTCGGCGACCGGCTTGAGGACTTTGCCGGAAAAACCCCGGACCGGATCGCGCTTGCCTGCGCTACGGTCCGGTTGACCTGGCGGGACCTGATCGACGAAATCGAGGCGGTGGAGATTCACATCCGCCGCCACACTTCCTTCGGGGCACGCATCGCCCTTCTCCTCAAGAATCCGGCTGAGCTGATCGTCTGCTTTTTCGCCTGCGCGCGAACGGGCCGGATCGCTGTGGTGCTGGACACTGAGTGGCCGGAGGCCCGCAAGCAGTCAGTTCTCGAGGAGGTCCGTCCGGACCTCGTCCTCGACGAGGCGGTCCGGCCCTCTTTCAAAAAGCCCTCCCTTTCCGCCACGGCTACGCCCGGTGCCGCAGATGAACCTGCGCCCTGCGACGGCGATCTCTTTTATGCCGGCTTCACCTCGGGAACGAGCGGCACGCCCAAGGGCTATGTGCGCACGCACGGCTCCTGGCTGGAAAGCTTTGCCCTGAGCGAACGGGAATTCGGCTCTTCGGAGGCAAGCCGCGTCGTGCTCGCCGGCCAGCTCAGCCACTCGCTGCATCTTTATGGCGCTGTCTGCGGTCTTGCCGCTGGCCAAGAGGTTGTTCTTCTGCCTCGCTTCGAGCCCCGCACCGTGCTTTCCGAGCTGGAAAACGCGGAAGGAAGTGCCATCCTCTACGCCACGCCCACGCAGCTTCACTATCTGGCCGAAGCCGCAAGACGCAGCGGTCCGGTCGCCTCGGTCGCCCAGGTCTTTGCCAGTGGCGCAAAATGGCGCGACGAAGACCGGTCGGCGCTCAGGAACGTTTTTCCGATGGCCCAATTGATCGAATTCTACGGCGCCTCGGAAACCAGCTTCATCACGGTTTCAAAGCCGGAGGAGAACGTCCCCGAGGGATCGGTTGGCCGGTCGGCTTATGGCGTTGACATCCGGATCGGCAGTCCGCAAACTCCCGCCACGGCAGGCGAACCCGGTCCTGTCTGGGTCAAAAGCGCCCTGCTCTTTTCCGGATATATCTGCGGGGCCAGCCCCCTGACCCGCTGGCAGGGCGACTGGTTGACCTTTGGCGATCACGGCTATCTGGACACGGACGGGTTCCTGTTCCTGACTGGGCGCGAAAACCGGATGGTCGTCACCTCCGGTCTCAACGTCTATCCGGAGGAAGTCGAGGCGGCCCTCTGCACGCATCCGTCCGTTGCTCTCGCCGTTGTCGCCGGGCTCTCCGACAAGGTGCGTGGTGAAAGGCTGGAGGCCGCCGTGGAACTGTCCTGCGCCTTGCCGGATGCGGAGGCCGTGCTTCAAAGACATTGCAAAGCCCTGCTTGGAGCTGGAAAAGTGCCGAAAAGGATCAAGGTGGTTGTTCGCCTGCCTCTGACGATGGGCGGAAAACCGGATATCCAGCGCATAACCGATGACCTTTTGAAAGAAATGCGCGAGGAGGAGATGTGAGCGGAAAACGCCAGGCCGTCATCGTTGCCGCCAGACGAACGGCGGTCGCCCCGCGCGGTGGCGCTCTTTCCCGTTTCCAGGCCGATGAACTGGCAGCCCCGGTCCTTGCGCGCCTGATCCGGGACGCCGGCCTGGCCCCGGGTGACGTCGATCAGATTCTGCTCGGCAATGCGCTCTATGGCGGCGGCAATCCCGCGCGCCTCGCAGCGCTGAGGGCGGGGATCCCGCCGCGCGTTCCGGCGCTCACCATCGATACGCAATGCTGTTCCGGTCTCGACGCCATCCTCATGGGCGCCCGGCTGATCGATGCAGGGGCCGCCGATTGTGTCCTAGCGGGAGGGGCGGAAAGTTTCAGCCGGTCTCCAATCCGCATGCATCGTCCGAGAGCCGAAGACGGAGACCCGGTGGCCTATGACCGCCCTGCCTTTGCCCCGCCGCCGTTCGGCGATCCTGATCTTGCGGAAGCCGCGGCCGGTCTGGCGCACCGGATGAGCGTTACCAGGAAACAGCAGTCGACCTTCGCGGTCCTTTCGCACGCCAAGGCCCTGGCCGCCGAAGCAACAAAGCGGGGCAATCTTGTCGCTCTCGACGGCGAGCCGGGCCGGGATGGTTTCACGCGCAAGCTGTCCGAAAAGGTCGCCATGCGGGCGCCGGTGCTGGCGGGAACGGAAGAAACCGGTGTTTGCGCAGCGACGATCGCCTGCGAGGCGGACGGGGCGGCCGCGGTCCTGCTGCTGGCGGAAGATCATCCCGCCGCACGTGACCTGCCGGTGCTGCGCGTTCTGGCGGGGCTGAGCATGGGCGGAGATCCGGCGGATCCCGCCCTGGTGCCGATCGCCGTTGCCGAAACGCTCCTGTCCGAACGGGCTGTTGCTCCCGGGGATCTGGCAGCCGTGGAACTGATGGAAGCCTATGCGGTCCAGGCCATGGTGACAGCGGAAAGGCTTGCTCTTCCGCAGGACCGGCTCAATTCCCTGGGCGGTGCGCTTGCCCGGGGGCATCCGATCGGAGCTTCGGGAGCAATTCTGGCCGTTCAACTGTTCGAACGGCTGATACGTCAGGAAACCCCTGCGGAAGGTGCCTCTGCAATGGGTCTGGCGCTGATTGCGGCTGCGGGTGGACTGGGGGCCGGATTGCTTGTGAAAGCCTGTGGAGCCAAAGGTCTCAGAATATCAAGTGGCTGAAATTTCTAGAGAAAAGCGGGTTCTTGAATCTTTTTCCGGTTTTTTTGATTTTTTTCGAAAACATGTGTTGACGGGTGTGCTGGTGGTGCGTATAACGCGGCTCATCGACGGCGGCAACGTCGCTGGCGACAGGGTTTTGTGACCTTAATTCCAGAAAATTGGCTTTATGAGGCCGGATCTGATGGTTCGGAAGAGGGCTGTTTTCGGTTGGGTTTGGTTGCGGGTCTGGAGAGGAAAGTTCCTCTGTTCTTTGACAATTTGGTTTATGAAGGAAGGGAAGCGTAGGCGGCGTTGGCCTTGCGATCTTCAGGATGTCTTTGGATGTTTTGGGGGTTTTAAGGAGTTACGCAGGTACGCTGATCTTTCAGACAAGGAAGCCGATTGGGTCCATTGAGGTTTAGGTCTTTTTGGATTTGATTGAGCTCTTGTCAATTCGGTGACTTGGCGCAGAGATGC
>JBNKGB010000148.1:0-7046 GCA_050289605.1 Roseibium sp. | reverse complement strand
CGTCGCGGTCGAGACGGCCGCCCGAAGCGCATTCTTGTCGTCGCCCTGGTCGAGACCCGGAATTTCCGTTTCGTCAAAGCCGTTGAGGCCCGTTTCCAGGCCGCGCAGCGCCTTTTGCAGGCTTTCATTGAACGTCCGGCCGATGGCCATGACTTCGCCGACGGACTTCATCGCGGTGGTCAGCGTTGCTTCCGATCCCGGGAACTTCTCGAAGGCGAAGCGTGGGATCTTGGTGACCACGTAGTCGATGGTCGGTTCGAACGAGGCCGGGGTGGCACCCCCCGTGATGTCGTTTTCCAGTTCGTTCAGGGTGTAGCCGACCGCGAGCTTGGCGGCGATCTTGGCGATCGGGAAGCCGGTTGCCTTGGAGGCAAGCGCGGAGGAGCGCGACACGCGCGGGTTCATCTCGATGACCACGAGGCGGCCGTTGTCCGGATTGACCGCGAACTGCACGTTGGAGCCGCCGGTCTCGACGCCGATCTCGCGCAGCACCGCAATCGAGGCGTCGCGCATGATCTGGTATTCCTTGTCCGTCAGCGTCAGCGCGGGCGCAACGGTGATGCTGTCACCAGTATGCACGCCCATCGGATCGACGTTTTCGATGGAGCAGATGATGATGCAGTTGTCCGCCTTGTCGCGGACCACTTCCATCTCGTATTCCTTCCAGCCGAGCAGGCTTTCGTCGATCAGAACCTGGCCGACCGGCGAGGCGTCGATGCCGGAGCGGACGATGGTTTCGAATTCTTCCCGGTTATAGGCAACACCGCCGCCCGTACCACCCAGCGTGAAGGCCGGGCGGATGATGGCCGGCAAGCCGATCTCGTCGAGCGCGCGCATGGCCTCCAGATAGCCGGCGTTGCGGTCGTAGCCGATGATGCGGCCGTTGTCGTCGTGGATCGCCGGCGATGAGGCGATGGCCGCGCGAGGGTTTTCCAGGCCGATGACGTCCATCGCGGCGCGGAACTTTTCCCGGTCTTCCGCCTTTTCGATCACGTCCGCCTTGGCACCGATCATCTCGACGCCGAATTTTTCGAGAACGCCCATCTGTTCCAGGTCGAGCGCGCAGTTCAGCGCTGTCTGCCCGCCCATAGTCGGCAACAAAGCGTCCGGCCGTTCCTTTTCGATAATCTTGGCCACCAGCTCCGGCGTGATCGGCTCGATATAGGTCGCGTCCGCCAGATCCGGGTCGGTCATGATCGTCGCCGGGTTCGAGTTGACCAGGATGATGCGATACCCTTCCTCGCGCAGTGCCTTGCAGGCCTGCGTGCCTGAATAGTCGAACTCACAGGCCTGGCCGATGACAATCGGACCGGCACCAATGATCAGGATGGAAGAGATATCTGTGCGTTTGGGCATCTCGGCTCGCAGCTTGCAGCGGCCAATCCGGATAACGGGGCCGTTATTCGGTCTGGCTCGGGTCTGAAGTGAATGACAATGTTGGCTGAGCGCGTCTTATAGGGAAAAGCGCTGGCTTAGGAAACCCCGGCTGGGCCTCAAGATGGAGTTTTTCCGACCCGGACTGTCCAATTAATCCGGCTCGGTCACCGGATCGGGCAGGGGGGTAGAAGTTTGGCCGTCAAAATCGCCGATTCCGTTCGACAGCGCATAGCAGGCAAGACGGATCGATTTCGGGATTTCGACCGCCCGTCCGTCCCGGTTTCCCTTCTCATAATACTGGATCATGCGCTTCTTGAGTCCAAGCTGTTCCGCGGCGTCCTTCTGCTTCAGCCCGAGCGTCCGCCGCCAGTGGCGGAACTGTTGCGGGGTCATGACGGGCACAGCGTCTTTCGGTTTTGATTCGGCCATTTTTGTTTTTCCGGAAAAGCTTGAATCCGTTCTGTTGGCGCAATCCTTCGGGCGCCGGCAGTCCTGACAGAAATAACCTGACCATGCGAATGTCAATCATGAAGTGCACAAAGTGCTCTTTTTGCCCAAATTCGGTTTCCGGGCAAACGGGCGGAGAATGTTGATAATTGTCGTTTTGGCGTGGAGGCGAGGGCACCTGAATGCCGATTCTGCCCGCTATTGGTGTGTTGCGCGTCCGTTCCGAAGCGATTTGGACAACGCGCTAAAATTATTCGGAAGGGCGTTGAGGGCCTGTTTTCTGTCGCGCGCATACGTGTTTACTCGCTCCTGTAATATTTGTCAGGGGCGGTGACGATGGTGGAAAGTAGTTTTTTCGTCAGTTTGGGGAACGATTTAAGAAAAACTTGTCCGAAATTTCACATCGGTGCGGGGTCTATTTATCTGAAATGGATTATCGATAATAAATATTTGTTGTAGATGACAGGTTTTTGCTTCTGATTAATTATTCATAGTTGTGTGGAGTTTCATGACGGAGATGGAGTTATAGTGTCCGTTTATATCGGACTTCTGCGGAAAAGGTTCAATAAATCCATTTTTTGCGTAGATTTTAACTATCAAAAAGGTGTATTAGACTACCGCTTAGTCTCCTAGGTGTTTGGTGTTGGAGGCTTCTGAAGCGGAGAGCCATTGCGCTTTCAGCTGCGGGGGCTGCTATTGCGGTGCTAGTGGGACCTGACGAACCGGTGGTGGGACCGGGTCGACGGGAGTGTTGCAAAGCCAGCCAGACTTGGAACAAGAAAGACAAGATCGGGCTTAAAAAATATGAACAATGTAGCAACCAAGTTGGTCGCTGTTCCGGACATAGCAGGTCCGGGGCAGGACGTCGTATTGGATGATCGTGCTCTTGCCATTTCAGAGATGTCTGAAAGGTTCGATGTAACACTTCGCACCCTTCGCTTCTATGAAGAAAAAGGGCTCCTCAATCCTGTACGCAAAGGCGCCCGTCGTTTTTACGGCGCAAGAGACATTTCGCGGATGCGTGTCATTCTGCAGGCCAAGAAGATCGGCCTGACGCTTGCCGAGATCCGCAGGGTCATCAAGCTGGTGGAAGGCAATACCGACCGCCAGGAGCAGTTCCGGGAACTTCAGGAAATCTGCAAGGGACAGCAGGAACTTCTCGCCGAACAGAAGCAATTGCTCGATGAGCAGCTCGTGGAAGTCAACCAGATCCTCGAAGTCTTCGAAGATCTGATCGTCTGACGGATCATTTCGTAAAAGAAAAACCCCGGCCGGCCGAAGCCCGCCGGGGTTTTTCTTTTTGATTTTCCTTTCGTGGCGGCTCGCTGACCGGATCCCGCCAGGCAGGGCGCCAGACAGGATCCCAGACAGGGCCCCTACGCGGATTTCGCCGTGTCCATCATGTCGGTGAACCGGCGGAACAGATAATGGCTGTCGCGCGGGCCGGGCGATGCTTCCGGGTGATACTGGACGGAAAAGACCGGCTTGTCCTTCATCGCCAGACCGCAGTTGGAGCCGTCGAACAGGGACACGTGCGTCTGTGCGACATTGTCCGGCAGGCTGTCGGCATCGACCGCAAAGCCGTGGTTCATCGAGGTGATCTCGACCTTGCCGGTGGTGTGGTCGTAGACCGGATGGTTCGCGCCGTGGTGTCCCTGGTGCATCTTCAGGGTCTTGCCGCCGAGGGCCAGGGCCAGCATCTGGTGCCCGAGGCAGATGCCGAAGGTCGGAATGTCTTTTTCGACGATCTCGCGGATCATCGCCACGGAATAGGTTCCGGTCGCCGCCGGGTCGCCGGGGCCGTTCGAAAGGAAGACGCCGTCCGGCTTGTGCGCGAGCACTTCTTCCGCGGTCGCGGTTGCCGGCAGCACGGTCACGTCGCAGCCCGCATCGGTCAGAAGGCGCAGGATGTTCCGCTTGATGCCGTAGTCGACGGCAACGACCTTGTATTTGCCGCCCGTTGCTTCGCCGTAACCGTTGCCCCACTTCCATGTGGTCTGGGTCCAGTGATGCGACTGGGTGGCCGAAGCGTCCTTGGCAAGGTCCATTCCAACCAGCCCCGGCCAGTTGGCTGCAGCGGCCTTCAGGCTGTCGATGTCGAACTTGCCGTCCGGCGCATGCGCGATCACCCCGTTCGGCACGCCGTTCTCGCGGATCAGAGCGGTCAGAGCCCTTGTGTCGACACCGCTGATGCCGATCAGGTTCCGGCTCTTCAGCCAGGCGTCCAGGTGTTTCGCGGCCCGGTAGTTGGCCGGGTCGGTGATGCCGGCGGCGAGTACGACGCCCCGGATACCGCTGTCGGCCGCCATGTTGACGGTCTCGATGTCCTCGTCATTGGCGCCGACATTGCCGATATGGGGGAAAGTGAAGGTGATGATCTGACCCGAATAGGACGGGTCGGTCAGGATTTCCTGGTACCCGGTCATGGCCGTGTTGAAGCAGATTTCACCAACAGCCTGTCCCGTTGCGCCGAGGCCCTGTCCCTCGATGATACTGCCGTCGGAGAGCACAAGGAGGGCGGTCGCCGGGGTCTCGGACCATGCGTCTGCAGTCGTCATGTCTTGTTTCCAGATCTTGTTGGTGACATCATGCGCTGCAGGAAAGGCGCCTCGGACAGGTCGGAGAACCTGCAAATGGCCGTCTGCATTAAGCGCGGGACTCTATGGGAAGCGGCTTGGATCGTCAATATTGATCCTCTGAAAAAAGATCTTTAAAATTCAATGACTTGTCTAAGAGAAACCAAGAAGCGCCAAAGCGCGCAGGGCCTCAGTGCGGCAAGGGTGGGGTGAAGCATGCGCGAAGCGATGCGCGACAGAATCAACGCAGCCTTGAAGGCGGCACAGGACGAAGGCGACAAGCGCCGCTGCGCCACCTTGCGCCTGGTGCAGACCGCGGTGAAGGATCGCGAGGCGGCTGCGCGCGAGAACGGCAAGGACGGCGTCCGCGAAGCTGAAGTGGTTGAGATTCTTCAGAAAATGATCCAGCAACGGGAAACCTCGGCGGTCGAATTCGAAAGCGGCGGCCAGCTCGATCTGGCCGAGCAGGAGCGTATCGAGCAGGACATCATCCGTGAATTCCTGCCGGTGCAACTGAGCGATGAGGAAATCGAGGCTGTCTGCAAGGACATGGTCAGGGAAATCGATGCCCATGGGCTGCGCGACATCGGCCGCTGCATGAGCGAGCTGAAAAGCCGCTATCCCGGCCAGATGGACTTCGTGCAGGCGTCGTGCTTCGTCAAGGACATGCTGCGCGCGGACGCGAACGGGCAACCGGAAGGCGGCGAAGGCAAGATCGCCGAGGAATAGTCTTTCGACCGATCGCCGGCGTCGCCGGTAGGCCGTCCGCAGTCGCCGCTCGCCCTAGGCTCTGGCGCCGGCCGCAAAGACCCACTATTTTGGCAGACCACGCCGGCACCGGTTGAAAAGGTGTTCGGGCTCTCGTGTCTTTAACCAGGAGCGGCTCCCTCCTCATGCGCTTCGATCAGCGTCTCCTTGATGAAATCCGCGCCCGGCTGTCCCTTTCGGACCTGGTCGGCCGGCGAGTCACATGGGACAGGCGCAAGACACAGCCCGGCAAGGGGGATTTCTGGGCCTGCTGCCCGTTTCACCAGGAAAAAAGCCCGAGCTTCCACGTCGACGACCGTCGCAACCGCTACAAGTGCTTCGGCTGCGGGGCCGCAGGCGACCATTTCACCTTCCTGTGCGAAACCGAGGGGCTGAGCTTTCCCGAAGCGGTGGAACGGCTGGCGGGCCAGGCCGGCGTAGCGATGCCCGCACCCGATCCGCAGGCCGCCCGGCGCGAAAAGAAACGGGCCGGCCTTGCCGATATCTGCGAGATGGCGGCGCAGTTCTTCCAGAGCGAATATGCCGGACCGCGCGGCGACACGGCACGCGCCTACACCGCCAAACGCGGGCTTCAGCCGGAAACCCTGCGGGAATTCCGCTTCGGCTTTGCTCCGGACAGCCGGGACGCGCTGAAATCCCATCTCGCGGCCAGGGACATTCCGGAAGCCGCGATGATCGAGGCGGGGCTCGTCATCAAGCCCGAGGGCGGACGCCCCTCCTATGACCGTTTCCGCGGCCGGTTGATGATCCCGATCCAGGACGACCGGGGCAGGGTGGTCGCCTTTGGCGGCCGGACGTTGTCGCCTGACGGGCAGCCGAAATACCTGAACTCTCCGGAAACGCCGCTGTTTCACAAGGGCACCATGCTGTTCAATGCGCACCGGGCGCGCGAACCAGCCTTCAAATCGGGCGAGGCCGTAGTCGTCGAAGGGTATCTCGACGCGATCGCGCTGTGGCAGGCCGGCGTTCACCATGTCGTCGCCTCGCTCGGCACCGCCTTTACCGAGGACCAGATCGTCAGGCTCTGGAAATTCGCCCCCGAGCCCGTGATCTGCTTCGACGGCGACGCGGCGGGCATCTCCGCGGCCCACAGGGCCGTCGATCGTATTTTCCCGGTGCTCAAGAGCGGCTATTCTTTCCAGTTCTGCTTCCTGCCGGACGGCATGGACCCGGACGATCTCGTCAGGCAGCGCGGGCTCGACGGTTTCCGGGCCGCGGTCGGCGGGGCGCAGTCACTGTTCGACGTGGTCTGGGACAGGGAGATTTCCGTCTCCCGGCTGGATACGCCCGAGCGCAAGGCGGCGCTGGAAAAACGCTTCGACGACCTGATCGGCACGATCCGAGACGAGCGGGTGCGCCGTCGCTACCAGCTCGACCTGAAGTTCAAGCTTTCCAACCTTTTCTTCGAGCAGGCACGCCAGCAGCGGCGCGGCGGCAAGAAGCCGGCGGAAGACCTCGGCCCCTTCGTCAAGGCAAAGGAAGGTGTTTCGGAGACCGACGATTTCGGCAACGAGCGTCTGGTGCTGGGGCTGTGCATGCGGTTCCCGCATCTTCTGGACCGCTACTACGAACGCCTTTCGCGCTTGCCGCTCGAGAACGATCAGCACCGCAGGTTCCGCGATGTACTTTGCCGGATTGTCGACGAGATCGAAGGTGCGCCGATCTCCGAACTGACCAGGGAATACGACGAACCGCTTCGCGACCTGATGTACGAGATGATGCTGGAGACGATCGGCCTTCAGCAGCAGAAGGGGGCTGTGTTCTCGGTGCTGAACCACCGCTTCCCGGTGCTGCGGGCAAATCCTCCCGAAGATTTTATCGAAGCGGCGTTCCTGCATTTTCTGGACGTGCTGGAACTGAACGCCCTGGAGGACGAGC
>JBNKGB010000147.1:0-7117 GCA_050289605.1 Roseibium sp. | reverse complement strand
CGGCTGATCGGAGCAGCGCGGAAAGCCTACGGCTGCCCGGATGCCCTCGCCCTGATTGCCGCCCCTGGCACGCAAGCGCTGATTTCCCAGATCCCCCACCTGCTTCCAGACGGCCTTGTCGCCTTATGCGGCCCGACATATGCCAGCCACGCGGCCGCCTTTGCCCGCGCCGGCAGGCCTGTGGACGAATTCAGTTCACCATACGCGCTGCCGGACCGGGCGAAATATGTCGTCATCGTCAATCCGAACAATCCGGACGGGCGGCTGACCGATGTCAAGAGCCTGCTGGAGATCGCCAGATCGCTGGGTGAGCGAGGCGGCTATCTCGTGATCGACGAAGCCTTCGCGGATGTGGTCCCCGGCGCCACCATCCTTCCGCATGCAGGCAAGGAAAACATTCTCGTGCTGAGGTCCTTCGGCAAGTTCTTCGGTCTTGCCGGATTGCGACTCGGGTTTCTGGCCGGCCCGAGGACGATTACCGGCAAATTGGCCCGCCTCCTGGAAAGCTGGTGTCTCTCCGGCCCGGCGCTCGAGATCGGTACCAAGGCTTTGAGGGACGAGGACTGGCAGGACAAGATGTCCCGCCGGCTCATAGAGGACATGGCCGACCTCACCGTTGTTCTGTCCGAATGCGGCTTGAGCGTGTTCGGCGGCACGCCTCTCTACGCGCTCGCCGGCCTGCGGAATGCCAAGGGACTACACGAAGCTCTTGCCCGCAGACGCATCTGGACGAGGATCTTCGACTACGCCCCCACCTGGATCCGCTTCGGCTTGCCCGGTGGCCCTGAAAACCTTCAGCGCCTGTCGGAAGCCATCGCCGACGCGCAAAAGGACCTCTGACCCGGCCCATGCTGATTTACGAAAACGCATTGTGGCTGCTTCTTGCAGCGCTTGTGCTCGACGCGGTGATCGGCGATCCGGACTGGCTTTGGGAAAGCCTGCCGCACCCGGTCGTGTGGATCGGCAAGGTCATCAGCGTCTTCGACAGATCCTTCAACAAGACCAGCTATGCACCGGCAACCCGGAAACTCGGCGGTGTGCTGACGCTTATCGTACTGATTTCAGGCGGGATGTTCGTCGGAGCAGCGATCCACATCGTTGCAGCCTGGCTGCCGCTCGGCGATCTCATCACGGTCGTCGTGGCGGCAATCTTCATTGCCCAGAACAGCCTGTATCGCCATGTCGCAGCGGTTCGCGACGGTCTGGTGAAGGACGGGCTGGAAGGCGGCCGCAAGGCGGTCTCCCTGATTGTCGGCCGTGATCCGAAACAGTTGGACGAGGCCGGTGTTTCGCGGGCCGCGATCGAATCCTGCGCGGAGAACTTCTCCGACGGCATTGTCGCTCCGGTGGTCTGGTTCGCCCTGCTCGGACTTCCGGGCCTGATCGCCTACAAGGCCGTCAACACCGCCGACAGCATGATCGGGCACAAGAACGAGGTATACGCCGATTTCGGCTGGGCATCCGCCCGTTTCGACGATCTGGTCAATCTGCCCGCTTCCCGCCTTGCAGGGCTTTTCATTTCCCTGTCGGCTCCGCTCGTGCGCGGGTCCGCGCGCAAGAGCCTTGCCTGCGTCCTGCAGGACGCCAGAAAGCACCGGTCGCCCAATGCGGGCTGGCCGGAAGCGGCCATGGCAGGTGCGCTCGGCATAGCGCTCGCCGGGCCCAGGATCTATCCGGGTTACACGGTCAACGACCGATATCTGAATTCGACGGGGCGCAGGGATGCCTCCGCCAACGACATATCGCGGGCGTTGACCATTTTGATTGGAGCATTCGGCTATCAGGCTTTGCTTGTCTGTTTGTTACTTGGATTGCTATCCACGTGAAGATTCAAGGCACATCGCCAATCAGTCCGGGTCTACTTGCGGTCTCAATTCTCGCAGCCATGTAATCAGCCTCGAAATTTCAATGGACGATAAAACCAGAATGATCCCTCCCGCGATTCCAATGATGTCCGACCAGAATTCCCGTGAAATTCTCAAGTTGGAGCCATAATCGGAATTGATCGTGTAAATAAAGGAGTTGAGGGAGCCTTGCAGTCCATCCAGCAAGAAGAAAAGCCCTAAAAGAGCAATACCGGCAGATTGGAGCCTATTTGAAAGATCAATTCCAATCCCATCGACGTTCTTGTCCGAAAGTCTCAGGCCGAAAAGAATTGCTTGCGGCTTAAAAATCAAGATCAGGCATGCAAACAGGTTCAGCACCGTTATAATGTAATGTAGTTGAACATTTGCGTTGACGTTTTCGCTCGAAAAAAAAGAAATCAAAGAAACAAAATATGCATTTTGCATCAAATAATATACGGCGAACAAGCGAACGATGACGCACGATATTTGTAAAACCAAATCTCCGCCTCCATGGTAAAAACGTTTTGTAGAAACGATGTATGATCATCAGATAGCGGATACAAGCACTTCCACCCTGAATAATCATCAACCTGATTAACACCCATTGCACGAACCAAAAATCAACCGTCGCGCGCGATTTTTCCTATCAATTCGGTAGCCAGCGTCCGCTCCAGATGGGCCGCAAGTTCGTCCAGGATCCCATCCATGCTCCGGTCATAGGCCAGCCCGGAACTGGCTCCGAAACTCTTCAGGTAGGCTGATCGAAACGCATCGTCCGTGAAAAGACCGTGGACATAGGTTCCCGACACCCGTCCGTCTTCCGAAACGGCGCCGTCCGGACGACCGCCGTCGAGCGTCATCATCGGATTGGAGCAATCCGGCCCCTCTGTCCGTCCGATGTGGATTTCATAGCCGGACACCCGGGCACCGCTCGCATTGTGCCTGCCCGCCGCGGCAATTGTCGATTTCTCGGCAGACAGAACCGTCTCGACCTCCAGGTATCCGAGCCCGACGACCGTGCCCGGTTCACCTTCGATGCCATCTGGGTCTGAAATCGTCTTCCCGAGCATCTGATAGCCGCCGCAAACGCCCAGAATGTGTCCGCCGCGCCTGTGGTGAGCCTTGAGGTCTATGTCCCAGCCCTGAGCCCTGAAAAAGGCAAGATCACCGACGGTCGACTTGGATCCGGGAAGCAGGACGATATCTGCATCTCCCGGCAGGGGTTCGCCGGGCTGGATGAGCTCCAGGGTAACACCCGGCTCGAGCCGCAGCGGGTCGAGGTCGTCGAAATTGGCAATCCGGGAAATTACCGGCACGACGATCTTCAAACCGCCCGCCCCGAATCCGTCGGCCAGCCCAAGCGCGTCTTCCGCAGGCAGCTTTCCCGCATCCGCGAACCACGGCACGACGCCAAGGCCCAGCCAGCCGGTTCTTGCGGATATTTCCCGCATGCCTTCGTCAAAGAGGCTTGGATCACCGCGGAACCGGTTTATGAAATAGCCTTTGATGCGCTCCCGCTCATGCG
The DNA here is from genome assembly GCA_050289605.1 of Roseibium sp. Lineage (GTDB taxonomy): Bacteria > Pseudomonadota > Alphaproteobacteria > Rhizobiales > Stappiaceae > Roseibium. The sequence continues at coordinate 3,745 of JBNKGB010000147.1, read as the reverse complement.
GCTCAAGGACCGCATGGGTTCCGACCACCGAGGCAATGACGCCACCCCGGTCGATATCGGCGCACAGGATGACCGGCAGGCCAGCGGCTTCCGCAAACCCCATGTTGGCTATGTCGCCGGAGCGAAGGTTTATTTCCGCCGGGCTGCCTGCCCCTTCCACGATTACGAGATCGGCTTTTGAAGCCGTTATTGAAAAACTCTCCAGAACTCGTGGAAGCAGTTCCGCTTTCTGCCGTCCATATTCCCGGGCCCGCATGGTGCTGAAACGCTTTCCCTGCACGATCACCTGCGCGCCGGTATCGGTTTCCGGCTTCAACAGGACAGGGTTCATGTGAACGGAAGGGGTCACCCGGCACCCCATCGCCTGCAGCGCCTGCGCCCGGCCGATCTCACCGCCATCCGCGGTGACCGCAGCATTGTTCGACATGTTCTGCGGCTTGAACGGGCGAACACGCAAGCCACGATTGGCGAACAGGCGGCAGAGCCCCGCTACGATAAGGCTTTTGCCGACATTGGAGCCGGTTCCCTGAACCATGATGGCGGGAGTGCGGGGTGGGACAGAGGACATTCTGCGGAGAACCTAGAACTCGATACCTTCCTGCGGCTTTACGCCGGAGCGGAACGGATGCTTGATCTGCGTCATCTCCGTGACGAGGTCGGCGATCTCGATCAGCTCGTCCTTGGCGTTTCTGCCGGTGATGACGACGTGAACGTCCTCCGGTTTTTCGTTCTGGAAGAAATCGACAACTTCGGCGATGTCCAGATAGTCATAGCGCAGGACGATGTTGAGTTCGTCGCAGAGGACCAGACGGAACTCTCCCGACTTGATCATTTCCTTGGCGGCGTTCCAGGCCTGTTGGGCAGCCTCGATGTCCCGCTGGCGGTCCTGGGTTTCCCAGGTGAAGCCCTCGCCCATGCGCTTTATGGTCACGAGATCGGAGAACCGGTCGAGCGCCATGCGCTCGCCCGTCTCGATACGGCCCTTGACGAATTGAACGACGCCGACCTTGTGGCCATGGCCGAGCGAGCGGAACACCATGCCGAATCCTGCCGTCGACTTGCCCTTGCCCTTGCCGGTATGAACGATCAGCAGGCCCTTCTCGATGGTCTTGGTCGCCATGATCTTGTCGCGCGCGGCCTTTTTCTTGCGCATTTTCTCCGCATGGCGGGCGTTGAGTTCCTCTTCGGACATTTGCGGCTTTTCGCTATCGGCGGTCACGGCGTTCCAGTCCCTTCAATTTCGGTTTTCAAGTCGTTCAGTGCAGCATGGGTCGAATTGCGTCTCGGCGTCCAGAGGCCGCGATCGATCGCTTCCAGAAACCTTGCGAGCATTTCGTTCAGACCGGCCGGATTGGCGTCTTTCAAAAACTCCAGCACGGTGTCGTTATCGAGGTAGGCTTCGTAGAGCTGGTCGAAATGGTGATTGCCGACAGCCCTGGTCGTCGCCGCGAAGGCAAAGAGATAGTCGAGCGTCGCGACCATCTCGAAAGCGCCCTTGTAGCCGTGGCGCATGACACCGTTGATCCATTTCGGATTGGCGGCGCGCCCCCGTACCACCCGGCCGATTTCCTCCGACAGAGACCGGATCACCGGCCGTTCCGGCCGGGAATGGTCGTTATGAAAGACCTTAGGTGCATCGCCCTTTAGTGTTTCGACGGTCGCGGCGAGCCCTCCCTCGAACTGGTAGTAGTCGTCGCTGTCGAGAAGATCGTGTTCGCGGTTGTCCTGGTTGTGCAGGACAGCATCGACGGAGGTCAACCGGGTTTCCAGCTCTCCCCTGGCGCCTTCGCCATCCGCGCCGCCGCCATATGCGTAGCCGCCCCAGGTCAGGAACGCCTCGGCAAAATCGCCGCGCTCGGCCCAGATGCCCTCGTCGATCAGCGCCTGAAGACCGGCGCCATAAGCACCCGGCTTGGAGCCGAACACGCGGTAACCGGCCCTGCGCTCCGCCTCAATCGGGTCAAGCCCCTGCTCGTCTGCCAGTTTCCTGGCGTCCGCCCGCATGCGGGCGGCCACCGGGTTCGCCGCCACCGGTTCTTCCAGGGAGCCGACCGCGCGCACGGCACTGTCAAAAAGATCCATCTGGTGGGGGAACGCGTCACGGAAAAACCCGGATACGCGCAAGGTAACATCGATGCGCGGGCGGCCAAGCTCGGAGAGCTTCAGGACTTCAAAACCCGTCACCCGGCCAGATCCCGGCTCCCACACCGGCTTCGCTCCGATCAACGCCATTGCCTGGGCGACGTCGTCGCCACCGGTCCGCATGTTGGCCGTGCCCCAGCAGGTCAGCACCAGCGACCGGGGCCATTCGCCCTCTTCCTGGAAGTAGCGCTCGGCGACGAGGCTCGCCGACTGCTGTCCGAGCCGCCAGGCGGTTTCCGTCGGCACGGCGCGGACGTCCACCGAATAGAAGTTCTTGCCCGTAGGCAGCACATCCGGCCGACCGCGCGACGGAGCGCCGGAAGGACCGGGCTCGACGAAGCCTCCGGCAAGCGCCGTCAGCACGGCGGCGGTTTCAGCCTTCCCTGAATTAGCGACGGACGGACGTAGTCTGCTGTTGATTTCGTCCAGCACGGCCCGAGTTTCGGGCCAGTCTCCGGGCGCGTTTTTATCGTCCGCGACAAGATCGCGGGCCAGCAGCTCGATGCGCTCCACCGTATCGCCGTTGGAACGCCAGGGGGCATCCGAAACCTCGAGAAGCTTACCCGGCTTAATATCCCGCCACGGCGCCGAAAAATCGCAATCGATCGGATCGAAACCCTTGAGACCAAGGTCGGCGCCAATAGCGCGTTGCAAGCTTTCATCAGCCGGCGTTTTTCCCCGCGGAACGCGGGCCAGTGCAACAAGAAGGTCGGTCAACTGGTCGCCTTCCGGGCTTTCGCCCAGAATGTGCAAGCCGTCCCGGATCTGCAGTTCCTTCAGGTCGCAGAGATGCGCATCGAGGCGCGCAAGACGGGTCTCCTCGTCCATCTCGTCGGTGAGGCCGATATCCCTGTCGAGCCCATGCCGGGTGGCCGCATCCAGGATGTCGCGTGTCAGCGCCTTCAGGCGGCGCGGATCGACACCGCTGGCCAGGTAATATTCGTCCAGCAGCGTTTCGAGTTCTTCAGCGACACCATGGCTTTCCGCGCGGGTCAGCGGCGGGGTCAGGTGATCGACGATGACCGCGGACGTGCGGCGTTTGGCCTGCGCGCCCTCGCCCGGATCGTTGACGATGAAGGGATAGATATTGGGCAAGGCCCCAAGCACGGCTTCCGGAAAGCAGTTTTCAGACAGGGCAAGCGCCTTGCCCGGCAACCATTCCAGATTGCCGTGCTTGCCGAGATGGATGACGGCGTCGGCACGGAAATGCTCCCGCAGCCAGATGTAAAAGGCAAAATAATGGTGCGGCGGTACCAGATCCGGGTCGTGATAGGTTTCCTTCGGATCGATGTTGTAGCCACGCGCCGGCTGAATGCCGACGACCTGATTGCCGAACCTGTGCAAGGCCAGGCGGAAAGCCCCGTCCGTCACATGAGGATCGTCTTCCGGCGCACCCCAGCGGTCGACAACCGCAGACCTGACCCTTTCGGGCAGCCTGTCAAACGCCGGCCGGTAGTCCGCCAGCAACAAGGTTTCATACCCTTGCCGCGCGGCCCTTCCCTCTACCGCATTGGTCACACCGGACGTCAGGACATCCATCAGCTCCGCGGAACTTTCCGGAGCTGCCCCGGTGCCGTAACCCTCGGTCTTCATCGCCTTCAAC
>JBNKGB010000146.1:0-7388 GCA_050289605.1 Roseibium sp. | reverse complement strand
GATTTCGAGTATGTCGCTGTTGGGGACGGGGCCCGCAAATCCAGCGTTCGGCACAAAGCGAATAAACCCCTTGCCGGCCTTAAGTCCTCTGATTGTCAGATGATGATCGCCACCGACACGGCGATAGGTGATCCTGGCAATGTCGTTGGGGGTCAATTCAGGAATCAGGGCTCCGGCCCCCCGCACCACAAGCGTGCGATCCCACCCCTTCGGGACCATTTGCCACTTGGGTGATGCTGAGGCGTCGAAGCCGAACATGGGTATACGAGGGGCGAAGACAATTGGCATATGTCAAGTTCCAAATCGACCTTCGTGCTTTCAATGCTTTAAGGGGGCATCTCTTTCTTGTGTTTTGCAGCGCACAAGAATTGGCACGTCACAGGGCTTTGCATGACAAGTAACCGCTCTGAATTGTGGATCGACTTGCCTGACAATGCAAGAGTTCCCTCTAGGGTGAGGAAAAAAATTTTACACGGCGCGTCAAGTAAAGTCGCGACCTGCGAAAGGCCATTTCTTGAGGTCACGAACCACTGGAAGGTCAGCAATTCCGCGATTTGCTCTGATCGCAACGAACGTCAGCATTCGGGTTCGCATCACGAGACAGCGAACATCCTCACGGGAAGCGCTTTGCCGACACTCCCGGGGCAAAAATTGCACTTTCAGAAGTCCTCGCGCTCGCCCTGGACGTCTACTCTGCTGCCTGACCGCTCCTGAACAGTATCTTTATAGCCACACTCCCAAGTTTAATTTTCTTGAAATTGAAATTCAAAATACCCCTAGGTCAATTTCTGGATAAATTTGAAGGCGGACGAAGATCAAGACGTTCCTGGTTCGAATGCAAAGCGAGAAGGTAATATGCTGAAAACTCACTTTTCCAACGCTATCGCCTTACTTGCACTGACCGTATCTCAGGCACCTGCGCTGGCCGCCGATCTCGCTACCGAGCCTACGGTGGCGCCTGCGCAAATCGTTGAAGACCGGTGGAATTTCAGCATCACGCCTTATTTCTGGATGGCAGGTCTTGGCGGAGAGACCACGGCGGGCGACGATATCAACATGCCGTTCAACCAGGTGATAGAGAACCTCAGCTTTGCGCTTATGACCTCTATCGCGGCCGAGAAAGGCCGCTTCGGCGTCTATTCCGACCTGATCTACATGAACCTGGAAGGATCCAAGACCACAACGGCAAACATCGTCAACAGATCTTTCGATGCCAAACTGGACGCCACGATCCAGGGCTTCATCACGACCAACGCTCTGGGCTACAAGGTTGTCGACACGCCAAGCACGAAAATCGCAGGTTTTGGCGGCTTCCGGTATTTGTGGCTGGACACCGAACTTGATTTCTCGCTTGGCAACTTCAGTGCCAGCGCAAATGATCAGGGACAGGTCATCGATGCAATTGCCGGGCTTCGCGGGGAAACCAAATTTGCCGACCGCTGGTCCGTCGCCTATTACGGCGACATTGGTACCGGCCAGTCGGACGTCACCTGGCAGCTTTTTGGCGCAATCGGCTATGAAATAAAGAACATCGATCTCTTTGCAGGCTACCGGTACATCGGGTGGCGGTTCGATGACGTCGCCGGCCTCGACGCACTGGATACTTACGGCCCGGTCCTCGGCGCAAGGTTCAAATTTTAGATCCGTAACTCTCTGGAGCCTGACATCGAAACCATTCCAGGCGGCAACTGCACCCTCTCACTTATCAATCGTTTCATGGTGCGCCGCTGCGATCTGTTAGGCCAGTACCACGCGACGCTGGCTGGAATTCTTGGCCAGGCGCCGGAGAAGAGTCAGGGTTACGCGAAGCCGGCGATGAGCCGTTCCAGCATCCAGAAGGCTCCCAGGCTGCCCACAATATACGCTGGGACCAGGTCCGCCTGCCGTGGCCAGACGACCCCGGCTCCCCTGAGGGCACGCTGCAACAGGATCACCAGGCCGACGAACGCGAGCTGACCCAATTCCACGCCGACATTGAACGAGACGAGGGCCAGCGGAACGGCGTTTGGCGGCAGGCCGGCCGCCGTCAGGGCGCCCGCGAAACCGAAACCGTGCAGAAGCCCGAAGAAAAAGGCAACGACCCAGGGGTGTCGGATCGTCAGGCTTGTGCCGCCCCGATAGGCGCGGACGATTTCGACGCCCAGAAACAGGATCGACATGGCGATGCCTGCCTCGATCGGGGCTGTCGGCGGCGTCACATATCCTAGGGTTGCCATGGCCAGCGTCATGCTGTGCGCCAGAGTGAATGCGGAGATCGTCTTGACCAGCATCCAGGGCGAGCGAACGATGAGAAGCAGCCCGAAGACAAAGAGCAGGTGATCGGCTCCCGAGAGAATGTGCTTGATGCCTTGCCGCACGAAATCCAGAGCAGTGGCCCAGGTCCCCACGGAGGCTTTCATCTCCACCCAGGGCTGTGATGGACGGGCGATGGCCATCCAGCTTGTGCCGTCAAGCAGCTGCGCCCGGACCACCACGTCGGTAATGGTGAGCTCAAGCCCGGGGAAGGAAATACGCTTTCCGGCGAGACCCGCTGGTCCCGCGTCGATCCTGCGCCGCTCCAGAAGGGAGGCGCTCAAGTGCTGAACCAGCGGCTCCTTGACATTGCGGACATCCTCGGGAAATCGGAGAACGACAGACAGGGGCGTTCCTGCCAGGACCGGTGTGCGCCAGACGATGTCATAGCGGCCTGTCTCCGTTTCCCGGATTTCCAGATAGGCCGGGCGCGACTCATGAGCCTGCGCGCCTCCGGACGCCCCGGGAAAAGCGGGCATCAGGCTGCAGAGCAGCCACAGACACAACCCAAGCCAGACCCTCACATTGTATCTCCGCTGTCGGCAGCGCGATTATCCGAGACGGGGATTTCGCCCGACAGGTCCGGAACCGCCCCGCTTGCCGGAACCGGAAGCCGAACCGTGTACCTGGCCCTGATCTCCTTGTAGGCCGCTTGCCAGGCCAGCTCCTTCTGCTTGCCCAGCCATGCGGTCTTCACATCCTTACGGACCTCCTCGAAGCTTGGAATTCTCCCCGGGACGACGGGTTCCAGATAGACGAGATGCCAGCCAAAGCCGGACTTGACCGGCCCCTGCCAGGAACCGGGTTCTACAGTCCCCAGCGCTTGCGCGAATTCCGGGCCGAAATCGCGTGCGATCGCCTGGGGCGTGCGATCCGCATAATAGTCCTGGAACATGAAGCGGTCCGCCAACTTCCCGGCGGTTCCGGCACCCAGAGGCTGACCGGCAAGTTTCGACAATGTCCGGGCGGCGTCTTCTTTCGCCCGCGACCCGCGAACATCCGGAGAGAAATAAAGATGCCGGAAGCTGAGCCGTGCCGGCATGGCGAACATCTTGCTGTTCGACGCGAACCACTCGCGCAGCTCTGTATCGGTCGGTTCCTTCGCGGCTGCGACGTCTTCGGCCAGGAACTGCATCTTCTGCGCCATGCGGCGCTTGACGATGGTGTCTTCCTGGTCGAGGCCGAGCCTCAGAGCTTCCCGGTAGAGGACATCCTGCCGGATGCGGTCTTCCACCAGCGCATTGAACTCATCCTGCGTCGGTTGGCGGCGCCATTTGGCCTCAAAGATCATCAACAGCTGCGAGAGATCGTCGACCGTCAGATTGATCTCTGTCGGTGGCGGTTCGCTCTTCTCGCCGCGCTGAATTACGGCGTAGGCGCCAAACATCACGCAGCCGAGCACCAGGAAATGCACCAGTGGCTCGGCCGCCAGGCGCTTGAAAGCACGTCCAGGGAAAATCGCCTTTTTCATGAATATGATTTACTCCGCCTTTTCAGGCACATGCAGGTAATCGGCTTCATTCTTTTTCGGCAGATCCTTGGGCAATTCGACCAGGTTGGCCGGTCCGGATAGCAGTATCTCGTAGTTGGCAAATCCGAACTCGTTGCTGCGCGCACCAAAAAAGGTGTCGTGCTGCCGCGACGTATTGCCGGCGCTCGCCCCGGCGGCCTTGTAGACGGTCATTGCAACCGGCTCGCTCGAAAGATGTGTGATGATCTTCCCGTCGCTGATTTCATAGGTCGAGGCGGTGGTCTGGTAACTTGCTTCAGGGATGTCGCCGTTCAGGCTCGGCAACAAGGCACTGCGGCCGACATGCAGTTTTACCGCTGTCCCATCCTCGTCGTAACGGATCTTGAGGGCTTCTCCGGTGACATTGTTGCGCACCCAGATGGACTTGCCGACGATCAGTTTCTTCAACTCGTCTTCGTTGAGCGCTGAGGCGCCGCTTTGCACGAGACTGGCCACCGTCAGGCCTTCACCGGTTGCACTACGCGCCGTATCGGTGGGCGTGTACCAGATCGGCGAACTCCACGCGCGCTCCTGAACGGTTTCGGGGACCACATCGGGCGGCGCCATGCCAAGCTGTTTGGCCTGGATCGTGCTCCAGCGCGGTGTCGGAATCTCCAGAACCCTTGCGTAGTAGAAGGCGTGAAGGCTCGGGTCGAAATCAGGGTCCGACCAAACAGTCTTGAGTTCGGTTGCGCCGTCGTCGTCGGTATAGGTTGCCTCCGTCACGTTCACGGTGCTTTTGATGGCAGGAAGCTCGCCGGTCCATTTGTCCGGTGTGCGGTCACCAGACCAGGCGACGTCATAGATCTTCTCGAAACTCTGGCCATGTTTGCTCCAGCCCTTGACGATCTGGATACGGTCGAGATTGGCGGCGGTCGGGTCCTTGACGGCCCAGACGACGAAGGACGGCGTTTTGGCCGGATCCGGCTTGGCTGCCAGGTCGCCCCCCATCGTGGTTCCGCCGCGGTAGGCCGCGCTGACCCAATCGTCGTTCTTCAATATCTCGTCGGCATAGTTCCACCCGCCAAAGAAACGGACCTGGATCCTGGTGCCGCTCGTCCCGAAGGTCTCCTTGCGGTACATGGCGTCCCAGATCGATTCACGGGTATTTTCTTCCGCCCAGACACCCGAAAGACCCGCCGGGCTTTCCCAGCGGATATCCGAACCGGTGAACAGATGGCCGGCCATCCTGGCTTCGATGGTGCCGTCGTTGACGCCGTGGCCGCCAAAGAAATTGTTCTGCCGGTAGGGCGCCCCCGCATTGTGTGAATCCGACCCGCTGACGAAGCCGAACTTGTAGGGATTGTATCCCCTGGCGTCCTGCATGGTCAGACCGTCCTTCAGAGCCTGCCGGGCATAGGATCCAACGATATTGGGCACACGGCCGGAGTCCTCCGGAAGCCCGATAAGGAAGCTCGAGATCTCGTAATTCGAGAATTCGTCGTTGGGTGAGAGCAACGGATGCGTCTCAGACTGCCCCTTGATCTGCTTGATTTCGACGAGGCGCTCGTTGCGATCACGCGAGGCAGCCCAGGCCGCATCGATCGGGCGTCCCAGACTGTCGACGTCAGTAGGATACATCCAGCCGTCCGAAAGGTTGGCATTGTGGGAGATGGCGAGCAGTTCGTTGCCTGCCTTGCGCTGCGTATCCATCCACTTCCAGAGATCTTCCGGATGCCAGGAGTCGAAGGCAGAGAAAGGCTGCTCGGGGACCTTGGCGCAGTCGCGGAAGTAGACATTGCGGTGAAGGTTGCGGAAGTTGAACTGCGACGTGAATTCATAGGCGCAAAAGGCGGTGAACTTGCCCGGTTTGTTGTTCTCGTCGGCGATCTTGACGTTCTGCTTCCAGATAGATCCGGCAATCTGGGGGCTCATGAAGGCCTTGATCGGCGGTTTGCTGACAAGGGAGACAAGATAATTGAAGACCTTCTGGACATCTTCCGGATCGTTAGGATCCTTCAGGATCAGCGGCTGCGCCTCGGGAAGCTTGCTGAGCGCGGATCCGGGCGTGTTTGCCTCTTTCGTCACCCCGACATATTCGGAATGGTCGGTCACGCCGGCCCAGTCCAGAGGTTGCTCGATCTTTAAGTCAAAGCCCAGCGGATGCTTGATCGTCTCGCCCTGGGCATATTTGAGAGCGGCATCCGGACCGGTGTTGTGGTTGCCGAAGAGCCAGGCATCGACCGACCAGCTTGTGTGGATGTGCTGCTCCCCGAAATAGGCATGCCGCTCCGGAGCGTCCTGCGCGAGAACGGGAGTTCCCAGAGCCAGAAGCAAAACTTGCGAGGTGAGAATAGTTGTTAGGGTCTGCTTGCGTGCTAAATCGGCCATCCTGGACCTCCCCTGAAAAATTTTGAAAATTCGATCCGGCTACCAGCACGTAACACCGGCTGCGCAGCGCCGGACCACACGGCGCGTGGTGCGGCGACCCACGCCGGCATAGGACATCGGCGTCATGGGCCGGCCGATGATGTCTATGAACATCGACCCCGGCATATCCGCCGAGACAGGCTCGCCTTCGATGATCTCGACCTTGTAGGTGAACTGATCGCCGTTCACCGCAGGCTTTTCCTTCAACTCGACCACGACATCATGGGCGTCGTCGCCGTCGAGAACCGAGATCATCGCGTTGGGCGGATCGGACTTGAAGGAATCCTTTCCGGCGTCCCAGGACTGCAGGTACTCGTCAATGGTCATGTGCCCGGCATATCGCACGGGCCTGTCGCAAAAGAATGTCACCAGCGGACTTGCCCCTTCCAGGGTCAGTGTCGTTGCGTCCATGGACACGCTTCTTGCCGTCTGGACGAAGAGCATTTCGCACTCCGGCCCTTTGTCCTGTGCGGACGCAGGCGATAGCCCCATGGCGAGGACAGCTCCAATCGATAGGCAAGTGGTGACCAGTGACCTAGAAACAAACAATTTCATTTTTGCCATCCTCAATCTTCGTGCGCGACTTTAAAAACTCCGGTCTTCAAAAAATCGTTCAGGATAAAATATTGGCGACAACAATGCGTCACTCTTCAATATTCTGACGTAACGTTCTGCAGGCTTTGACGATTGCACTAATTCTGCTGATTGCAAAGTACGTAATTGACCCCATAAAGAGTGTTGCGCTGGTCGCTCTCCATCTCATTACTAAATCGAACATACGATTGGTGCTTATTGCATGGTCGTTCGGTGTCGCTATTGAAATACGGTTTAATTTCATTCCATCGACCATCCGCTCGCATAGGGGGCCAACGGGGGCACCGGTGACGGACGCCGCTCATTCAAATCAGGATCGTCGCGGGAAATCCGGGACTTGCTCGCCCGCCTACTCCCACGCAGCAGATTCATTTTACCGCACCAGTTCAGATGTCGGCTGACGACGCACCAAACTTTCGCTCCCCGCTATTCTGAAACCTTCACGAAAGTTGCAATGAACGACTGCTTTCGGCATCGGATCGAAAACCCTTGAACGTCCGAAATGGGGGCGCGAAGCAGACATTCCCCCAGCACGGGAGCGCTTATGCCAAGCAGCGAACTTCCCTCCCCCATGGACAAATCCCGCCGCCTCGCCTATACGCAAAATCATCAGATGATTTGG
>JBNKGB010000145.1:0-8161 GCA_050289605.1 Roseibium sp. | reverse complement strand
CGACGGCTATTATGTGCTCAGCGACCTTCTCGAAATCCCGAACCTCGGCAACCGGGCCAACAAGTACCTGGGCTATTTGGTGCTGCGGAAAGCCTTCGGCATCCGATCGGCAACGTCACCGGCGACCGCGCCCGGAGAACCGTTCTGGTTCGTCACCTACGCCACGGCCGCCTTCTGTTACCGACTCGTCATCATGGCAACCATCGCGGCATTCGTGGCGCAGAAGTTCTTCATTTTCGGAACCCTGATCGCGATCTGGTCGATCATCCTGATGATCGGCGTTCCGCTGGCAAAACACGCCTGGTTCCTGATGACAAGCCCGCAGCTGCGGCGGAGCCGCGGGCGGGCCTTTGGCATGGTCGGAGGGGTTCTGGGTGCTGCATGCCTCGTGCTGTTTTTCCTGCCCATGCCACATTCGACGATCGTCGAGGGCGTCGTCTGGCTGCCCGGAAACGGCGTGGTCCATGCCCAGTCCGACGGTACCGTCCAGGAACTGATTGCCGCGCCGGGACAGCAAGTCGTTCGCGGCACGCCCCTGCTGCGGCTGGAGGATCCCCTGTTGTCGGGGCGTGTCACCCTTTTGAAGATCCGGATGCAGGAGCTTGAGCACCGGCTCGACAAGCAGGATTGGGGCGATCAGGCCAATGCCCGCATCGTCCGCGAAGAACTCGAACTTGCCCGAGCCGACCTGGAAAACGCTCAGATCCGGGAAAATGCGCTCGTGGTCAAGGCAGACGGGGAAGGGACCCTGATCGTACCGGGCGTAAAGGATCTTGTCGGCCGATTTGTAAAGCGTGGCCAACGGATCGCCTATGTCGCCAGATTCGTCGATCCGCCGATCCGGGTGATCGTGCCCGAAAACGATGCCGACACCGTGCGCCAGGAAACCCGTCAGGTCCAGGTCCGCTTCGTCGAAGATCCGAGTTCGGAATACGAGGCGATGGTCGCCCGGGAGGTGCCGGCGCTCAGTGACACGCTTCCAAGCGCGGCTCTCAGCACCATGGGGGGAGGCAAGATTGCTTTAAACCCTACGGGAGCAGAAAATAACCGTACGTTAGACAAGTTATTGCAACTAGACGTGACTCTGACAGAAACCAAAACCATTCCGCGCATAGGAAGCCGGGTATATGTCAAATTCAACCATGGAAATCAGCCACTTGCGACGCGACTCTATCGCACTTCCAGGCAAATTTTCCTGAAATTATTCAGAATCTGACAATGATGCACGTTGTGCGGACAATTTAATCAATATAGTATTCCTGAGCGAGAGAAATAAGTAAAAACATGTAAAATTATACATTAATCCGGGCAGTGCAGCTATTTTCAAGGAGTGTCACCGTGTCTACTCAGCTTTTATTCTACCATAACGCGAATCCTGTAACCGTCGATCGCCATAAGGACTTGTCCGTCAAGGCCGGCACAACCTATGATTTCGCTCGGAGTGTCAATTCCGTTCCGCTGACAGCGATCGAGTTTGCGCAGGCGGCCGCTGAATATCCGATCGTCTTTGCGGGAAACGAGGAAGCCGTCATGCCGGCCGTCGTTCTCGGCGCGCAACAGACGGAAAACCTCTTCGTCGGTGAAAACGGCGAGTGGCTCGGCAAGTACGTACCGGCCTTCGTTCGCAGATATCCCTTCGTGTTTTCGACGGACAAATCCGGCAAGACCTTCATTCTTCACATCGACGAGGAATTCAAGGGATGCAACCGGGAGGGTCGCGGCGAGCGCCTGTTCGACAACGACGGCGAGCAAACACAGTATCTCAAGAACGTCCTGAACTTCCTGCAGGACTACCAGGCCCGGTTCCAGCGGACGAAGCAATATTGCGACCGCCTCAAATCCCTCGACCTGCTGCAGCCGATGCAGGCCCAGTTCAATCTCAATACCGGTGAAAAACGGTCGCTTTCAGGTTTCATGACCATCAACCGCGAGAAGCTCAAGAGCATTTCGGCCGAAGATCTGCAGAACATGTTCAACAACGACGAACTGGAATGCACCTATCTTCATCTGCATTCGCTCCGCCATTTCGCGGACATGCTGGATCGCTTCCCGGCCGCCAAGGCAGAGGAAGACGCATCGGCGGAGGATCTGGAAAGCGCCGGCTCGGAAAGCGTGCCGAACATCAGCAAGAAGATTTCTGCCAGGAAGAACGGAGGAGAGGCGACCGTCTAGCCATCGGAGCCTTCCTGACTCATGAACGCGCCCTTACCGGCCTGGATACCGCCCGCACTGGAGAGCTATCCGGAGCGGGCGGACCCGAGCGAGCACTGGCTTGACGGCATCGAGAATGCGTTCAAGCGGGTCCGCGAGCCTTTGCTCGATTGGTCCCGCAGACGCGAATTGCTGCGCAGGGTGCAAAGGGTCAACGACATGGAGAGCGATCTCGTTTCGCTTTCCGACGTTGAACTCGAGCAGCGTGTGCGCGGCATGCGGTCGCGTGCGCGCCTGGAAGGATACGAGCAGGGTGCCGTTGCCGTCGAGGTCTTTGCCCTGTTGCGCGAGGTGTCGCGCCGGATGCTCGGCCTGCGCCATCACGACGTCCAACTCCTTGCCGGGTTCGCCATGCTTGACGGTTCCATCGTGGAAATGGACACCGGCGAAGGCAAGACGCTGACCGCCGCTCTGACAGCGGCAACCGCGGCCCTGGCGGGCCAGCCCGTCCACGTCATCACCGTCAACGACTATCTGGCCGAACGCGATCACGACACCTTGCGGCCGATCTACAGCTTCTTCGGGCTGTCCACCGGCGTTCTCACACACGAGGTGGACCAGACGGAGAGGCCCGGCATCTATGCCCGCGACATCGTTTATGCCAGCAACAAGGAGATCGCCTTCGATTATCTGCGCGACCGCATTGTCTTCGGCGGCCGGCCGAAGGAAATCTCGTTGAAACTGAATCGACTGGCAGGAACGTCCGGACAGCAGCGTCCGCCCGTGATGCGCGGCCTTTATTTCGCGATTGTCGACGAGGCCGACAGCGTGCTTGTCGACGAGGCCAGGACGCCGCTGATCATTTCGCGGGAAACCGATGCTTCCGAGGAACGCAAGTGGGCGGAAGATGCCTTCCATCTCATCGATGCATTCAGCTCGGATAGTCATTTCCGTCTCGTCACCGAGGACAGGCGGGTCGAACTGACCGACGCCGGGCGTGAATTGCTAAAGCAACGTGCCGAGGCAATGGACGGGATCTGGAGCAACCGGGTACGGCGTGAAGAGGCCGCCCGGCAGGCCCTTTCTGCTCTTTTGCTGTTCCGCCGTGGTGAGCACTATCTCGTCAGCGAGGGCAAGGTTCAGATCATTGACGAATACACCGGCCGCGTAATGCCGGACCGCTCCTGGAGCGAAGGTCTGCACCAGCTCATCGAGCTCAGGGAAAATTGCGAAGTCACCGGACGCAAGCAGACCATCGCCCGGATGACGTATCAGAGATTTTTCCGCCGTTATCTGCGTCTGGCGGGAATGACGGGAACCGCCCGGGAAGTGCGCGCGGAATTCCGGTCAGTCTACGATGCCGCGGTGTTCAGGGTTCCGCCGAATGTTCCTTCCAGAAAACGGAACGTCGGAACGCGGGTCTGTCCGACACTGGAGGCGAAATGGCAGGCCATCGTGGACAGAACCGCCACGCTGGTATCCGACGGGCGTCCGGTGTTGATCGCCACAAGGTCTGTCAACGCGTCCCGGCTTGTGAGCGAAAGGCTGACCGAGGCCGGCCTGGACCACATGGTCCTGAATGCGGAACAGAGTTCGGAGGAGGCGGACATCATCGCCCGGGCAGGGGAAAAGGGTCGGATCACCGTTGCGACCAACATGGCCGGGCGGGGTGTCGACATCAAGCTGGATGCGGCAGTTGTCGCGGACGGCGGCCTGCACGTCATTCTCAGCGAACGCCACGACGCCGGCCGGATCGACAGGCAAATGGAGGGGCGCACGGGGCGGCGGGGCGAACCGGGCACGACGGAGACGATCCTGTCGCTGGAAGATCCCCTGCTCGACCTGTTGCCCTTGAAGGGACTTCGCCTGACGGGGCGGATCGCCGGGCAGGCGGGCGGCAGGTTTCTGTTCTCGGCTGCCCAGTGGCGCACCGAACAGGTTCACTCGCGCGAGCGCAAGGCGCTGCTTGCCCAGGACCGCCGCCTTGGCGTGTTGCTGGCCTTCTCGGGTGGCACGGAATAGGCTTCAGGACCGGAGTTCGTGTCTTCGGACCGGTCCGGCCGACAATGAGAGGGCTGATTGCATGCGGCTGATCTTGGGTATTGCTCCAATGTGTTTGCTTTTCATGACCGAAACCGGCACCGCGCAGGTCTTCGACTGCGTGATTGATCCGGCGGTGGTCGTGAAGGTCGGCAGCCAGCTTCCGGGCCTGTTGAGCGAGGTGTTGATCGAGCGCGGCGACAAGGTGAAAAAGGGTCAGATCATTGCGAGGCTGAGTTCGGAAACCGAAACAGCCACCGTCGATCTGATGTCCGAGCAGGCAACGAGCAACTCCGAGATCGAGGCGCAACAGGCAAGGTTCAAGCTTGCAAAGAGCCGCCTCGATCGAACCCGGACCCTGGCGGAACGCAAGATCACATCGACCGACAGTCTCGAGGAAGCCATAGCCGAAACGGACGTCATCACGCGTGAGCTGGCGATCGCCAAAATGCATAAGCGCGTTGCGGAGCTTGAGCTCAACCGCGCAAAAAAGGTGCTGGATCAGAAGACCATCCGAAGTCCGATAGACGGTGTCGTGATCGAGCGGAACCTCTTCAGGGGCGAATACCTGGACAAGGACAGCGAACTGGCGACAATCGCCAAGCTGGACCCGCTGTACGTGGAAGCCTTCATTCCCGTCAGCGTATTCGGAAAGATCCAGATCGGCATGGATGCGACCGTAATGCCGAACGAACCGATCGGCGGGCAGTATACCGGCAAGGTGACCGTCATCGACCGGGTCTTCGACGCCGCCAGCAACACATTCGGCCTGCGGGTCGAGTTGGCGAACCCGGACGACAGGCTGCCGGCCGGTCATCGCTGCGAGATAACCTTCCCGACGATGGCAGGCCAGTACGAATAGTCCCGCGGTCTTCTCCCGCCCGCCCGCCGGTGCCCGGCCCCGGCAACAAAAGAGCCGCCCGGGCGGGCGGCTCTCCTTTGCATCGGCAGAGGCCCGGTTCGTCAGCCGTGCGCGATCATGACGTGGCGGACGGCGGTATAGTCCTCGAGCGCATAATGCGACATGTCCTTGCCGTAACCGGACTGCTTCAGACCGCCATGCGGCATCTCGTTGACCAGCATGAAGTGGGTGTTGACCCAGGTGCAGCCGTAGCGCAGGCGCGCGGCCGTCGCCATGGCCCGCGACACGTCCTTTGTCCAGATCGAAGACGCCAGGCCGTAGTCGCTGTCGTTGGCCCAGGCCACGGCTTGTTCGGCATCCGAAAACCGGGTGACGGAAACCACCGGCCCGAAGACCTCGCGGCGGACGATCTCGTCCGACTGCAGCGCGCCCGCGATCACGGTCGGCTTGTAGTAGAAGCCGTTGCCTTCGTGGACGCTGCCTCCGGTGGTGGCCTCGATATGCGGCTGTTCGAGCGCGCGCTCGACAAAACTTGCCACCCGGTCGCGCTGCCGCATCGAAATCAGCGGTCCGATCTCGTTCGCGCCGTCGTCGTCGAGGGCATAGGCGATCTTCGAGACTTCGGAGGAAAGCTCCGCGACCAGCCTGTCGTAGACCTTGGCCCCGGCATAGACGCGGCAGGCGGCGGTACAGTCCTGGCCGGCATTGTAGTAGCCGAAGGCGCGCAGCCCGCCGACGACGGCTTCGATGTCGGCGTCATCGAAGACGATGACGGGCGCCTTGCCGCCCAGTTCCAGGTGGGTGCGCTTCACCGACTTCGAGGCGGCCTGCAGGATCTTCTTGCCCGTTGCCACGTCGCCCGTGATCGAGATCATGTTGACCTTGGGATGATTGATCAGCGCGTTGCCGACGCTGTCCCCGCGGCCGAGCACGACGTTGACGACCCCCTCGGGCAGGATGTCAGCAAGGACCTTTGCAAGTTTCAGCGCCGTCAGTGGCGTCTGTTCGGAGGGTTTGAAGACTACGGTGTTGCCGCCGGCAATTGCCGGGGCGATTTTCCAGGCCATCATCATCAGCGGATAGTTCCACGGTGCGATGGAGGCGACGACACCGATCGGGTCGCGCCGGATCATCGACGTGTGACCGGCAAGATACTCACCGGCCGCGCTGGCGGGCGTGCAGCGGACCGCTCCGGCAAAGAAGCGGTAACAGTCGACGATCGCGGGGATCTCGTCATTGCGCGCGGCGTTGATGGGTTTGCCGCAGTTGAGCGCCTCAAGTGCCGCGAAGCCGTCGGCTTCCGCTTCGATCCGGTCGGCGATTTGCAACAGGTAACCGGAACGTTCCGCCGGCGTGGTGCGCGACCAGGTCTCAAAGGCCTTGTCGGCGGCGGCAACAGCCCGGTCCACCTGGTCCAGGGACGCTTCCGGCAGGTTGAGAACGGTCTCGCCGGTCCTCGGGTTGAGGATCTTTTCCTCTGTTTCGGTGCCGGCCTCGAAGTTCGCGCCGATGAGCATTTGGGTGTCCATTATCGACCTCCGTGTAAGGACTATTTGCCGTGTCCGGCGACCTTGTCGCCGTCGCGGGTGAGATAGTAGGCGCCGAGGATCGGCAGGAACGTCACCAGCACGACGACCATGGCAACCACGTTCGTGACGGGTCTTTGCCGCGGCCGGACCAGTTCCTCCAGCATCCAGATCGGCAGCGTCGACTGCTGACCGGCGGTGAAGGTGGTGACGATGACTTCGTCGAATGACAGCGCGAAGGCGAGCATTCCTCCGGCCAGAAGCGCGGTTGCGATGTTGGGCAGAACGACGTGGCGCAGGGTCTGGAACCCGTTCGCTCCGAGATCCATGGAGGCCTCGATCAGCGATCCGGACGTCCGGCGGAAGCGCGCCACCGCGTTGTTGTAGACCACGACCACGCAGAAGGTCGCGTGACCGAGGACGATGGTCCAGAATGAAAACGGGATGTCGGCCAGGTTGAAGGCGGAACGCAACGCGATACCGGTAATGATTCCCGGCAGGGCGATCGGCAGGATCACCAGCAGCGACACGGTTTCCCTGCCGAAGAACCTGGTGCGGGCAACCGCCGCGGCGCAGAAGGTGCCGAGGACGACCGCGATCACGGTCGATATCGCCGCAACGCGCACGGACAGCCCCAGCGCCTCCCAGACATCGGGCCGGTTCCAGGTGACCGCGAACCACTTGGCCGTGAGGCCGGGGGGCGGCCACTGGTAGCTCTTGTCCTCCGTCGTGAAGGCGTAGACGAAGATCAGCAGGATCGGCAGGTGCAGGAACAAAAGTCCGCAGGTCGCCGCGATTTTCAGGCCGAGCGGGGCCCTTGTCGTCTTGTCAAAGCGCATCGAAGGCCCCCACGCGCTTGGCGCCCCACAGGTAGAAGCCCATGATGACGATCGGGACCACCGAAAAGGCGGCCGCCAGCGGAATGTTGCCGGCCGTGCCCTGATGGGCGTAGACGGCCTGGCCGATGAACAGCCGTGAGGAGCCGATGATCTGCGGAATGATGTAGTCGCCGAGCGTCAGCGAGAAGGTGAAGATCGATCCGGCCACGAAGCCCGGCAGGGCGAGGGGAAGGATCACGTGGCGCAGGGTCTGGCGCGGAACCGCGCCCTGGTCGGCGGAAGCCTCCAGAAGGCTGACCGGGACCCGTTCAAGCGCCGCCTGGACGGGCAGGATCATGAAGGGCAGCCAGACATAGAGAAAGACGAGGAAGGTGCCGGTATAGCTGACCGACAGCGAGTTGCCGCCGAGAACGGGAAGGGCAAGGAAACCCTCCAGTGCCCAGGTCAGGTGAAGCTTGACGAAGATCCAGTTGAGGATGCCTTCCTTGGCCAGGATCAGCTTCCAGGCATAGACCTTCACCAGATAGCTCGACCACAGCGGCAGCATGACCCCGAGATAGAACAGCGCCTTCCACCGGCCGGTGGCATAGCGGGACGCATAATAGGCGATCGGAAACGCCAGGATCGCGGCGGCCACCGTCACGGAGGCCGCCATGGCCACGGTCCGCGCGATGATGTCCAGGTTGGCCGGCTGCAGCAGTTCGCCGTAGGTCTTCAGCGTCAATTCGTACTGAATGAGACCG
>JBNKGB010000144.1:0-8495 GCA_050289605.1 Roseibium sp. | reverse complement strand
GGGCTACGGCCATCGCTGCCGGCCCAGCCCTGCCACCAGTCCGCCCGGTCTTTTCATTCGGTGAAATGAAATAACAATCGGTCTTGATGCCGTGCTGCCACAACAGGGTTTCCGCGTCCTTGCGGATATAGCCGTGACCGTCATTGTTCTTGTCCGAACAGACTTTTTCAACCGGGTGTTTAAGCACGGTTCCCTGAGGTTCTGAAGCTAATTCAGATAGTATTCAATAAATGAGAAATCGATCCATACTACTTGGCATTGCCGCTCAAAGCGCTTCGATTTGCCATGCTCAAAAATCCTGTTTTTTCAGTCGTCCACAATCTCGGAAACCATGGCACTCACCACCTTCCCGTCTTCGAACCAAATCTGCAAACCGAGATCAGGGTATTCATATGGCGTCTGAACGGATCCATTTTCATATTCGACGCTGGAGCCGATTTCTTCCGGTTCCTGCCCCATATGTGCCAGAAACTCTTTTTCGGACATGCCGATCAGGTTCTTGCCCTTGTAGCCGAAGAAATCGTCACAATTTATGCTGTCCACTCTGCCATCTTCAACCCAAATTGCTTTATCCTGACCTGGCACTTCGTATGCGTCCGTTTCAGGCTCACCGGGTTCCTCGTAGTTCACAAGTTCCAAATCGAAGTCAGACAAATAGTCGGCGATCGGGACACCGAACTTTATTGGGCCGACGCCAATTCCAGGTGTCCAATTCCAGTCGCCATTTTTCATCGGTTGCCCTTTCCACGAGCGCTATGGTTCTCACCTTGCTTCGCCTTGTGTCCGGCTCTTTTCAGCCTTTGGATTTTACTCTTCAAAGCCCTCTTTTGGCGACGGGATTTCACCATCGGCATTTGTGCATTTATTTTTTCGATTTGCTTGTCCGTTTTTTTGACCTTTCGGCCACCGTCTCCATGTCGATCGTTTTTGCCGTTGTCTGAAGCTTTTTTCCCGCCGGGCGTGTCAGCTTTCTCGTTAAAAAGGTGAGATATAGCTGTGCCCGGCGTCATCAATTCCGACATCAATCGGATGTAAGGCCATGCGGCGGCACCAACTTCGTTTGGAGAACGTCCACCTTAGAAACCGGTCGGTTTGTCAGGATCGAGCGGTGTCACGACAGGCAATCCACCCGTCAGTTTCAGGCTGCGTGCACCATAAGCTACTTGAGTTTCTTCGCCGTCCGCTCAACGTTCGATAAAGTCAACATCTTTCAAGAGCTCCGTCGCTGGAATGCCGTTGCTGCTGTAGCCGGTCCTGGCCATTTGCTGCAAAACTCCGTCGCTGTCTGCAATATCAGCCGATCTGTTCGGATAGTCCGCCGAATTTTCTCTCAAAAGTGCTGCGCGCTGTGCAGGTGCGTTGGCTTTGGCCAGTCGCGACGTGGCTTCCTCTTCCGTCAGCCCCAGGTGCTCCGTCAAAACCTCCCATTTCGTCAAGGCGGACTGCAAACCGTCGCCTTTTCTGCCTTGTTTCAGGACACCCGGGTCGATCCGGGCAAGAACAGAAAGATTTTTGTAGGCGCGGCCGAGCTCGGCGGGATCGCTGCTATTCAGGCTTTTTACCTGCGAAGCCAGATATGACTTTGGCAGAATCCCTTTCTGTCGAAAGATCCCGCGTGCCAAGACATCTTGGTCGGGGCTATCATCCGCCAGCACACGGTAGGCGCGATCTGTGCGCTCCTGGTCCCCTCTCGAACCGGCCAGGGCCCTCGCAGACGTCCCCACCCAGTCAACCGCCTCAAGATCTTTCTTCTGTTCGAGAACTGCTTCTTGCGCGTGGTTCAGCAATTGCAGCTTCTGGTGGGGCTCCAGATGAACATTGCTCTCAATCTCAGCTGTATCGACCATGTCAGGTGCCGTATCGATACGATCTCTGATCTGCTGCTCCTCCTGGAGGGCCTTTGCTGCCTTCTTCTTCTTCGCACCAGCCAGTAGCCGGTTCTGCGTTTGCGGCGGCAGCACTCGCGCACGTACTTCGAATTCCGTGGGAGTATGAGTTTTTGAGTTCTCCTCATCGCCACTGGAAACTGCAACACCCTGCGCCTCGCTCCTAACAGAAACGGGCCCGGAAATTCCGGGCCCGCTTTTTTCACGCAACGATCTTTCACCGGGAGGTTCCCGTCCGGCTTTCAATTTGGTTAGACCCGCAATCTGCTCATCAAGCGGACGGGTTCCCACCCAGGTTTCGGTAAGTTTTTCAGTGAACGTTTTGGTTTTTTTCGCTTTTTCGGTAGCAGGAAGCGGCATGATTGCAGCTAAATTCCTGACCTCAAGAAGTGCGTCGTCCAGGCTTTCCGGATCTTCGAGCACCTGATTTTGGAAGTGCACTAAAGTTTCGTCATACTCGCGCCGAAGGTAGTTCTGATTTTCAGCATTTTCCTGAGCGGCGGAGCGATTCAAATAGTTGGCGCGCCTGTCGGAAAGTACATTTCTGAGGGGGCGGGTCACATTTTCCGGAAGTGTCGAAGCCAACCGCTCTTGTTCAGCATCGTAATACTCCAACGCTTTCTCGGTATACCCGACGCCCCCGGGCCCGGCTTTTTCCAGGATTGCGGCTTCGTTGTTCTTGACAGTCGTCACGTGCCTAAAGATCGCCTTGTTGGTCTCTATGGCATCAATTGCTTGCTGAGTGGCGCGATTACGCGCTTCCAGGTCCGGCCGAGCCATTCGTTGGCTTTGTTTTGCCGTTGGCTCCTGTTTCTTTTTTGGATCCTTGTATGCATTTTGCGCGGCCTTCATCAAACCGCCAATTTCCTCAGCCGAGCTGCCGATCTGCCCGCCCAATCCGACCAAGGCGTCTCCCACTGCCGTGTCCGCCACGACCTGCGGGCTGCCCACACCCGGAAGGCTCTGCGCGCCGTTGAATTTCAGAAGTCTTGCCATGTCGAAAAACCTGCATATCTGTCAGATACTTGAAATAGAAACACACGCCGTCAGCCAGTCATGCTCGCGTAAACCGCATTGCCAAGCGTTGTGGCCGCACCCGTGCCTGCCTTGACCCAGGCCGTCATCGCATTGAGCTTTCCCGCCCTCAGGTGAGACTGCTTGCGCTCGCGCGCCGTATTCGCCTCAAAGGTCAGATTGTCTCTCTGTCCATCCACCCGGTAGCGGATTGCCTCGATGTCATGGGCTCTCTCGCGGGCGTTGTCGTCGGCGACGTCGGTCAGAGAGCCACTGTCGGAAAGGCCGCGCTCAGCGCCCGCAGCCTGGTTGAACCCCATGATCTTCTGGTGTTCTTCAAGCTGGCGTCTGCGTTCGAACGACCCTTGCGTCTGGTTGACTTCCTTTTGCCGATCAGCCAATTCCGCCCGGCGCTCTTCCGCCCTTGCCTGGGCTTCCGCCTGCTCGCGGGCGCCTTTTGCCTGAATGGCACCGCCTGCCAGCGTTCCCGCGATGGAGACCGCTGCAACGATTGCTGGATGACACATGATTTATGGCTCCGCGTCTCGGCCGAAATTGACGGCCAGGATGGTGCAGGGTTTGCCGCCGGATGCTTCCAGCGTCAGCTGTCCCCCGTCTTCCCATCGGGTTTCGATTGTCTGGTCGAGCACGCCCGAGCGCAGCGGCGCCGGCGCGCCTGCCGGGTCGCCGGCGCGGTAATAAATCAGCTCGTCCAGATAGGTTTCCTCGGACCCGGCTTTCAGCGTGCCGGTCTCCAGAACGGCAATGGCGCAGGTGTCGACGCGCATCTTCCGGCCCATGCCGGAGCCGTCCTGCGCATCAACCGGAAAGGGCAGCGTTTTCGCCCGCGCCTTGACGTCGAGCCCCACCAGGATTTTTTCCGCCAGCTGACCGTTCGGCAGGCTCACCTCGCCGCCGGAAACCGTCGCCGGGTAGTCCGTGCCGTCGGCGTAAAGCACCACCTCTTCCCCCTCCAGGTGGGTGAGGCCGGAAACCGTGTTGGCGGGCGCGCCGTCATAAAAGCTGGCACAGTCCAGATGCCACGCGTCCTCGATCGCGCCTCCAGGGAAAGGCCGCTGCATGATCTCGATATAGCGTTTCGTGGCCCCGCCAACCGTCCGCCTGACGATCATCCACACCTCGTCCGACTGCGTGCCGGAGAGATCGGCCATGCATTCCACCTCGCCGCCGAAGTCGTGGCGCTGCATGCCGTAGACCTGCTGCTGACGTTCATAGGTGAAGCCGATTGCCTTCCCCGTTCCGTCCCAGCACCAGATGATGCTGTCGGGGTACTGCTGGTAACAGGCCCCCGAAATGCCATTCCGGAAGAGATGCGACTGTACTTCACTGACCGACTGCGACACGCGCCCGTCGGCGCTGAAGTCATAGGCCATCTCGCGCATGTCGGTGCCATAGGGACCAAAATAAAGCAGCACCGAACCGACCTTGATCGGCGTCACCGTGTTGGCGCCGAAGTTCGTCTCCGGCTTCTGGTCGACGTTTTCCGGCCCATAAGGATCCTGCTCCGTCGCCTTGCCCAGCGCCCGCACCGCCCGCGTCGTACCGATGATCAGGTCGTTGTCGTCGACCAGCCATTTGATCCGGTTCACCTGACCGGACAGGATGCCGGCGGTGACCGCATCTGAAGCCAGCAGCACGTGCGAAACGGCAAAATTGTTGAAATCCTCCGTCTGGCTCTCCCAGATTTTCTGCGGCTCCTCGCTGGTTCCCGCAAAGGCGAGACGGCTCTTGTGCCAGCCGATCGTCTCCGGCCAGCCGGTCGTGTCCGACCAGGCCCCCAGCCGCCAGATGCTCTGCGCCTTGGTATCATGCAGCGCCTGTCCGTAGAGCTGGACTTTCAATTCCGTAGCCGAAGTGACGGAGGTGATCTTGAACCAGCGCCAGAAGCCGTCGGATCCTCTGAACCGGATATGCCGGCCCACATCACTCGCCTGGAAACCAGTTCCACCGTTGATGCCTGCCGCCCCCGAGGCCGTCAAGTCGAAGGGCGTCTGGTCGCCTCCCGCCTGATGAAAGACAAGCTGCCCGATGGCGGAATTGTCAGAGGTCGAACCGCCACCTTGCGTGAAGTTCAGCCGGTAGCGGCTGAAGGCTGTCTCATTGTGAAAGTCATATTGCCGCCATTCGTTCGAGGCCCAGGTGTCCTGGCCGTCCTGCGTGTCGAGAATGGTCCAGACCGTGCCGTCGTTCGAGGCCTCGATGTTCCACTGCCAGGGCATGTCGTCGCTCTGGCTGTTGTCGCTCGGCGCCTGCAGCATATAGCCGTCGATCACCACCGCGCCCGGAAACAGATACTCCACCCAACCGGACGCCCCGCCCGACAGCACCACCCTGCCCTCGGACCGGTTGAACACCTGCCAGGCCGATGCACTGCCGTTGGAAGCTGAAACTGTCCCGCTCGGGGCCGTGTTCGACGTCATGTCCGGCACCGGATTGCCGGTCTCCGACGGCGTCAGGTTGGTCGGCGAAATGTTGACATCGAGATAAGGCCCGTCCTTGAACGACATTGGCTCGATGGTCCAGGAGGTTTCGCCGAGGCGCTTCAGCGCCTGGGGGGCAATGCCGCCGCCTGCGATGAAGAGCGTATCCGTCGACTGGACGAATTTCAGCTCCGCCAGCACCGACCGCGCATAGGGCGTTGCCACCTCCACCGTGCCGACCCGTCCCGCGCTGGTGAAGACGCGGAAATAATAGTCGCCGAATTCCAGCATGTAATATTGGCCGTTGCCGAATTCGAAGGGGATCAGCCAGCCGCCGCTGGCGCTGTCCTTGAGTTCGGCGACGAACCTGGTTCCGCCGCGCCGGCGCAATCCGCCCCGTTTCAGCGTCACGAAGTTTCGGCACTCGGCGAGCGAGGAGCGGAAAAACTCAAGGTCCGTGCGGTAGACCAGTTCCGGGTCCAACTCGCCCCGGCTGAAGGTTGCTTGAAGGTGATAGCTCATCGGTCCGTGATAATGTCGAGGTCAATCATGGGCAGGGGGGTGCCCTGCGCGGCATCGAAAGTTCCGGCCCGGTCAAGGGCCTCGGTTGCTGCCTGCCGCAGCGCTTCGGCCCGGCTGTTCTTGCCGGTGATGACATGGGCACAGCCCGCGGCCAGAAACAGCGCGAAACCGTGCACGAAAAGCGGCGGAAATTCCGCCTCGCGCGTCACCCGCCGGATGTAGCGCAGTGGAAACGGCGGGGCGTGATCGCTCACGATCTTCTGCCCCACCACCTCGAAGGCAATCACCTGGCCGCTCGGCTTTCCCTCGACCGTCTGCACCGGCAGGCGCAGGCAGTCGGCGGGCTTGCTGTACTGATATGCCCAGCGGAACGGCGGAGTTTCCGTCTCCGCCGGCAGGTTCACCAGTTCGGTGGCGAAATCCCAGTCGTGCATGGCGAGGTAAGCATCCCGGTGCGCGGCATAGTGATTGCGGAACCAGCGGGACGCGGTGGAGGAAAAATCGAAATCGCGGATCGGCGCTTCCTTCAGATGCGCAAGCGCAAGGTTCGCCATCTCCACGGCTGTGTTGACCGTACCGGACATATGAATTTCTTTCTTTTCTTGGGAGTCAGGCCGGTGTTTCGGCGTTGAAGGTGGCCTCATATGCGCTCAGCGCCTGCACGGCCTCGTATTTGCTTACCGCCCTGACGCCGGCATAATCGGTGGCCATCGCCTGCTGCGTCTTCCAGTGTTCCTTGCGCCAGCCACTCGGCAGCGGTCTCAGAGCCTCAGGCGCGGCGGACTTCCGCTTGCCGTTCCAGTCGGCGGACAGGCTGTCTGCCAGTTCTTCCCGGCGCTGCTCCGCGCGGGATTTCTCCGTGCCGAAACGCTCCTCGAAATCCCGTTCGTGATTTTCCTCCAGCCACTGCAAATGCCGGAGCCGGCGCATGATGATCTCGTCCATTCCAAACCCTTTCCCGCAACGAAAAAGGGCGGCCGAAGCCGCCCTTTGCACTTTCTTTCAATTGCCTGCCTTGCCGCTGACCTTCCAAACAGTGAGCTCTCAGCCCTCCCCTGGTCATCCCCGACTTGAAGTTCAGAGACCCGGTGCCGGCGGCTTGCCTGGCAACAGCAATTACTGGCTCCCGGCCCTCCGCGGCGCTGCGGCTGGGAAGACAAATCGAAGGTAGCCCCTCCTCCCGGTGTCATCCCCGGCTCGACCGGGGATCCACTTGTTCCCAGAGCTTTGCCGATTGGAACACGGCGGTGCCACACAACCTGCTCCCTTCCCCCAGCTTCCACTGTGGCAAGGCCAATGGATCCCCGGTCAAGCCGGGGATGACCATCGGGTGGGGTAATTCACTGACCCGGTGCCGGCGGCTTTCCTCGCGACAGCGATTCCTCGAATCCGGCCCTCCGCGGCGCTGCGGCCGGGAAGACAATTCGAAGGTCGCCCCTCCTCCCGGTGTCATCCCCGGCTTGACCGGGGATCCACTCGTTTCCAGAGCGCCAGAGAACGAAACGCGGCGGTGCCACACTTCCTGCCCCTTCCCCCAGCTTCCACTGTGGCAAGGCCAATGGATCCCCGATCAAGCCCGGGATGACCATCGTGGGAACCTCAGAGCCCCTGCGCCTGCGGCTTTACCCTCGGCTCGGGAACCTGGCCCGCCTCGGGCCGCATCGCCGCAGACACGGTTGCCGCGCCGCCCAGCCGCATCCGCGCCATCTGCTCGCGCTCCTCGCGGTCGCGTTTCTTCCAGCGGCGCCGGTCGGTGCGGGCGACGTTTGCCTGGAAACTGTCGCTCACCACTTGCAATCCGCCGCTCTCATCCCGGACCGACAGCGTCATGCGCGGGCCGTAGCCCGCGTCGTCCATCCAGCCCTGATCATGGTCGGAGCCCGTCTTGCCGTTCGGTGCCAGGTACCATGTCTTTCCCTCAAGGCCCCTTTCCCTCAAGAGAGCTTCGGCATCCTCGCGCACATATCCATGACCGTCGTCGTCAAGATCGGCATAAACGGTTTCGACCGGGTGCTTGAAGACCGTGCCCTCTTCATCGGGAGAAAAGGACGACAGGCTCCAGTTCCGTTTGAGCCTCTCGGTCGCCAGCAGTTTCGCCGCTTCCATGTCACCGTTCATGTCGAGAAAGCTCTGCTTGAACAGTGCCTTGTACTCCTCAACCGCCTGCGCTGCCTCTTCCGGCGTGCGGCCGATCCGCGTGATGGTGTCGTAGGACGTCTTTCGGACTGGAAGTTCGCTATTTGTTCCAACGACAGTTCCCTGCACCGCAGGGGCTCCGGAAGCTGTACCAATCGCCGGACTTGCCCCGTCAGGCGCGGGTGTGCGGCCCGGTACGGGAACAGAGCTGGGTTCTCCGCCTTCCGGCGGTTGCCTTTCGACTCGCTGGAAAGACGGCCCCAGGATCGGTTCAGATCCCGGCAGAAGTGGTCCCTGCGGCGTGGCGGCACGCGTCCCATCCGGCAAACCCGTTTCCGCTGAAAGCACTCCTGCATCGGGTGTTGGCGCTGTCAGAGGTGTCTTGACGCTTGCGGCCGGCGCTGCGTCGAACAGGCTCTGACGTTCGGCGATACGCTTGCGAACCTCGAAGGAGGCCGTTTCGGCCAGTTCCGCCTGCGTCGCCCCGCGGTTCGCC
>JBNKGB010000143.1:0-8582 GCA_050289605.1 Roseibium sp. | reverse complement strand
GACGACGACCAGCTTGCCCGGGACCTTGTCCAGCTCCAACGCACCGGTGGAGGAGACAACCTGTTTTTCGTCGATCTCGACGCCCGGCAGCGGCATGACGTCGGAACCGGTGGCAATGACGATACTCTTGGTCTCCAGCACGGAGGCCGATCCGTCTTCGGCGGTCACTTCGACCTTGCCCTGGGCAAGGATCTTGCCCGTGCCGGTGTGGACGTCGATCTTGTTCTTCTTCATCAGGAAGGCGACCCCGCCGACGTTGGCGTCGACGACATCGCTCTTGTGTTTCATCATCGCCGCCAGGTCGGCCTTGGGCTTGGAGATCTTGATGCCGATCTTCTCAAAGCCGTGCCCGGCTTCCTCGAACATTTCTGACGCATGCAGGAGAGCCTTGGACGGAATGCAGCCGATGTTGAGGCAGGTGCCGCCGAGGGTCGCGCGTTTTTCGACAATGGCCGTCTTCAGGCCGAGCTGCGCGGCCTTGATCGCGCAAACATAGCCACCAGGGCCGGATCCGATGACGACAAGATCATATTGGGACATTTTGGGTCGCCTTTGCCTCTTTCAAAATTTATCCAGTGACCTGGATCAAGGAAGGATCGCCCGGCCTCCGGAGACATCGAGGATCGCTCCGGTTGTGTAGCTGGACTGATCGGACAGAAGCCAAAGAACCGCATCGGCCACCTCGTCGGCGGTGCCGGCGCGTTTCATCGGCAGTTTGGATTGGATTTGCGCCACCCGGTCGGGATTGCCGCCGGAAGCATGAATTTCGGTATCGATGATGCCGGGGCGCACACCGTTGACGCGGATGCCCTCCTCGGCGACCTCGAGTGCAAGGCCCACCGTCATGGTGTCGATCGCACCCTTGGAGGCGGCGTAGTCGACATACTGGTTCGGCGATCCCAGCTTGGAGGCGGCAGAGCCCAGATTGACGATGGCGCCGCCCTTGCCGCCGTGCTTCGTGGACATGCGCCGGACCGCTTCGCGGGCGCACAGGAACGCACCTATCACATTGATGGAAAACATCCGGGTCAGCCGGTTCACGGACATCTCGTCGACGCGCTCCGGATGATCGACGACACCGGCGTTGTTGACGAGACCGACCAGGGTGCCGAGGTCATCGGCGGCCGCGAAAAGCTTCAGGACATCGGTCTCGTTCTGGACGTCGCCCTGAACCGCGACGGCTTTGCCGCCGGCTGCTTCGATTTCATCGACGAGCCTTGCGGCCGCCTCGGCGTTGAGGGTGAAGTTGACGATTACCGTGTGTCCGAGCGCCGCCACCTTGCGGCAGACGGCGGCTCCGATCCCGCGGCTTCCTCCTGTTACCAAAACGACCGTCTCAGTCATGTGCCAGAACCAGATTCCATACTCACTATTGCCCGGAACGGAACGTGAGCCGCTCCGAACCCTTGCCGCCCGCCCATAGCCCGTTCAGGCTGCCGTCGTCCGTCAATGCATAAACGACCGGGGTCGTGTCGCCCCAATCGACCTTCAACACGTTTTGGTCAAGCTCTCCGACCCCCCGATAGGCGTCCGCCCCAACGCGCCACGACAGAGTGTATTTTCCGCCCTGGCGGGAGATGACCACCGTGCCTTCATAGGTACCGCCGTTCGGATTGCTGCCGGCGACACCATAGGTGCCTTCCTCGAGGCTTCTCGGGGTTTGCGCGGCCTGCGAAAAAAGTGTCAGCCTTTCCGTCGCCGACCCGTCCGCCCATTCTCCGTCAAGGGTCTCGGTGCCGATGAACGAATAGACCACCGGGTGCTTTTCGCCCCAATTGACGACCAGCATCTTTCCGGCGAATTCGCCCACACCGGTCAAGACGTCCTTGCCGATCCACCAGGTGAAGCGGACCTGCCGGTCTTCCGGCGTGATAGCCACCATGCCTGAGTAAGTGCTTCCATTCGGATTGACGCCCGTCACCCGGTAGATGCCGGAAACCTGATGCACCGGGCCGGTGCGGGCATGGCTTTTGGCGAGGGTCTTGCCGACGGAAGAGGTGGCCACGACCGTCGCCGGCTGCGCCGGACCGGACTTGTCGCCGCCCGTTACGAAGGTGAAATCCCCGAAGAAGGTCGAGGAAATCCACGGCGTCTGCAGACCGTCCGTTTCCTGATAGACCCCTTTCAGCGTCCGCTTGAAAGTCTCTTCCAGGCTGAGAGCAGGCGTTTCGATCGCGCTCGCCAGATGCCTGGTATAGGGACTGTTGGCGTCCTCACCGTCGAGCGCAACGGCACCGGGCGAGGTCGAATAGGAAACGAACAGGCTGGCATTGCTGTCGATACGCGACAAACCCTTGGTGATGCCGCTGAGCGGGTTGTTTCGGCAGGCATCGAGAACAACGATGTTGAGCCCGTCATGAGACCCGGTCATGACGTCCACGGCTTCGCTGATCGCGATGGAGTTGGCCTTGAGCACCGTTTCATTCGAAAGGTCGTCGCCAACCGGAAGCAGGTAGTTCTCGCCCTTTATCTGAACACCATGGCCGGCGTAGTAGAACATGCCGACGCCACCGGTTGCCTTCAGCTTCGCGCCGAAGTCCCGGATGGCCTTTTCCATGGCTTCCCGGCTGACATCCGTCTGAAGAATGACGTTGAACCCGGCCTTGTCCAGTGCGCCGGCAATGGCGACCGCGTCGTTGACCGAATTTGCAAGCGGACCGAAAGAATAATTGGCATTGCCGATCACCAGCGCCGTGCGCGACTCGCCCGCTTGAGCGGTTGCCAGGCCGACAACGGACCAGGTGAGAAAAAGAACCGCCAGAAACTGGCGAAGCAGACTTCTCATTCTCCCTGCCTCCCGACTGTTTCTTTCCGGACCTGACATGATGCCTATTGTTCGGCCAGCGCAAGGCGCAGGCCGAAGCCCGCGAAGGTCACGGCGATCGTCCGGCGCATCCAGACCATCACCCGGTCGCTCTTCAGGACCTTTTCGCCCACAAGTGAGGCGAAGAGGCCGTAGACCACGAACACGGCGAAGGTCATGGTCATGAAGACCCCGCCCAGAAACAGCATGTCGAGGGTGGGATTGACGGCCTCGTGGCTGACGAATTGCGGCAGGAATGCCAGGAAGAACACCGTCAGCTTCGGGTTGAGGATATTGATGAGAAAGGCTGTGCGCGCGGTCGCCGCAAGGCTCCTGCGCGCGCCCCTGTCGGCTTTCAGCTCCAGCGGTCCGCTGTCCTTGAGCGTCTGCCAGGCGAGATAGAGAAGATAGGCGACGCCAGCATATTTCACCACCTGGAACACCAGGGCGCTGGTGTGCATGACGGCCGCCAGACCGACGACGGAGGCCAGAATGGCCGGAATAATACCAAGAGTGCAGCCGAAGGCGGCGGCGATTGCCGCCTGCCGCCCCGAACCGAGCCCGGTCGCCACCGTGTAGACGACGCCGGTTCCGGGAACCAGGACCACGATCAGCGCGGTGATCAGAAATTCCAGGCTCATATTCCGGCTCCTTTGTTCAGTCTGCCGTCTGGGCGATTCCGGATCAGAGATCCAGAACCAGGCGCTGCGGGTCTTCCAGGCTTTCCTTGACACGGACCAGGAAGGTCACGGCTTCCTTGCCGTCGACGATGCGGTGATCGTAGGAGAGCGCCAGATACATCATCGGGCGGATCACCACCTGACCGTTCACGGCCATCGGGCGTTCCTGGATCTTGTGCATGCCCAGAATGCCGGACTGCGGCGCGTTCAGGATTGGCGAGGACATCAGCGAGCCGTAGACACCGCCGTTGGAGATGGTGAAGGTGCCGCCGGTCATGTCGGCCATGCCGAGCTTGCCGTCCCGCGCCTTCTTGCCGAGGTTGCCGATCTCCTTCTCGATCTCCGCAATGGACATCTGGTCGGCGTCACGCACGACCGGAACGACCAGACCCTTGTCGGTGCCAACCGCCACGCCGACGTGGCAGAAGTTCTTATAGATGATGTCGGTGCCGTCGATCTCGGCGTTGACCGCCGGGATTTCCTTCAGCGCATGGCAGACTGCCTTGGTGAAGAAGCCCATGAAGCCAAGCTTGACGCCGTGCTTCTTCTCGAACAGGTCCTTGTACTGCTTGCGCAGCTCCATGACCGGGCCCATGTCCACCTCGTTGTAGGTGGTCAGCATGGCTGCGGTGTTCTGGGCATCCTTCAGGCGGCGCGCGATGGTCTGGCGCAGCTTGGTCATGCGCACGCGCTCTTCGCGGGCCTCGTCCTCGGCAACGACCGGACCGCGGACAACGGCTGCCGGAGCAGGCGCGGAGGCCGCAGCGGTCGCGCCGGAAGCGATCGCGTTGATGACGTCGCCCTTGAGGATCTGGCCACGCTTGCCGGAACCGGAAATCTGATCGGCAGAGAGATTGCTCTCGGCCATCATCTTGGCGGCCGAAGGGGCCGGCGTCATGGACGACGGCGATGCAGGTGCGGCCGGGGCCGGTGCCGCTGCGGCGGCGGGCGCGGCGGCAACGGCTTCGCCGGACGGGTCGATCTGGCACAGCAGAACACCCGGTTCCACCGTGGAGCCGGTTGCGGCGGCAATCTTCACGATCGTGCCGGCGACCGGTGCAGGAACTTCCTGGGCGGCCTTGTCGGTTTCCAGTTCGACCAGGGTGTCGTCGGCCTTGACCACGTCGCCGACCTTGACGCTCCATTCGCCGACTTCCGCTTCGGTGACGGATTCACCGGCGCTCGGCGTGACGACGTCGACCAGGGCGGCCTTGTTTCCGGACTTGGCGCCCTTCTTGGACGGAGCCTCGGTGGCTGCGGCCGGTGCGGCGACAGCGCCTTCTGCGATCTGGCCGAGCAACGCGCCGACCTCGACCGTGTCGCCCTCCTTGACGACAATGCTTTCCAGCGTACCGGCTGCCGGAGCCGGCACTTCCACCGTTACCTTGTCGGTTTCCAGTTCGACCAGCGGTTCGTCCTGACTGACGGCTTCACCCGGTTTTTTGAACCACTGCGCAATTGTTGCTTCAGAAACGGATTCACCCAGCGTGGGCACGCGAATTTCGGTTGCCATGGTCGCCTTCTCTTAAAATTACCTGGCCAATTTTTGAAAGAGGACCCGAAGGCCCCCTTGATTAGTTTCCGAGAGCCTCTTCGAGGAATGCCTGCAGCTGCGCCAGATGCTTGGACATCAGACCAGTGGCGGTCGATGCCATGGCGGCGCGGCCGGCGTAGCGCGGACGCCTGTACTTGGCGTCGATCTGCTCCAGCACCCATTCGATGTAGGCCTCGACGAAGAACCAGCTGCCCATGTTCTTGGGCTCTTCCTGGCACCAGACCATTTCGGCCTGCGGGAACCTTGCCAGTTCCATCATGAGCGCCTTTTTCGGGAACGGATAAAGCTGTTCGACACGCAGCAGGTAGACGTCGTCGATGCCGCGTTTCTCGCGTTCCTCGAACAGGTCGAAGTAGACCTTGCCCGAGCACATCACGACCCGGCGGATCTTGTCGTCGGCGGCCAGCCGGCCTTCCGAATTCAGCGTCGCCTCCCAGTCGTCCCACAGGAGACGGTGGAAGGAGGAATCCGGTCCCAGTTCCTTCAGGGTGGACACAGCCCGCTTATGGCGCAGAAGCGACTTCGGCGTCATCAGGATCAATGGCTTGCGGATATCGCGGCACAGCTGACGGCGCAGGATGTGGAAGTAGTTGGCCGGTGTCGAACAGTTCGCCACCTGCATGTTGTCTTCCGCGCAAAGCTGCAGATAGCGCTCCAGGCGGGCGGAGGAGTGCTCCGGACCCTGGCCCTCGTAGCCGTGCGGCAGCAGGCAGACGAGGCCGGACATGCGAAGCCACTTGCGTTCGCCGGAGGAGATGAACTGGTCGAACAGGACTTGTGCACCGTTGGCGAAGTCGCCGAACTGGGCTTCCCACAGGGTGAGCCCGCGCGGTTCGGCCAGCGAGTAGCCGTATTCGAAGCCCAGCACCGCCTCTTCCGACAGCATCGAGTTGATGACCTCGTAGCGCTGCTGGTCGGGAGTGATGTTGTTGAGCGGAATGTAGCGGCTTTCGTCTTCCTGGTCGTAGAGCACCGAATGGCGCTGCGAGAAGGTGCCGCGTTCGCAATCCTGGCCGGACAGGCGCACCGGGTGGCCCGTCTTCAGGAGCGAAGCGAAGGCGAGCGCTTCGGCCGTTGCCCAGTCGATGCCTTCGCCGGATTCGATCATGCGTTCACGCTGGTTCATGAAACGCGCGATCGTGCGGTGAATGTTGAAGCCGTCCGGCACGTGGGTCAGCGCCCGGCCGAGCTGCTTGAGCTCGTCCATCGGCAGACCGGTTTCGCCGCGGCGCGGATCGTCCTCGTCATCCGCCCGCTTCATGCCCGCCCATTTGCCGTCGAGCCAGTCGGCCTTGTTCGGCTTGAAGGCCTGGCCCGCATCGAACTCGTCGTCCAGATGCTTGCGCCAGTCGGCCTTCATCCGGTCGACTTCCTCCTGGCTCATGACGCCTTCCTTGATCAGGCGTTCGGAATAGAGCTGCAGGGTCGTCGCGTGCTTGCGGATCTTGCGGTACATGATCGGCTGCGTGAACGCCGGCTCGTCGCCCTCGTTGTGGCCGAAGCGGCGATAGCACCACATGTCGATCACGATGTCGCGCTTGAAGCGCTGGCGATATTCGATCGCGAGCTTGCAGGCGAAAGTCACTGCTTCGGGATCGTCACCATTGACGTGCAGGATCGGCGCCATCACGCCTTTGGCCACGTCGGACGGGTAGGGCGATCCACGCGAGAATTTGGGTGCGGTGGTGAAGCCGATCTGGTTGTTGATGATGACGTGAACCGAACCGCCGGTCCTGTGGCCGCGCAGCGCGGACAGGCCGAAACACTCGGCCACGACGCCCTGGCCGGCAAAGGCCGCATCGCCATGGAGCAGCAGCGGCAGAACCGTGCCACGGTCGATTTCCGTTGTATCGACGAAGTTGCCCTTGTCGTCCGCGGCGAGCTGGTCCTGCTTGGCGCGGACCTTGCCGAGCACCACCGGGTTGACGATTTCCAGATGCGACGGGTTCGCCGTCAGCGACAGGTGCACGTCGTTGCCGTCGAAGGAGCGGTCGGAGGAGGCACCAAGGTGGTACTTCACGTCGCCGGAGCCTTCCACGTCGTCCGGCGCGTAGGAGCCGCCCTTGAACTCGTGGAAGATGGCGCGGTGCGGCTTGCCCATCACCTGGGAGAGCACGTTCAGGCGACCGCGGTGGGCCATGCCGAGAACGATTTCCTTCAGGCCCATCTGGCCACCACGCTTGATGATCTGTTCCAGCGCCGGGATCAGCGCTTCACCGCCGTCGAGGCCGAAACGCTTGGTGCCGGTGTATTTGACGTCCAGGAACTTCTCGAAGCCTTCCGCCTCGACCAGCTTGTTCAGGATCGCCTTCTTGCCCTCGGCGGTGAAGGCCACCTGCTTGTCCGGGCCCTCGATGCGTTCCTGCAGCCAGGACTTGGCGGCGGGATCGGAGATATGCATGAACTCGACGCCGAGCGTGGAGCAGTAGGTCCGCTTCAGGATGCCAAGCATCTCGCGGATAGTGGCATATTCCAGCCCGAGCACGTGATCGATGAAGATCTTGCGGTCCCAGTCGGCTTCCGTGAAGCCGTAGGTGGACGGGTGCAGTTCCTCGTGGTCGCCCTTGCCGGCAAGGCCGAGCGGATCGAGGTCGGCATGAAGGTGGCCGCGCATGCGGTAGGCACGGATCATCATCAGGGCCCGGACGGAATCGCGGGTCGCCTGGTGGACGTCCTGGTCCGAAAGCGTTTCGCCCCTGACCTCGGCCTTCTGCTTCAGCTTTTCACCGATCTTCTGCTCGACCGGCGCCCAGTTGCCGTCAAAGGCGTTGACCAGGTCGCCCCTGGCTTCGACCGGCCAGTCCTTGCGTTTCCAGGTTGCCCCACGCGCTTCCTTCAGGACGGCTTCCTTCTCGTCCTGGAAAGCAGCAAAGAAGTCCCGCCACTCGGCTTCGACCGAGTTCGGGTCCGTCTTGTACTGTGCGTAGAGGTCTTCGATATAGGCTGCGTTGGCGCCGTAAAGCAACGACGTCAGTGCGAATACGTTGTTCGCTTCCTGCCGTGCCATGTCCTCTAGCGGAGATCTTCTCCGCCCTTTTCGTTTGAGCGGGCCGCAATATGGCTCGCTTCCGGTTCCCTACAAAGACCGGTGCCAGGGGAACCCCTCAACACCGGTCCCTCGAAATTAACAGGTTGCGGCACGTTCCGCGCCGTAACCCATCCTTTCACCATGCGGTAGGAAACGTAAACAGTTTCCGTCCCCTACAGCAAAGTTTTCTCGCTCTTTCAGCCCTTCAGGACTTCCAGAAGCGTTTCGCCGAGCTTGGCGGGAGACGGCGACACCCGGATGCCGGCCTCTTCCATAGCTGCGATCTTGTCTTCCGCGCCGCCCTTGCCGCCGGAAATCACCGCGCGTTTCGCCGGCAGTCGCGCATGGGCGAGCCTCCGTCCGGAAGCAATCCGCGTGGCCGCTGAAGGCGGTCATGCAGCCACGGTGACTGGCCATTCCTATCTCGGCGCGGCGACGCGGGTCGCCCTGAACATGGAGGGGTTGCGCCTCTCGGCGTTGCTGCCGGCGGGGACACCGGTTCCCGGTGTCGGAGCG
>JBNKGB010000142.1:0-8806 GCA_050289605.1 Roseibium sp. | reverse complement strand
AGACCTGAGCGAAAAGATCTTGCACCTGGTCCTGGCGCGCACCTCTGATGACGGTGTGAAGGGCCTTTCGTTGTTTCTGTGCCCGTCTATCACGCTGGACGGCACCAGAAACCGGATCGGTGTGACCCGCATCGAAGAGAAGATGGGTCTTCATGCCTCTCCTACTTGCCAGCTTGCTTTCGACGGTGCCGAGGCCGAGCTTATTGGTGACGAAGGCATGGGTTTGGCCGCGATGTTCACGATGATGAACCATGCCCGCGTGGATGTTGCCTTGCAGGGCGTTGCTCACGCGGCGCGCGCCGCCGACATCGCACGGACCTACGCTGCCGAACGGGTGCAGGGTCGGGGGAGCGACGGCAAGCCGGTGACGCTGGACGGCCATGCGGACGTCCGCCGCATGCTGGACGAAATCGATGCGATGGCGCTGGGCGGCCGGGCGATCGCCCATCTGGCATTGGTCACGGTGGAAGCGGGCGAAGATCCGGATCTCGCTGAATTTCTGACGCCGATCGCCAAGGTCTATTGCACCGAGGCGGGCATGCGGGCCACCGAACTCGGCATGCAGGTTCTGGGCGGATACGGGTACCTGAAGGAATATTTCCTCGAACAATGCTATCGCGACGTTCGCATCACCGCGATCTATGAAGGCGCCAACGGTATTCACGAACGCGCGCTGGTCACCCGTTTGTTGCCGGGGGCTGGCGGCCGGTCCTTTGAAAACTTCCTCAGGGACAACAGCACGCTGTCCGGGGACTGCCTATCAATTTGGTGCGCGGCCCGCGACGCGATCCTGGCGAGCGAGGACCCGTCCGAGCATGCCCACGACTTCATGAGGTTGACGGTGGAGACCTTGCTGCAGGTTCTCTGGGGTCGCATGAGGGACAAGGCCGACCAGCATCCTGACCCGGAGCGGATCGCCCGGCTTGCGGAGAAGAGGCTGGCAATCTGATGAACCTGCCCGGATTAGAACAGACTTCCCGTGACGCGTCTTTTGCACTGCGGAAATCACGGGCGACAAACAGGTCCGGGCTGCTCGGTTGACGTCGCCGGACAAGGCCGGGTTTTGGAGTGCCGAAGGCGGCCTGATTCTATTGGCATCGGCCAATCCAACCTCGGTCATCCCGGTCTGGCCAAGCGCGAACCGGAACCAGGGGTGCTGCAAGTCCTTGTATCTTCTACTCCTCCCGGGTGAGGGGCACGGCGTCTCGGATCCCGGGTCGTCGCTGCGCGACGTCCGGGAAGGCGACGTTGGCAGTTGCCGACGCTCCGGGATTTTCCCTGAACCGTCTTCTGCAATCACCGTGTATCTGCGCCTCCCGCCGTTGTGCCTAGCAACATCGGGAAAGCCGCGGAAGCCAGTTGAAGAGAAAATTATTTTAAGCTTGAAGTTTTAAGCTTGAAGTAAATCCGGATTCGTGGTTCGCTGAGGATGTTCAATTCAGCGTACGGAGGATCTGATGCGGATTGCTTGTTTGGGTGGAGGGCCGGGCGGTCTCTACTTCGCTATCTCCATGAAGCTGCGGGATCCCTCTCACGAAATCGACGTGTTCGAGCGCAATCGCCCGGACGACACCTTCGGCTGGGGTGTGGTTCTGTCCGAGGAAACCCTCCAGAACCTTGCCGCCAACGATCCGGTCAGCGCCAAGGCCATCGGCGAGAACTTCGCCTATTGGGACGACATCGCCCTGCACTTCAAGGGCGAGCGGCTGGTCTCCACCGGTCACGGCTTCTGCGGCATCGGCCGCATGAAGCTGCTGCTCCTCCTGCAGGACCGCGCGCGCGAGCTCGGCATCAACCTGAAATTCGAAACGGAAGTCGAAAGCGCCGAGGACTACCGGAAGGACTACGATCTCGTGGTCGCCGCCGACGGCCTGAACTCCAAGACGCGGGCGCTCTACGCCGATACCTTCAAGCCGGACATCGATCAGCGCCTCTGCCAGTTCGTCTGGCTCGGCACGCGCCAGAAATTCGCCGACGCCTTCACCTTCATCTTCGAGGAAACCGAGCACGGTTGGGTCTGGGCGCACGCCTATCAGTTCGATGACGACACGGCGACCTTCATCGTCGAATGCGCGCAGGACACCTTCGATGCCTTCGGCTTCGGCAAGATGAGCCAGGAGGAAAGCATCAAGGCTTGCGAGGAGATCTTCAAGGATCATCTCGGCGGCCATTCCCTGATGACCAACGCCCGCCACATCCGCGGCTCGGCCTGGATCCGATTCCCGCGGGTGCTGTGCGAGAAGTGGAGCTACGAAAACGTGGTGCTTCTTGGGGATGCAGCGGCGACCGCGCATTTCTCCATCGGTTCCGGCTCCAAGCTGGCGTTCGAATCCGCCATCGCGCTCGCCGATTACCTGCACGAGGAAGCCGACATGAAGGCTGCCTTCGCCCGCTACGAGGAGGACCGCAGGCTTCAGGTGCTGCGCCTGCAGTCGGCTGCGCGCAACTCGCTGGAATGGTTCGAGCACGTCGAGCGCTATCTCCATCTCGACCCGGTCCAGCTCAACTATTCCATGCTGACCCGCTCCCAGCGCATCAGCCACGAGAACCTGCGCCTGCGCGATCCGAAATGGCTGGAATCGGCGGAACGCTGGTTCATGGACCAGTCGGGTGTTTCGCCCAACGCCCCGGTGCGCGCGCCGATGTTTTCGCCCTACAAACTGCGCGGGATGGAGCTGAAGAACCGCATCGTGGTCTCGCCGATGGCACAGTACAAGGCCGTCGACGGCTGCCCCACCGACTGGCACTTCATCCATTATGGTGAGCGCGCCAAGGGTGGTGCCGGGCTTGTTTATATTGAAATGACCTGCGTCAGTGCGGAAGGCCGGATCACCCCGGGTTGCCCGGGGCTTTACGCGCCCGAGCATGAAGCGGCGTGGAAGCGGCTGACGGATTTCGTGCACCGGGAAACCGATGCGAAGATCTGCTGCCAGATCGGTCATTCCGGCCGCAAGGGGTCTACCCGCATCGGCTGGGAAGGCATGGATCAGCCTCTGCCGGACGGCAACTGGGACGTTGTTTCGGCGTCCGCCATCCCCTGGGCGGAAGGGCATGCCGTGCCGCGCGAGATCACCCGGACCGAAATGGACGAGATCCGCGACCAGTTCGTCGCCGCCGCCGAAATGGCCGGGCGCGCCGGTTTCGACATGATCGAGCTGCACGCGGCCCACGGCTACCTGCTGTCGTCTTTCATTTCGCCGGTCTCCAACATCCGCACGGACGAATTTGGCGGCTCGCTCGAAAACCGCATGCGCTGGCCGCTTGAGGTCTTCAAGGCGATGCGCGCCGTCTGGCCGGACGAAAAGCCGATGTCGGTGCGTATCTCGGCCAACGACTGGGTGGGCGAGGAAGGCATCACGCCGGACGACGCTGTCGAGATCGCGAAGCTGTTCCGGGCCGCCGGTGTCGATCTGGTGGATGTTTCCGCCGGACAGACCTCCGTCAAGGCCAAGCCGGTCTACGGCCGCATGTTCCAGACGCCGTTCTCCGACCGCATCCGCAACGAGGGTGGCCTGCCGACCATGGCTGTCGGCAACATCTACGAGGCGGACCACGCCAACTCGATCCTGCTGGCAGGCCGGGCGGATCTGGTGGCAGTCGGCCGGCCGCATCTGGCCGACCCCTACTGGACGCTGCATGAGGCCGCCAAGATCGGTGACCGCAATGCCACCGACTGGCCGATGCCCTATCTTGCCGGCCGCGACCAGATGTGGCGCCTTGCCGACCGGGAAGCGGAGATGCTGAAGGTATGAGTGTTACAGGTCGACACATCGTAGTCACCGGCGGCGGCAGCGGCGTCGGCGCTGCCTGCGCCCGCCTGTTTGCCGCAAGTGGTGCCACGGTCACCATCATGGGCCGGACGAAATCCGCCCTGGCACAGCAGTCCTTGCCCTATCAGGTCTGTGACGTCACCGACGCGGAAGCGGTGCGCGTGGCCTTTGCGGCGGCCCGGAAGGAATCCGGTCCGGTCGACGTGGTCGTCGCCAACGCCGGTGCCGCAACAAGCGTTCCCTTCGCGAAGATGACGCCGGAAGACCTGCAGGCGATGCTGTCGGTCAATGTCATTGGTGTCTCCAACGTCTGGCAGGCGGCCCTTCCGGACATGAAGGCGAAGGGCTGGGGCCGGATGATCGCGATTGCCTCTACCGCAGGCCTGCGCGGCTACCCCTACGTCAGCGCCTATTGCGCGGCCAAGCATGCCGTTGTCGGCCTGACCCGCTCCCTGGCCCGCGAACTGGCCAGGACCGGCATCACGGTCAATGCCATCTGCCCCGGCTTTGTCGAAACGCCGATGCTGGAACGCTCCATCGACACGATCGCCGCCAGCACGGGCATGAGCCGGAAGGAGGCCGAGGCAAAGCTCAAGGCCGACAATCCGCAGGGCCGGTTCGTCCAGCCCCTGGAGGTTGCCGAAACCGCCCTCTGGCTTTGCTCCGGTGGTGCCGCGTCGGTCAATGGCCACGCCCTCAGCCTGTCGGGAGGAGAGTTGTGAAATCGGCCCCGGAAGCAACGACTGACCATCTGTCCAAGTCACGGCTGCGCGTCTGGCTGAAGCTGCTCAAATCCGTCAACGGCATCGAGGCGGAGATCCGCCGCAATCTGCGCGATGGCCACGGCACGACGTTGCCGCGCTTCGACGTCATGTCAGCCCTGGCGCGCTTTCCGGACGGGCTGAAGATGAGCGACCTCTCGACCTTCCTGAAAGTCTCCAACGGCAATGTCACCGGCATCGTCGACAAGCTGACCGAGGAAGGGCTGGCCCTGCGGGTTGCCGTGCCGGGCGATCGCCGGGCGCAAGTTGCGCGGCTGACCCCGAAGGGCAGGGCGGAATTCGAAGTGCTGGCGGAGCATCACGAGGGTTGGATCAACACCCTGCTTGAGGATCTCTCGGCCAAGGACATTGAACTGCTTTCAGGCACTCTGGATGTGATCCTGACCCACCAGAGCGAAGAGGAATGACGCAATGCGCAGTGACGTAACCCATTTCCGTTGCGAGATTTCGGGAGGCATCGCGCGGATTGCCCTGGACCGGCCGGAGCGCAAGAACCCGCTCACCTTCGAAAGCTATGCCGAGCTGCGCGACTGGTTCCGCGACCTTGTCTATGCTGACGACGTCCACGCGGTGGTAATCCTGCCCAACGGCGGCAACTTCTCCTCCGGCGGCGACGTCCATGACATCATCGGTCCGCTGACGCGCATGAACATGAAGGAGCTTCTGGCCTTTACCCGCATGACCGGCGACCTCGTCAAGGCGATGCTGAACTGCGGCAAGCCGATCATTGCCGCCGTCGACGGCATCTGCGCCGGGGCAGGGGCCATCATGGCCATGGCCTCGGACCTTCGCGTGGCGACACCGGAAGCCAAGGTCGCCTTCCTCTTCAACCGCGTCGGCCTTGCCGGCTGCGACATGGGCGCCTGCGCGATCCTGCCCCGGATCATCGGCCAGGGCCGCGCCGCGGAACTGCTTTATCTCGGCCGGGCGATGAAGGCCGACGAGGGCCATGCCTGGGGCTTCTTCAATTCGGTCGTCGAGGCGGCAGAGCTGGAGGGGGCCGCCATGCAGCTTGCCGAGCGCATCGTTGCCGGGCCGACCTTCGCCAATTCCATGACCAAGACGATGCTCGCCCAGGAATGGTCGATGAGCCTGGAGCAGGCCATCGAGGCGGAAGCCCAGGCCCAGGCGATCTGCATGCAGGGCAAGGATTTCACCCGCGCCTACGAAGCCTTTGTCAAAAAGGAAAAACCCGTGTTCGAGGGCGACTGATGGCCGATAAATCCTTCCTTCACTGGCCGTTTTTTGAAGGCAAGCACCGGACCCTCGCCGAGGAGCTTGAAAGCTGGGCGGACGCCCATCTCGACCATCTCGATCACGGCGACACGGATGCCGTCTGCCGCAAGCTGGTGACGGATCTGGGCGACGCCGGCTTCCTGACCCATTCGGGAGCCGCGGACGGCAGGCTCGACGTGCGCAGTCTCTGCCTCATCCGCGAGACCCTGGCACGCCATGACGGCCTGGCGGACTTCGCCTTTGCCATGCAGGGCCTCGGCACCGGTGCGATCTCGCTGTTCGGCACGGACGAGCAGAAGGCCGAATGGCTGCCGCTGACCCGCTCGGGCAAGGCAATTTCCGCCTTTGCGCTCACCGAGCCGCAATCTGGCTCGGACGTCGCCAACTCGACGATGACCGCGACGGATGACGGCGACCATTATGTGCTCGACGGCGAGAAGACCTGGATCTCCAACGGCGGCATTGCCGACGTCTATACGCTCTTTGCCCGGACCGGCGAAGCGCCGGGGGCCAAGGGCCTCTCCGCCTTCATCATCACGCCGGACATGCCGGGCTTTGAAGTGACCGAACGGCTGGAAACCATTGCGCCCCATCCTCTGGCCACCCTGTGCTTTGCCGGCTGCCGGGTTCCGAAGAAAGACATGATCGGCACGCCGGGTGCGGGTTTCGCGATCGCCATGTCGGTCCTGGATATTTTCCGCTCGACCGTAGCCGCCGCCGCCCTCGGCTTTGCCCGCCGCGCCCTTGACGAAGCCCTGACGCGCGTTACCACAAGAAAGATCCAGGGCGCGCCGCTCTTCGACCTGCAGCTGGTGCAGGGCCATATCGCCGACATGGCGCTCGACGTCGACGCCGCCGCGCTGCTGATCTACCGGGCCGCCTGGACCAAGGACAGCGGTGCGCCGCGCGTCACCCGCGAAGCGGCGATGGCAAAGCTCTTTGCCACCGACCGGGCGCAGCAGGTCATCGACAAGGCCGTCCAGCTCCATGGCGGCGACGGCGTCCGCTCCGGTATCGCCGTCGAAAAGCTCTATCGCGAGATCCGCGCGCTGCGCATCTACGAGGGGGCCTCCGACGTCCAGAAAATAATCATCGCGCGCCAGACGCTTGGCGCCTTCGAGGGGGTCTGATCCATGCTTGGTCCGTCCGCACACGTCGATACCTTCACCCGCGACAATCTTCCGCCGGAAGACACGTGGCCCGATTTCCTGCTTGACGGGTTCTCCTATCCGGAGCGCCTCAACGCCGCCG
Source organism: Roseibium sp. (assembly GCA_050289605.1). Taxonomy (GTDB): domain Bacteria; phylum Pseudomonadota; class Alphaproteobacteria; order Rhizobiales; family Stappiaceae; genus Roseibium. The sequence continues at coordinate 1,767 of JBNKGB010000142.1, read as the reverse complement.
TCGAACTGACCGACCGGATGGTCGAGAAGGGCTTTGGCGATCACACGGCCCTGATCGGCAATGGCCGCCGGCGGACCTACAAGGAACTGGCCGACTGGACCAACCGCCTCGCCCATGTGTTGACCGAGGATCTCGGCGTCAAGCCGGGCAACCGGGTGCTGATCCGCTCCGCCAACAATCCGGCCATGGTCGCCTGCTGGCTGGCGGCGACAAAAGCGGGCGCGGTGGTCATCAACACCATGCCGATGCTGCGCGCCGGCGAACTCTCCAAGATCATCGACAAGGCCGAGGTCGAATTCGCGCTCTGCGACACCAGGATCAAGGACGAGCTGGTTGCCTGCGCCAAAACCTCCACCTTCCTGAAGAAGGTGATCGGCTTCGACGGCACTTCCAACCACGACGCCGAACTGGACCGGCTCGCCCTGGAAAAGCCGGTGCTCTACGACGCGGTAGATACGAGCCGCGACGATGTCGCTCTGCTCGGCTTCACGTCGGGGTCGACCGGAACGCCCAAGGCGACGATGCATTTCCACCGGGACATCCTGATCATCGCCGACGGCTATGCGAAGGAAGTGCTGGGCGTGACGCCGGACGACGTCTTTGTCGGCTCGCCGCCGCTTGCCTTCACCTTCGGCCTTGGCGGCCTGGCGGTCTTCCCGCTGCGCTTCGGCGCTGCCGCGACGCTTCTGGAAAACGCCTCGCCGCCAAACCTCATCGAGATCATCCAGAAATACAAGGCAACGGTCTGCTTCACCGCGCCGACCGCCTACCGGGTGATGCTGCAGGCGATGGAAGAGGGCGCCGACCTTTCCTCGCTGCGCGCGGCGGTTTCCGCGGGCGAAACCCTGCCGGCACCCGTTTACGAGGCCTGGATGGCAAAGACCGGCAAGCCGATGCTGGACGGCATTGGCGCGACGGAAATGCTGCACATCTTCATCTCCAACCGTTTCGACGATCACAAGCCCGCCTGCACCGGCAAGCCGGTCACCGGCTATGAGGTGAAGATCGTCGGGCCGGACGGCAAGGAAGTACCCCAGGGCGAAGTCGGACGGCTCGCGGTGCGCGGTCCCACCGGCTGCCGCTATCTCGCCGACGAACGCCAGAAGCAATATGTGGTGGACGGCTGGAACATCACCGGCGACAGCTTCTCCATGAGCGAGGACGGCCATCTGCATTTCGCCGCCCGCAACGACGACATGATCATCTCGGCGGGCTACAACATCGCAGGTCCTGAGGTCGAGGCCGCACTTCTGGCCCATCCGGCGGTCCAGGAATGCGCCGTCATCGGCGTGCCGGATGAACAGCGCGGCTCCATCGTCCAGGCGCATGTGGTGCTGGCAGGGGGCAACGAGCCGGACGAGGCCATGCGCAAGGCGCTGCAGGACCACGTCAAGGCGACCATCGCTCCTTACAAATATCCGCGCTCGGTGATCTTCACCGACACCCTGCCGAAAACGGAAACCGGCAAGATCCAGCGCTTCCGGCTGCGTCCGGACGCCTGACGTCAGGCCGACAACTCTCCCGCCCGGGCAGGCGAGGGGAGAACAGAAAATCGCCCGCAACTTCCTCCGGTCGAGAGGAAGGCAACAACACAATCGGGAACAGTGGTTCTGAACCAACAGGAGAAAAATATGAAACTGGTAACGATGGCGGCAGCGGCCGCATTGGCGGTAAGTGTTTTGGGGGCTAAGGCGGAGCCGGTGAAGGTCGGCATGATCACGACCCTGTCGGGCGGCGGGGCCGGGCTCGGCATCGACGTGCGCGACG
>JBNKGB010000141.1:0-9014 GCA_050289605.1 Roseibium sp. | reverse complement strand
CGTCGAGGAAGGCTTTCCAGGTCGGATCCTTTTCGACCAGCCCCTTGACCTCCGGCATGTCGCGCAGCGGCGTGTAGCCTTCCGCGATTTCGAACACCATCTGGTTTTCCGGGTTGGTCAGGAGCTTGGCGAGGGAAAGGGCCTGTTCCTCGACCCCGGAGCCCTTGAAGACGGCCAGGGAGTCGGTGATGAGAAGCGTGCCGGGCTTGCCATGCGGGCCTACCGGGATCGGGGCGACGCCCCAGTTCACGTCGGTCACGCGGGTACGTTCCCACGGACCGGAAATGAACATGCCGATCTTGCCTTCCGAGAACAGCGGACGAAGCTTGGCGCGATCATAGGCGATCGGGCCGGGCTCGGAGACGGTAGCCATCTTGCCGTAGAACGCCAGGGCTTCGACGTTGTTCGGGGAATCGAAGACGATCTCGCCGTTCTCGTTGATGACCTCGCCACCGTTCGTATAAACGTAGTTCATGAACTGGTGCATGGTGTTGTCGAAAGACGCCGCAGCGAGGCCAAAGCCGTCGGCGTCGGTCTTGTCCTTGATCGCCTTGGCGGTGTCATACATTTCGTCCCACGTCTTCGGCGGCGATTCCGGATCGAGACCGGCTGCCTTGAAGAGGTCCTTGTTCCAGTAGAGCGCCTTGGTCGAGAAGGCGCGCGGCAGGCCCCACTGCTTGCCGTTGGCGGTGATGGTTGCCAGGATCGGCTTGGCGTAGGTCGCCTTTTCTTCTTCGGTCATGTCGACCGGAATGATCAGGTCGTTCGCGGCAAGCTGCTTCAGCGTGCGCGAGCCCATGTAGGCGACCGCCGGAGGATTGCCGGCACTTGCGAGCGTTGTGGATTTTTCCTGGCACTGGCCCCAGGGAACGAACTCGACTTCAACCTTGAATCCCGGGTTTTCAGCTTCCCAACCCTTGATCAGATTGTCCTGGAGCGGAATGCCGGCGCCGGTGTTGTCGCCGCAGTTGATCATGTGAATGATCTTGTCTTCCGCCTGTGCGGCGCCAATGAGGGTAACCGCCATGGCTCCCCCCAGAAGAATGGATTTTAAAGTCATCTGATTTCCCTTTCTGGTTGGTTTTTCTTGTTGTTATTCTTTGACAGCGCCCGCCGTGAGACCGGCGACGATGTAGCGTTGAAGGAACACATAGACGAACAACACGGGCAGAATGCCCACCAGGCTGGCGGCCATGAGTTCGTTCCAGACGACCGTCTGGCGTCCGAAGAACTGGAACAGGCCAACCGGCAGCGGGTTCAGTTCGTTCACTGAATTGAAGGTCAGCGCATAGATGAACTGCTGCGCATAGGCGGTGATGAAGGCTGTGATGGTGACGACCACGATACCCGGCAGCGCAACCGGGATGATCACCCGCCACAGCGTGTAGATCTTGCCGGCTCCGTCCACCCAGGCCGCTTCCTCGAGTTCCTTGGGGATGCGGACCAGATAGGAGCGCAGCAGCCAGATACCGGTGGGGATCACGAAAGCGGTTCCGGGCGCGATCATCGCGAAATAGGTGTTGAGCAGGCCGTACTGCTGCATCAGCTTGAAGAGCGGGATGATCAGAACCGCACCGGAAAACATGTTCACCGCGATGAAGATTCCGAGCAGAGAATTGCGGGCGGGAAATTGGAACCTTGCAAAGGCATAGGCTGCCGGAATGATGCAGAAGAGGCCGAGCGCCGTCACTACGGCAGCGATGAAGAACGAATTGAGCATGTACATCCACAGAAGCGGAACGTTCTTCCACATCGTGAAATAGGCGTCGAAGCTCATCTTGTCGGTGATGAATCTGTAGGGGATCGAGAACAGGCTGCTGAGCGGGCGCAGGGACACCACGAAGGCTTCGACAAAGGGGGCCAGAACGAAGGTCAGGAACACCGCCATGCCGAAATAGATCAGCACATATTCGTACCAGCGATACTTATGCAGCATTGTGCGGGCTCCTTCTGGCAACGTGCGAGAGCAGCGTGAAGTAGACGAGGGTGAAGGAGCCGAGGAACAGCACGATCATGACCGTCCTCGCAGCGCCTTCGCCGTACTTGAAACGGCTGATCGCGGTCTTGTAGGTGTCGATGATCATCGTCGTGGTGGCCCCGCGCGGACCGCCTTCGGTCAGGATCCAGATGATGTCGAACGAATTGAAGGTCGCGATCGCGGACAGGAGCGCCATGGTGGCGATTGACGGTACGATCAGCGGCAGGGTGATGCGGCGAAACCGGTAGAAACGGGAGGCTCCGTCCACCCAGGCGGCTTCGTAAAGATCCTTGGAAATGGACTGCATCGACGCCAGCAGGTAGAGCGTTACCATCGGCACACCGATCCAGACGTCGGTAACGATGGTCGCCATGAAGGCGGAGTTCTTGTAGGCGAGGAATTCAAAGGGGCCGTCGAGAATCCCGATCCGCTGCGCGACGCCCGAAATCATCCCGAACTGACCGTTGTACATCCAGCCCCAGATGAAAACGCCGATGGCGATCGGGATGACCCAGGGCGGCATGACGAGGATGCGGAACAGCGTCCGTCCGGGCACCATTGCGTTCAGCAGAACGGCGCCAAGCGTGCCGATCAGCATCTTCAAGGCTACCGAGAGGCTCATCCAGTAGAAGGTCCGCGCGATCACCGTCGGAAAGCTGCGCCCCATGAGTTTCTCGTAGTTCGCAAACCCGACATATTCGAAATTCGGGCTCATGCTGGTGTTTGTAAACGACAGCCGGAACGTTTCGAATAGCGGATAGGCAACGATGGCAAGCATCACCGCTGTTGCCGGTACGAGCAGCAGGTACGGAAAATAGTCCTTCTGTTTCGCGGTATGCGCCATGGGTCCCCCTAAGCCAGCCCGTAGCTGTCGAATTGCTGCCAGGTGTCGGCCAGGTCCAGGACGGAACGCGACAGGCGGGCTTCATCCAGCTTGATTGCGGTCAGCCCAGCTTCGAGTGCGTCCAGAAGACCGACGGGCAGCGTCCCGCCGTTTTGGAAGTAGTGGGTGATGTCGCGGGCCATCGCGTCATCGGCGCCATAGTGGCCATTGCTGTGCTCGACAAGCTTCGGCCTGTCGACGAGCCGCCTGGACGTCAGAGCGTCATGAACCCGGTAGTAGTTCCGGATGAAATCGCCTTCCGCCATGCCCCGGGTTCCCATGATCGCGAAACGGCGGAACTCGTCGGGAACATACATGTTGGTGTGGAAGCAGAGGTTCGCGCCGTCCTCGTATTCGATGAGGGCGGTCTGGTAGTCGATGATGTCGCCGTCGGAATCGAAATCCGCATTGCCCCCGCCCCAGCGGGGCGTGAACGGGTCGACACGGTCGCTGATCTCGGGCCTTGGAAAGCTATGGTCCTGATCCGGCCGGTTCTCTGGAACGAAGCTCTTTCTCCCTCCGAAGCTGGAGACGTAACGCGGCCGGCAACCGGTGACGCCTTGGTAGAGGTCCAGGTCGTGGCAGCATTTTTCCAGCATGAAGCCGCCCGAATTCTTTGCATAGCGGCGCCAGTCGCGCATGAAGAAGGAACCGTGATACGGCCCGATGTGCTCGGCAGCCTCGATCGAGACGACTCTGCCGATCTGTCCGGACTTAAGGCTCTTCTGGAGCTCGGTGTAGAGCGGCGAATAGCGCAGCACGAGCCCGACCAGCACCCGGTTTACGCCGCCATGTTCCTTCAGCAGGCTGAGAAGCTCGAAAGTCTCCTCCTCACTGGTGACGATCGGCTTTTCGCAGAAGATGTAGCGGACATCGGACCTAAGTGCGGTGCGCAGATGGTCCAAGTGCATGAAATTCGGCGACCCGATCATGAGAAGATCCAGCTTCTCCGCCCGCAGCATCGCCTCAAGCTCAGTGTAGGCGGTCAGCCGGTTGCCGCTCTTTTCCTCGACGAACCTCAGTCCGGCGGGGGCGGGGTCGACATAGGCGCAAGGATCCAGGTTCGCGGAAACCCGTTGCAGGCAATTGCTGACGTTGGCAATACGCGCGCCCAGGCCTACATAGCCGGTCTTCATGCTGCGGTCTCCTTGAATTGATCCATTGCCTGTCGAAGTGCCCTGACGAGCGAAGCGTCCGTTGCCCGGCTTCCTTCCGGGCTCACAAAGCCGAGCCTGCCTTCCTGGGTTTCCCTAGAGGCACCGGGATGCATGGAAGAGCATGAGGCATGCAGCTCATGGACACCGGTCTCGCCCAGTATCCGGGCCGCGTTTTGAACCGTGACACCAGCGCCGGCCATGATCGAAATCCGGTCACCGGCAATGGCAACAACCGATTTCAGGGTTTCCAGTCCAAACTCGGCCTTCATGGCCAGGCCGGACGTCAGGATGCGTTCAAAACCAAGATCCACTGCATCGGAAACGCCTCTTATCGGATCGTTCAGGGTGTCAAACGCGCGGTGCAGGGTCGAAGGCAGAGAAGTGCAGGAGAGGGCCTCTGACAGGAAAGCCGCATCCAGTGCCCGGTTCCGGTCGACAGCGCCTATCACGATCCCGGCGAGACCGGCATGAGCGGCAGCATCTATGTCCCGGAGCATCATCGCCTTTTCGTGGTCTGAATAACGAAAATCCCCGCCACGCGGACGGATCATCGCGTAAACGGGGACAGGAAGATCAGAGGCTGCCGCCATAAAACCGCAGGAGGGGGTGAGGCCGCCCTCGGACAAGGCGGCGCACAGCTCTATCCTGTCGGCACCGTTTTCGGCTGCCGTTCTGGCACCCTCGATCGTGTCGACGCAGATCTCCAGCGGGATTCGGGTCATGTCGCCGCTTCACCGAAGGTCCTGCGAGCCACGATGCCGGCACCATGAAGTCCGCCGTTGGCGGCGAACTGACCTCTGACGATCAACGGCTCGGTATATTCCGCGAGGACGAGAGATCTGGTCTTGCGGTCGATCTCGTCGAGCAACGCGGCGTCGTTCGAAAGGCCGCCGCTGACCGGAATGACGTCCGGACCAAGCGTGTTTACGAGAACGGACAGCGCGCGAGAAAGCAGGGTGGTGAAGGCTTCGATGGTTTCACAGGCGGCCGGATCGCCCTCATGCCAGGCCCTTGTGATGTCCTGGCTCGCAAGCGCAACGCCGTGAAGCGAATTGTGGATCTTTTCCATTCCACGCGCGGAACACACGGCATCGATACACCCGGTCTGCCCACAACCGCAGGCGTAGTGTTCGAGGCCTTTGAGCCTGCCTCCGGCTGTCGGATCGACGATCGGTCCATGGCCCCATTCCCCGGCGATGCCGCCGAAACCGGTCACCAGTTCGCCGTTCACGACAAGACCACCGCCGACGCCGGAGCCCAGAATGATGCCGAACACGACGGGTTTGCCCCTGCCGGTGCCGTCAACGGCTTCCGCCAGCGCAAAGGCGTTCGCATCGTTGGTAATCAGGACCTTGCGGCCAAGCGCCTTTTCCAGATCGGCCAGAACGGAGCGCTTGTGAAGGCAGGGAATATTGGCAACATCCGCAATTCCTGTGCGGGCATCAAAAGCCCCGGCGAGCGAGATGGAGATGGGCGAGGAAGACTCTCCGGCGCAGCGGCCGATCGCAGCGACAAAAGCGTCCCAGTCGTTCCCTGGAGTGGCGACGCGACCGGTTTCCGCCACCATTCCGTCCGACCGAAGCGAGCCATGACGTATGAAGGAGCCCCCAATATCGAAACAGGTGATCATCGCCTGTGCAAACGCCTCTGGTTCTTATTTGTTAACACCCACTCGTAATACCAATATGCAACCAATCGAGATTGACGTAAACCAAAAAATCAATTGGCATCACTTTTTAAGGAACCTGGTCTATTGGTGCCGCGCAAGGCGATCCCCGGAAGATGTTGGAAGATTGACTCGCTCTGACGGATGCAACGCACACGTCTGTCGGGGCGACCGGTCAGGTGGCGCCGGGTGGCTCATGAGGATGGTTTTGGAGGCGGTGGAGTGGCCTACAAAAACGCTCGAAGATTTCCGTTGTAAGAGACCAGCACCTGTTCTGCGGCCTGAGCATCAAGGCCCTCGCGAAGCATCAGAACCGCGACCTTCACCCTGCCGCCAGATTTTTCCAGGGCTTCCGCTGCGGTTTCCGGTGCGCAGTCCGTCAGGTCCTGAAGAATACGCTGTGCCCGCTGCCGAAGCTTTGCATTGTCGGCGACGAGATTGACCATGTGGCCGCGCACTGCATGGCCGAGGCGCAGAGCAACAAGGGTCGAGATCATGTTGAGGGCCGCCTTCTGGGCGCTTGCGGCGCCGAGACGGGTTGAGCCGGCGATGATTTCAGGCGGCGTCTTGAGGAAAATGGCGTGATCCGCCTCGTTGAGGAGCGCCGTGCCGGGGTTGTTTGCGATCGCGATCGTTACCGTTCCGGCTTGTCTGGCGGCCCTGAAGGTACCGAGAGTGTAGGGCGTTGATCCGCTTGCGGAAACGCCGATAAGGACGTCGTTTTGTCCCAATCCCGATGTCTTGAAATCGTCTTCGCCGCTTTGCGCGTCGTCTTCGGGGGACCCTGCAAGGCGAAGTAGATTTTCCGCACCTCCTGCGAAGAGGATGCGCATGCGTTCGGGTGGAAAGCCGAAGGTTCCCGGCAGTTCCAGGCAATCCGCGAGGGCGGTCAGACCGGCACTTCCCGCGCCGGAGTATCCGATCTTGTTTCCGTTTTCCGCCGCTGTCTGCAGAGCCGTGGCGGCCGCCGCGATCTGTGGAATCGCTTTCCGCGTTGCGGTAAGGGCCTCAAGCTGCCGGTCCAGAAGAAGTGACAGAATTTCCGCATCCGATTTGTTCGACAGTCCAATGGACTGGGGATCCCGATCTTCGGTCGTTGGAAGGGTCATCTTTGCGGACTCTGATACGATCTAACGAATTTACACTGATTTGTGTTGCCGTTTGCCCGAGCGTTTCTGTTCCGCGTCTGCATGCCCGGATCTGAAGGTAACGCCCGTCTCAGCTTTTATCACTTGATTTTCGGTTTCGATAGAGTTTAAATTGGTATCTGAAAGGTATTATTCTCATCTCCTCGAGGTGCCTCGTTTCATGACCGATTTTATCTCCATGCTGCAGGACGGCGATTGGCTGGTGAACTCCAGTGGTCCGCGGTATTTGCAGCTCCGGCGGCGTATTCAGCAGGCGATCGACGATGGTGTGCTGAAGGAAAACGAGCCGCTGCCTTCGGAACGGGATATCGCGGCAATCACAGATCTGTCGCGCGTGACGGTGCGCAAGGCCGTTGCCGGTCTGGTGGATGATCAGGTTGTCGTTCAGAAGCGGGGCAGCGGTTCCTTCGTGGCGCCGAAGGTGCATAAAGTCGAACAACGGCTTTCCAGCCTGACGTCCTTCAGCGAAGACATGGCCCGGCGCGGATTGTCTGCCAGCAGCGAATGGTTGCGCCGCGGGCTCTACTCGGCGTCTCCGGAAGAGATGTTTACCCTGGGTCTGACTTCCGGCCAGCGTGTCGCCCGGGTCGAACGCCTCAGGAAAGCGGATGGCACCCCGATGGCGATTGAAAGAGCTTCGCTGTCCGAGACAGTGCTGCCTAATCCGGAACGCGTGACCACGTCTCTCTACGCGGTACTCCGCTCGTCGGGCTTGCAGCCGGTGAGGGCGATCCAGCGTATTTCCGCACGCAGCCTGGAGCAGGCGGACGCCGACATCCTTGGAGTTCCGGTCGGCTCCGCCGGCCTGAAAATCGAACGTGTTTCCTACCTTGCGTCCGGCAATGTCGTGGAATTCACGCGCTCTGTTTACCGCGGCGATGCCTATGACTTCATTGCCGAATTGCAAATTTCGGAAGACTGACTGAATGACCGATGCAGAAAACCAGTCCCCGATGACCCACATGCGTCGGGAAATCGAGGAAATCCCGGACGCGGCCCGCAGGCTGTTGACGGAAGCTCATCCTCGGATCCGCGGGATTGCCGGCCGGATCGAAGCGCCGGTGTTTCTGGCAAGCGTTGCCCGAGGCTCCTCGGATCATGCGGCGACTTTCCTGAAATATGCCGCGGAAATCTATCTTGGCCTTGCCATGGCATCGCTCGGACCGTCGGTTTCTTCCATTTACAACGGCCGGGTAAAGCTGAGCCAGGCCCTGGTCATCGCGATTTCGCAATCCGGGGCGAGCCCGGATATCCTGTCGGTGGTCGAAAGCGCGGCCCAACAGGGCGCGTTCACGGTCGGTCTGACGAACACGGCCGACAGCAAGCTCGCAGAGCTGTCGGGGGCCGCCATCGACATCTGCGCCGGGCCGGAACGCAGCGTTGCGGCCACGAAGACATTCGTGAATTCCGTCCTCGCCGGACTTTTGCTGCTGGCGGAAATTGGTGGCGACGAAACGCTCCTGAAGGCGCTGTCGGAATTGCCGGGTCATTTCGAAAAGGCCATCGATCTGGACTGGCATGCGCTGGCTGAACCGATTGAAAAGCGCGGCTCTCTTTATGTCATCGGCAGGGGACCCGGTCTGGCAATCGCCCATGAAGCAGCTCTGAAGTTCAAGGAAACCTGCCAGATCCACGCGGAAGCCTACTCGTCCGCGGAAGTCATGCATGGTCCGGTGGCCATCGTGGAGAACGGTTATCCGATCCTCGCGCTCGGCATTCGTGATGCCGCCGAAGAGGGGCTTGCGCAGGCCGCCGACCGCATGTTCGACCAGGGAGGAACGGTCTTTGCGACCACGGATCTGGTGCTGCGCGCCGGGAAACTTCCATTCGAAAAAGCAGGGCATCCGCTGACCGACGCGCTGGTTCAGATCGTTTCGTTCTATGCGTTCATCGAATGGTTTGCCCGCAAACGTGGTTTCAACCCGGACATCCCGAAACACCTGAAGAAAGTCACCCAAACCGTATGACCGGACAGACCGCCTTCCGTTGTAGCCGCATCTTCGATGGCGAGCGTTTCCACTCGGACAAAGCGCTTCTAGTGGAAGACGGCATTGTTGCAGGTCTTTGCTCCGGTCAGGACGTACCGGCCGGGGCCGATTTGGTGGAACTTGGCGATGGCATCCTGTCGCCGGGATTGATCGACCTGCAGGTCAATGGCGGCGGCGGACTTATGTTGGGCGAT
>JBNKGB010000140.1:0-9203 GCA_050289605.1 Roseibium sp. | reverse complement strand
TAGTGGCCAAGCGCGAAGTCGCCCGCCACGTCCAGACCGCGCCGCGCGATGACCGCCGCGATCGGCAGGATGCCGCCGCCCAGCGCCTTGCCGACGGTGACGATGTCCGGGATGATCTCATCATGTTCGAAGGCGAACATGCGCCCGGTCTTGCCGAGGCCCGTCGGGATTTCGTCCATGATCAAAAGCGTGCCGCGGCGGTTGCAGGCCTCGCGCACCGCCTTCCAGAAACCTGGGGGCGGAACGTAGGGCACGGCGCGCATCGGCTCGGCGATGACAGCCGCCACATCGCCCTCGCGTTCCAGCACGAAGTCGACCATTTTGGCGCAGGCAAGGCCGCAGGTTTCCGGCCCCGGGTGATTGTAGGGGCAGCGGTAGCAGGCAAAGGGCGCCACGTGTTCGGTGCCCGGCAGCAGAGGGCCGGCGATATGGCTGCGGAAGGTGGCTTCGCCGCCGACGCTGGCGGCGCCGAAAACGGCGCCGTGGAAGGCATCCCAGAAGCTGACGGTCTTGAACCGCTTCGTTGCCGCCCGCGCGATCTTCAGCGCCACTTCGTTGGCATCCGAGCCGCCGGTGGTGAACAGCACCTTGCCGAGGTCGCCGGGGGCGATCTCGCCGAACTTTTCGGCAAGCTCCACGGCCGGTGCGTTGGTGAAGCGGCGCGGTGCGAAGGGCAGGTCGTCAAGCTGGGCCTTGATCGCCTCGATCAGGCGCGGGTGGCCATAACCGATGTGGTGCACCGAGTTGCCATGGAAATCCATGTAACGGCGCCCGTCCATGTCTTCGATCCAGATGCCTTCCGCCCTGGCGATGGTCGACACGCAGGGCGAGGACAGGGACTGGTGCAGGAAGGCGTCGGCGTCGCGATTCAGCAAGGGAGCCGAGTTGGGGCCGATGGATTTATCCAGCCAGGCTTTGCGGGCGCCGGACGTATTGGATTCGCCTTCTGTGTGAACGATCTGCGCCATGGCCTGTCCTTGCGTTTACCGATGGGCGGCCTTGGAGGGCCGTATAAAAGTGTTCCGTCGCCACCCGGTGGAAGGAGGACCCCGGAACCGGCTCGATGTTTCGATTTCCGGTTCCGGAGCGTGCCGGTTGATGGGGTCAGCGCGGCCAGGGGAGAGAGTAGGTCTTGACGTTGGTGAAGAATTTCATGGCTTCCTGAACACCTTCCTTGACCGCGTTGCCGCTGTCCTTGATGCCGCCGAAAGGAGACATTTCGATGCGGTACCCGGGCTGTTCCCAGATGTTGCAGGTGCCGACATTGAGCCCGTCTATATAGGCGATGGCGCGGTTGAGGTCGTTGGTGCAAACACCCGAGCTCAGGCCGAATTCGGTCGAGTTGGAAATCGCCATGACCTCTTCGTCATTGTCCGGGACGCGAACGATCGGAACGATCGGGCCGAAGGTCTCTTCCATCACCAGTTCGCTGTCATGGGGCACCTTGTCGACTACGATCGGAGGCAAGAGGGCTCCGTTGCGGCCGGGGTGATAGAGGATCTCCGCTCCCTGTTCCGCAGCCAAGTAGACGCGTTTCTCGAAGAGTTCGGCCGCTTGGGCATGGATCACGCAGCCGAGCTGGGTTTCCGGGTCCATGGGATCGCCGAACCTGATGGCCTTGGCCTTTTCCAGAACCATCGGCACGAAACGGTCCGCCACGCTTTCCTGGACGAGAATGCGTTTCACCGCCGTGCAGCGCTGGCCAGAGTTTTTGGTGGCACCCGCCACCGCCAGTTCCGCCGCTTTTTCGAGATCCGCATCCTCCATCACGATCAGCGGCGCATTGCCGCCAAGCTCCAGGACGGTGCGGCGATAACCCGCATTCTCGGCGATATATTTGCCCACCGGCACACCGCCGGTGAAGGTGATGATGTCGATGTTCTCGTTGACGATCATCTCCTCGCCGATGTCCTTCGGCCAGCCGGTGACGACCTGGAACATCTGGTGCGGCAGGCCCGCTTCGTAAAGGATGTCTGCCAGCGCGATTGCCGTCAGCGGCGTCAGTTCCGTCGGCTTGCAGACGACGCAGTTGTTGGTCGCGATCGCCGGAGCCACCTTGTGGGAGACCATGTTGAGCGGGTGGTTGAACGGCGTGATCGCCGAAATCGCCCTGACCGGTTCCCGCTTGGTGAAGATCTTGCGGTCCTTGCCCTGCGGGGTCACGTCGCAGGAGAAGATCTGGCCGTCGTCCAGGATCGCCATCTGGCCCGCGAGCGTGAAGACGTCATAGGCCCGGCCGGTTTCATAAAGCGCGTGCTGCTGGCTGATCCCCAGTTCCAGGGTCAGCCATCTGGCGAGCCAATCACGCTTCTCGCGGATCAGTTCCGCGGTCCGGAACAGGATCTGTTGACGCTCGTAGCGGGTCAGGGTCGGCTTGTAGTTGGCCGCGATCTCGAAGGCCCTCGCCGCGTGTTCGGCCCTGCCGGCCGGCACGGTGCCGACCACCTCGTTGGTGTAGGGGTAGTGCACGGGGACGACGTCGTCGGTGAAGACGACCTCGCCGCCGATGCGCATTCCCTCCTCACGGATCTCGATCTTGCCGGTCATCTCAGAGTGCTGCCGAGGTGGTTGCGTAGAAGAACGCATCGAAATTGCGCAGGGTCGGAGCTTCGGGAAGATCGATCTTGCGGTTGACGATGAAGGGAACCACCTGCTCGGTCAGGCCGCCGTGGCTGCGCAGTGGCTCCTTCAGCGCGGCAAGGTCGTGCCGGTGTTCGGAGGTGCCGATGCAGATGTTCTCGCCGGACACCATGACGATGTCGCCGATGCGGTCGCCCGGCAGTTCGAAGCGTTCGATGGCCTCTTCCTTGGTCAGGACATGGGTGATGCCGTCGATGGCCTTAAGTCTGCCGATGATGTCGTCCCGGTTCGCGCCTTCCGGCAGATAGGCCGTGGCGAAGGAGCCGAGGGCGCCGTGGTGCACGACATAGGGGTCGGTGATCGGCAGGATGACGCGGGCGTTGCCTTCGCCCAGCCACTCATCCATCAGGTCCTGCACATAGATCACGGCCGGCGAGCCGTCGGCAAGATGCTTCGGTTTCATGCCGTGGTCGGCGGTGACGACGATCGCCGCGCCCAGTGCGTCGAGCTGGGCCAGGTACCGGTCGAACATCGCATAGAAATCCTTCGCGCCCTGCTGATCCGGCGCGAACTTGTGCTGGATGTAGTCGGTCGTCGACAGATACATGATATCGGGCTTCCATTCAGCCAGCAGCTTCACGCCGGCCGCGAAGACGAATTCGGAGAGTTCCGCCGAATAGACTTCCGGCACGTCCATTCCGAGCCATTTCGAAGCGTTGTCGATGCCGTTCTCCGCCACGGTGGTCTGGTCCGACTTTTCCGAGGAGAAGCAGATCGCCCGGTCTTCGTCGAACTTGAGGCCGGCGCCGAGAAGCGCGCGCAGCTTGTCCTTGGCGGTGACGACGGCAACGCGGGCACCGGCATCGTAGAACTTGGAGAAGACGGTCGGCGCGCGCAAGAAGCGGACGTCGTTCATCATCACTTCCTCGCCACTGTCCGGATCGATCAGGTAGTTGCCGCAGATGCCGTGCACGATCGGCGGACGGCCGGTAGCAATGGAAAGGTTGTTCGGGTTGGTGAAGGAAGGGATCACCGAATGCGCGAGCTTGTCCGTGCCTTCCTCGCGCATGCGCTTCAGCGTCGGCATCAGGCCTTTTGCAATGGCGACATCCAGATATTCAGGCTCGCAGCCGTCGAGGCAGATGGCAACCGCCGGGACTTTCGGTCTCGGGTAGACCCGCTCGTTCGCTTCGACGGGAGTATGAATGGTCATGTGTCGTTCCTTGTTGTTCAGGAGGCCAGCTTGGCACGTTCGTCGAGTGCTGCGGCGGGCGGCGCGGCGGAGGCCACGCCCATTTCCGTCAGCGATTCCTTCGCGGCAGCCACGACCTGCCGCATGATGTGTTCATCCATCTGGCCGATGCAGCCGACGCGGAAGCTGTCGACCACCGTCAATTTGCCGGGATAGATGATGAAGCCCTTGTCCTTCATGAGGCCGTAGAAGCGGTCGAAGACGAAGTTCGGATCGGCCGGGCAGAAGAAGGTGACGATGATCGGGGATAGCCAGCGATTGTCGAGCAGGGTCTCGAAGCCGAGTTCGCGCATGCCGGCGACCATCACGTCGCGGTTGCGGGCATAGCGCCGGCCACGTCCGGCGACGCCGCCTTCGGCCTCGTGGCCGCGAAGGGCCTCGAGGAAGGCGGCCACGACATGAGTCGGCGGCGTGAACCGCCACTGGCCGGTCTTGTTCATGTGCGCCCACTGGGCGTGCACGTCGAGGCTCAGGGAATGGCTGTTGCCCTTGGCCGCCGCCAGTTCCGATTTCCTGGCGATGATGAAGCCGAACCCCGGCACCCCTTCAATGCATTTGTTGGCCGAGCTGACCATCGCCTCGTAGCGGATCCTGGAGACTTCGAGCGGGATCGCGCCGAAGGCGGACATGCTGTCGATCAGGAGCTTGCGCCCCGCCGCGTAGACGACCTCGGAAATCTCTTCGACCGGATTGAGGATACCGGAGGAGGTCTCGCAGTGGATCGCCACCACATGGGTGATCGCCGGATCTTCGGCCAGGATCTGTGCCACCTCAGGACCGCGCGGCGGCAGGTAGTCGCCCTTGTCCAGCAGCCGGCAGGCCCGGCCGAGATAGTCGAGGGTTTGCGCCGCGCGCAGTCCGTAGGCACCGTTCGCCAGCACCAGCGCCTTGCCGTCGCGGGGAATGAAGGAGGCCAGCATGGCTTCGACCGAGAAGGTGCCCGAGCCCTGCATCGGCACGCAGTCGAAGTCTTCGGAGCCGTCGCCCAGGAGGGCGGTGAGGCGCGCGCGCATCTCACGGGTCATGGCGCGGAAGTCGTCGTCCCAGCTCCCCCAATCCTTCAGCATGGCTTCCTTGACGGCGGCGGAAGTCGTCAGCGGACCCGGTGTCAGAAGGTAGGGCTCGCCCAGGCGAGGAGCCTCGATCCGGGGTAAGGGGGCGTTCATCGGAAACTCTCCAAGATAGGTGGTTCCCGAACACCTTTGCACCAGTTACACCTATATGGAAAATCGTAATTTTCAATTGAAACATAGGCTCAGCTTATAAAGTCGAAACAGGGAGATCTCCATGAGCCACAGCCAGTTGAAAGCCTTCCATCATGTGGCCCTCCTTGGCGGATTTTCGCGCGCGGCCGAAGCGCTCTGCCACACCCAGCCGGCGATTTCCGAGCAGGTCCGGAAACTCGAGCAGGACCATGACGTGCTGCTGTTCCATCGCGAGCGCAAGCGTGTGCACCTGACGGAAACCGGAGAACACCTCTTCCGGCTCACAAAGCAGTATTTCGAGATCGAACAGCAGATCGACGAGTATCTGTCCGAGACCAGTGCGTCGGTCGAGGGCGAATTGCGCATCATCGCGGATTCGGCCCACCACGTGACCGAAATCCTGACGCAGTTCCGCAAGAGATATCCCGACGTCACCGTGTCCCTGCGGGTCGGAAACACCAGGGAGATCGTCGAGGAATTGCGCGCCTATAACGCGGAGATCGGTATTGCCGGAAGTGTCGACCCTGGCAAGGACATGGACACGCTCAGCCTCGGCAGCACGGAAATCACCGCCTTTGCCGCGCGTGGCGTGCTTCTGGCGTCCAAACGCAGCCTGTCCATGAAGGAACTGTCCGAGCTGCCGCTCATCTTCCGCGAGGAAGGTTCCAAGACAAGGGCCAAGCTCGTGGAGGCCGCCGCCAGGCAGGGGATCGAGTTGAAGCCCGCGATTGTCGCCGAAGGCCGCGAGGCCGTTCGCGAAGTCGTGGCCTCGGGTGCCGGCATCGGGTTCGTGTCGGCCGCCGAGTTCGGGCATGACGACCGTCTGATCCAGATAGGCCTCACCGATGCAAACCTGACCATGAGCGAGACCCTTGTCCACCTGACACAAAGACGGGACGTGAAGGTCATCCGGACCTTCATGGACGTTGCGCGCAAGACCCTGGCGGAACGGGCCGCACAGGATTGAACCACCTCGGAAGGGAATCCGGTATCACGTCCTGGCGTCCGGAGAGAATCGGCGGGGAGCCTCGGTCCACGCAGGCACGGCCGATTCTCCGCAGGCACTGCAGCCCGGGACATTCGGGCAGCATTTTTCAACTGTCTGCTTGCTCCGGCAAAACCGCCTATCCGGGTCAATCGGAAACGGCGTGTCAATGCCGAATTTTGAAATTCGGGGAAATTCGCCGTTCCTGAGAGGGGCACCTAGGAGGCTGATTCCATTAACCTATTTTCGCCTGGGTAATTCTGACATGGGTAATTGCGTTGCCGCAGGGTAACGGTCCGTTCGGGTCGACCGGAACAAATACCCGAGTGATTCCCTTGATTTACCAGTGGTTGTTAAGACCTCGTTAACTTAAAATTCCTTGCACGCCGGATCGGTTTTAGGCATCTATGACGGAGTGTCAGGCCCCAGCGGGCTTTAAACCGTCAGAGAGCATTGATGGCCGTAAACGAAAATTTTGCCGGTGAACGCGATACCATAGCAAAGATCGAAAGTTTCACCCACAGGCTTTCGGACCGTCTGCAGGCCATGCGCGAAATGACCTATCCGCCGGAGGCGCGGAAAGTCTTCGGCCGCACGTTCTCGACGACGGATCTCGTGCGCCTCCTAGGCGTGCCGGAAAGCACACTGCGCACGCTGACCCTGGAAGGCAAGGGACCTCAGCCGCACCGGGCGGACAACAACCGGCGGATCTACACCGTCGAACAGGTGTGGGAGCTTCGGGAATTCCTCGCCGACCTCAGGCCCGACGACGCGATGCGCCTCCTGCCGCACCGGCGCCCGGGGGAAAAGCTTCAGGTGATCGCCGCGGCGAATTTCAAGGGCGGCAGCTCCAAGACCACGACGTCGGTGCACCTGGCGCATTACCTCGCCCTGCAGGGATACCGGGTCCTGTGCGTGGACCTCGACCCGCAGGCCTCCATGACGACCACCTTCGGCATTCAGCCGGACCGGGACCTGAGGGCGGCAGAGGGCGACGACGAGCGCACGGACACGGCCTACGACGCGCTGCGCTACGACAATTACCGCGTGCCTTTCGCCGAGGTCATCCGCGAGACCTACTTCCCGGGCATCCATCTGGTCTGCGGGAACCTCAGGCTGATGGATTTCGAATACGACACGCCGTCGGCGCTCGTGGCGCGCACGACGGACGAGCTCGGCCTCTTCTTCCAGCGCCTCGACGCCGTGATCCAGTCCGTGGAGGAGAACTACGACATCGTTGTGCTCGATACGCCGCCTTCGCTCGGCTACACGACCATGGCCGCGCTCTACGCGGCAACGGGCCTGATCATCACCGTGCACCCGGCCATGCTGGATGTTTCATCCTGTTCGCAGTTCCTGAAAATGATTGCCGACGTCACCCACACGCTGTCCGAAGGCGGGGCGATCTTCGAGCACGACTTCACCAAGTTCCTGCTGACGCGCGTCAACCCGAACGACGGTCCGCAGAAGATCATGTCAGGCACCATGCGGGATCTCTTCGGCGTCGACGTGCTCGTCGCCGAAGCCATTGAATCGACCGCAATCGCCTCCGCCGGTGTTGCCAAGAAAACACTCTATGAAATCGAACCGGGCGAAATCGGCAGGGAGACGCTCAAGCGCGCCCTTGAAAGTGCCGACCGGGTGAATGCCGAAATCCTGGAGATGATCAAAGCCGTCTGGGGCAGGGAGGGTCGCTGATGAAAAAATCGATCGTCAAGATGATGTCCGCCGCAACGGCTGCCGCCGCCGAGAAAAAGGACGCGCCGGCGGTGAGCCAGCCTCAGAAGGTCACGACGCCGGTCGTGAACTCGATGAGCCGGGCACTTTCCAACATGCGGGAAGACAGTATCATCTCCCTGGACCCCACGAAGATCGATCCGAGCCCCTATACCGACCGTTTCGAGACGGACGATGAGGCAAAGGAGGCTCTGGAAGAGCTGAAACTCTCCATTCAGGACGAGGGGCAGAGGATTCCGGTTCTCGCCCGGCCGCACCCAACGGAAAAGGACCGCTACCAGCTGGCCTATGGCCACCGGCGCCTCTTGGCCATCCAGGCCCTTATGGCGGAGTCCGCCCAGCCGGAGACCATCAAGGTCAAGGCGCATGTGCGTAAACTCACGGACGCCGAACTCATCAAGGAACAGTCGCTTGAAAACGGCGTCCGGGAGAACCTGACCTTCGCCGAGATGGCGCTGTGGGCGGTCCAGCTGCGCGAGGCCGGGCTCAAGCAACGCGAGATGCAGCCGGTCCTGGGCCAGGTGCAAACGGTAATTTCCAACATGCTGAAGGTCGCTGACAGCATCCCGTCCGATATCGTGCGCGCGATCGGACGCGCCCGGAACGTGGGCCGCCCGGCCTGGATGGATTTTGCCAGGCTGTTCGAGGACCCGAATGCCGAAAAGCGCATTCGCAGGATAATCGGTAGCGAGGAATTCAGGTTGGCCTCCGCCCAGCAGCGCATGGCCATGGCGGCGAAGGCTGCCCGCGGCCGGACAACTCCGGCGACAACGGCCGTGGAGACCATCGAGATCAATTCGAACGGGTCCGTGGTCGCGAAGCTGAAGAAGACGGCGTCGGCGACGACGATTTCCATTCCGAAGTCCGAAACGGATTTCGCAAGCTGGCTGGCAGATAACCTGAGCGACCTTCACGGCAGCTTCCTGCGGCAACAGGGCGAGGCCCGGAAGGGCAAGGATCGGGGTTAGGAAACCGGCACACACGCCAGAAACGGGAGGAGCAAGGACCCGGAAAAGAGAGCTAGAAAATGAAAGGAGACCGAAGCGGCGGCAACCGTTCAGTCTCTCATTCACAGGTTCGACTTGGAAAGCCCAAACAGGAACCTCAACACAGTCCTGTTTTAGGCTAATTCCGAATCACGTGCAAGATCCATCTTGTACGAACGGTGGATTTCTGCCGATTTCTGCAAGTTGAACCTCCCGAAAAGGACAACACCGCGCCTTGAACCGCGCCGGTGAACGGAGGTTTTCATGCCTGCTGTTTCGAACGTCTCTTCCTTCCGGAAGATGACGCCAGGGATACTTGCATCCCAGCGTCTGGCCATGTCCAACGACATTCCGGACATCGGTAAATCCGAGGTCGCGATCGCGCTCAAACGAGCCGCACAGCCCCTCGGGCTTACCTCGACCGCCTATCATGTGCTCGATATCCTGCTCGGACTGTC
>JBNKGB010000139.1:0-9264 GCA_050289605.1 Roseibium sp. | reverse complement strand
AGTAACCGCTGTTGGTGTCGTCGCCGGAGTAGTCGGAAACGCTGAGGGTCGTGCCGTTGACGGTGGTTTCCAGACCGGTGATGCCGTTGCCGATGTAGGCAAGCGCACCGTCGGCATAGAAGCCCTGGAAGTAGATGTTCGAACCGGAGTTGATCATCGGCAGGTTGAAGGTCACGCCGCCGCCGATCGCCCAGCCGAAGTTGTCTTCGCCGCCGGTTGCGTTGTTGTTGGCAACGTCCGGGTAGACCTGATGCAGAGCACCTGACAACTGTGCCGAACCCCAGCCCTGGGAGATGCCGAGTGCAGCAACGACGTCCGGAGAGCGGGTCCCGCCGTAATCACCGACTTCGCGGTAGGAACGGTCTTCGAGAGCGATGGTCGCGGAGAAGCCGTTGCCGAAAGCAGCGGTGTAGGCGATCTGGTTGGTGGTGACGTCGGACCAGTCACGATCGACCACGCCGATGAAAGCCTGACCGGTGTTGATGTCGAAGTTCGACGTTGCAAAACCAGTGGTCAGACCGCCCCACTGAATGTAGGCGTTGTCGAGCCGGAAGGAGTCGTTGCTGCCATCGGAAGCGGTGCCGTACATGGAGACGTAAGCGCGCAGGGTGCCGAATTCGGTCGCGGTGCGTGCGTCGAGGTACAGGTAACCACGGCTGTACCAGTTATAGCCGTTGGAATCACGATCGCCCCAGTTACCGTCTTCCAGAACGTTGTTGACAACGAACTGGGTACGAACACGGCCGCCGACGCGCAGGCAGGTTTCGGTGCCCGGGATGTAGTAGAAGCGTGCGCCGTAAGCATCGCAGACACGAACGTAGTCGACCGGCTCCGGAGCAACCGGAAGATCGGCTGCCTGAGCGGTGGTAGCAGCTGCCGCTGCTACTGCGCCGAGCATCAAGCTCTTGAGTTTCATCATTTCACTCCAGTTTCGAATTCAGTCGGAAGGCCGAAGGCTTTCATGAATACTTCGTATTAGCCCCTTCGAACAAACCATTAAACTTCCAATATCATGAAATTACTTTCACTGATTTGGTCGCCACGCCCTAGAAAATGCAGGTCCCCGACCGGATTTCAACCCCGAAAACACCGGAAGCGGAAATTGGAAACGGGAGTCGTATTTTTGCAACACATTGATTATCAAGGATTTTTAACATCAAATCACTTTTTCAAATTACCTCTTGAACTAGGCTGAGCCCGACCCCATATCGCTCCGCCTTTCACCATTTTAAATACTTTGGTATACTCAAATTCTATTTTCTCCGACTTTTCTAAGCGAATTCAGAAAAAGTAATGACTACACTGTTCAGTGTAGAAAAGTCGAAAGACGAAATATTGATATCGGAAGAAAGAATGCCTGGTATTTTCCTTGTTTTTCGTTGTTTTTTTGAAGATCAACGAGACACCGGAACTCAGGTGTCCGATTTTCTTCACGAATACAGTCTACGCATCTCCTGACAGCGACCGTCCCGATCCGGTTCAGGGTGGAACATCCTATTCTATTTTTTATTTGGAAAATTTTTGTACACTACTTGAAATCTTAAGTCGTCGACCAAACCTATCAGGGGCCGTCCGCTTCCGCGCCTCGGAAACGGTCAAGCGTCGGCTCCCTCCGAGTTGTCAAAATCGTGACAAGGAACATCCATGACTGAAATTGAAGGCGGCGCGCTCGCCGATTCGACAGACCTGATGTCACTCACCGCGGACATCGTATCGAACTATGTGACCAACAACGCCGTGCCGAAATCCGAACTCACGAACCTGATTCACCAGGTCCACGGGGCACTGGAAAACGCCGCCACCGGTGGCCCCGCATCGCGGCGCGAACCGCTCGTTCCGGCTGTACCGGTGAAGAACTCGGTCACTCCGGAATACATTGTCTGCCTGGAGGACGGGGAAAAATTCAAATTCCTGACACGTCACCTGAAGACCAAGTACAACATGACACCTATGGAATACCGCAGGAAGTGGGGCCTGAGGGCGGACTACCCCATGGTCGCTCCGAGGTATGCCGCAAAGCGCGCGGAAATGGCGAAAGCGTCCAAGCTGGGCCATCGTAAACGCTGACCCCGCAAGGGACGGCACAACTGCCCTCACGCCAGTTTTCCCTGGCTGCCCGAAATCTGTGACCTGTGTTTTTTACAAGCGGAAATCTTCCCGCCTCCACCGGCACGCAAACCCCTTGCCCTACTATTCGCTCGCCAATGAATAGCCGGTGGGAAACGGTAGGTCGGACGTCAATTTTCCTCGTCTCTTAATTTTTTTGTTCCATTTTCAGAATCACGGTCATGGGTTGATGAGATATGTTGAAAAGTCAGAAGCTTTACTGCTTCCACAAGCATCTCGAAAACCGGGAAAAACAGACCAGCCACTCTGAAATAATTCACCTTTCCCTATCTGGAAAAGGGCGAACTGCTCACCTCCTTCGACAGCTTGCAGGGGGCCTGGCGCCTACTGGCTTGTGACCGCCGGCTTTTCGAACCTGTCTGCCGCGGGACAGGAATTCACGCAGCGGCTTGTGGACGAACTGCACGTAGCGTGAAGGCGGCGATGCCCCGGGAAACGACCTCTTTCAACACCTCGAATATCGTGTGTTTCCCACCAGTTCCCCGAACGGGAATAGATTCTGAAACCGGACAGATAGCCAAAGGATGGTTCCCGGCTTAATCTCCCCGGTCATGGAGGAGTCGAAACAACTCAAGGCACAGATCGACCTGCTGCAGGCAGCGCTCGATCACATCAACCAGGGCTTCACCGTGTTCGACAGCGACCTTCGTCTGGTCGCCTGGAACCGGGGGCTGTCGGAAATGCTCGACATGCCCGAGAAGATCATCCGGCGCGGATCGCACCTGGAAGCCTTCATCCGGGTGAATGCGGAGCGCGGCGAATACGGTCCCGGCGACATCGAGGGCAAGATCGCCCGCCGCATCGAACGGGCAAAGCTGTTCGAACCGCATTATTTCGAACGTGTTCGGCCCAACGGCCAGATCATCGCGGTCTCCGGAACACCGCTGCCGCAGGGCGGGTTCGTGACCATCTATTCGGATGTCACCGAGGAGCGCCGCCGCCAGGAAAAACTGGAGCGCACGGTGGAGGAACGGACCCGGGCCCTGCAGCAGTCCGAGGACTGGCTGCGGCTCGTCACCGACAATATTCCCGCGCTGATCGCCTATCTGGCCCCCGGCCCCGTATTCCGCTTCGCCAACCGCCGCTATGCGGACTGGTTCGGCCAATCCGTGGCATCAATCGCCGGACGCTATGCCCGGGACGTTGTCGGCGAAGAACTTTTCTCGGTTCTGGAACCCCACATCAACCGGGCCTTTCAGGGCAATGTCGTCAGCTATGAATACCAGCGCAACCGTCCGGACGGCACGACGGCCTACATGCGCTCCACCCTGATCCCCGACATGACCGTGGACGGCCGCACGCTTGGGATCTTCGTGCTGTCGCTGGATGCCACGGACCAGAAACAGGCCGAGGCCGCCCTGGTCCAGTCGCAGCGGATGGATGCGGTCGGCAAGCTGACGGGCGGTCTTGCCCACGACTTCAACAACCTGCTGGCGATCCTCATGGGCAACCTGATGAGCCTCGGCAGGATGGAGGCGCCCGTCGACAAGTCCGCGCTCGATCTGAAACTGACGCCCATGATGGAAGCCGCGAAGCGGGGATCGGACCTGATCCAACGCCTGCTGGCCTTCAGCCGCGGTGAGGCCATTGATCCGCAGACCGTCCCGCTGGCTCAGGTCATTGCCAATGCCGGCAGGCTTCTGGACGGGTCATTGCCCTCGACCATCACACTCCGGACGCGAATCGAGGACCAAACCATCGCGGCGCTGATCGATCCGACCCAGATGGAAACGGCGCTGATCAACATGGCCTTCAATGCCCGCGATGCCATGCCGGAAGGCGGCACGCTCTCGATAACCCTTTCCAGGGCGACCCTTGCGAGAAGCGAGGCCGAAGAACTGGGCCTGCCTCCCGGGCAATATGCCCAGATCAGTGTGGAGGATACCGGCGCGGGCATGGATGCCGAAACAAGGCTCAGGGTGTTCGAGCCCTTTTTCACCACCAAGGCCTTCGGCACCGGGAGTGGTCTCGGCCTGTCGATGGTCTACGGCTTCATCCAACAGTCGGGCGGCACCATTAAGCTCAATAGCGAACTGGGCAAGGGCACCAGCCTCGTGCTTTATCTTCCCCTGAAAAGCCTTCGGGAACACGCCTCTGCCGCAGGAATGCCGGTGGAAAAGAGTTCCCTGAAGCGCGGGCAAGGAGAATTGCTTTTGCTGGTTGAGGACGATCCCGACGTGGCGAACGCGGTCACCGATCAACTGCAGAACCTCGGCTACACGGTACTCTGCGCGGAAAGCGCCGAGGATGCGCGCACCCTGGCGCTGGAGCTGCCGGAACTGCGCGGCGTGCTCAGCGACATCGTCATGCCGGGCCAGATCAACGGACTGGCCCTTGCTCGGGAGATCCGGCAGAAACGGGACGATCTCGGTATCGCACTCATGTCCGGCTACACCGATTGGTCGGAAACCTCCGGCCTGGAAAGACGGTGCGAATTTCCCGTCCTGGCGAAACCCTTCGCCGACGATCAACTCGCAGACACCCTGCACAAGATTCTCACCGCGCCCCGCCAGGATAGGAACACCCCTTGCTGACAAGCTCCGATCAGGCCGCAAGACGATCGGTGTTCGTCGTCGACGACGAACCGGAAATCGGCAATCTGTTGCTGGAAGCGATGAATCAGTTCGGCATGAATGGCAGGATCTTTTCAACCGCGTCGGAGATGCTGGCCGCGCTCAGCAACGAAACCCCGGACGCCTGTATCGTCGACCTCGGCCTCCCCGACATGGAAGGCATGGCCCTGATCAACGAGATCAGGCGGCAGTCCTCGGTGCCGATCATCGTTTTGTCCGCGCGGGGGCATTCGAGCGATCGCGTGATGGGCCTTGAACTCGGTGCGGACGACTACGTGGTCAAGCCCTTCGACCCGCGCGAGGTCGTCGCCCGCATCAGATCGATCCTGCGCCGTGCCTCCGATCAGCCCGCCACGGCGAAAAAGGCCGAACGGGCCGGTTTCGCGGGCTGGGTCTATCAGCCTTCCTCACATTGCCTGGTCTCGCCGGAAGGAGAGGAAACGTTTCTGTCCACCGGCGAGGCGACGCTCCTGGAGGCCCTGTTGCGGGCTCCCAAGCGCGTGCTCACGCGCGACTATCTATTGGAACACGGCGGCCGGGACGAAAGCCTCGACCGGTCGATCGACGTCCGCATTTCACGCCTGCGCAAGAAGCTGAACCGCAAGAACGAACCGGCCTGCATTCGCACCATCTACGGATCCGGCTACATGCTCACCTGCGATGTGAAGTGGGGCTAGGCAAGCCCGCCCGGTAGCCGGGATTTTATGGAATGACGCCCTGAATTCGGCGCCGAAAGAAAGCCGATCTGGAATTACCCCGCCATCGTCATCCCGGCCAAGCGAAGTGCAAGCCGGGATCGGGGAGCCAGGGCCTGTGCGAACAATTGTCCACCTTCAGCCATCAGCCAAGGCTCCCCGATCCCGGGTTTTCGCCGACCTCCGTCCGTGATGGCGTTGATGAGGCTGATAAATCAAAAGCGGGAGGATTTCTCCCCCCGCTTCCATGTTGCTGATTCGGTCTTTCCTTAGAAACTCAGGGAGATGTCCCTGTGATAGGAAAGGCAGCTTGCCACGTCGAGCGCCATGTCCTTCGGCAGGCGGCTTTGCTGCCGCAATCCGATGTTATTGACGATCACGGCGTCATAAGCCTCCAGCTTCGGCAGGATTTCGGTGGCCGCCTTCTGGCGCCAGGCAATATCCGCATCGAGACCCGCGATCGCCTTGTCGATTTCCGCCACCGCTTCATTGGCGTCAGGCTTGCGGCTGCGCATGATCTTGCGGGCGTCGGCCAGGTACTTGCGGATATCGCTCGTGCCTTCGACTTCGCCGATCTTTGTCCGCACGTCGGCAATCGCTTCCGACGCGTCCTTCGGATCGAGCTGCAACACCTTCTCCTTCAGGGCTTCCAGTTCAGGCTTGAAGCCCGCAATCTGGTCCGCACCTGCCAGGATGGCCTTGAGTTCGAGCACAGGTTCATAGGCCTGATCGACGGTCCGCCGATAGGTCGCCCGTGCCGTGTCCTCTGCCTTCTGGATCTTGGCAAAGGTGGCGTAGGTGTCCTTCCAGGTATCCGGGATCTCGGCCTTCAGGGCCTCAACTTGCCCCTTGAGAACCTCGATCCGCGCACGGGCTCTCTCGCCCTGTGCCTCGGTGTAGATCCCCGTGCCGCCAGAGCGGTCGACAATCACCTGAAGCTCCTCGATCCTCGTTTCGATCCGGCGCATGTCACGCTCGATCTCCCGAACACGGGAGTGGATGGGCTGATAGTCGCCGGCAGCCGCGGCCACCTGTGCTTCCGCATTCTTGATTTCCTGCATCAGCGGCAGCGCGTTGCGGGCCTTCTCGAACCCTTCCGCCATGTCCTTCTGGACGTTCTTCGGCAGATAGCTCATGTCGATGTTTTCAGCTGCCTGGATGGCCGAAAGAATCCTGTCCCCGTTTTGCTGGAAATCCTCGTTGATGAGGGTTTCCATGCAGTATTGCAGACGCGGGTTCTTTGGCGGGGGAGCCGTTTCCGACAGAAGCGTCGACCGGTTCGGCATATAGTTCACCAGCTGCGGATTGAGGCCAACGATGGCAAGCGCGACAACCTGCAGGCCGATGAATGCCACCACGCCCTTGTACATGTCGATCGTCTTGACCACCGCCGGTGCGACGCCGCGCAAATAGAAAAGCGCGAAGCCGAAGGGCGGTGTCAGGAACGAGGTCTGGATGTTCAGGCCGATCATGACGCCCAGCCAGACCGCCGTCACGTTGGCCGTCGGGTCGGCGAGCAGGATCGGCGCGACGATCGGCACCACGACCACCGCGATTTCGATGAAATCGAGGAAGAAGCCGAGGACGAAGATCACCAGCATGACGATCAGGAACTGGGCCCAGAAGCCGCCCGGCAGGCCTTGCAGGAAGTTCTTGACCAGCTCTTCCCCGCCGAAGGCGCGGAAGGACGAGGTCAGCATGGCCGCACCCAGAAGAATGATGAAGACCAGAGCCGTCGTCTTGGCGGTTTCCACCATCACGCCGCGCATCGTGTTCTCGAACTTCAACGTCCGCCAACCGGACCAGAAGATCGCGATCAGGAGCAGCGACACGGCGATAATCGCCAGAACCAGGGCGACGAGATCGTCGCTGGTCTGGATCAGCTTGATGTTGACCGCACCGTAGAAGCTCACGACGAGGGCGATGGCCAGCAGTGCCAGCACGGCGATGATGGCCGGGGTATAGGCACGTTTCTTGCCTTCGCGAAGACGGTAACCGGCCATGACCATCGCGCCGACGGCACCGATCGCACCGGCCTGGTTGACGGTTGCAATGCCGGCGACGATCGACCCGAGCACGAGGAAGATCAGCGCAAGCGGCGGGACAAGAGTGATCAGCACCTTGACCGCGAACTGGCGAGTGAACGTTCCTTCCTCGTGAACGGCCGGAGCGGCCTTCGGATTGAGTAATGCAAAGCCCAGGATGAACAGCATGTAGAGGCCGACGAGAACCAGGCCAGGTATGAACGCCCCGAGGAACATTTCGCCCGCGCTGGTCGAGACCACGGAATAGTCCGACGGCATGGACAGTTCACCGGTGCTGGCCTTGTAGAGCGCCTGGCGGAGCGACCCTGCCTGGTCGACCGCGCTGGCCAACTGGTCGGCCAGGATGATGAGCACGATGGACGGCGGAATGATCTGCCCCAGCGTGCCGGAGGCGGCGATCGTTCCGGTTGCCAGAGGCACGGAATATTTGTTGCGCAGCATGGCCGGCAGGGAAATCAGCCCCATGGCGACCACGGTCGCCCCAACGATGCCGGTGGTTGCAGCAAGCAGCGCGCCCACGAAAACCACCGAAATGCCAAGACCGCCCGGCACCGGGCCGAAGAGCCGCGCCATGGTGACCAGCAGGTCTTCAGCGATCTTGGACCGCTGCAGCATGATGCCCATGAAGACGAACAGCGGAATGGCGATCAGCGTGTCGCGTTCGGCTTCCCAGTAGATGCCGCGGAAGTTGGTCGTTCCCGCGCTCAGCCACTGGCTTGCGCCGCCATGGGCGAAATAGGCATTGGGATCGCCGGCGAACAGATAGCCGGATCCCGCGGCGATGCTGATAGTGATAATGGCTGAACCTGGAAGCGCGAAGGCAACGGGGAAGCCGGACCCGAGCGCAAACGCCATCAGGGCGATGAGTAGAACAAGGAAGAGGAGTTCCATATCAGGCGGTCTCGGGCTTTATTGAATTGAATGACTGTCGTGATCCCGTCCGCCCGGTTCGCCGCGGATATCGGCGACCGCGTCCATGAAATAGGACACGAACTGGATCATCATGGTGACAGCGAACACGCCGAGGAAACCGGCCATGAGATATTTCACATAGAGGCCGAAGAGGGCCTGCGTGGTCTCGTAGGACAGGATCGGGCTGTTGATGATGTTCTGCTTGCCGCCCATGCCGACGATCAGGATGACGGTGCAAAGGCTCATGCCGAGGACAACCGATCCGATCGCATTGACATATCCCTTGGCCTTGGGCGACAGACCCGCATAAAGAATGTCGACGCGCACGTGCCCTTCTTCCTTGAGCGTATAGGCGCTGGCGAAGAGGAACAGGGCCGCGTACCAGAAGCGGACAAGGTCGGCCAGGAAGGCCTGTTCGTAGGAGAACACGAAGCGGCCGATCACGATCAGGAGCTCGGCGCCGACGACCAGAAGCGCCAGCCAGACGAACCCGAGCGTGCGCGTGAAGGCCGCGATCACGAAGGACAGGGCGATCAGCGGCATGTGGACATAAGGTCCACGGAACTGGGATTTTCCGAGATCATCGGAAAGCTGCTGTCCGATAATGTCCGGCAGCAGGTTTTCGACACGCAGGAACGAGATGGCGCTGTCGACGAGGCCGACGATGAGCACTGCGAAGAATACCGCCCGGATCAGATAGGCGTTGATGTTGCTGATGCGTTCGCTGTCCTGGCGCAGGCTGCGATTGTTTTTCAGCACATAGGCGACGGCCGTCAGCACGAGGGCCGCGTAGACGCCCAGTTGCAGCCACGACCACAGGATCGGCAGCGATCCGTTGGCGGCCCCGCCGAAGATCGGGGCGACCCCGGGCAGGTCCTGCCAGTATGTCAGGTAATTGTTGAGCAGATACGC
>JBNKGB010000138.1:0-9362 GCA_050289605.1 Roseibium sp. | reverse complement strand
TTGGTTCGGCTCGACCCACTACGGGATGGAACCGGACCTGATGCCGATCGCCAAGGGCCTGACCTCGGGCTACCTGCCGATGGGCGGCGTGATCGTCTCCGACCGGGTTGCCGAAGGCCTGATGCTGTCGGGCGACGAGTTCTATCACGGCTATACCTATTCCGGTCACCCGGCCTGTGCGGCGGCGGCCCTTGCGAACCTTGAAATCATGGAACGCGAAGGTCTTGTCGACCGGGTCAAGAACGACATCGGCCCGTACCTCAAGGAGCGCTGGCTGAAGCTTGGCGAACACCCGCTGGTCGGCGAAGCCCGCATGGAAGGCCTCGTCGGTGCGCTGGAACTGGTGGGGGACAAGAAGAACCCGCACAAGCCCTTCGCAAATGTCGGCAAGGTCGGCACGATCTGCCGCGACAATTCGTTCAGGAACGGCATGGTCATGCGCGCGGTGCGCGACAGCATGATCATCTCGCCGCCGCTGGTCCTCAGCCACGAGGAAGCGGACATTCTGGTGAAGACCGCCGAGAAGACGCTCGACGACACCTATCAGGACCTCAAGCGCGACGGCCTGCTGGGCTGAGCCCCGGCGCAAACCACTCTGATCCGGTCATCCCCGCTCCGGCGGGGATGATCATTCCTGCTTTTTTCTTCGCCCCTGTCGGCTAAGCTGGACCTCATGCGTTCCTTGGGCAATTGCAGCCCGGAAACGGAGGTCCGACATGCTGTTTTCCGTTCTGATCTATGCCAGCGAAGATTTTATCGACGCGATCTCGCCCGAGGAGCGCGAGGAACTCCTCATACATCACCGCGCCTTCCAGGAGCACACCAAGGCCAACAGAAGCTTTGCCGCCGCTGCCCAGTTGATGTCGACCGGCACTGCCGTCACGCTCAACCGGGACAAGGAGGACTTCGTCGTCACCGACGGCCCCTTTGCGGAGACGAAGGAGCAGTTCATGGGCTTCTACCTGATCGATTGCGCCAATCTTGAAGAGGCGATCGACGCGGTGAAACTGTTGCCACTCGATCATGGCCGTGTCGAAATCCGTCCGGTGCATTATTTCGACGGGGCCGATTTCAGACATGCCGAGCGCCTGGTTATCGACGCATCTTAGGGCCGCCCGGCCACGGGTGCTCGCCGCCCTGAATCGCGTCTTTACGGATATCGACCTTGCCGAGGACGCCTTCCAGGAGGCTTCGCTAAGAGCCCTGAAGTCCTGGCGGCCCGACAGCCTGCCGGACGACCCGGTCGCCTGGCTGATCGTTGCCGGGCGCAATGCGGGTATTGACGCGCTTCGCAGGAAAAGGCGGGAAACACCCGCTCCCCCGGAAGACCTGGAACCGCAGTCTGTCGGCGCCCATCCGGAAGACGGCCTGGCGGAAGACCTCGACCGTTCGGTTTACCGCGACGATATTCTCCGGCTGCTCTTCACCTGTTGCCACCCGATCCTGCGCCGCGACCAGCAGATCGCACTTGCGCTCAAGATCGTCGCGGGCCTCACGGTAGAGGAAATCGCAAGGGCCTTCCTCGTGCAGCCCAAGACCATGGAGCAACGGATCACGCGGGCCAAGAAGCGCCTGAATGCGGCTCGCCTCGCCTACGAAGCCCCCGATGCGGCCGCCCGCGCGCAGCGCCTGGCCACCGTCGCCAATGCCGTCTACCTGATTTTCAACGAAGGCTATTCCGCCTCATCGGGACCGAAGCTGATCCGCACCACCCTGTGCGAGGAAGCCATCCGCCTCGCACGGCTGCTGGTGCGCCTGTTTCCGGGAGAACCCGAACTGCGGGGCCTGCTGGCACTTTGCCTCCATCAACACTCCCGCCGGCGCGCCCGGCTGGGCGCCAGGGGCGAGGCGGTCACCCTGGAGGACCAGGACCGCACGCTCTGGGACAGGAGCCTGATTGCGGAAGGCAACATCCTTCTGGAAGCGGCCCTGCGCTCTGCCCGTCCCGGCCCCTTGCAGATCGAGGCGGCCATCGCCGCCACCCATACGCGGGCGGCAACTTACGGCGAAACCGACTGGGCCGAGATCGAGCGCCTCTACCGCGCCCTGGAGGTAATCCGCCCCTCCCCCGTCGTCGCCCTCAACCGGGCTGTGGTTCTGGCAAAACTGAAAGGCCCGGAAGAAGCGCTCGCCCGTATGGAGCCTCTGGCCGGCCCGCTGGCACGCTATGCAAACTTTCATGCCGTCAAGGGAGCTTTTCTCGCCGAAAACGGCGACAGAACCGGCGCTCGCGCGGCTTTTGAAACCGCTCTGGACCTGGCCGGTACCGACACCGAACGCGCCTACGTCCTGAAAAAACTCGCCAGCCTGGGACAGTTCAAGGGTCGGGATGACGGGAGCGGCGAGGGTTAGGTATCGCTGATTGCGATTTCAGTATTCATAAGGGCAGCAGAGCCCGGGGAGCTTTTGCGCGCGGTTGTTACTTCGAATGACCGAAAGAGGGCGGGAGAGAACTGGCAGCTTTGGTAAACTACCTTGAAGTAGTGGACATTCACTCTGGTCATGCACACGAAAGGTTTCGACCTACGGCGGTCATCCCCTGCACCGCACCAACAGAGGTGGCCTCACTCTCCGGATGAACCGAAGTGTGCTATTTTCAAGACATTGGAATTATCAGGTTCACAATCTGGAGGAAAGAATGATTCAAGGTCACGGAAGTGCCGCGGATTTAAGAGCGATCGATAGGGTGCGGGATGACCACGTGGCGGCGCTAAACGCCGGGGATGCGGACAAATGGGTGGCGCAATTTGCCGAGGATGGCGTGCAAATGCCCCCAAATGCGCCGGCTAACTTTGGAAAGAACATGATCAAGACCTGGTCCCAGGGAATGCTCGGTAACTTTCATACAACATTTGACCTCAACGTGGACGAAGTAAGGGTACTGGACGATTGGGCATTTGAGTGCGGCGGATATTCTATCAAATTGGATCCCATTGCTGGTGGCCGGACAATCGAGGACACTGGAAAATACATTACGGTCTACCAGAAGAACGCCGACGGCGCGTGGAGAATGGCGCGAGACATCTGGAACAGCAGTCGTCCACTTCCTGTATTGTAGCGTAGAGCAAGGAACAGGGACGAGAACGAGCGAAGGCCAAGCAAACGACCGGTTGCGGCACAAGGCAACCCTCTCATGTGAAGGCGTCTGCGGTCACTTACAGTCCGGCATCCCGATGACTGCTCCAAGCCGGATCCAATAGACCCTGTTTCCAAAGCTGCAACTATTCCAACCCCGGCAAGCAGGCAAGAATAGTACACTCACTAATTGATTTCGCGAGAAAAGCACAAACATTTCAATAAAAACCATTTGAACCAGTTCCAGCAAGCCCATGATGGAGACTATCGGGAAGCTCGCCGCCATTGCACTTCCGGTCCGGATCACGCGGGTCTAGAAGGCCAAATTCCGGATCATGAGAGAAGCGTATCTTTCCGTCCTTCCCGTGAGCACTCCCGGCATCGCCGCGGGCAGGCAAAGGCGCTGCTCCCGCTGTTCCTGCCGCAGGACCTGTTTCCCGGCGAAATAAGGCTGGCTGGTGGGAGAAGGCGGTCAAGCTGGGCCTCGAAGCCAGGAGCCAGTCCTGCGCGAGGAAACCAAGTCCCCGGGATTCCACAGGTCTTCAGGCTCTTCCGGTTTCGATCGAACATCGATCTTTGAGGTCACTCTGGATGTGACGGAAACCAGGAGCGAACACACCGATGCCTAGAAGAAACTTGACGGCCCGGCGAGCGGGAGGGCGGATTCTGGCGTTCGAAAGAGCAAGTACGGTCTTCGGCACTTTCGACAAGTGCCGTGGCGCATGCCGCTATTGCTGTTGCTGCAGCATAAATGACGAAAGGAAATCCGCCGCGGCGACCATGTCCCCCTTCACGTTGACGACGCCCGCGGCAACCAGTTCCTCAAGCGGACGCGAACCATAGACGGCGACGGCCTGCTGGTTGCCATTCCCGGCAAGGACAAAAGGCGCGTCGGGCCGGGAGACCGAACGGGTCTGAAGTTTTCCGGAGATCAGTCGCATCTCGAATGCCTCTCCGTCGAAATCGAAGCCAGCCAGTGCGTTTTTCCGCTTCGCCAGTTCAGGGACGAAAGTCACTCCCATGGAAATCATCAATGCCGAAGGGCTGATGAAACGGGACGGGTCATGGCCCGGAACCATCAACGCCCATCGGCAAAGGGCTTCAAGCACAGGCAACAGGGCACGGCCTGCATCAGTCAGGGAATAGACGCCCAGTCGTTCGTTATGGTCGACAACCCCGACTTCGGCGAGTTGCGCCAGGCGCCCGGTGAGCACGCTGGCGGTTATGCCGGGCAGACCGGCGCGGATCATCTGGAAGCGCTTCGCGGCGAACATGAGTTCCCGCACCACAAGCAAGGCCCACCTGTCCCCTATTAAATTGAGCGCATGGGCTGCGAGGCAGCCTTCGTCATAGCGAAGGCGTGTTGATTTTGTCTCTTTAGTCATTTTTTCATACTGACAGTTGTTTTTTCATACTAACCCTGCCACGATAATGCTGCAACCGGGATGTATCCTCATGAATAGCAGGAGGGATTGAGTAACATGTCCTATTTTACGGGTGCGGTAGCGGCTGTCCCGGCCGCAAACAAGCAGAAATACGCAGAGCACGTCTCGGCGGCTTGGCAGCTGTTCAAATCCTACGGCGCCACGCGCATGGTCGAGACATGGGGTGTCGACGTTCCGAAGGGAAAGGTCACCGACTTTTACGGTGCTGTCGAGGCACAGGACGGCGAGGTCATCGTGTTTTCCTGGATCGAATGGCCGGACAGGGCCACGGCGGACGCGTCCTGGGAAAAGATGCGGACCGATCCGGCGATGATGCAATTGTCGGATATGCCTTTCGACGGCAGCCGCATGATATTTGGCGGCTTTACTCCCGTCTACGAGGCCGGCCGCCACGGTGGCGCGGGCTATTACCAGGGCTTTCTGCTGGCGGTTCCGGAGAAGAACAAGGCTGACTATGTCGCCATGGCGGAAGAAGGCTGGAAACTGTTCGAGAAAGGCGGCGCAACCGGCTTGATCGAGACCTGGGGCGAGGATGTGCCGCGCGGCAAGAGGACCGACTTCTACAGGGCCGCCAAGGCGGAAGAAGGTGAAGTTCCGGTTTTCAGCTGGTCCACCTGGCCCGACCGCGCTACCTGCGATGCGGCCGCGAAGGCCATGGAAGCGGAAATGGGAGACATGGATCCGTCCGGAATGCCCTTCGACGGCATGCGGATGATGTGGGCCGGGTTCGAACCGCTTTTCGATTCGGAGGACGTGACATGACACTGACGCTTTTCACCTATGACTGGCTGCCCGAATTTCCTCGCGGATTCGTTCGTGACCTGCGTGTGCGATGGGTACTGGAAGAAATCGGCCGGGCCTATCGAGTCGAAACGTTTCCCGCTCATCCCAAGAGCGCGGAACATCGCACCCTGCAGCCTTTCGCTCAGGTGCCGGTGATACGGGACGGCAAGCTGACGCTTTTCGAAAGCGGTGCGATCCTGATGCATCTGGCCGAAGGCACCTCGCTGCTGCCTGAATACAGAAGAGCGGAGGTCACCCAATGGCTGTTTGCCGCCCTGAACACGGTCGAGCCTTCCGTGATGCACTGGGCCGCTATGGTGCTGGCCGCACGCTTCCCGGAGTTTTTCGGTCCTGCGCCTGCCGCCGACGTCACGACCCATGCCAGACAGGGCATGGAAGTCAGGCTCGAGGCGCTTCAGCAGGCCATGACGGACAAGGAGTGGCTCGCCGGAGACTTCAGCATTGCCGATATCGCGATGGTGGAAGTGCTGCGTGTGGTTGCAGCCGAAGATGCCTTGGGCGGTTATCCAATGCTCGTCGCCTACGTCGGGCGGGCCAGGGCCAGACCCGCATTTGAAAAGGCGATGGCGGACCACATGCACCATTGGCAGATGGCGGATGCAGCGCGCGCCGAAGCCAGTCCCGTCTGAAAGACGAACGGGACCGGATTTCACTTCCGGATACAGCCCTCGAACCGCCGCTATCCACGACCGATAACGGGATGACAACATGACGATCGCAAAGAACACGATTTGCCTTTGGTATGAAAAGGATGCCGAGGCCGCGGCGCGTTTCTACGCCGAAACATTTCCCGACAGTTCGCTGAAAGCGGTGCACCATGCGCCGAGCGACTATCCTTCCGGAAAGGCGGGCGACGTCCTGACCGTTGAATTCACCGTCCTGGGCATTCCCTGTCTGGGTCTGAATGGCGGGCCCATGTTCAAGCACAGCGAGGCTTTCTCGTTTCAGGTTTCGACGGAGGATCAGGAAGAAACCGACCGTTACTGGAACGCCATCGTTGGCAACGGCGGCGCGGAAAGTGCATGCGGGTGGTGCAAGGACAAATGGGGCATCTCCTGGCAGATCACGCCGCGCACGCTGATGGAGGCGCTTGCCGCCGGTGGCGGCGAAGCCAAACGTGCTTTCGAGGCGATGATGGAAATGACGAAAATCGACGTCGCGGCCATCGAAGCGGCACGCCGGGGCGACTGACCTCGGCGCGCAAACGAGGGCCGGGCCTTGGGAAAGCGGGCATCGCCGGAACTTCACCCGGACACCGCCCCCAAAACCGCCCTGCCCTCTCACCGGGGTATTCGGCAATCCGTCCCCAACGCGCGGGGCGGCGTTTTGTCGGGCTTCCTGCCGAAACTGTCCAGCACATTGCATGTGATCTGCTCGACCTGACGGCCGCCCCGGGAGAGGCCCGCCCCCACTCGCAGGTCGCGGCGGTGTATATCTCGCCCATGCGGCGCGGCCACAAGATGATCTTGCCGTTGCCCCGCCTGCAGGCGTCCGTCGTTTCCGGCGCGACCTCGCCATAAAAGGCTTCCGCCTTGAAGGCAAAGTCGGCTGTGTGGATGTAGGGTGTTTCACCCCAGACGCCATTTCGCGGCTTCAAGTGCCTGGCGAACTCCGCCAACGCCGACAGCAACCAACTCTCAACGCTGTGAAGAGAATGCGGCTGGCGGCACCACGACGGCTTTCTCCGGGACATACCGATCAAAGAGATTTATCAGCCGTACGGCTTCGGTGGCGTCGCCCTCAACCTTGATCTCTCCGCGTTCGATCAGGACTTCAGGCAGTTCCTGGCTCACGTAGAGCTTAGCCCAGGTCTCACCCGACATTGCAAGCGTCAAATCAGGCTCGCGGTAGTGCTCATCCGGCGCCGCAACGAACTCCGCCACCGCGCGGCGAATATGCAGGCCTGCACGGGTGCCGTCATCGAAATCGAAACGCAGGACCTTGTCGGTGTCACCGCTTCTTTCCGGATCGATGCGCACGCGGAAGAAATCCAGGAACGTCGCAGGAGAAGCTGCTACGGCCTGGACTGGCGGAGGAATGAGACGGGGGATCGTGACCTTCCCTTCGAGTGCCAGAGCCTGCGACATCAGGTGGGCGCGGTCGTTTGCACCCGTTGAGACATATGCCATCTGACGCAGTGCTTCCGCCTTTACCTTCCGAACCTCTTCGTCCTGCGGGTCGAGGCGATACAGATAGTTGGCCAGTTGTGCCGCCCAGGCATATTCCTTGTCGGTCAAGGCATCGTTTGCCGCGGCCAGGACCTTGTCGCGTCCCCCCATAAGCGGCACGAGGCGCTGCGCCTCGTCTACCGGGGAAACAGGTTTGAGATTGGCTGCCTCGTTGTCGTACCAGCCGACACATTGATAATGGATGGCCGGCGGATAGGTGGACACCTCTCCATAATTTTGCAAATTGTTGGGTATCTCATTCAGATACTCCGGAAAGCTTACCAGGTGCCTCAACTCGTTGGGGCCCTTGCCGCCAAGAATACCACGCAGTGTCTGATCGAGGACGAAGCTCGCGCCGTCCAGATAGCCCTCAAGGATCCTGCTGACTTCATCCTTTCTGACGACGGGTCGTGCGCCAGCCGAAATGAGGACTTCTGGCCGAAGGTCGCGGTTGAGCTTCAAGCCTGCAATCCATTCGCGCGGGTCGCGGAAGACGTCACCGCGCAGCGAATAAAGCTGAGGGGGGCTCGACCACAGCATCGTCGTGAAGAGGATCTTTCTTTCGGGCAGCCACACGGTCGTATGGACCTTGTCGTCCGATCCATACTTGGTGAAGAACTGCATCTTCACACCAAGGACAGTCATTTCCTGACCGTCTTCGACGGGTGTATTTACGGGCAGGAACGCCATTTCCGACGTTGTCAGGTTCGTCGGTACCACATATGCGTCGGGCCCGCTCTCCGGCATATAGGTGTTGAATTGAATCAGCGCGCGAGCAGTAAGATACGGGCCGATTTCCGGATAGAATGCCGGGGCCCCGCCTGAGTTACGCTTCACAACATCATTCAGGTTCGGGTGGCCGATAATTGTCACGTCCGGATTGCCTTCCGCCAGAACTCCTGCGCCGAAGCAGGTGTGGGAATGCCCGTAGATGATTGCCTTGACCGGCTTGTCGCTCACGGTCCGCAAGGCCTCGAACATGAGCTCGCCGTCGTGCTTGGTATCGCCTGTATCAAACGCTATGAGGCCCTCATCCGTATCGATGATGCTCATCGGCGCCAGCCCGTAGCCGCCGAAGGTCCATATCCCCTCAGCGGGCTGCTCGATTGTCGGTTCCGCCCAGACGACCTTGCCGATTCCGTCGAGCAGCTTCCTGTTGGTGATGGCTCCGTTTGGAGCCGTCCCCAATTCGACCGGGGCTCCCATATAGGCGTCGATCTGCGAGATGGATGCAGGCTTTCCGGCAGTGCCCGCTGTCTGTGCCTTGGCTAAGCCTGCGGCCAGCAAACCAAGCGCCGGAGAAGCAGCAATCGCGGCGCTGGACGCAAGCAGTTCTCGGCGGGTCGTATTGTAGGCCATTTTAATGCTTTCCCTGGTTAATCCTTACCGCAGCTGGCGGTTTCAATTTTGCAATATTCATCATGCCCGCGAATAAACGCGGATGATCGGACCTATATCGCTGTCGCCGTGCTCTAAAGGAGTCCGGACGCATTTCGCGGCATCGGGCTAGTCGGCCACCGGGATCGGCCGTTCTATTTCCCGCTCTTCCTTACCGTTCAGCTTGGCATCGGCACCGAGGTAATCCACCTTTGCACCTTCGATCGTGCCGTTGAATTGGAAGGGCGCCTGATCGTAGTACTCGATACTAACCGGCGAACCGAGATCGATGCCGAAGTCGAGGGCGTCGTTGGCGGTGAACCCGATCGGGGCGCTGACAGGCACTTCGCCCGATGCGACCTCTGCGCCGTCAACCTTCAGAACCACCTTGAGCGGACCTGCCGGTTTGCGCTCAACGTAACTTGTCTCGACGTCGATCTTCACCTTTCTGCCTTTCTGGAAATTTGGACTGACGGAGTACTTCTAATCAACG
>JBNKGB010000137.1:0-9670 GCA_050289605.1 Roseibium sp. | reverse complement strand
CTCGTCATCGTCGGCACGGGACGGCTGGCGCCCAATCTAATTGCCGCCCATATGGCGGTCCGGCCGATCGAGAAAGTCACCATCTGGGGCAGGTCCGAGGAAAAGGCGGCGGAAATCGTGCGGGAACTGGAACCGCACTTCCGGGCCGAATTCGGCATTTCCGGTGATCTGGACGCGGTGTTGCCTGAGGCGGACATCGTCAGCGCGGCGACGCTGTCCACCGATCCGCTGGTCAAGGGTGGCCTGCTGAAGCCCGGCACGCACGTTGACCTTGTGGGCGCCTTCAAGCCGTCCATGCGCGAAAGCGACGACGATCTCGTCAGGCGCGCCGAAATCTTTGTCGACACGAAGGACGGTTGTCTAACGGAGGGTGGCGACATCGTTCAGCCCATCAAGGCGGGCCTGATAAAGACAAGCGACGTCAAGGCGGATCTTTTCGACCTGTGCCGCGGACTGCATCCGGGCCGTCAGAACGAGGAAGCCATCACGATGTTCAAATCCGTCGGTGCGGCGCTCGAGGATCTGGCTGGCGCAATGCTGGCCTACAGGAACGCCGGCCACTGACCAGGGTGACCGGGGTTACCCCAATTCGAAGGTCGTGATCCCGAAGGTCTGATCCAGGGGTAGGGACGGCGCCGGTCCGCGGTACATGCGGAACGTTTCGAATTCCGGCGAGAGTTCGTAGCGTTCTGCAAGAAGCAACGCTGCCGCGTTCGGTTCTGGCGTGTCGAGGATGACGGTCTGGCCCTTGACTTGCCCGGCAAGGGCCCGGAACAGCGTGTCCGCGATTTCGGGCGTGTCGGCAAAGAGCGGACCGATCTTGAAACCCTCGTGACACTGGCGGATGACGCCATATCCCTTGATATCGCCGTCCTCCATGAAGGCGAAACCTCGTCGTGTTTCCAACATGGGCGCGGTCCAAAGCTTCAGGAAGGCTTCTCGTGATGCGGGAAAGAAGCGCCGGTCGTAGTCGCGTATCGACGGAAACAGGCCCTGTCCAAGTGGGGCGATCCTCGGATCCATGGGGGTGTCGCAGAGTGAAATGCCGCACTGGCGCACGTTCCGGTACACCGACCTGAAGCCATGTTGGGCGTAGCTGGCGGTCTGCTCGCTTACGGCATCCAGACCGATGAGACGTGTGCC
This sequence comes from Roseibium sp., assembly GCA_050289605.1. Lineage (GTDB taxonomy): Bacteria > Pseudomonadota > Alphaproteobacteria > Rhizobiales > Stappiaceae > Roseibium. The sequence continues at coordinate 8,527 of JBNKGB010000137.1, read as the reverse complement.
GAGATAGCGCATGGCGTGATCCCAGATCTGATGGCCAAATCCCCTGGTGCGGTATTCGGGCCTGCAGATATAAAGACCGATGAAGCTGAATTCGTCGCCATAACGGACCGCCGAGATCACATTGACCAGTTCGCCGCCGATCTCGCCCACGAAATAGCCGCCCGGATCGGCGGCGAAAAACGCGGTCCCGTCCTCAAGGCCAGGATTCCAGCCTTCCGTCCTTGCCATCTCCAGGGCGATCTGGATTTCATCTTCCCGAAGGTTGCGGATTTCAAGCGGTTCGGACATCGGCGCTCCGGAGCTGGTTGTCTCGGTGGATTTTCAGGGCAGCCTAAGATGACTCGCCCGAAAATGGAATTCGCGAGCCGGTCGTAACCTGTGCTCGGCAAACAACTATTGCCATGGTCGATCTCCGGCGCGGAACGGTGCCCCATGGCTTGCGTCCGACCTGCAAGTGTGCATCACTTTACCCTAGGGCAGGTTTCGGACTGGCGAAGTGGTTCGCGTTCGCGCCGGTACGCCTTCCTTGTGAGATTCGTCACAGACACGAAACAGCTCAGGCGCGAGTGTTGCAGGCAGTCTAGGCGCTGAGGACGTTATGCAGAAGCGGTATGGTTTACACTCCGAATTGTGGCGGTCCGGGAAACCGGTTTGCAGTAAGTCAGCGCGTTTGAGGCGCGCGGTCGGGATCGTCGTGGTCGCCGTGCCGCTGGGCCTGATGCTGGCCGGTCCGGGGGCGTCCGCGGCGCCGTCCGACGGTGGCGGGCGCAGGGTTGCTCTCGTAATCGGCAATCAGGATTACCGCTACGTCGAGCCGCTGGAAAATCCGCTGAACGACACCAGGGAAATCGCGCGCATTCTGCGGGAGGCGGATTTCGACGTAACGCTTGGCCTTGACCTTGGCAAAAAGGAGCTCGAACAGACGGTCAGGAAGTTCCTGCGTGAACTGAACGACGGCGACACCGCCTTGTTCTACTATTCCGGCCACGCGCTCCAAGTGGGGGACGCGAATTTCATTGTGCCGGTCGATGCGAAGCTTTCTTCGGAGTACGACCTCGAGTTTGAAAGCCTCAAGGTTTCTCATCTGCTCGACTACATGAAGGCTGCCTCAAGCATGCAGATCGTGATGCTGGATGCTTGCCGCAACAATCCGTTCGAGATCGCGAGCCTTTATTGGGGCGAGCAGGAATACGCTCTAGGAAAAAGCCGGGGGCTGAGGCGCATACCGAACAAGCTTGGTTCCTTCATCTCCTACGCGACACGGCCCGGACAGGTCGCTTATGACGGCAAGGGCCCGATGAGCCCGTTCACGTCCGCCGTCGTCGATAACGCACTGGACCCGACGCTTGAGATCTCGGACCTGATGACAAAGGTGCGGGACGAGGTTGTCCGCAAGACGGGCGGCCAGCAGGTGCCTTATGAAGATTCCACCCTCGTCACCAGCTTCTACTTCGTTCCGCCCAAGCCGAAGCCTATTGTCACCGCCCATCACCGGGTGAACGTTCCGGCGACTGGTGGAGCGGTTGCCCTGAATATTCCCGAGCCGGTCCAGCCCGAAGGTGGCACCGTCGAGGCGACGCTGACCCTTATGCCGGAAAAAGGACAATTGGTCCTTCCGGGCGGCAGATCGGTGTCGGAAGGCGATATCCTCAAGGCGTCGGAGCTTTCCAGCCTGGAATACGTTCCCTCCGGTGAAACCGTGGGCGATGTCGAACTGATCGGCTACGACGTCAAGGACCAGTGGGGAGGGAGCGTTTCAGCGATCGCCTCCATCACGATTGCGCAGGCCGAGACCCCGGTCGCCCAAAAGAACGACGAAGCGGCGCAAAAGGTGCTTCAGGACAAGCTGATCTCCTGGCTCGAGGAGAAGTCCACCACAGGTGCGGTCGAGGCCGACATCGGGGTCGGTCCTGTATCCATCTTTCCGGACGCTCCCGTTGAGGGCGTCCCGGCAACCAGCGAATGGCTGAAGGTCGTCTCGGTCGACAGCGATCTGCAGTTATCGAGCGAAGGCCGCCTGCTACAGCCCGGTGACCGGTTTCCCGTTTCCGCCCTGTCATCACTGACGGTCAGGCCGCAGATCGGCAGCGAGCGGGAGGCAAGCAAATTCGAAGTCGAAATCCCGGTCTCAGGCGAAACCAAAACCGTTACGCAGATCGTTCAGCCGCGCGTAACCCAATGCGACCAGCTGGCAACCCAGCCGTTCGATCTTCAGGCGGTAACAGAGGGCCGGCTCGCCAACGAACTCGACCCTGAAGCCGTGGGCAAGGCCTGTGCCGAGGCGATGGCCGCCTTTCCGGATATCGGCCGTTTCGTCTTCCAGCACGGACGCGGCGCGTTTGCGGCCGGTGATTTCGACCAGGCAATTGCAGATTTCCAGAAGGCTTACCAGATGGGCCATGTCCGTGCCGGACAGGTGCTGGGGCGCATGTATTTCCTCGGAGCCGGGATCGACCGCGACCGCGAAAAGGCCGTTGAACTGTATCGCAAGGCAGCGGAGCGCGGCGACGCCTACGCCCTGCATTCCCTGGGGATGGCGGAAATCAAGGGAGAAGGAACGCCTCAGAACGAAAAGGACGGGCTGGAAAAACTGCTTCAGTCGTTAGAGGCCGGGCACACCTTTTCCTACAATGCCATCGGCAGCTTCTATGCCAACGGCGAACACGTCGAAAAGAACGTCGAAAGAGCGGTTTATTATTACAACCGGTCGGCAGCCCGCAATGATATCTACGGGTATCTGAACGTCGGCACGCTCTATCGGGACGGCAACGGAGTGCCGCAGGATTACGAGGCCGCGCTGGGTTGGTTCAAGAAAGCGCACGAAGGCGGCCACCCGGCGGCGGGCACGGCCATCGGTCTCATGTATTACAACGGCCAGGGTGTCGGGAAGGACGCGGACGAGGCTACAAGATGGTTTCGGGAAAGTGCCATGCGCGGCGATGCCTGGGGGGCCTACAACACTGCCTGGATGCTAGGGCAGAAATCCGGCGAGACGGCAGGCCGTGACCGGATAAGGATGCTGGCCATGTCCGTCGCCGTCGATCCGACGTCGCCGGCCGCCCGGAAGGGCGAGGCCGACCTCGCCAAGGCGGACAGACGGCTCAAGGCAAAGGTTCTGCAGCAGGCGCTGAGCGACCTCGGATATGAACCCGGGCCGGTCGATGGGCAACCGGGACGCAAGACACAGGACGCTCTGGCAAATTTCTTCAAGTCTTCGGGGAAGGAACCGGTGGAGGGGGACGCGGCCCTGATCGCATTGGTCAAGCACCAATGGGAGCAGAACCGCCCGCGCTACGATTTGTTTTAAGGAGAGTTATTATGCGACCACTTCTCTATTCGCTTCCCTTGACGGGGCTGGCCACCCTGATGCTGGCCGGCTGTCAGACAGAACCCAACAATATCAGACCACTGACGCCGGTACCGATTGCTACGTCGCCCGCGGCGGCACCGGTAAAGACGACAACGACCAGGTCCACCACGACAAAGACCACCACGCCTGTCAAACCGCTCTACGATCCGATCAACGATCCGGCTCTGCGTGACAACGGTGGCGGCGGAGGAGGTGGTGGTGGACCTGGTGGCGGTGGCGGCAGTTCTTGGAACTAGCACAAACGCCGTCAAGAAACCCTTTAGCACAGAGGTAGTTCAAAATTGTCTGCGCGTTGTCTTTTTTCAGCGGTCCAGATACTGCTTTTGTGCCTGCTATCGTGCAGACCGGCGACAGCGGGTGAATGGAGGGCGCTCGTCATCGGCATCGATGCCTATGAGCATGTCTCCCGCCTGAAGGGCGCGGTCAACGACGCGTCAGACATTGCGGCCACGTTGAAGGCTGCCGGTGTCCGGGACCTGACGGCGCTCTATGACCACGAGGCGTCAAGAGCAGCCATCCTCGTCAGGTGGCAGGAGCTGATTGCACGATCTGCGCCAGAAGATGTTCTCGTTTTGTCCTATGCGGGGCACGGCGCTCAGGAGCCAGAATGGATCAAGGGATCCGAGGTGGACGGGCTGGACGAGGTGTTTCTTCTGGCCGGGTTTGATTTCAGTGCGCCCGGGAACGGAGAACGTCTTCGCGATGATGACGTCGCCGCGATGCTTCGCGCGGCGGACGGGCGCAGCGTTCTGTTCCTGGCGGACAGCTGCCATTCGGGGACGATGACACGGTCTATCGACCCGCGCGTCAAGCGTCTCGGCACCCGGCTTGTGGGATTGCCGCCGTTTGAAAACGATGTTCTGAGATCGGCTCCGCTGCCACCGATCCTGCAAAGCGAGGCGACCCGCCGGAATGAGGTACAGCAGCTTCCAAATGTCATCTATGTCGGCGCGACGGTTGACGGCCAGGTGATCCCGGAATTGCTGATTGGCGGAAAACCCAGGGGCGCCTTGAGCTGGGCCTTTGCCCGAGGAGTGGAAGGCCGGGCGGACCTGGATGGGGATGGCGGCATCTCCATGGAGGAACTGAGCATGTTCCTGCAGGAGACAGTTCGCGTAGCAACGGAAGGACGCCAGTCGCCGAGCCTGAGCATTGGCGGCGAGACCCGTGCGGCCATCCTGCCCAGAGTAAAGGGCAGGATTTATGACCGTACCGTCGGTGAACTGACCGTGGCCGCTAGCACGGAAGCCGCAGGACCCATCCTCCAGAAACTCATCCTTCTGCATAAGGATCGGCTGAAGATAGCCGGGGAAGAGGGAGCCGATCTTTATTGGGATGTGGAAGCGGGCGACGTTCTGACGAAATTCGGTGATGTCGTCTTGCGGGGAGAGGCTGGAAATGCCGATCGTTTTGCCGACGTCGTCACCAAGTGGGTCTTTCTTTCCGATCTTTATGCGCTCTCCAGAACACTTCAGCCGATAGAAGGAAGCCTTCAGCCTTCGGTCGGCCATATTCCCGAAGGATCTCCCTTCAAGGTCGGCCTTAACTCGAACCGGAATGGCTACATGGCGGTGTTCGGACTTGAAGCGGATGGGACCTTGCGGCTGCTCGCGCCGGACGTGATTGCCGACCCGCTAGGCAAGGATACATCGGTGGAGGCCGAACACCCTTATGTTCTCAACATGAGGGCGGCCTTGCCGTTGGGGGCGGATCACATCGTGATGGTTCGTTCTTCCAGGCCGATGCCAAAGCTCATCGGCGTTCTGCGTGCGCTCGACGGCAAGCCGCTCGACGCCGAAATCGAACCTGAGCTTCTCGACCTTATAGGCAAGTCCGCTGAAGCCGCCGGCATTACCGGCATCTATACCGAACCGGCCGGTTAGCGGGTCGAGCGTTCCGTTCCAGCCGCGGTCAATGGCTCCGACCCGATGATTGACCGAACGCGTGCGGGCATCGTCGGTTGGCTTCTATCGCGATCCGGCATGGCGAGGATCTCAAATTCCTCTTATCTTCTTGCGGCGTAAAAGTCTTTTATGTGACCATGGCCACACTCATTTCGCCATCGTTTGGTATTATCGCAGACTGAAGGTAGCGCCACGGCTCATGGTGAGTGTTGGCCGCTAAGGATCAGGGACTTGGGAGACAGTAATGATTTCCATCTTGAAACGCCCCCTTGTCGGGCGAAGTTTGCAGTCAGCAGGAATGGCCTCCTCGCTTGCGCTTGCAGTCGCATCATTTGCGGGAACCGCTCTGGCCGATCCAATCGCGCTGGTGCTGGACAAGTCGGAAGACGTGAACATATCCGCCTTTTCCGAACTCATGCCAGGTGACGTCGTGGACCTCGGCGAATCCGGTTATGTCGAACTTCTCGATTATGCCGCCTGCCAGGAAGTTCGCCTCAAATCCGGCCAGCTCTCTATCACGTCCGCAGGCTATACGCTGGACGGTGGTGAGGAAGAAGTCCTGCGTGCCGGCAACTGCCTTCAGGCCGAAAGCGGCTCGAGCACCGAAACCGCCGACAAGGGCCTGACGGTTACGCTGCGTGGTCTGACCTTGTCCAACAAGAAGGCCGCATCGCTGATGCTGCGTTTCGACGATACCTTGCGTGACCAGTACGACACGGCCTTCGTGTCCTTTGGTGGTGGTGCACCGAAACGCTTCGATGTCCTGGAAAACATCATGACAGACATGCCGACGCGGGAAACCGACGACGAACCGATCGAAGTCGAACTTTTCCTTCAGGGTAAAGCACCGGACTATGGTGTCGTCATGCGCAAATTCACGATCGATCCGGCTGAAGTCGGACGGAAAACCGCGGTCGTCGTCGTGAAATGACATCAGGCGGCCGGTTTGCGGATGCAGCCTTTGGCCGGAAACTTCTCGTCGCAGCCATCGCATGTGTTGCGGTCGTTGCGGGCGTTGCCATCGGCTTATCCGCCAATAAGGCTATCTGGGAAGGCTGGGTAACCGACCGGCTGTTTCAGGTTCGGGCCAACTTGAGGGGCATGCACGATGAAGCGCGTGCCCCCGTGGCTGTTATTGGTTTGGACTGGACTGCCCTCAACTCCGAAAAACTGCTCCCGATACCCCGTGTCTTGATGACACCCGTTCTCGCTGAAGCCGGCCAGGCGGTACTCGACGCGGGGGCTTTGGCGCTGGGCTATGATTTTGTCTTTGCCTACAGCGCCGAAGCTTTCCGGGACCCCAAGTCGGGTGAGGCGCGCCTGACGGGATTCGATCAGCCCTTCCTGGGGTTCCTGTATAGAAACCGGGGCCAGGTGTTCATTGCTCATACGGAAATTGGCGTGCCTCACCGCTCATTTTCGGCTGCCGTCGGTGCGGGCGGGGTCAGGACCGTGACCGTGGATTCAGACAATGATGGGGTCGTTCGCCGGCATGCGCCGCAACCACCGCTGATCGACTCGCCATCGATGGTCGATGCGCTTCTCGCAAAAGCTGGCTATGCGGGGCAGGAGGAATATGTCGCCATACCGTCCACGAGACTGGCGACTTCCATGCCTTATTTGTCCTTACTCGATGTTCTGAAAATGAAGTCAAGTGAGGCTGGCCAGGTTGAGCTGCGCCGTTTCGTGGAAGGTCGAATCGTCCTGTTTGGCGGGCTGCTCCCCTATGAGGACGAACACCTTTATTCGGATCGTTTCCTGCCCCAACTGCCTGCGGACATGTCGGAAACCGGCAGCAGTGGCCGTCCACCTGTGCGAACTCATACCGCAGGTGTCTATATGCTGGCGGACTTCATAGCGTCCGCACTCTCCGGACGCATTGCGGTAACGCCGCCCAAGGGTGTTGTGCCCGCACTTGCTGTCCTCTTCGCTGTCACAGGCGTTCTGCTCGGTCTCATTTTGCCTTCGGTCGTCTTGCCTTTTGTTGCCGTGGTCGGCGCCGCCGCGGCGCTGGGTATCAGCCTGGTCGGTCTTGACTATGGTCTCATGTTTGCCCCTGGGGTGGCGCCGGTGGCCTTCATCAGCTCCATGGTCTTCGCGGCTGCCGGCAAGGTGCTCATATTGCAACGCAGGCAACGGGCGCTCGTCCGGCTTTTCGGGCATTACCTTGCTCCCGACGTCATCAAGCAGATGGCCCAGTCGGAGCAGTTGCCGGAACTCGGCGGCGACACCCGCAACGTGGTGGTCGCTTTCATCGACATCGTCGGCTTCACCAAAATGTCGGAAAAACTCGCCGATCGGGATGTGGTGCGGGTCGTCAATTCCAGTTTCGATGCGATTGGCGAGGTGATCACCGCGCACAAGGGTTACATCGACAAATATATCGGTGATGCCATCATGGCCGTCTGGAATGCGCCGAATACGGTCGAAAGACCTGAACAGGCAGCCGTCGACGCTTCCCGGCAGATCATCGCAATGCTGGATCATCTGCGTGCGATTACAGGGCAAAGCCCACTCGACCTGCGTGTAGCGCTGAATTCCGGTCCGGCCCTCGTCGGTGACATCGGGGGAGAGCATCGCCGGTCCTTCACCGTAATGGGGACGACGGTCAATACGGCGAGCCGGATCGAATCTGTCGCCAAGGAAAAGAAAGTCCGGCTCGCCATCAGCCAATCCGTGGCGGACGGGTTGCCGAAGAGCTATCCGGTCAAGGAGATCTGGACCGGAAAGCTGCGTGGACTGAGTACCGATATTTCCGTATTCACGCTCGATGTCGCTGAAATGTATATGGAAAATACGGATCAGATGGTGACGGGAAAAGCAAAGCGGCGCCCACGGAAACTGTTGAATTTTCCGCGTTAACAAATGAACACCCTTGGGAAGTTCCGGTTTTGCATCTTCGGGTTTCATCCGGCATGATCGGGTATCGGAGCCCGTTGACTGCGAATGAGTCCGTACCCTAGGTTTCAGAATGGTCCAATGGCCTGACAACCCAAACTCCGGCGCGCAACGCCCAGAATTCGATCGGACGGTCATTCGCCCGACGGCAAAGCCGCAAGTGCCTCCAGAAACAACGGGAACCCAACCCGCCCGTGCTCCGGACGGAAAAGGAAAGCCGTCCAGGAAACGATCACCAATGCTGGTCTATGCGGCCCTTGCAGTGGGATTCCTGGCGCTAGGCGGAGGGCTGGGCGGACTGGCGCATCTGATCAATTCCGGAGCGATCTCCTTATCCGACCCGGAAGAATTGACG
>JBNKGB010000136.1:0-9671 GCA_050289605.1 Roseibium sp. | reverse complement strand
CAGGGACTTGTCGCCGATATTGGCCGACAGCATGATGATCGGTGCCGTCGCGCCCCTGGACCGCAGGTTTTCCGCAAGGCTCCAGCCGCTCATGCCCGGCATCAGGATGTCGATGAGGTAGAGGTCGGGTGCGAGGTCCTGGAGGTGCTCCAGACAGGCGGTTCCGGTGCCCGCCTCCAGAACGGTGAAGCCGAGAGGCGCGAGAATGTCGCGAACGAGGGCGCGGTGGTCGTCGTTGTCGTCGACCACGGCAATCGTCCGCCGCGTGCCCTCATAACCCCTCACCTGCCGCTCCAGACGGGCCGTGTCCAACGGCCGGTCAACGGCCGAGAGCAGCAGGCGCACCTCGAAGGACGCCCCCTTGCCCGGCTCGCTTGCAAGCGCGAGGCCGCCGCCCATGGTTTCCGTCAGAAGCTTGGTGATCGTCAGGCCGAGGCCCAGCCCCGGCATGCCGGCGCCATTTGCCGCCTTGCTGCGGCCGAAAGGCTCGAAAATCTTCTTCTGTTCGTCGAGCGCGATCCCCGGCCCGCTGTCGGCAACGACGAAGCTGGCCACCTGGGAACGGTAGCCGACGGTAAGCGACACCGCGCCCTCTTCGGTGAACTTTATGGCGTTGGACAGAAGGTTCACCAGGATCTGCCGCAACCGCTTTTCGTCGGTCCTGACAAAAGCGGGCAGATTGCCCGCCCTCCGATAGTCGAAACCGATGCCCTTGGCGGAGGCCTGCATGCGGAACATATCCACGATCTGGTCCAGAAACTCGTGGATGTTGATTTCGTCGGAATAGACCTGCAACCGTCCCGCCTCGATCCGGGAGATATCCAGCAGGCCGTCGATCAGCCCGGAGAGATGTTCCGCGCTCCGGCGGATGGTGGCGACGGCGGGCCTTCGGGCCTCCGGCATGCTTTCGTCCCGTTCCAGGATCTGGGCATAGCCCATCACCGCATTGAGCGGCGTCCTGAGTTCATGGCTTAGGCCGACGACATAGCGGCTCTTGGCAAGGTTGGCAGCGTCTGCGTCCTCCTTGGCCTTTTGAAGGGCCGCATCGGTGACGCTGTGCGCGTCGATTTCCTTCTGCAGCAGCGCGTTCTGACGGGCAGACTCTTCTTCCGCGACCTGCCTCGTGTCGTGGGCCAGCACCAGAAACCAGCTGGCGATGCCGGCCGCGATGGTGAAGACGAAAAAGATCAGTGCAACAGTCTGGGCAATGATACCGGTCGGATCGCCAAGGCGGCTTGCAGCCTGGCCGTAGATGATCCACAGCACCAGACCGATCCCGGTGATGGAGAACGCGGCGGTCAGCGCGTAGCGGCCCAGCCGCGAACGGAAATAGTCCAGAACATGCTCGGGCAAAACATAGCCGGCCACCGTCCCCACCTGATGCGTAAGCCGGGCCCTGGGCTTGCAGGAATCGTGACAGCGCGCGTCCAGCGAACAGCAGAGAGAGCAGATCGGCGCCCGATAGGCCGGGCAATAGGCCATGTCTTCCGGCTCGAACGGGTTTTCGCAGATCGAGCAGGCGATATGGGCTTTCTGCTGCCAGCTCTGGCGGGGCTTGCGGGCAAGGGAAAACCGCCCCTTCGTCGCAAGGGCAATGAGGGGAGCGGCGACAAATGCGACCGCCATCGCCAGGAACGTTGCCAGGGCGGCGGCGGTGTCCCCGAACATGCCGAAATGCGCGGCCAGAGCAAGACCGGCGGCCAGCAGCATCGCGCCCGTTCCGACCGGATTGATGTCATAGAGATGGGCGCGCTTGAACTCGATCCCCGGCGGCGACAGGCCGAGCGGCTTGTTGATGAAGAGATCGGCGGAGATCGCCGACAGCCAGGCCATGGCGATGATCGAAAAGACGCCGAGCGTTTCCTCGAGCAGGCGGTAGATACCGAGCTCCATCAGGAGCAGCGCTATGCCGACGTTGAAGACCAGCCAGACCACCCTGCCGGGATGAGAATGGGTGAGCCGGGAGAAGAAGTTGGACCAGGCGAGAGAGCCCGCATAGGCATTCATCACGTTGATCTTGAGCTGGGCCACGGCCACGAACGCGGCCATTAGCAGGAGCACCAGGGTTTCGTTCGGGATCATGTAACCGAAGGCAACAGCATACATGCGCGAGGGCTCGTCCGCGTGTTCGACCGGAACGCCGTGGGAGAGCACGAGGACGGCCAGGAACGAGCCGGCCAGCATTTTCGGCGCGCCCAGAACCACCCAGCCGGGGCCAGCGAGGAACAGGGCCAGCCTGTGGCGGTGGCGGGCCAAGTCCTGTGCGGGCAGAAACCGCAGGAAATCCACCTGCTCACCGATCTGAGCCATCAGGGCCAGGATGACTGCGGAAGCCGCGCCGAAGCTGATCAGGTTGACGCCTTCCCACCCGGCAGCCGGTTCCCGCTGGAGGTTCGTCAGCGGATCGATGCCGGAAAAGCTGAGCCAGTTGCCGACGGCCTGCCAGTCTGTGAAGGCAATGAAGACAAAGGGCAGGATGTTGAGGACGATCCAGAACGGCTGGGTCGCCAGCTGAAACCGGCTGATCCAGGTGATGCCGTGGGTCACCAGGGGAATGACCGCGACCGCGCTGATGACGTATCCGATCCACAGCGGCACGCCGAAGGCAAATTCCAGCGCGCCCGACATGATCGAGGCCTCGATCGCAAACAGGATGAAGGTGAAACTGGCGTAGATCAGCGACGTTATCGTGGAGCCGATATAGCCGAAGCCGGCGCCGCGCGTCAGAAGGTCGATATCGACGCCATAGCGCATGGCATAGCGGCTGATCGGCAGGCCGACCAGAAGAAGTACCAGGGAGCCGACAAGTATGGCGAGAAACGCATTCGCGGTTCCATGCGAGAGCGTGATCGCCCCGCCGATCGCTTCGAGTGCCAGAAAGGATATTGCCCCGATCGCGGTCTGGGAAATGGCGCGCGAGGAAAAGCGGCGGGCGCTCTTGGCAGTGAAGCGTAGCGCATAGTCTTCCAGGGTCTGGTTGTTGACCCATTTGTTGTAGCGCCGCCGAACCGGCAGGATTCGCTGACGGGCAATCACGCGCGTCCCGGTCCCACAGGCAGGCATGCCCGCTTTTCAGGCACATGCACAATTATCCGGCAAGCCACGTGCATCGTTCCCCCGTCTTTCCGCCCCGTATCTTAATTCAGCCCCTCCTACCAGCACATTTCGTGCCGTTTCCAACAGAGCGCCGCGCGAAGGCCTGCAAGCCCGCTTACGTCAATTAACGTATGTTTCGGTGCAAAGGTTTCGGCGCACGATCCCTCCCCGACAGCGGCGATCCTTCCGGCCGCCGATGACCGGCCCAGGCACGAACCCGGCCCGGCGACGTCAAGCAAAGGGGAACTCTCACATGAAAAACACGCTTTCCAAACTCGCTCTGGCAGGCCTTCTGACTTCCACCATGATCGGCGGGGCCTCCGCCGACGAGGACACCATCAAGGTCGGTATCCTGCATTCGCTTTCCGGCACCATGGCGATTTCCGAAACGACGCTGAAGGACGCCATGCTGATGCTCATCGACGAGCAGAACAAGAAGGGCGGCCTGCTCGGCAAGAAACTCGAAGCCGTGGTCGTTGACCCTGCCTCCGACTGGCCGCTGTTCGCCGAAAAGGCCCGCGAGCTGATTGAAGTCGACAAGGTCGATGCGGTCTTCGGCTGCTGGACGTCCGTCTCCCGCAAGTCCGTCCTGCCGGTCTTCGAAGAGCTGAACTCGCTGCTCTTCTACCCGGTCCAGTATGAGGGCGAAGAATCCCAGCGCAACGTCTTCTACACCGGCGCCGCGCCGAACCAGCAGGCCATTCCGGCCGTCGACTACCTGATGAACGAGGAAGGCGTCGAGCGCTGGGTTCTGGCCGGCACCGACTACGTCTATCCGCGCACGACCAACAAGATCCTGGAAGCCTATCTGAAGTCCAAGGGCGTGGCCGAAGAAGACATCATGATCAACTACACGCCGTTCGGTCATTCCGACTGGCAGACGATCGTGTCCGATATCAAGGCCTTTGGCTCTGCCGGCAAGAAGACCGCCGTGGTATCCACCATCAACGGCGACGCCAACGTCCCCTTCTACAAGGAACTCGGCAACGCGGGTATCAAGGCTGAAGACATTCCGGTCGTTGCCTTCTCCGTGGGTGAAGAAGAGCTTGCCGGTCTCGACACCGCTCCGCTCGTCGGCCACCTTGCCGCCTGGAACTACTTCCAGTCTGCCGACACGGATGCCAATGCCGAGTTCATCGAAACCTGGCGCGCGTTCATCGGCGACGAAAAGCGCGTGACCAACGACCCGATGGAAGCTCATTACATCGGCTTCAACATGTGGGTCGAAGCAGTCAAGAAAGCCGGTTCCACCGATCCGGATGCGGTCATCGACGCCATTGTCGGCGTCTCGGTGCCGAACCTGACCGGTGGCTACTCCGCCATGATGCCGAACCACCACATCACCAAGCCGGTACTGATCGGCGAGATCCAGGAAGACGGCCAGTTTGAAACCGTCTGGGAAACTTCCGGTCTCGTGGTTGGCGATGCCTGGTCCGACTACCTGGAAGGCTCCAAGGACCTGATCTCCGATTGGCGCGCGCCGCTCTCCTGCGGCAACTTCAACACCGCGACCGGCAAGTGCGGCGGCTCTGGCTCCTAAGGGGCGAACAGAAAGGGGACGGGCTGTGGCGGCCCGTCCTTGCTCCCGGTTTCAAGCCGGGGAGTTTGCCCGAGAAAGAAGCCCTTTTTCGCCCCCCGACCTCATCCTGAGGAGGACCGAAAGGTCCGTCTCGAAGGATGGGCGGCAGACTCCGAAGCAAGTGGCCCATCCTTCGAGACGCCGCCAGGCGGCTCCTCAGGATGAGGTCGAAAGACAAGAGCTTAAGACGCTGGTGGACACATGTCCTTGAAGAGATCCCTTCTCCTGATGCTTTGCCTGATAAGTGGCCTTCTGGCCGGTCCCGCTCTTGCCCAGAGCGATCCGGAAGCCCTCCGCCCGCTGATCAACGAGCTGGCCAACGGCAAGTATTCCGAAACCGAAAAACAGATCGGCGCGCTGGTTGCGACAGGCGATCCGATGGTGGCACCGGCGCTGGAGGCTCTCGGGGAAGGTGACCTTTATGTTCGCACATCCGACGACCAGGTGTTCATCGCCAAAAAGGCCGGAAAAGGTTTCACGCTTACCGATCCGCTGACGCTTGAAGCCGCCGGCGAGGCGGGTAAGCGGGACATTTCCAAGATCAAGGTCAACAACAAGCTGCGCCGGGTGATCCGCTCTGCGCTCGGCTCGCTCACGCTGATGGCCCCGGACCCGGCGATCCGTCTGGCAGCCGCCGAAGCCGTGTTCAAGGCCAAGGACCCCGACAGCATCGAAGCGCTGGACCAGGCTCTCGCGGCCGAGACTGACGAGGACGTGCGCAAGGTGATGGAAGAAGCTCGGGCAGCGGCGGTCCTGAACTCTAATCTCGACACGAAGGAAAAGCTGCTAGCCGTCGAAACCCTTGCGAATATGGGCAATCGGGACGCCCTGTCACTGTTGATCGGCGTAAGGGATACCTCGGAGGGTGTTCTGCGCGAGGCCGCAGCGGATGCCGTTCAAAAAATCGAAAAGTCCATTGCCGCCTGGGATGCGGCCCAGAATGTCTGGTACGGACTGTCGCTCGGCTCGGTGCTGCTGCTCGCCGCAATCGGCCTCGCCATCACTTTCGGCGTCATGGGTGTCATCAACATGGCGCACGGCGAGATGGTGATGATCGGCGCCTATGTCACTTTCGTGGTGCAGGATCTGATCCGCTCGTCGGCGCCGGGCCTTTTCGACTATTCGCTGTTTATCGCCCTCCCCCTTGCTTTCCTGACCTCCGGGCTGATCGGCGTTGCCATCGAGCGAGGTGTCATTCGCTGGCTCTACGGCCGCCCGCTGGAAACGCTGCTCGCCACCTGGGGCATCTCGCTGGTGCTGCAACAGGCGGTACGCTCAATCTTCGGCCCGACCAACCGCGAAGTCGGTAACCCTGGCTGGATGTCCGGTGCCTTCGATCTCGGCCAGATGACCATCACCTATAACCGCATGTGGATCATCGTGTTCGCGCTGCTGGTCTTTGCCGGGCTGATGCTGGTGCTGAAGAAGACACCGTTCGGGCTCTACACCCGTGCCGTCACCCAGAACCGCCGCATGGCCGCCTCCATGGGCATCCGCACACCCTGGGTCGACGCCCTCACCTTCGGCCTCGGCTCCGGCATCGCCGGGATCGCGGGCGTTGCGCTCTCCCAGATCGACAACGTCTCGCCCAACCTCGGCCAGGGCTACATCATCGACAGTTTCATGGTCGTGGTCTTCGGCGGTGTCGGCAATCTTTGGGGAACGCTGGTGGGTGCCATGACGCTCGGCGTCGTCAACAAATTCCTCGAGCCCTATGCCGGCGCCGTGCTCGGCAAGATCTTCGTGCTCGTCTTCATCATTCTCTTTATCCAGAAGCGTCCACGGGGGCTGTTCGCCCTCAAGGGCCGGGCAGTCGAAGCATGATGTCCTCTTTCCTCTTCCGCGCCATGGATGCCCGAGCGGGGATCTTTCTGGCGATCATGGCGGCCGCTATCATTCTGGTGCCGGCCGGCAACCTGCTGGTGCCCGAAGGCTCGGCATTTCACGTGCCGAACTACGCGGTCACGCTGATGGGAAAATACCTGACCTATGCCCTGCTCGCGCTGGCCGTGGATCTGGTCTGGGGGTATTGCGGCATTCTTTCGCTCGGCCATGCCGCCTTCTTCGCCCTCGGCGGCTATGCCATGGGCATGTATCTGATGCGCCAGATCGGCACGCGCGGCGTCTATGGCGACCCGGTCCTGCCGGACTTCATGGTGTTCCTCAACTGGCCGGAACTGCCCTGGTACTGGACCGGCTTCGACATGTTCTGGTTCGCGGCCCTGATGGTGCTGCTGGTGCCGGGTGTGCTCGCCTTCGTCTTCGGCTGGTTCGCCTTCCGCTCGCGCGTTACCGGCGTCTATCTGTCGATCATCACCCAGGCACTGACCTATGCCCTGCTGCTCGCCTTCTTCCGCAATGACATGGGCTTTGGCGGCAACAACGGCCTGACCGATTTCAAGGACATTCTTGGCTTTGACATTCAGGCCGACACGACCCGCGCCGGCCTGTTTGCAGCCTCGGGCCTGGCGCTGGTCGTGTGTTTCCTGATCTGCCGGACCGTGACCCGCTCCAAACTCGGCAAGGTGCTGATCGCGGTGCGCGATGCTGAAAGCCGGACGCGCTTCCTGGGCTACCGGGTGGAGCACTACAAGCTCTTCGTCTGGACGCTTTCGGCCATGATGGCAGGCATCGCCGGGGCGCTTTACGTGCCCCAGGTCGGGATCATCAACCCGGGCGAATTCGCACCGGCCAACTCGATCGAGGTGGTCATCTGGGTCGCCGTCGGCGGGCGCGGAACGCTGGTCGGCGCGGTGCTGGGAGCCGTGCTCGTCAACTTCGCCAAGACCTGGTTCACCGCGGCCCTGCCCGACATCTGGCTTTTCGCTCTCGGAGGGCTGTTCGTCGTCGTCACGCTGTTCCTGCCGAAAGGCATTGTCGGCACCCTGGGCAGCGGCTGGACCGCCCTGCGCCAGCGAAAAGTCTCCGAAGCCTTCGAGGCGGGCTCCGACGAACCGCCCGGTCAGGCACCACAGTCTCCTGGCGCAAGATCCAATGTCGCGATGACCGGAGCGCAGGCCAGAACCCCGGAACCGTCCCTTCCGGACGCAGAACCCCAGCCAGCGGAGTAGAGACATGGCCAGATCAACCAGCCTCCTTTATCTCGACGGCGTTTCGGTTTCCTTCGACGGTTTCAAGGCCCTGAACGAATTGTCGCTGACAATTGCTCCCGGTGAAATGCGGGCCATCATCGGCCCGAACGGTGCCGGCAAAACAACCATGATGGATGTCATCACCGGCAAGACGCGTCCGGACAGCGGGGAGGTTTATTTCAACGGCACGGTGGATCTCACCGGTGAAGACGAGGCCTCGATCGCCGAACTCGGCATCGGCCGCAAGTTCCAGAAACCGACGGTCTTCGAAAGCCATACGGTGTGGGACAATCTGGAACTGGCTCTGAAGGCGCCGCGCGGGCCGTTCGCGACGTTGTTCCACGTTATTTCAGGCGCCGAAAAGAAACGGATCGACTACCTGCTGGATTTGATCCGTCTCGGCTCCAAGCGCGGCGAACTCGCCGCGAACCTCAGCCACGGACAGAAACAATGGCTGGAAATCGGCATGCTGCTCGCCCAGGATCCCAAACTCCTGCTGGTCGACGAACCCGCCGCCGGAATGACGGATGCCGAGACGGCGGAAACCGCGGAACTTCTGAAGGATATTGCCAATGATCACTCGGTCGTCGTGGTCGAGCACGACATGGTGTTTGTGCGTTCCCTGGGCGTCAAGGTCACGGTCCTCCACGAAGGCTCGGTCCTCGCAGAAGGCTCCCTCGACCATGTCTCCGCCGACGAGCGGGTCGTTGAAGTTTATCTGGGACGGTGACTGACGCCACGAAACTCGCCCATTTGTCATCCCGGACGAAGCGAAGCGGAGATCCGGGACCCAGGACTCCCGGGCGCTTGAGATTGTCTTGATGCGGAAATTATGGGGTTTCCTGGGTCCCCGCTTTCGCGGGGATGACAAATCAGAAGTCCTTCAAACCGGTTATCCGCAAGGTATGAAATAATGCTGCAAGTAGACAACATCGATCTGCACTACGGCGCGGCCCAGGCGCTGAAAAAGGTTTCCCTGACCGCCGAAGTGGGCAAGGTGACCTGCCTGATGGGCCGCAACGGGGTCGGCAAGACCTCGACCTTGCGCGCCGTTGCCGGCCAGCACGGAATCAGTTCGGGCAAGATCCTGTGGGACGGCGAGGATATCTCCACCATTCCCGCGCATGCCCGTGCGAAGAAGGGCATCGCCATCGTTCCCCAGGGCCGGGAGATCTTTTCCCTGCTGACGGTCAAGGAGAACCTGGAAACCGGCTATGCCCCGATTGCGCGCAAGGACCGTTACATTCCGGAGACGATTTTCGAACTGTTTCCGGTACTGAAAGACATGCTCTCGCGCCGCGGCGGAGACCTCTCCGGCGGGCAACAGCAGCAACTGGCCATTGCCCGCGCACTTGTCACACGGCCGAAGCTTCTTGTCCTGGACGAGCCGACCGAAGGCATCCAGCCGTCGATCATCAAGGACATCGGCCGGGCCATTTCCTGGCTGCGCGACCAGGGCACCATGGCAATCGTTCTGGTGGAACAGTATTTCGAATTCGCCCGGGATCTCGCCGACGACTATGCCGTCATGGACCGGGGCGAAATCGTGCTGTCCGGCAAAGGTGCGGACTTGTCGGAAACGGAGGTCAGGCGGTTTTTGACAGTTTGATCCGGTGACCAAGCAAACTTCAGCGTCAGCCTGAGGAGGACCGACAGGTCCGTCTCGATGCAACCGTGTTTTTAGGCTCTCATCGAGAGCCTGCTCCGGAATGTGTTGCGGATACCTCGAGACGGCGCTTCGCGCCTCCTCAGGATGAGGCAGCCCTATTTGGCCATGTCCGGGATTTGACGTGCGGTCCGTGATTGATAGGGTGCGGGCAAATCACCCGCCTCTTTTCAACCAGTCCGGATTCCCATGCCTCTTTCCCAAGACGCCATCGCTGCCATAACCGCCGCTGTTGACG
>JBNKGB010000135.1:0-9848 GCA_050289605.1 Roseibium sp. | reverse complement strand
GCCGGGCAGGGCTTCGGTCTCGAAGTCGTTGCCGAAACCGGGCATGTATTGAAGCCTTTGGGAATTGCGGCCGCTTGTACCGGCCCCTGCGGCGCCGTCAGTTCTCTGATCCATGACATCCTCCCGGTTCAGAGATGAGATTAGTTACAGATGTAACCAGCTTCCCTACCCTGATCAAGATACTCCGGAACGGTAGATCCGCCATGCCTGGACCGGATTTTTTTGCTCCGCAACAGTTCTGACAATGTACGTAAGCTTTGCTTTACGGAGTTTGCCCTAAAGTCCGACCAGACCCACCTTCGGAGCTTTCCATGTCCTTAAGAAATCGAATTTTTTTCGCCTCAAGCGGCGTGTTTCTGGTCGGATTTCTCACTCTGATTCTTACCGTCACTTTCACGACGCAACGCACCTCCGAGACGACCGGCGAGAACCTTATTCGAAAGACGGCCGAAGCTTTGGCACTGGACGCCGGAAAAACGCTGGCGGAAGCGCAACTGGCGGCACGCGCCGTCTCCGACGCCCTGGAAGGCCTGCAGCAGGCCGGCATCACCGACCGCAAGGCCTATGGCGCGGTCATGGAACATCAGATCAGCCAGAACAAGAAATTCGTCGGTGGCGGCATCATTCTCGAACCGGACATGGCGGGCACCGACGCGGACAATGCGGGCGCCGATTTTTCCGACGCCAACGGCCGGTTCATTCCCTATTTCTATCACGACGACGCCAAGGTGGCCTGGGAACCGCTTATGTTCGGAGGCGATAGCGGGTCGGAAGACTGGTACGACAAGCCGAAGAACCTCGGCCACGACACCTTTACCGAGCCTTACGTCTATCCGGTCAACGGTGTCGACGTTCTCATGGCGACCGCTTCCTCTCCCATCCTGGATCCCTCCGGCCGCGGCATCGGCGGCGCGACGATCGACCTGTCCCTCACCGGCCTGCAGGAAGCAGTCAGCGCCGGACAGACCTACCAGACAGGCTATGTCGGCCTCCTGAGCGAGGACGGCGTGTGGGTGTCCCATCCGGATACGAGCCTTCTCGGCAAGAAGGCCGATGCGGCAATCGTCGGCAAGGTCACGGCGATGAGCGGCAACTCTTCCTACACGACGCAGGACGGGATCGCCGAAGCCATCCAGGCGTTTGAATTGACCGGCACCGGCCAGCGCTGGTTCGTGGTCGTTGCGGTCGAGGAGAGCGAACTTCTTGCGAGCGCGAACTCGACCCTGCAGACCAGCCTGCTGCTGGCCTGCGGCCTACTGGTTGCGGGAACGTTCCTGATGTGGATGCTCGGCGCGACCATTGCCGGTCCTGTCCAGACCCTGACCGCCCGCATGCGCAGGCTGGCGGAGGGTGACGTGGAAACACCGGTCGCCTATACCGGGCGCAGGGACGAAATCGGTCAGATGGCCGCCGCGCTTGAGATCTTCGTCGAAAACGAAACCGAACGGCGGACCCTGCAGAGTGCGAGCGAACAGACCCAGCAGTCACAGCTCGACCGCCAGAAGCAGATCGAAACGCTGATAGAGACTTTCGAGAGCGACGTGCGTACCGTGCTGGAACAGGTCAGCGGCAACACCGAGCGGCTGGAACTTACAGCCTCCTCGCTCGATGCCATCGCGCGGGATACGTCCGCGAAGGTGTCATCCGTTGCCAGCTCCTCCGAGATCACCCAGAGCAGCGTTCAGACCGTCGCCTCGGCCGCGGAAGAGCTGTCGGCGTCGATCTCCGAAATCGGACGGCAGATCGAGCAGACCAAGGATGTCGTCAACAGCGCCACCCGTGCGGCAAGCGAATCCAACGACAAGGTCGGCAGCCTCGATACGGCGGCCCAGAAGATCGGGGAAGTCGTCAGCCTCATCCAGGCCATCGCGGAACAGACCAACCTCCTGGCACTGAACGCGACCATCGAAGCGGCCCGCGCCGGGGAAGCCGGCAAGGGCTTCGCGGTGGTCGCCGCCGAGGTCAAGGAGCTGGCCACCCAGACCGCCAGGGCAACCGAGGAGATCTCGACCCAGATCGCCGGCATCCAGTCCTCGACCCGAAATGCGGTCGGATCGATCCAGGAGATCGCCAGCACGATGGAAGAGGTCAATCAGTTCACCGCGGCCATCGCGGCAGCAATCTCGCAGCAGGGCGATGCGACCAACGAGATCAGCCTCAACGTCCAGCAGGCGGCAAGCTGCACCGACGACATGAGCACAAGCATCGGCGACGTGACCCAGGCAGCCGAGGAAACCAGCGGCTCGGCCGCCGATGTTCTCTCCGCCTCCCAGTCGGTCACCCAGCAGGCGCACGACCTTCAGGCGACCATTGCGGATTTCCTGCGCAACGTCCGGGCGGCCTGAGCCTCCCACCCAAACGATCCGGCAGGCCCGCACAATTGCTCGTGCGGGCCTGCTTTTTTGTTTCTTTCCCGGCCGCTATCAAGTGCGGCAGGCATAACGCCGAGGTCCCTTTCCTATTTGCCGTCTTGATCCGTTCGCAAAGCTGGAGTAAAAAGAACAAAACATGAACATTTGAGGTAAGCGATGCGGATGGTTTCCCCGAGTTACGAGCAGTCCCCTGCTGCGCTGTCTTCGGCGCAATCGCATCCGGACATGCCGGTTCCCATGGACGTCACGCGGGAGGAAGTGCGCACGATGGCGCTGTACCTGCGCAAGGCACGGGAGCGGGCCATCGACATAAGGGACCGGGCGCCGGGTGGAAGCTATCTGGAGAGCGTGCTGACCCGCACCATCGACGGCATCACGCTGGAACTGTCGCAGCTCGACTATCTGCTGGCACGCAAACCGATGGATCCGGCGGCAGGCAATTCGGCGGGACGGCGGATGCGGCCGGCGATCTGAACGGTCCGGCGAATGCCTTGCAGCCGGTTTCCGTAGGTTCAGGTTTCGCGTTTCAATGGACCGAAGAACCCGAGGATCGTCCTCAGCTTGCCGGTCTCGCCGTCGAACCGGACGACATCGAGGCCCTCCGGCAGCGCCGTTCCGTCTGCCTTGACCAGTTGCCAGGCAAACCTCGCCATGCCGTGATGACTGTCGATCGCGCTCGTCCGCACGATCTTCGCCCCCACCTGCTTCGCCAGTACGCCGGAAATGTAATCGGCAAGCGCCGCGCGGCCATGCACGTCCGTCTGAGGGTCCGTGTAACGGACGTCCTCCGCGACAACCTTGCCAAGAAGCCCCAGACGATCGTCCGGATCCCGTTCCGACCAGGCGGCACAATAGGTGTCGATGGTGTTTTCCAGTGTCATTCGCGCACCTCCCAGACGAATTTGCGCGAAGAGCATGCGCGAAAGTGCGTCTTCCTGCCAGTGCGCCTGCGAAGTCGCGAAATCTTCGACCAACACCGGCCACCTATCCGTTTCGTGGCGTCCCGGACATGTCGGCAAACCAAGTCAAATTCGGCGTTGGCAGCCCATCATACCCGGCACGATTGCCTCAAGCGGCCGCTTCGTCGCCGGGTGCCGTCTGCCAGCCGAGGTCGGTCAGGGTGACAATGCGGTTGCCGCGCAGGTCCGTGGCACAGACGAGGAAGCCGCGTTCCTCCATGTGGCTGAGCAGCCAGCGGGCCCGCCCCGGAGACCGCGTACCATAGGCGGTCGCGATTTCAATGTTGCCCGGACACGGTGCCTTGGCGAGGGCCGCCTTGGCGAGCAGCAGATAGACGCCGCGCATGTCTTCGGGCAGCTCGGCGGCGATCAGCTCGGCCTGGGCCCAGGCGCCGTCGTCCATCTCGCCCTTTTCAACCCCTGCCCTGGCGACGGAGAGCTTTTCCCGGAAGGACTGAAGGTCCGGAGCACCGCCCGGCAGCTTGGAGATGCGGCAACGGACCTGGAAATCCTGATAGAGCGTTGCGATCGGCTGGAAGGCTGCTTCCTCGTCTTCGAGGATGCCGGCGATGATCTCGGCGATCTTTTCCTCACGCTCGCCGAAATCCAGCAGGTTTTCCGCCATCGGCGCTGCCGCTTCGCTTGCCCGCTCCGCGCTGGTGAGCCGATCCAGAACCTCGCCCGTCGAGACGACCGGTTCGACGAAACGCTGGCGCACAGGCTGCACTTCGTCGGCGCCCGGCGTGAAGATCAGGTCCTTGGCGTCTTCCTTGGGCTGTTCCGGCAGAGGCATCAGTTTCGGGCTGCCGCCCCGGCCCACAGTCTCCACGTGTCCGATCTTGACCGGAACCGGCCGGCGGGAAAGCGCGGGCCCGAGCGCGATGAAATGGCCCCGGTCCAGGTTGCGGAAACTCTCTGCCTGACGGCGTTCCATACCGAGCAGGTCGGCGGCGCGGGCCATGTCGATATCGAGGAACGTCCGGCCCATCAGGAAGTTCGAGGCTTCGGCTGCCACGTTCTTGGCCAGTTTTGCAAGACGCTGGGTGGCAATGATGCCGGCAAGGCCGCGCTTGCGGCCGCGGCACATCAGGTTGGTCATGGCCCCGAGCGAACGCCGCCGGGCTTCCTCGGTGACTTCACCGGCGGCAGCCGGCGCAAAGAGCTGGGCTTCGTCCACCACGACCAGCATCGGATACCAAAGGTTCCGGTCGGCGTCGAAGAGACCGTCGAGGAACGTTGCGGCGGCCTTCATCTGCCTGTCGGCGTCGAGGCCTTCCAGGTTCAGGACAACCGATACGCGGTGCTGCCGCACGCGGCCCGCGATCATCTGCAGGTCCTTTTCGGTACCTACCGCGTCCACCACGACGTGTCCGAACTTGTCGGCAAGGGAGACGAAATCGCCTTCCGGATCGATGATCGCCTGCTGCACCCAGTTTGCGGACTGTTCCAGCAGCCGCCTGAGCAGATGCGACTTGCCGGAGCCGGAGTTGCCCTGCACCAACAGGCGCGTTGCCAGCAATTCCTCCAGATCGAGCCCGGCCCGCGCGCCGCCCGTCATTTCACCGATATCGATTTGTACCGTCATGCGTCCACTTCAAGCACAGCTTCTGCCGCGTTGCGGAAACCCCGTCTTTGATTTCATGCAGTGCGGTAGTCAGCACGATTCCTTGCCGCTTGCAAAGCCGGGACCACGGGAAACCGGGGTTTTCCCTGAATTCCACCGCATGCGCTCCGCTCATACAAACCGATCACATTGATTTCAATTCCTGTTTCTTCAATTCTGCGATCACAACCCCATGTCTGGGGAACAAGGCCGGATACGCCGAAGGGTGCCCGGCCAGGGAGGACATCGATGAAAATCCACGCTGACCTGACACAACGCGCCGTCGTCGACAGCGCAACGCTCGACTGGATCCCCTCGCCGATGGCAGGGGTGGAACGGCGCATGCTGGAGCGGGACGGAGAAGAGGTTGCGCGGGCGACCAGCCTGGTGCGCTATGCGCCGGGCTCGGCCTTTTCCGCTCACAAGCACGACCTTGGGGAAGAGTTCCTGGTGCTGGACGGTGTCTTTTCCGATGACAGCGGCGACTTTCCCAAAGGCATGTATGTGCGCAATCCGCCCGGCTCCCGGCACGTTCCGTCCAGCGAGCCAGGCGCGGTCATCCTGGTGAAACTGCGCCAGATGCAGCCCGAGGACGACGCTTTCGTGCGGGTGAACACGCTCGATCCCGCCCTCTGGCAACAAGGCCGGTCGGGAGAGCATATCCTGCCGCTGTTCATCCGCCCGGACGAGGAGGTCGTCATGCTCGACTGGGAACGGGGCGCCAGCTTCGACGCGCAGGACTTCCCCGGCGGAGTCGAGTATTTCGTCGTGGAAGGCAGTTTCGAGGACGAGAACGGCCGCTACGACCAGGGAACCTGGTTGCGCCTGCCCGCCGGCAGCCGACAGACTGTCCGCACCCGGCAGGGCACGCGGGTCTGGCGCAAGTCCGGGCATCTTGACGGCTGAACGGGCTTTTGAAAGGTGAATGGCCCCGCTCTCAGGGAGTTGACCCTTATCCTTTCCCTCGTCCTGAGGAAGACCGACAGATCCGTACCGCAGGAGGTAACGGTGGGTAAACCCGACGGTTGTCCGGGCTAGGCCGCTTTCAGCGCCGTCCCGACCGCCTTGTCCAGTGTGGATTTCACGATCAGTTTGTGAAACGGCAGGATCAGGGCGAGGTACGCGTAGCCAAAGACGTTGTGACGCCTGCAGCAGGTAGCGGCATAGATCCGCGGCATGTTGCGCATGTCGCGGTAGATCGACACGCGGAAGTCCTGGTGCCAGTCGTCCTCGCCCAGGATGATCTCGTCCGGCCAAACCCGGAAGATCCTGAAGAAGCCGATCCTGTCGCCCGCCCCGCGTTGGTCAATCGGCGTAGCCGCCTGTTCCCTGGCGAGGGTGTTCGCGGTTTTCATGCCGACGCGTCCGGCGATGCTGTCACGCAGCGCCATCAGTTTCGTCATCCAGGCGATGTCCGCGCACAGGATATGGTCGGCCAGCAGACGCATGTCCGCTGTCTGAAGATCTTCGCGACCTTCCATCGAGACGGAATAGCAATCCAGAAAATCGCCCGGTGCACGATAGGCATTCAGAAGACTGCGGCCAGGAAGGGTGTCGGCTCCGCTCATTTCCGGCTCCTGCGGCATTGATGATTTTACCGAGGATACCTTCTTCGAAGCCGTCAGACGCCGTGCGGATTGCCGCAGGCGGTCGGGACGGCACACGGGAAACCCGCCTACCGTCCGTCTGCAGGACCGACCGGTCCGTGACCCTAGGCCCAGGAACCGGCAAAGGCGATCTCGGCAAGCGGCTTGCGACCGCTCGGCGTTTCGCGGGCCTGAAGGCCTTCAGGCAACTCTTCAGCGTTGCCCTGCCGTCCAATGGCAATGGCGATTTCCGGCTTGTAGCGTTCCGGAACGCCAAGCCTTTCATGGATGTCGTCCTTCAGGATGCCCGCCATCGCATGGGCGTGATAGCCGAGGATCGTCGCCTGCAGGGCTGCATGCGCCCAGGCGGAACCTGCGTCGAAGGAATGGGCGCCGTTCGCCCGGTCCGGCTTGCCGTCCTTGCCTTCCACGATCGTGTCGGTGAAGAGATAGACAAGAGCCGACGCTTTTTGCGCCCATTCGCGGTTGAAAGGGTTGAGCAGTTCCACGAGAACCGGCCAGTTGGCGTCGCCGCGCCTTGCGTAGACGAAGCGCCAGGGCTGGATGTTGAAGGCCGAAGGCGACCAGCGGGCCGCTTCCAGGATCGTCTTCAGATCCTCTTCGGGCATTTCGGCGGCGTTAAAGGCGCGGGGTGACCAGCGGTTCACGAAAAAATCCTGGACCGGATGATCAGGCGTTCGAGCAGTCATGGTGCATTCTCCAGCTTCGTTCGGGGCATCATGCCCTGTTGCGCCGGAGATAGGATGTCTTTATCTTAATATCAAGATTCTCTTTATCGAGATACTTTAAAAATTCTCTGTCCACCCGGATCGCCTGCAACAGGCCCCGTAGCAATTGCCGGAGCGATTAGGATGGCGGAGAGAACCAGAGCCGCCGTAAGTGCCTCCCGAACGCCGACTGTTTCACCGAAAAAGAGCCAGCCGACAAGAAACATGGTCGGAAGCTCGAAGCTGCCGGCTGCCGCGGTCCTGACCGGCCCGACCTTCCGGCAGGCGACCGTGAACAGAAGTTGCGGAATGAGCGCGGTCGTCAGCCCCATCAGGACAATGAGCTCGAGTTGCTCGGGGGACGCCGGCAGCATCGAGCCATGCCCCTCTTGAAGCGCGAGCGGCAACAGGCCGGCAATCGAGCCCAGCAGGCCGCAGACCGTTCGCTCAAGCGCATTGAGCCGGCCGGCAAGGCCGCTCAGCACGACCACCAGGAAACCGAAGGCGACCGGGGCGGGAATGGCCCAAAGCAGGGCGGAAAACGCATCCGGGGACAACGAGGAAGGATCCAGCAGCAAGGCAGCGGCCAATAGCACCAGACCGGCGGCGGCGAAAGACCGCAAGGTCAGGGCCTGGCGCAGAAATCCCCACGCAAACAGGGCGGCGAAGACCGGATAGGACATATAGACCACCCCGGCTGCGGCCACCGGCGCCCGGTTCATGGCCGACAGATAGCCGATGGTGCTGAGGCCCATCACAGCCCCTGCCGCAGCCACAAGCATGGCGCTGCCGCGCTTGTGCCTTGCGAGCGGAACGAAAGGCAGCAGGAACAGCGCCGAAAAGCCGAAGCGGTAAAGCGCGACGGTGGCCGGCCCCGCGCCGAGCGCCTGCAGTTCCCGGACGAAGACGGGCACCAGGCCAAAGCAGGTCGCCGAAGCGACAATGACAAGGGTTGCGTTTTGGGTCGTGAGGGTCAGCCGGGAGCGCGTTTTGATCATCATGTCTTGTCGATATCCCGGCTTCTGATATAAATGAAATTCTTAGTTTTCATTCTCTTCATGAAATGAATTCATACTCAAATGATCCCGCGCCTCGCCGTCCATCACCTGACCCTTTTGTCCGCACTTGCGGAAACCGGCAGCATGACCGTGTCGGCGGCCCGCCTCGGCATCACCCAGTCGGCGGCCTCTCACAGGCTGCGCGAGGCCGAGCGGCGCATCGGCCTGCCGCTTGTTCAGCGGCTCGAGACGGGCTTCGAACTGACGGCAGAAGGCGAACGGCTCCGACACCTGGGCGACAGTTTCCTGGCAGAGCTGTTCCGGCTGGAGCAGGAACTGGAGGAATCGGCCCGCCAGTCCAGGATGCTGGTGCGCCTCGGCCAGGCGACCTACAGCCGCTATCACTGGTTTCCGGCTTTCCTCGACCATCTGGAAAAGTCGGATCCGCGACTGTCGGTCGACCTGTCCGGGCGTGCGACCGCGCATCCGCTCGCGTCGCTTCTCGACGGATCGGTCGATGTTTCGCTGATCTTCGGCCGGGAGCCCGTGTCGACACGTTTCAGGGCAACCAGGCTCGGCACGGACCCGATCGTGGCCGCCCTGTCTAAGGATCACCCGCTGGCAGGCGAGCCGGTCGTCAACAGCCTGAACATGGGCGACGAGCGTTTCTTCGTCTATCCGCTGACAGCCGAGCCCGGTTTCGACTGGACCACCTTGCTCGGCGCGCCTTCCAAGCCCTTTCGCCGCCTGACACCGATGCCGACGCCCGAAGCGGTGATCGACCTGGTCAGGGCAAATTTCGGCGTCGCTATCTTCAGCAAGTGGGCGATCGCGCCGGAACTTGCCGACGGCACGCTGATTTGCCGGCCGATCAGCGAGGAAGGTGAAACCATGGACTGGTGGTGCGTCCGGCGAGCGTCGGATCCTGACGACGGCCCGTCCGCGAGACTGGCACAGGCGCTGGCGTCCTGGAGCAGGCAGAGCGATCACGCCCTTTCAACGCTTGCCTTCGGAACACGGCCCTCCAGGCCATGACCCCGACTGCCGCCGGCGTCCTGCAGGCTCAGGCGAAATCGGCCTTGAACTGATCGCGCAAGACATTCTTCTGGATCTTGCCCATCGTATTGCGCGGCAAGGCGTCCAGCACATGAACCTTTTTCGGCTGCTTGAACTTGGCGAGCCTGTCTTTCAAGGCGGCAAGAACCATGGCCTCGTCCAGCGACACCCCCGGTTTTGCGGCCAGCACCGCCACCACGGCCTCGCCGAAATCGGGATGGGGCACACCGACGACAGCGCTTTCGGCAACGCCGGGCAGCTCGTCCAGCAAGGCCTCGACTTCCGCCGGATAGACGTTGAAGCCGCCGGAGATGATCAGGTCCTTGCCTCGCCCGACGATGCTCACGTAGCCGTCCGCATCGATCACCCCGAGATCGCCGGTGATGAAGAACCCGTTCTGGCGGAGTTCCTCCGCCGTCTTCTCGGGCATGTTCCAATAGCCCTGGAAAACGTTCGGCCCCCGCACCTCGATCGTACCAATTTCGCCCTGAGGCAGTTCGCCGCCTTCCGAGTCGCAGACCTTCAACTCCACGCCCGGCAGGGGGA
>JBNKGB010000134.1:0-9888 GCA_050289605.1 Roseibium sp. | reverse complement strand
GACAGGCATTGCCGTGCGTTTCACCGGCAGCTTTCGAAGAAGGCGTTGCTTTACACGGAAATGGTGACGACCGGCGCGGTGATCCATGGTGATCGGGAGCATCTGCTGGGCTTCTCCGGTCCCGAACACCCGATTGCCTGCCAGCTTGGCGGCTCCGATCCGAAGGACATGGCGAAAGCCGCCCGGGTCGTTGCGGAATTCGGTTATGACGAGGTCAACATCAATGTCGGCTGTCCGTCCGACCGGGTGCAGTCGGGTAGCTTCGGTGCCTGCCTGATGCAGGAGCCGGAGCTCGTGGCGGAGTGTGTCTCAGCGATGAAGGCGGCCGTCGACATCCCGGTGACGGTCAAATGCCGGATCGGTGTCGACGATCAGGACCCGGAAGAGGCGCTCGACAGGATGGCGGACGCGGTCTTCGCCGCCGGAACCGACGCGCTCTGGGTCCATGCCCGCAAGGCCTGGCTGCAGGGTTTGAGTCCGAAGGAAAACCGGGACATTCCGCCGCTCGACTATGACCGGGTGCTGCGCCTGAAACAGCGTCTGCCGGAGAAATACATCGGCCTCAACGGCGGCCTGCAGACGCTCGACCACGGCGAGCCTTACCTGGAACATCTGGACGGGTTGATGTTCGGCCGCGCAGCCTATCACACGCCCGAGATCCTGGGTGAGGTCGACCGGCGGATTTATGGCTGCGACACGCCGGATGTTTCGCCCTGGCACGCTGTAAAGGGCCACATGGCCTATCTCGAAGACCAGCTCGGCAAGGGCGTGAAGCTTGCCCATATGACCCGTCACATGCTTGGGTTGTTCCATGGCCGTCCGGGCGCGCGTTCCTGGCGTCGGATCCTCACCGTCGAGGCGATCAAGCCGGGGGCAGGGCTGGAGGTGGTCGAAAAGGCGCTTGCTGCCGTCAGCCCGGCGAACTTCGAGGCGGATGCGGCCGAATAGGGTACGTCTCAAGAGGTGTTTGAGGTCCCAGGCATTGCCGGCCGGATCAGCATGGACCTTGCTGATGTCCAGGCTCATACGCAAACAGGACCTGTAAAACGATCACCGTGTCCTGCATGGGGGAGAGCCGTTTACGCTGGCGGGGTTACGGCGTCAGAATCAGCTTGTCGCCTTCGATGCGCCAGCTGTGCAGCTTGTCGAGCGCGGTCATGCCCAGAAGGCTGCTCTCGAGCGTTCCCTCGCGGGCAACGAAGCCGCGGACATCGCGCAGGAACGTATCGCCGATCGTGATCGAACCGATCCGGACCGGGGCGACCAGCGCCCGGCCGTTGGCGGTGGAAACGGGCACGGTGAAGGAGAGATCCTTCATCTCATAACCCGCCCGGCGGGCGTCACCGGCAGTAAGGACCACGGCGCTCGCGCCGGTGTCCAGAAGGAACTGGGTCCTGGCGCCGTTGGTGCGCCCGGTCACCATGAAATGCCCCGTTGCGTCGCGCACGATCAGGATGGAACCGTCCTGTTGCGAAACCGCGAGACCAGGCGCCATGGCTCCGAGAACCCGGTAGCCGGCCTGAACGAGTTCGGTGCGGAAGGTGTAGCCCACGACGAGCATGGCCGTCAGCCCACCGTAGAAGAGCACGGCGTGGAGGATCTCCTTGACCTTGGGCTGGCCGAACACAAAGCTTGCGATGAAGACGAAAGCAAGGGCGGAAAGAGCGACGACGCGCGGGCCGGTGTCGTCGAAGTTGGCGTTGGCCGGGTCGCTCGGATCGCCGAAGAAGTAATAGAAGGCCATGGCGCCCATGACGGTCACCAGCAGCACGACGATCAGGCCGCGATAATGTTTCGGACTGCCCATCAGTCTTCACCCGAAACGCCGGCCGCGTGCCGGCGCATGTCCAGATCCATCATGATTTCCGCGCGCCTGTCGTCGCTATAGGCCGACCAGCCCGCGATCTCCTCCAATGTGCGCAGGCACCCATTGCACAACCCGCTGTCCCGGTCGATTTCGCAGACGTCGATACATGGTGATTTCATGGGACCCGTATGGCTTCCAATTGTGGCGACGCTTTGATCTCTCGGAGTCAGGTCAGTCTCCGGCCCATCTTTGCCCGTTCGGAACAACTCAGAACCCACCCGTGGCAAGCGTTATGGGTGCGGTGATGATCTTGATGGGCAAGGTTACAGCAGTTTGGGCGGTATTTCCAACAAAAGTGCCGAGGTTAGTGCCGAGATCACTGGGGCCATCGGCGCTTGCGACACTGGTCAGGCTGCGGTGCTGGAGTGCCCGCTGGAGTTCCGGTGAAAACTCGGCAAGGGCGGCGAACTTGGAGTGGTGCGCGGAGTCGCCTGCCTGCAGGTCGGTCACGTCGATGACGATGGCGCCGAGCTCGGCCAGTTCCTGATCGTCCGAAAAGGCGCCGACACGCTCGACCCCTCCGGAGAGAGCTCGGGAAAGCCGGAGGGCGCGGTCGTCCTTCGACAGCACGACGATGAAGGGCTTCTGTGGCTTGCCGAGCCTGCGCAGGTTTGCCTTGAAAAGATCGATGTCGATGTCGGGCGCAGCAAGAACCACGACGCGTAACTTGCGGCTGATCTTCTGGCGCAGCGCCGGCGGCATCTGGCGGATTGTCTCCATCAGGAGGTAGTTGCCCATCGAATGGGCCAGGATGGAGATATGTTCGGCATCGCTGTTGGCAAGATCCGTCAAGGTGCGTTCGAGCGCGTCGCGCGCGATGGCGGCGCTGTTCAGGTCATAGAGGTAGTCTTTCAGCTTGCCTCTGGAGGCCCACGTGAAGAGAACCGGAACGGCTTTCTGGTCGGCGTCGTGGACGAACTGGGTGAAACGGTAAAGACCTTCGGCGAACAACGTGTTGTAGCCGTGAATGAACAGGAAGGCGTCGCGCTTGCCGCGCGGGCGCTGGCGCAGCTCCTCGTTCAGGCGGGCCTTGAAGACCTGTTCCGACGGCAGGTAGGTGGCGCTGCGGGTGACGAAGTCGGTTTCCGGGTTGCCGGGGAGGGATGAGGGCCATTCGATGGTGCCGGCCTTGTGGGCGGGGGGCACGGAAATCTCGACCTCGGCGTAATTCGGTGATTGTGCCCTTTCGCCGTTGAAGTAGGTGCCGGGACGTTCGTCGCGCGCGCGTGTCGTTGCGATCAGGATGTCGTGAGAGGTGGCGCCGCTCGCAGGAACCGTGTTGAGCGCGAGTGCGCCGATTTGCGGCCGTCCCGAACAGGCGGTCAGTCCACCGATAGAGATCGCTATTACAACGATGGCCCGAACGGCGGAAAAACGAATACCCGGCACCATTTAAATCCCACTCCATACACCCGATACGCACCGCGTCCCGACGTGGCCCGCATTCCTTACGCAACCATAAGCATTCCGAGCAGGAATCCCAGCCCGCTGAGTTGCTGGATTGCTCCCAGAACGTCGCCGGTTGTGCCCCCGATCTTGGCAAGCGCAAGTTTCCCGACGCCATAGGCAGTGCCAGACGCAAGCAAAATTGCAAGCGAAAATGCGGGCAGGGAGAGAAATATAGCCGCAGGTATCAGCAGCGGGATCGTTGCAAGGGCCGCCTGGCGCACGGCCTGCGGGCCCGGCTTGCCGTATCGCGCGCCGAGGCCCTCCGGCCGCGCCAGCGGGTTTGCCTGCCATTGCCAGACCAGCAGGAGCCGGCCGAGCGCCTCGCTGCCGAGATAGATGAGGGCGGCATCTGCCGGCTGGAAACGCTGCCAGAGCGCGGCGAGAAGGGCGACCCGCAGCAGCATGGAAAGGGAGAGCGCGATGGCTCCGAACGCTCCGATGCGACTGTCCTTCATGATTTCCAGCCGCCGCCCGCGCGTCGCTCCTCCGAAAAATCCGTCCGCGACGTCGGCGAGACCGTCTTCATGCAGAGCACCTGTCGTGAGGGCCGAAGTGGCCACGATCAGGATCGCAACCGCAAGGGAGGGCAGGACCGTGAAGCCGAGCAGCATGCCGAGCCCCGCAGCCGGAAGGGCGATTGCAGCGCCTGCGAGTGGGGCGGCCCCTGAAATGCGCGTGAAGTCGGGAGCAGCGGACGGATTGTCGCGGGCGTTGATCGCCGGCAGCGGCAGGCGCGAGAAGAATCGGACGCAGGCCGCCGTATCCGCGGCCAGCCCGCCAAGGGTTTCCGCCATTTGCCCGGTTGGATCCCAGGTCTTGCGCGGTCCGGATTTGGACCCGGATTCAGTAGCTTGGTCGTTTTCGGAATTCATCGGGCCGGTCCGGAGCTTGAGTTTTCGCAATGCGCAGTTATAGATCGGCGGCAGAACAAGACCAAGTGCCCGGCGGCAAGCCGCCCAAGACGGGAACGAGAAACCCATGTCCCTTTCCGAGACTGCCCTGCCTTTCGACGATATCAAGAACCTGGTCAAGTCGATGCCCGGGCCGGACGAAGAAGCTCTTCTGAAGGTGAGAGCGCGCGACGCGCAGCTCACCAAGCCGGCCGGTTCGCTCGGGCGTCTCGAGGAAATCGCCGAGTGGCTCGCCGCCTGGTCCGGCAAGGCGCCACCCAAGATTACCCGGCCGATGGTCGCCATCTTCGCCACCGCCCACGGCGTCGCCGACGAAGGCGTTTCCGCCTTTCCGAGCGCGGTCAACAAGCAGATGGTGGAAAACTTCGCCGCCGGCGGTGCGGCCATCAACCAACTCTGCCGGGCATACGACATCGGCCTGAAGGTGTTCGATCTGGCGGTCGACATGCCTACGCCCAGCATCACCCGTGAAGACGCCATGGACGAAGCCAACTGCGCCGCCACCATGGCCTATGGCATGGAAGCGCTTGCAGGCGGCATCGATCTTGTCTGTCTCGGTGAAATGGGCATCGGCAACACGACCGTCGCAGCTGCAGTGCTCAACGGCCTTTTCGGCGGCAAGGCCGAGGACTGGATCGGGCGCGGAACCGGCGTTGACGACGAGGGCCTCGCCCGCAAGCGGGAGGCAGTCGACAAGGCCGTGGCGCGTCTCAACGGAACGAAGGATCCGCTTGAAGTCCTGCGCCGCATCGGCGGCCGCGAAATCGCTGCCATGGCAGGTCTGATCATTGCCGCAAGGCTTCAGCGGGTTCCGGTCATCATCGACGGCTTCGTCACCACTGCGGCAGCAGCCGTCGTCTACGCTATGGATCCGGCAGGTCTCGACCACTGCCTGTTCGCCCATGTTTCGGCGGAACAGGCGCACAAGCGGGTGCTGGAGCACATGGGCAAGGACGCCCTGTTCGATTTCGGCATGCGTCTGGGCGAAGGCTCCGGCGCGGCCCTGGCCGCCGGGATCGCGAAGGCGGCCGCCGAAATGCATTCGGGCATGGCAACCTTCGCGGATGCCGGCGTTTCTGAAAAATCCGAGTGATCCGAACACCGCGCCTGGCGGCATCGCCGTCAGGCACACCCCGGTCAGGCGGAATGCGACCTGCGGGAAACGTCGTCCGGATTGCCGCGGCCGGGTTCCGCCCAGTCGACATCCGGTGAATAGTTCATGACTCGCGCTCGCGGCAGCGTGACGATCACTTCCGTGCCTTCGCCCGGTTTCGACTTCAGCGTGAAGTTGCCGTCATGCATGCTGATGAGCGCCTGGACGATGGAAAGACCGAGCCCGGTTCCCGGTTCCGCGGTCTTGATGGCATGAGAGCCTTGGCCGAAAGCTTCCAGCACCGTCGGGATTTCCTCCTCTGGAATGCCGGGACCTGTATCCTTGATGGACACATACTGGCCACCGTCGGTTGTCGGTCCGACCTTGACCAGCACCTCGCCGCGAACAGGCGTGAACTTCACCGCATTCGACAACAGGTTAAGGACGACTTGACGAATCGCGCGCTCGTCCGCCCAGACCTTGGGCAGTCCCGCCTCATGGGCGTGGAACAGCGAGATCGATTTCGCCTTTGCACGCACTTTCATCATCGTCCCGCATTCCTCGACGACGTCGTCCAGGTAGATCGCTTCCTCGTGCAGTTCGTGTCGGCCGGCCTCGATCCGGGACAGGTCAAGGATCTCGTTGATCAGGTTGAGAAGATGCTGGCCGGAGCCGTGAATGTCCTCGGCATAGGACCGGTAGTTTGTATTGTGCATCTTGCCGAGAACTTCGTCTTTCATGATCTCCGAGAAACCGAGGATGGCGTTCAGCGGCGTGCGCAGCTCGTGGCTCATCGTGGCCAGGAAACGCGATTTGGCCATGTTGGCGGCCTCCGCGCGCCGCCGGGCCTCGTCGGAAAGCGCGTTCGCCGTTTCAAGTTCCGCGATCAGGTGGTCCTTGTCGGCCCGGTACTCCAGCATGGTGTTGGCGTTCTTCAGGAGCTGGTTGCCGAGAATGAAGAAAAAGCCCTGGGCGCCGATCGCCATGGCGGCGAGTGTGTAGTGGATCGGGTCTATCCGCTGCAGGAAGCTGCCCGTGACCACAAGGGTCATCGGCAGGGTGCTGGCCAACAGGCACTTGGGAAGCGTCGCCGACTGCATGGTGTTCATCGCGACCACGATCAGCAGAGTCGCGAAGTGAAAGATCACGAAGCCGTCACTCGCCGCCGACGCTTTCGGCAGCAGGAAGAAGGCAGCCCAGCTGCAGCCGTAAAACAGCTCGCCTATCGCGAACCGCCGCCGCCACTGGACGCGTACCTTCTGGTCAGACGGGGCCTTTTCGTAGGAGTGGCTGGTGACCACCATCAGGAAATGGCTGCACAGGATCACGGTAAACCAGGCGCCGATATAGACCGGATTGACCCAGAGGATCGAGATGGCAGCCACGATCAGCGCCAGAAGGGGCACTGCGTATGCGGCATTGATCCGGGTGTCGGCGAAGAGATGCTGCCGTTCCAGATGGAACGTTGTGAGATTGCCTTGCGGGGCGCCGAGACGGCTGCGCACGTTTTTCACCGCGCGCGCCATTTCACGCCGCCTCATGGCACGTTCTTCGTCTATCGAGAACTTGTCTTCGCCGTTTTTTGACGAGAGGGATCCCATTGGCCGCCCGAAGAGTAATGTTTTCGTTATTGTGATACTGCGTGTTTTCTTACTCTGACTCACTATTCCTTAAGATCGTCCTCAGGATCGTGGTAAGGGAAGGGTTAACAGGCTGTGCCAAGCTGCAACTTATTGTCCGGGAACGGAAATTTGGAAGATCTGGAAACACTTGTCCGCAGGATACGCGCCTGCCGGACATGCGTTGAAAACCCTGAGAAATCACCGCTGCCGCATGATCCGAGGCCTGTGCTGCAGGTCTCCTCCTCAGCCAGGCTCTGCATCTGCGGACAGGCGCCCGGGACTCGGGTGCATCAAAGCGGGCGGCCCTTTACCGATCCTTCCGGCGACCGACTCCGGTCCTGGATGGGTATCGGCGAAGATGTTTTCTACGATCCGGACCGTCTTGCCATTGTTCCGATGGGTTTCTGTTTCCCGGGACTGGATTCGAAGGGGGGCGATCTGCCACCGCGATCGGAATGCCGCAAGACCTGGCACGACAACCTGTTCGAGGCCATGCCGCAGATCGAACTCGTCCTTGTGATCGGCCAATACGCGCAGGCCTATCACCTTCGGGACGCCCGGAAAAAAAGCCTCACGGAAACCGTGGCGGACTGGAAAACCTACTTCGAAGGGCAAAGACCTGCCGGCAAACCGGCCGTGCTGCCGCTGCCGCATCCGTCCTGGCGCAACAATGCCTGGATCCGGAAGAACCCCTGGTTCGAGACGGATCTCTTGCCGGTCCTGAAACTCGAAGTCGCCCGCTTGACCTGAATGCGGAGAAACAGGCTCGTTGAGGTGGCAGGCGTTCGAAAAAAATTCTCATTTCGGCGCGAATTGACAAGCTGCGGGCAATGCAGTTACGAATTTCCATCCTCCGGGAAAATCATTTCCCAAGGCTTCGCGAGGCGTCTGCCGGACCTATGCCGGGTATCGGCCGCCAGTTTCCGGATATCAGCTTATGATCGATCGCATCGACCGCCGTATTCTGTCCATTCTGCAGGAAGATTGCACCGTTCCCGTCGCCGAGATCGGCCGCAGGGTGGGGCTGTCGACAACGCCGTGTTGGCGCAGGATCCAGAAGATGGAAGAGGACGGCGTTATAACCGGACGCGTGGCACTGCTCGATCCGACAAAGGTGAACGCGAAGGTGACGGCTTTTGTGGCCATCACCACCAGCCAGCACTCCGAGGACTGGCTGAAGAAATTCGCCTCCGTCATCCAGGAGTTTCCGGAAGTGGTCGAATTCTACCGCATGGCCGGACAGGTCGATTACCTGCTGCGCGTCGCCGTACCGGACATCGAGGCCTATGACGCCTTCTACAAGAAGCTGATCTCAAAGATCGACATTTCCGACGTTTCGACAACCTTCGCCATGGAGCAGATCAAGAACACGACGGCTCTGCCGCTGAGTTATGTCGCGGCGGAAAAGGCAAAGCCAGAGTAGTCGGGCAGGGTGCGGTTCACACCTGGACCGCTCTCGGGGCGGCAGACTGGCACCCGTTAATCGGAGGCGCGGTCAGGCGTAACGATGGCACCCGGCAAATAGGTGCCTATCGACCAGACGTTGCCTTCCGGATCGAGGCAGACGAATTCCCGGCTGCCATAATCGCGGTCGACAGGTTCCTCAACGATCGTAGCCCCCGCAGCCTTCGCCCTGGCGTAGGTGGCGGCGGCATCCTCCACGGCCAGATAGATCGCCTTGCCGCCCGGACCGTTCGGGTGCCCGATGATCCTGGCGAAGGCATCGTCCCGTGCCTGACCGATCATGATCATGGCCGGGCCGAAGGCCAGCTCGGCATGAATGATCGATCCGGCATCATCCCTGTAGACGACATGTTCGATCAGGCCGAAGGCTTCGCCGAGCCAGCGGATCATCGCGTCCGCGTTGCCGAACCTGATAACGGGAAAAAGTCCGCGAGTGGCGTGCGTCATGAGTCGTTTCCTCCAATGGAGGAGTGTTTAACTGCTTGGAGCACGGCTGGATTGAAGAATTGTTACCCGTTACCAGGTCGTGGGCTGGCCGCTTCGGAACAACGCGAGCCACGCCGCTGGAGACCTTCCTGCGAATTCCGAAAACTCGCGGATAAGATGGGCCTGGTCGGCAAAACCGCACTCCAGCGCCAGATCTGCCCAGTTGATTTCGTTACCGGCACTTGCCAGGGACCGGGCCCTGCCAAACCTTGCGATTCGAGCGACTGTCTTGGGGGCAAGCCCGATTTCCTGCCGGAACTTGTGGGCCAGATGTTTCCGGCTCCAGCCGACTTCCGCGGCAAGTGTTGCGATGGAGATCCGTCCGTCATTCGCCAGCAAGCGCCTGTAGACATGAACGGCGGGGGCCTGACCGGTCTGACGTTCACGGATCCGGCGAGAAACATAGACAGCAGCGCGGCGCAAGCGGCCAGGCCAGCAATCCGTGTCCTCCATCGTGCGGATGAAGGTGGCAAGTCCGGCGTCGGCCACGTCGGCGGCAGGCACCATCCTATCGGCGAGTTCGTCCATCGGGAGTTGAAAGAAGAGGTGCGCGCCGATCGGCGTGAAATTGATCTGCAGACATTTGGCCCGGCCGTTCGATTGTATGAAGACAGGACGGGTGCCGAGGCCCGCGACAAAACTTGGGACGGCGTCGTCGCGGGTCGGCTTGTGTCCGAGCCCGATTTCGAACCTGTCGCCGAAACTCAAGATGAACGGGACCGTGAGAGACGCGGTTTCAACCTGCCGGTTGATGTTCGGCCTGCGTTCCTCGTAGCCGATAACATCGGTAAAATAGAGTTTCAACGGATCCGGTGCAGTCATGCGCCAGAACCCGGCATTTATTCCCGGTGGAGCGCTTGACGAGGGTGTTGCAGGTTCGTTTGCCGCTGACATGATCCTCCCCCTTTGCGGGAAGAATAATAGCGCCGCTACGTCAGGTCACGAGGAAATTGGGCGTCTCGGAAGGTTCAACGGAGCGGATCGGCGTCAGTTATC
>JBNKGB010000133.1:0-9976 GCA_050289605.1 Roseibium sp. | reverse complement strand
GACCTCGCCGATCAGTCGCGCGCCCCAGGCACGCTCCGCGGTGAACCTGTCCGTATCGAGATGAAACTGCATGAAGATCTCCTGCCGGTTGATTGCCGCCGGGCAAGGTAGCGCCTGCGCCGAACGGCCACCCCCGGCCATTTGACCGGTCCGGCCGGTCATTTTCCGGACGCGGGCCGCAGCATTCCGGCCGGTGTGATGATAGAAGGTCTCATGGACACCATTGACCGGACATTGCTGCAGCTTCTGGAAGCGGACAGCCGCACCCCCCTCAAAACCCTGGCGGCAATGGTCGGCCTCGCCCGATCGACCGTACAGGAGCGGATCCGCAAACTCGAGCAGAACGGCGTCATACGGGGATACACGATCCGGATCTGTGACCCTGACCCGGCCGGTGTCGAGGCTTATCTGTGGGTCCGGACGGCGTCGGCCGATTGCGCCGCGGTCGCCCAGAAAATCGTCCGTCTGGACGGCATCCACCAGTGCCGTTCGGTCGCGGGCGACCGGGACATGGTGCTCCTCGCGCGCTGCCGGTCCCTGGAGGCGCTTGCCGGGCTCCGGAACACGATCGCCGCCATTGAAGGCGTCGCCGAGGTCGAAACCCACCCGGTGCAGAAGGATTGGACCTGATTTTTTTGACAATATCCCGTTTTGCGCCCGTTCGGGAAACGGAATTTAAAAAGTTTACACAGCACACTCTCGCAAACTGGATCTTGCAGAGAGTATCGATTTTGGTCAGCCGGAACAGCGAGCGTGCCGTCGAAACGGCGCCGGAGAACGAAGACCCGCGTAATATTTCTGCTCCGGACACCGAGGAGGGCCTTGCGGCCGGCGCTGCTCGGGAGCCAAAACCGGCAAAAGCTTCGGACCGGTACGAGGGGACCGGGATCGGCCCCGAAGTCGGTGCGGGGCGCCGGGCGACGGACCGGCCGCTTGCCGCTCCCGCGAAATCCCTCCTGCATCTTGCGGTGCTTGGCCTTGTCCTCGGCCTGGTGGCAGCCTTTATCACCGTGGCGTCCGACAGCCCCAACAGATTTTTCGGTGTCGGCCTCGCCTTCTTTGCCGGAGGCCTGGCGGTCTGGCGCCTTTATGCCGACGACCTTTACCGGGCCGTGCAGGCCCTGCAGATCAAGGACGACAAGATCCGGCGCCTGATGGCCCGTTGCGAGGAGCTTGAAGACCGGGCCTGGGAACTGGGTGAATCCGACGAGCGTCATGCCAGCATCCTGGCGACCCTTGGCGACGTGGTGGTCCGGCGGGACCAGGACGGCGTCGTTACCTATGTGAACAGCGCGGCCGAAGACGTATTCGGTCCGGATCATCCGCTGCGGCCCGGGACCGTTCTGGAACTACCGCTGGCGGAAGCAAATGACCGGGACGACGCCCGCGAAGGCGGGCTCGGGGCGCTTCCGAAAGGAATGGGTTTCCAGGACCTTCTGATCGAGACCCGGGAAGGCCGCCGCTGGTTCTCCCGCATCGACGTCCCCGTGCGCGATACGGCCACGGACCGGCAACTGGTGCAGACCGTGCTGCGGGACGTGACCGAACGCCGCCTGATCGAGGAAGAGCTGCTGGCCGCACGCCACTCGGCGGAAACGTCAAACGAAGCGAAGTCCCGCTTTCTCGCCACCGTCAGCCACGAAATCCGCACGCCGCTCAACGGCATCCTGGGCATGGCCGCGCTTTTGCGCGACACCCGCCTGACCAAGGAGCAGAACGCTTATATCGAGGCCCTGGAAACTTCCGGCGAGACGCTGCTGCTGCTGATTGACGAGGTCCTGGACTTCTCCAAGGTCGAAGCCGGCAAGCTGGACATCCAGGCCGTGCCCGTGCGCGTCGGCGCCCTGGCGGAAAACGTTATCGAACTGCTGGCCCCCAAGGCCCACGCCAGGAACCTTGAAATCGGCGCCATGCTCGACCCGAACCTTCCTGAGGAAGTCACGCTCGATGCGACCCGGGTCCGGCAGATCCTGTTCAACCTGATCGGAAACGGCGTCAAGTTCACCGACGAGGGCGGGATCGCGGTCACGCTGACGGGGCGACCCAATCCGGACGGCGGCAGCTTTCTCAAGATCGAGGTTCGCGACACCGGCATCGGGTTCGACGCCACCGAGGCGGAGCGGCTGTTCAAGGAATTCGAACAGGTCGATCACGGTCCGGCACGCAAGTTCGGGGGAACCGGGCTCGGCCTTGCCATTGCCCAGCGTCTTGCCGGGCTTATGGGCGGTGCGATCGCCGCCGAACCCGCAGAAGACGGCGGCGCGCTCTTCCGCGTGGTGCTGCCGATTCCGGAGACCCTCGCGGCAACGGCGGACCCGCGTCTGGAGCATCTTCGCGACAAGAACATCGTCTTTGTCAGCAACAGCCGGATCGAATGCCCGCTGCTTGCCAGACGCCTGGAACAGCACGAGTCCTGCGTCTCCGTGCTCGTGCCCGGCAGCCCGGACCTCGACGATACCCTGGCGAAAGCCGATCTTCTGGTGGTCGACCACTCGGCCCTTTCCGACAGTGGCGGCTGGCTTGCCACGGTGCGCCTGACCGGCTGCACGGCACCGGCCGTGATCATGATCG
Source organism: Roseibium sp. (assembly GCA_050289605.1). Lineage (GTDB taxonomy): Bacteria > Pseudomonadota > Alphaproteobacteria > Rhizobiales > Stappiaceae > Roseibium. The sequence goes on along the minus strand of JBNKGB010000133.1, from coordinate 7,405 downwards.
CGCCACCCGAGCGAGAGCGGCTGTTACACCTTCGAGAGGCCGGTTACGCCGCCTATCTCATCCGCCCGGTGCGGATCGAAACGCTTATCCAGATCTTCACCGGCCTTCTGGAGGACGAGGGGGCCGAACATGCCTGGGACGTTTCGGCCGAACCGGTCAGCAGTGGCCTGCTGGCGAGCCGCAACCTGGTGCCGGCCCGCCCGTTGCGCCTTCTGGTCGCAGAAGACAACGATATCAACCGCCTGCTGAGCGAGGCCATGCTGCGCAAGCTCGGCCATGTTCCGGTGATGGTGGCCGACGGCGAGTTGGCGGTCGAGGAGGCCACCAATGGCTCCTATGACGCGATCCTCATGGACCTGCACATGCCGGGGCTCGACGGTTTCCAGGCCATTGCGAAGATCCGCGAGGCCGAGAAGGCAAGCGGCCACCCGCCGGTGCCGATCCTGATCGTAACGGCGGACGTCATGAAGGATGCCCGTGACCGGGCGACGGCCGTCGGTGCGGCCGGATACCTCACCAAGCCGCTTTCCGTCGAAGCGCTGTCCGAGGCGATTGCAGGGTTAGGGCGATACTAATCCCTTGGCCAATTTTACGTTTCGGCGTTTCTGCCGGGACGCGGCGCCATGAAGCCGCCTGGGCGTCACGACATGTTCCCGGCACACGCGAGGTCCCTGTGCCTTGTTGAAGATCAAGGTGGGAATTTCACAAATCCACCAGACTGAGATAAGCTCGCGTGGCCCGGCGGCGGGATACCTTCAAGTGTCATCCAGTTGTCGGAAAAATATGTTCTACGGCATCATCGAAGCACGCTAGCCGGAACCGGATCCGATGATCCGGCGAAGGCAACCGTCCGGTGGAACAGCGCAAAGACTGTGAAAACGGCCGTGGAGTGTCGGAATCAGCAGCGTTCTGCGGAACGCGCGATGTTCCGGACGAGATACGTAAGGGTGGAGTGTCGATAATGCGGCAGGGACTTTTTTCTCCGAGAAAACTGGTCCGGAAATTCACACCGGCTCCGCGCCCCGGCGCCGATGTGCCGGCACCGGCTCGTCAGATTCACCCGCTGTCCGAACCGGTCAGGACGGGTGAAACGCTCGGCCGTATCGGCTCTCTGGAAGTCCGCATGGCTCGGAACTTCAACGAAGTGAAAAAGGCGCAGCGCCTGCGCTTCGAGGTCTTCTACGAGGAAATGTCCGCCATCGCCGATGCCCCCACGCTGGCGACCCGCCGAGACGCCGACCCGTTCGATGCCTATTGCGATCATCTGCTGGTGGTCGATCATGCGTCGATGAAGCGGAACAAGCTCGGCCGGCTGAAACCGGAAATCGTCGGCACCTACCGAATCCTGCGCCAGGACATCGCCGATCAACGGGGCGGCTTCTACACCGCCGGCGAATACGACATCCAGCGCCTGATCGACGCCAATCCGGGCAAGCGGTTCATGGAGCTCGGCCGGTCCTGCGTCCTGAAACCCTACCGCAACAAGAAAACCGTCGAACTGCTGTGGCACGGCATCTGGTCCTACGTCCTGCGTCACAAGATCGACGTGATGCTCGGCTGCGCCTCCATCGAGGGCACCAACCCTGACGCCGTCGCAGAGCAGCTGTCGTTCCTGCATCACAACGCCCGTGCGCCGGAAGAATGGCGCGTGCGGGCGGTCGACGAGCGGTATGTGGAGATGAACCGCATGGCCGCGGCGGACATCAATGCAAAACACGCCCTGCGCGCGCTTCCGCCGCTGGTCAAGGGCTATCTGCGCCTTGGCGCCTTCATCGGCGACGGCGCTGTAGTGGACCACCAGTTCGGCACCACCGACGTCCTGATCATCATGCCGGTCTCCGAACTCAACACGCGCTACGTCAATTATTACGGTGCGGACGCCAGCCGCTACGCCAGCTAGCGGCCTTCGGACGTCGCGGATCAAGCAGCTTGCTTCCTGTTTTCGAGTTCCGCGGCAAGTCACCGAACGACAACAATCGCGCGTGCTTCAGGCAAGCGCGCAAAAGGCCAAAGCCTTAACGCCCCCTTAATTCGCCGCAATCTAGGATCATCACCGGGGACCGGAAATTTTCCGGGAGTTGCCGGCTTGTGCCGGTATGAGTAGGGACCGATGATCAATGGCGCCTCAGGCGAAACGCCGGCAGCGTATTGAACCGACCTTTGGAGCAACGGCAAGCAGCCTGCTCGACCTGCGACTGACCCCGCGGGATCGCCCTGCCGCACCGTCGGCGAAATCGGGGTCGAAACCGAAAACCCGAAAATCCGGTTCAGCCAAGACCGGCACCACCAAAAAGGGTGCGGCCTCGAATGGCACCGCGAAACGCCCGTCCAAATCTCAGGGATCGGGTGCCGGCACCTCGCGAGGCGGCGGTGGCAGATCCGGCGCCAAGCGGCGCAGCCGCAAACGGAAGGCCCGCATCCGCATTCCCGCCATCCTCAGCCGCCTCGTCAAACGCGGCGTCTACTGGGGCGCCGTGCTCGGAATCTGGGGCGTGATCGCCGTCGTCTGCGTCGTCGGCTATTACGCCGCCTTTCTTCCTCCCACCTCCGAGTGGCAGGTTCCTGCCCGTCCGCCCAACGTCAAGATCGTCGCCGCCAACGGCCAGCTTCTCGCCAACAGGGGCGACACGGGCGGCGAGGCAGTGCGCCTGGAGCAGCTTCCGCCCTATCTGCCGAATGCGGTGATCGCCATCGAGGACCGGCGGTTCCGATCCCATTTCGGCGTCGACCCGATCGGCCTGGGAAGGGCGGTCTTCACCAACCTTACGGCAGGCCATGTTTCCCAGGGCGGCTCAACGCTGACACAGCAGCTTGCCAAGAACCTCTTCCTGCAGCCGGACCGGACCTTGAAACGGAAGATCCAGGAACTGGTGCTCGCTTTCTGGCTGGAAGCCGAATATTCCAAGGACGAGATCCTGGAGATGTATCTCAACAGGGTCTATCTCGGCTCCGGCGCCTATGGCGTCGATGCGGCCGCCCGCCGCTATTTCGGCAAGTCGGCGCGATTGCTGACCGTGGCGGAGGCCGCCACCATCGCAGGACTCCTGAAGGCACCGTCGCGCTATTCACCCGCGCGCAACCCGGAGCTTGCCGAGGAACGGGCCCAGCTCGTTCTGGCGGCAATGAACGACGAAGGCTACATCACGGCCAATGAAGCCAAGAATGCGCTGGCGGCACCCGCAAAGGTCGTTCGCCGCCACACCACCGCCAGCGAGAACTATGTCGCCGACTGGGTGATGGATATCCTGCCCAGCTTTGTCGGCTCAATCGAAAGCGACATCATCGTCGACACGACAATCGATCCGGCCATGCAGCAGGCGGCCGAAAAGGCGATGCGGGCGGCACTGAAGGAAAACCGGCAGACGCTGGGGGTATCGCAAGGGGCGATCGTCACGCTCGACACGGCCGGTGCCGTCAAGGCGCTCGTCGGAGGCGTCGATTACTCGAAAAGCCAATTCAACCGGGCCGTCTACGCCAAGCGCCAGCCCGGTTCCTCTTTCAAGCCATTCGTCTATCTGGCCGCTCTCGAGAACGGACTGACCCCGCAGACGGTGCGGGAGGACAAGCCGGTGAAATACGGCAACTGGTCGCCGCAGAACTATTCCAAGGAACACTATGGCCCGGTCACGCTGACGCGCGCCCTGAGCCTGTCGCTCAACACCGTCGCCGCACAGCTTGCCAATGAGGTGGGGGCGGGAACCGTGGTCAGCACGGCCAGGCGTCTCGGCATCACCTCGGACCTGAACAAGAACCTCTCCATCGCGCTCGGCACCTCGGAGGTCACGCCGCTGGAGATCGCCTCGGCCTATGTGCCCTTTTCCAACGGTGGCTACGGCGTGCTGCCGCATGTGGTCCGCCGGATCCGGACGGTTGACGGCAAGACGCTTTATTCACGGTCCGGCGACGGCCGCGGGCGCGTCGCGGCGCGTGAGATGGTCGGCGACATGAACCTGATGATGTCCGAAACGCTTCTGACCGGTACCGGCCGCAAGGCACGGCTCGACAGCGGCCGGCCCGCCGGCGGCAAGACCGGCACCAGCCAGGATTTCCGCGACGCCTGGTTCATCGGCTACACCGGCAACCTGACCACGGCCGTCTGGTTCGGCAACGACGACAATTCGCCGACCAAGCATGCCACCGGCGGCAGCCTGCCGGCCAGTGTCTGGAAAGAGGTGATGGACGCGGAGCATCAGGGTCTGCCTGTGGCCAATCTGCCCGGTGTGCCGGACCTGCCGGCCGGGGTGAGCGCGCCACGCAAGCCTGCCGCGTCCCAATCCGTCGGCTCCGGCCGCGAACCGATTCCGCCCGCTCCTGTCGGCGGCGGCAATTCCGGCGAACGCAAGGGACCACTCAACCTGTTGCGCAATCTCTTCGGCGGCGGCTAGGCCGCCTCATCCGAATTTCGAAAATTCACACCGAACGGCCGCCATCTGCCCGCCCCTCATGCGGGCGCGTCCTGCTCACCGACGGCATCTCCCGAAGACGACTTGTTCGATGCCGTCAGGTGGTTGGACAGAAAGTCGAGCAGGATGCGGACATGGGCGGACTTCCTGTGGCGCTCCGGCGCCAGAAGCCAGATTTCCTTGCCGACCTCGATATCGATCGGAAAAAGCTTTTCGATATCCGCATCGTTGTTCGTCACAATGTCCGGGAGAACGGACATGCCAAGGCCCGCCTTGACGTTGGCATAAATCGAACTGAGGCTGTTCTGGCGCAGGGCAATGTCCTGCGGTGGGATGTTGTCCCTGATCCAGTCCGTCAGCGGTGTATCGTAGATGCCGTCGATCGGGCCGATGAAAGCCTCTCCACCGATCTCCGCAAGGCTCGAAGGGCGATCGGTCACGCTGGCCCGCCCTCTGGCGCGGCACATGCTCCAGGAGTTGTCCGCGACGACCTTGCGCCCGAAGAGGGTCGGCTCCGTCGGCCGGTCGTCGGCGCGCAGCGCCACATCGGCTTCGCCCTCTGTCAGGTTCAGCCGCGCATCTGTCGTCAGCAGTTCGATCCGGATCGACGGATAAAGGCGGTGAAACTGCGCGAGGGCGTCGCCCATGAAATAACTCACCAGAAGATCGGGCGCCGTCAGCCGGACCGTGCCCGACACCCCCCGGCCGGCGAGAGCCAGTTCGCGCTCAAAGGCCACATGCGCGGCTTCGACGGCGATGAGGCTGTCAGCCAGACCGGTCAGCACTTCCGTCGGGAAATATCCGGTTCGCCGCCTCTCGAACAGGCTGAGGCCGAACTCCTCCTCCAGCGCAGTGATGCGGCGCATGACCGTTGTCTGACTGGTGCGCAACACGCGCGCCGCCGCCAGGGTCGAGCCTTCCCGCAAGACGCTCAAGACGTATTTGAGGTCGTTCCAGTCCTTCATGACGTTATGCATATTTGCAGAACAGCGGTGCAGTAAAGCTGTTTGTGTGAACAAGGGGCGAAATCTAAGACAGCGCTATCAATTTTCGATTCCTGGACCTCGCAGCATGAAACTCTATTACGACCCGGCCTCGCGATCTTCGCGGATCGTCACCTTCTTTTTTCACGACAACGGAATCCCGTTCGAGGAAGAGATCGTGACGCTTGCGGCCGGAGATCAAGGCCTGCCTCATTTCCTTGCGCTCAACCCGAACGGCCAGGTTCCCGTTCTGGTGGGTGACGACGGCACCACGGTCACCCAGAGCGCGGCAATCATCCGTCATGTCGCCGGCAAGCTCGGTCTCGCCGCCTATCCGGAAGATCCTCTGACGAGGCTCCGGATTGACGAGGCCGTCGACTGGTTCCAGACCGGTTTCTACGTCTTTCACTGCGTCTTGCAGAGCTATACCTACATATTGCCGCAATATCTGCGGCTCGAACCCGCTATCCTGGCAGCCGTTCGCGATCTCGGCAGGCCGGGAGGCGGCAAATACCTGCGTGTGCTGGACGAGCACATGATCGCAAGCCGGAACTTCGTGTGCGGCGACCGGATCACCCTTGCCGACTATGTCGGCGCGGCCAACGTCACACTTGGTGCATTTGCCGGGATCGACCTTTCCCCTTACCCCAATGTCGAAAGATGGCTTGCCAACCTGGCGAGGCGCCCCGGCTGGACCCTCGCCTATGCAGGGTTCGAAGGTGCACTCAGCGCTTTTCAGGCACGGCGACAGGCCGCCGTCGGCCAGGACTAACTCCATGAAAAAGACATTGAAACGACTGGCCGCAGGTCTTGCGGTGATGGCGTTTGCCGCCACGGCGGGCATCCAAGCGGGCTCAATGTGGCGGCTTGGCAGAACCTATGATGCGCCGCTGAAGAATTTTGACATGACCCGGTTTGGCTTCTCTCCTGAAGAAGCGCGCCGGCGCGCGGCGACCTTCATGTGCACCGGCTGCCACGGGGCGGCGGGCAATGTGGTGTTCGAGGACAAGGCAGTCGCCATGCTCGTGGCTCCCAACCTGTTCCGAGTTGCGGCGTCCTACAGCGACAGCCAGCTGGAGCGCCTGTTGCGCCGCGGCGTCAAAAAGGACGGCACCGGCGTCATTGCCATGCCTTCCGCCAATTTTGCCTCCCTTGCAGACGAAGACGTGGCCGCCATCATAATCTGGCTCCGCGGCCTGGAAGAGCGCCCCGACGCCGAGCCGAATGCGACCACCTTCGGACCGCTTGGCAGGATTGCACTCGCGCTCGGCAAGGTTCCTTTCGATGCGGACGACATTCCCGAACTTCTTCCCCCGGAGCGCCGCCCCGCCGATTTCGGGCCTTATTTCGTGCAGGCGACTTGCGCGGACTGCCATGAACTCGACCGGGAACACGACGACGGCTTCGGCATGGTCACGCCGCCACTCCGCGTGGTGACAAAGGGCTATTCGTTCCAGGAATTCAATCATCTGCTTGACAGCGGCGAAGGCGCCGGAGGCCGCGATCTCGGCATCATGTCGAAGGTCGCCGGCGAAGATTTTTCACACCTTGCCGAAGAAGAACGCAAAGCCGTCTACACCTACCTGACAGGTCCTGGCGAGTGAGACGAAACGAAGTCGGCGGGCAACGCAGCCCAAGCAATTGTGGGTGAAGGTGAAGACCAGGGTTTCAGTCCTGAAGCGGCCGGGCGGGCGGCACTGGTCGGAAACCTCCCGTGTGCCGCCGGCGGCGGTTCCCGGCCGGCAAGAGCCGGCCAAGAACTGCTACCAGCCCCAACGCGCGCATGCTAGATTTTCAGGGTTTCCGCATTGCGTATCCGTTCGGAGGGGTTCGCCCCTGAGCAAGACGGTGAAAGACAATGAACAATCGCAAGTGGCTTGACCGCCGGGACTTTGTCGGAGCCGCGGCGATCGTCCTGGCCGGACCGCGCGTGGTCTATGCAAGCGAAGCCGAGACATTCCGGCTGGCCGTTATCATCCGGCCCGGCCAGGAAGGAGAGCCCGGCAACGCTCCCTACTG
>JBNKGB010000132.1:0-10187 GCA_050289605.1 Roseibium sp. | reverse complement strand
GGCGCCGGCGTCATCGGCCTGGAACTCGGCTCCGTCTGGAACCGCCTCGGATCACAGGTCACCGTGGTGGAATTCCTGGACAAGGTTCTCGGTCCCATGGACGGCGACGTCTCCAAGAACTTCCAGCGCATGATGAAAAAGCAGGGCATGGAGTTCAAGCTCTCCTCCAAGGTCACCGGCGTGGAGAAGAAGGGCAAGGGTCTTGCCGTAACCGTCGAACCGGCCAAGGGCGGCGACGCGGAAATCATCGAGGCCGATATCGTTCTGGTCGCCATCGGTCGCCGTCCCTACACAGAAGGTCTCGGCCTTGAAGCGTCCGGCGTTGCGCTGGACGAGCGCGGCCGGGTTCAGATCGATGCCCACTACAAGACCAATGTCGACGGCATCTATGCCATCGGCGATGTGGTCGCGGGCCCGATGCTGGCGCACAAGGCCGAGGACGAAGGTGTCGCGCTGGCCGAGATCCTGGCGGGCCAGGCCGGTCACGTGAACTACGACGTCATTCCGGGCGTGGTCTACACTTCTCCGGAAGTCGCTTCCGTCGGCAAGACCGAGGAAGAACTGAAGGCCGCCGGGATCGAATACAAGACCGGCAAGTTCGTCTTCTCTGCAAACGGCCGCGCCCGCGCCATGAACAAGACCGAAGGATTCGCCAAGGTCCTGGCCGACGCCAGGACCGATCAGGTGCTGGGCGTTCACATCGTCGGCTTCGGTGCCGGCGAGATGATCCATGAAGCGGCGGTGCTGATGGAATTCGGCGGGTCCGCCGAGGATCTCGCCCGCACCTGCCACGCGCATCCGACCATGTCGGAAGCCGTCAAGGAAGCCGCCCTCGGCGCCTTTGCCAAGTCGATCCACTCCTGAGGAAGTCCCCTGTGGCGGGGGCACCGTGGGTCTGACCGGAACATCCGGAAGCCGGGGCATCTGAAGGACAGATGCCCCGGCTTTCTTGCTGTTGGCCTCGTAATTAATTACAAGGATTCCCATAGGTCATGTGATAGCGCGGAACCGGCTCAGGCGTTCTGCGGGAATACTGACCGTTTCAGGAGATTGGCAAAGGTCAATCCCCGAAGTTTTCGCCGATTTTTGCCTGCAGCAATCCGTAGCAAAGGCGCTGGAACACAAGTCTGAAACAGCGCATAGTGACCGCAGTATTCTAAGATTTAGGGGAGGCATTCATGCCACTTACGGGATTTGACATTTTCCTGATCGGCCTGGTGGTACTGGTCATACTGGTCTTCTTCGCCGGGGTGAAAACCGTCCCCCAAGGCTACAACTATACGATTGAACGTTTTGGAAAATACCGGAAGACCCTGACCCCGGGTCTCAATTTCATCGTCCCGTTCGTCGACAAGGTCGGCCACAAGCTGAACATGATGGAACAGGTACTCGATGTTCCGACGCAGGAAGTGATCACGCGCGACAACGCGACCGTGAGCGCCGACGGCGTGACCTTCTATCAGATCCTGGACGCGGCTCGTGCCGCTTATGAAGTCCTCGGCCTGCAGAACGCAATCCTGAACCTGACCATGACCAATATCCGTTCGGTCATGGGCTCGATGGATCTCGACAATCTCCTGTCCAACCGCGACGAGATCAACGCGCAGATCCTGCGGGTCGTCGATGCCGCCGCTGAACCCTGGGGCATCAAGATCACCCGTATCGAGATCAAGGACATCAACCCTCCGCGCGACCTTGTGGACGCCATGGCGCGGCAGATGAAGGCCGAGCGCGAAAAGCGCGCCTACATTCTGGAAGCCGAAGGCAAGCGGCAGTCGGAAATCCTGAAGGCCGAGGGCCAGAAACAGTCGCTCATCCTGGAAGCCGAGGGCCGGCGCGAGTCCGCCTTCCGCGACGCGGAAGCCCGCGAGCGTCAGGCAGAGGCCGAAGCCAAGGCAACCCAGCTGGTGAGCGCAGGCCATCGCGACCGGCGACGTGCAGGCGATCAACTATTTCGTTGCGCAGAAATATATCGAAGCCTTCAAGGAGCTGGCCACGTCCAGAAACCAGAAGACCCTGATCCTGCCGATGGAATCGACCTCGCTGCTCGGGGCGCTGACCGGTATCGGCGAAATCGCGAAGGAAGCTTTCGGCGACGGCAAGGCCATCCCATCCTCGTCGCGCATTCCCGACACGGGCGGTTCTGATGGAGAAAGCGCGTGAGTCTGACTGAAAGCATCATCGAGTATCTGGGCCCCTGGAGCTGGTTCGTTCTGGGGCTTCTCCTGCTGGGTCTGGAGATCCTCGCGCCGGGAACGATCTTCCTGTGGTTCGGTGTCTCGGCCTTCGTCGTCGGTGCGGTGGCCGTGCTTTTCGATTTCTCGTGGCAGGTCCATGTCTCGCTTTTCGTGGTGATGTCACTGGCGAGCCTGCTGATCGGTCGCAGGCTGATGGGGCGGCTTGCCTCCGAAAAGGGCGATCCCGGCCTGAACCAACGTGGCAGCCGCTATATCGGCCGCGAGTTCACGCTCACCAAGCCCCTGAGCGAGGGGGCGGGCAACCTTTCGATCGACGACACCATCTGGCGGATCACGGGTCCGGACCTGCCCGCCGGCACCAAGGTGAGGGTGGAATCGATCGACGGTGCGCGGCTCGTGGTGCAGCCGGTCGATTGACGGTCAAACGTCCGGTGCGCCGGACGGCACCGTGAAGGCAAATCAGAGCCTGTGGCCTGGCGGTATCGGCGGTTCCTCGGCTTTCAGCAGAATGCCGATCCGCCGGTTCGCGGCGAGGTAAGGATCGTTGGGAAAGAGCGGTTCCGTGTCCGCCTTGCCGACGACCGCGTAGAACTGGTCTTCCGCAACGCCGTATTCGGACAGGATCTGCCGGGCGATGTTGGCGCGTTCGCTGGAAAGCTCCCAGCCGGTATAGGACGGATTCGCGGTCACCTTGCCGGTCGTGGTGTGGCCGGTGATTTCGATTCGGTTCGGCATTTTCGCCAGCACGGGCGCCATCTTGGCGATCAGCCTGCGGGTTGTCTCGTAAGGGTATTTGGAGCCTTCCCGGAACATGGACCGGCCGTCCTGGTCGACGAGCATGATGTTCAGCCCCTCGTCGGTCTCTTCCAGGATGATGTTGTTGGAGATTTCCGTGATTTCCGGCATTTCCTGCCAGGCCTGCCGCAGGGAGGCGGCGGCGGTCGCGAACTGCCGCGGCTTTTCGATGTCCGCTTCCATCGTGTTGTGCGTGTTGGCTTCCGGCCCCTGCTTCTGGCGCATTTCATGGCGCTCCTTGGCGAAGTCGGAATCCCTTTCCTGCTCGATCTGGCTGATGGCCTTCAAGTAGTCGCGGACCGGAATGCCCTCGACTTCGATAATGCCGGTCTTTCGGGCGGTCTCTTTGACACCGAAGGCCTCGCGCATCGACCCGGCGACGACCTGCAGCTTTTCCTTGTCCTGAATGGAGAAGGAAATGATAAGCACGAAGAAGCACACCAGAAGCGACATCAGATCGGCGAATGTCACCAGCCATTCCGGTGCTCCGCCGCCGCCTTTCTGTTTTTTCTTGGCCATGGTCTGTCGTCCGGTCCGTTCCCGACTTACGCGGCATCCGCCAGTTCGGCGCGTGCTTTCTCTGGCAGGTAAGCCACGAGCATTTCCTTGATAAGCGCCGGGCTCTTGGACTCGCGGATCTGGCAGACGCCGTCGATGATCAGGGTCTGGTTGAGTTCGTCAGCGTCGAATTTCGAATCGAGCTTGTCCACCAGCGGCAGACAGAGGATGTTGGAAATCAGCGCGCCGTAGAGCGTCGTCAGAAGGGCGACGGCCATGGACGGACCGATGGCACTCGGGTCGTCCATGTTGGCAAGCATCTGCACAAGACCAACGAGCGTCCCGATCATGCCGAAGGCCGGGGCCGAATCGCCGAGCGCCTTGAACACGCGCCTTCCCTCCGAAAGCCGGGAGAGCTGCAGGTCGCGCTCGCGCTCCATCGATTCCTTGATGAAATCCAGTTCGTAACCGTCGGCGATATACTGCACGCCCTTGGCCAGGATCGGATCGGAAACGTCAACGTTTTCAAGGCCGAGTGGTCCGGACTTGCGGACGATCTCACCGAGGTTGGTGATTTCCGAGATCAGGTCGCGCGGGCTGGCGCTGCCGCCGGAAAGGGCAACCTTGAACCCGGTCACGAACGCTGCGGCGATGTCCGAAATCTGAAAGCGGATCAGCGTGGCAGCCAGGCCGCCGCCGAACACGATCAGGATCGAGGGGACGTCGACGAATTGACCGAAACTGCCGCCTAGGAAAATAGCGGTGACCACGATGCCGAAGGCACCGACAATTCCGATAAGGGTAGCCAGATCCATTCTGTACACACACCAAGGTCTGCGGCATGACGCCATTGAAACGTGGGTGCAGTGTAAGCGTGTTAAGGCTAATCAAATCCTAATGACGCGCATCCGGCAGGGCGGCGGGGCCGCTTTTTTCTGCCCCATGTCACGAATTTGATCGACCCGGGAAGAGAGACGCCGATTAGGCGGCGCCGATCCGAAGCAGGTCGTGGACATGGACGATGCCGATCGGGCGGCCGTCCTGGATGACGAAAACCGAGGTGATCGAAAGGGTGTTCACAAGTTCCAGGATCGAGGCAGACAGCGTGTCCGGCGTAACCGTCTTGGGCGAGCGGGTCATGATGTCTCCGGCCGTCTTCTCAAGCAGGTTGGAGGAGACATGACGCCGAAGGTCACCGTCCGTGATGATCCCGACAAGCTGGCTCAACTCGTCGGTGACCCCCAGGACGCCGAATCCCTTCTGGGTCATCAGCACGATGCCTTCGCTCATCAGCGTGGAAGCCGGGACAAGCGGCAGCAGGTCGCCGGAATGCATGATGTCTTTCGCGGTCTTGAGGCTGGCGCCCAGACGCCCGCCCGGATGGTAGACCCGGAAATCCTGAGCGGTGAAGCCGCGTCCCTCCAGCAGCGCAACGGCGAGCGCGTCGCCGATGGCAAGCTGGATGAGCGCGGACGTGGTCGGCGCAAGCCCGTGAGGACAGGCTTCCGCGACGCTCGGCAGTTTCAGCACGATATCCGCCGCGCGGCCCAGGGAGCTGTCCTGGCGCGAGGTTATGGCGACCAGCGGCACCTTGAAGCGCCGGGTGTAGTTGACGATGCTTGCAAGTTCCTGGGTCTCACCGGACCAGGACAGCGCCAGGACGACATCGCTTTCGGTGATCATGCCGAGATCGCCGTGGCTTGCCTCGCTTGCGTGAACGAAAAAGGACGGCGTGCCGGTCGAGGCCAGGCTGGCGGCAATCTTGGTGCCGATGTGACCGCTCTTGCCGATCCCCGTCACGATGACACGGCCGCTGCTCTTGTGAATAAGATCGTATGTTTCCCTGAACGGACCGGCGAGCCCGTCCTTCAATGCGGCCCTGACCGCGCTCAGTCCCGCCATTTCCGTTTCGAGGGTTCTTTCGGCGGACACCAGACACAGGGACGACCGGCCGTTGTCGTCGGCGGAAATCGGATCGGAAACGGAACGGGTCATGGGACTGGTCTTTGCGGTTGTGGCAGCCATGCGCTGAATCGGAAGCAAGAGATGACGGCCATCGTGGCGGGTCAAAACCTCAGAAGGACCTAGGCTACTCCGCGCGCCGGTTCAAGGACCGCGGAGCGTTTAAATGCATTAAATGCATGGACGTGCGCGTTGCATGTCAATTTGCAAAAAAGAAACGATGCGTTAACCATCCTTCGGCAGGTTGGAGCCGATCACGAAATTGACCGGTTACCCATATCGATGCGCCGCATCCTGCTTCCGATTCTCTGCTTTGCCGCGCTGCAGGCCGTCCCTGCGGCCGCGCAGACGGCCCTGTCCGATTTGCGCGGAACCGGTGACCCGCAGGAAACCGGGGACGCCGCAGCTGCCGCCGACCAGACGGACGGGCAGGACCGTCGCAACCCGACGCAGGCCACCGTGCACATGCTCAACGCGGCGGAAGCCGAAACCGGCTCGACAGGTCTCGGCATAAACGGTCCGGTGCAGCCCGTGAGGCCTTTCTCGGACCGGATCGCCGGGGTCCGCAGGGCCGTGCCGCTGCAGGGCAATGGCATCGACACCAGCGTCTTCGGAGGCGACACCACCTTTGATGCGCCCGAGGGAATGAGGCTCGGCTCCTTTACCCTGACGCCACAGCTGACGACGTCGACGGGCTGGACCGACAACACCGCCGGGGCTGCGGGTGGTACTTCGGGCGGGTTCTACCGGATTTCTCCCGATATTTCGTTGACTTCGGATTGGTCGCGCCACCAGTTCGATGCTTCCCTGCGCGGCTCCTACACGGGTTACCCGGAAAACTCCGACGACGACGATGGATCCGTCGCGGCGGTGGCCCGCCTGCGTCTAGACATCAGCGAGGCGACCCAGGTCACCACCGATCTTGCCTATACCTATTCCCGCGAGGAGGACGGCAACGCGGAAAACGCGGCGGGTACCACGGACAATATCCAGCAGCTTTCCGGTGGCGTGAGCGCCAGCAGAAAGGTGGGTCTCGTGGCGGTGACCGCCGCCGCAGATGTTGACCGCAGCGTCTACACCTCCGACGGCGGCAGCGAAAGCGGCCGGGACAACACGCTTTATTCGACAAGCCTGCGCCTCGACGGCAACGCCGGTGGCGTGCTGTCGCCCTTTGTCGTCGGTTCGCTCCTGCTGCGGCGCTACGATCAGACCTGCAGCGACGCCCTGTGCGAAAAACGCGACGCCAACGGCTATGAGGTCAAGGGCGGCGTGACGATCGCATCCGGGCCCAAGATCTCCGGCGAGCTTGGCGCGGGCTGGCGGGTCGAGCAGATCGAGGACAGCCGGCTGGACAATCTGGCGGGCCTCGTCGTTGACGGCTCGCTGGTCTGGTCGCCCACCCGGCTGACCACCGTCACCGCCGGCGTCGGAACGAATTTCTCCGCCACGGACATCGACGGCGCCAGCGGCTCGATCATCTATTCCGGGGACCTGCGACTTGCCCACGGTTTCAGCGAGCGCCTCGTCGCGGAAGCCGGTGTCGGATTCAGCTACCGAACCTACCAGGGTGTCTCCATCGAGGAGCGCACGCTGACGGGCTTTGGGGGCGCGACGTTCGCGCTGACGCGCAACATTGCGCTGACCGCCAATTACACGCATCGACGTTTTGACAGCTCGCAGCAAGACAGCGACTATACGGAAAACGCTATTGAAGCCGGCCTCAGATTCCGGCATTAACGGGACGGTAACCAAAAAACGGCCAAAGATGGTACGGGGGCAGATGTAAACTCGGATACGGGGCTAAGGAGGCCCGCATGCAGAGATTTGTGTGTCGTTCTGCCGTTCTGAAGGTTTCGATGCTTGCCGAAATTCCTCTGAAATCCGGGCTTTCGCGCTGTTTTGCCGCGATGACGCTGGCTGGTGGCCTGGCGATGGCAACCTTGCCTGCGCACGCCGACCCCGGCTTTGACCGATTCGTGTCGGCGTTCTGGCCGAAGGCGCAGGCCGCCGGAATTTCGCGCTCGACCTACAATTCCGTCTTCTCCGGCATGCAGCCCGACGAGGATACACTGCGGCTGATGAGCAAGCAGTCGGAGTTCGTCAAGCCCATCTGGGAATATCTCGACAGCGCCGTGTCTGACGACCGGGTCGACAAGGGCCGCCAGATGCTCAAGGAATACGGACCGGTCCTGGCAAATATCGAGACCCGCTATGGCGTCGACCGCGAGGCAGTCCTCGCGATCTGGGGCATGGAGACCAATTTCGGCGGTTACATGGGCCGCCACAACGTCATCCAGGCGCTGGCGACGCTCGCTTATGCCGCACCGCGCCGTACGAGTTTCTGGGAAAAGGAACTCGTGACGGCGCTGGGCATCGTCCAGGCCGGGCACGTCCGCTTCAAGGACATGGAAGGCTCCTGGGCGGGTGCCATGGGACATACGCAGTTCATGCCGTCCAGTTGGCAAGCCTATGCGGCCGATTATGACGGCGACGGCCGGCGGGATATCTGGACCTCCATTCCCGATGCGCTCGCCTCGACGGCCGCCTATCTTCAGAAGCACGGCTGGCAAACCGGAAAGACCTGGGGCTACGAGGTCAGGCTTCCCAAGGGCTTCGACTATCATCTCGCCGACGGCGACAAGACCATGACGCTTGGCGAATGGAACAAGCACGGGATCAAGCGGTCGAACGGCAAGGCCTTTCCCCGGCAGTCCGACAAGGCCATCCTGGTGCTTCCGGCAGGCGCGAGCGGACCGGCCTTCCTGATGCTGCGCAATTTCTACGTGATCAAGCGCTACAACAACGCCACCGCCTACGCTCTGGGCGTGGGGCATCTGGCGGACAGGATCATCGGCGGCGGTCCGCTGGAGGGCGACTGGTCGCGCGAGAACCTGCCGCTCAGCCGGACGGAAACCGCCGAACTCCAGGCCCTTCTCAACCGGCACGGCTTTTCCGTCGGTGAGGCCGACGGAAACATCGGCCCCGCAACCCGTAGCGGTATCCGCGCCTACCAGCGCTCCCGCGGTCTTATCCCGGACGGCTATGCTTCGGTGGTTTTGCTGGCACGCCTGAAACTGGACGGCTAGACTATCCTCGCGGGGCAGGGCGACCGGGAGCCGGAATTGACGGTGAAATCCAAACAGACGGGTGAGAAAGCAGCCGCAGGAGCGCTCCTGCGGTTTGCGACCGTGTGTCTCGTGCTTCTTTTCGCCCTGGACCTTCATGGCGCGGCGGCGCAGTCCGCTCAGGATACGAAAATCGTCGTCGCTCAGAACGGGCTTCTGAGGGGCTTCAACCCCTTTGCTCCGCTGCAACGACTGTTCGGCGGGGGCGAGCGCCAGAAGCGCAACAGGGGCCAGCAGCCGCAACTGCAACAGCAAAAACCGCGCGCGAGCCGGCCGGCCGGTGCGCCGCCCAAATTCGAGATCGTGGAAAAGGATCCGAACGCGGGCCTGATCCTGGTGGTGGGCGACCGCATGGCCCGGGGGGTCGCGGACGGCCTCAGGTTCACCCTGGCGGACAAGCCGCAGATCCGGGTCGAGGCGATCACCGAAGACCTGGCCGGATTTGCCGGCGACGAGGACCCTGACTGGACCGCCATGGTGCTGTCCAGAATTCGCGGGGCCGACGTGAAGGCAGTCGTCGTCATGATGGGGCGCAGGGACATGGGCAAGCCCTTTCCGGGCGACCCGCCGATCGAATTCATGACGCCCGAGTGGCTCGCCAGCTACAAGAAAAAGGTCGAGGCGCTTGTCCGGGCTGTCCGGCAGGAGAAAAAGCCGATCGTCTGGGCCGGGTTGCCGCCGACCTATGACGAACTCGTCAACGGCGATTTCATCCAGCTCAATTCGATTTTCCGGGGCGCCGCCGAGGACAGGCGGGTCCGTTATGTCGATATCTGGGATATTTTCCTTGCCGAGGACGGCAGCTACTCGTCATTTGGTCCGGACGTCGACGGCAAGAACACCCGGCTTCGCACGGACAACCGCATCGGGTTTACCTGGGCGGGTTACAGAAAAGTCGCATTTTTCGTCGAACGCGAATTGTCACGTCTGCTCGGCGGCTACGGGGGCCTGGCCTTTGAAGGCGTCGAGGACGATCCGAACTTCATCGTCCTGACCGGCCGAACCACGTCGCCCGAAACGCTGTTGCTGGGCGGCGAAGACGACAAGACCGTCACTCCGGGCAGCACCGCCTACCGGTTCTTCGTCGAGGGCGAGCCGCTGGAGCCGATACCGGGACGGGTGGATGATCCGAAAATGGCGGTTGAAGGCGCTTCCGCGCTGGAGCCGGAAAGCGCGGCGGTATCGCCCAGCGGGTCCTGAAAGAGACAGGCAAAAACGAAAAACCCCGCCGGCTTTCATCAGGCGGGGTTTTGCATGTCGGAGGCCTGACCGGTCAGCGCGGCAGGTTCGAGGAACCTGTCAGGAACAAGTCGACGGAGCGGGCGGCCTGACGGCCTTCGCGGATCGCCCAGACGACAAGCGACTGGCCCTTGCGCACGTCGCCGGCGGCAAAGACCTTGTCCATGCTGGTCTTGTAGTCGTCCGTGTTGGCCTTCACATTGGTGCGTCCGTCCAGCTCCAGCTTGTCGCCGACTTGCGCAACGAAGGTGTCGAGCAGCGGCCCGGAGAAGCCGATGGCGGCGAGCACGAGGTCCGCGCGGAGGATGAATTCCGTGCCCTCGATCGGGCGGCGCTTTTCGTCGACGCGGGCGCATTTCACGCCGGTGAC
>JBNKGB010000131.1:0-10248 GCA_050289605.1 Roseibium sp. | reverse complement strand
CTGTAAGCATCTCTCGACGATGAACAATGGTTACCGCCATAACTGAGTTCGAGCCTATTGAATACACTGCTGGATATCAACTTCAGATTGGTGGTTGGTCGCCGGTGCATGCGTTCGGATCACAGGAATAAAGTCGATATTTTGTCATCCCGGTTTGACGCTTTGCGTCAAGACCGGGATCCAGTATTCCAAGTGGCTGGTTATTTGAAATTCCCATTAAATCAGTGGGTTACTGGATCCCTGCCTTCGCAGGGATGACAAGCCTTGTGAGCGGTGCCCAAGAAAAGCGCGAACGGGCCTGCCAGCCCGAACGCTCTCGTCTTGCTTGCTGCGGATAATCAACCCGGCAACACCACGATCGTGGACTTGCCGCCCTTGTTCCGGAGGGCGTGGACCTCAGTGAGGCCCGGGTCTTCACGCCAGGCTTTGGCGGCCTCCGCATCCGGAAAAGACAGCAGCGCAACCATGTCCGGTGTGTCGATGGCGGCTTCCAGCACTAGCGGCTCGGGATCCGCGGCAATGACGCTGCCGCCGTGCCGGGCGAGCGCTTCGGCGGCTTTTTCCCGGTAGGCACCGAGGCTTTCCCTGTCGGTGACGGTGATCATGGCAAGGGCTTGGACGGACATCTCGAATTCTCCTTCTTCTGAGATGCTGAAATGCTAGCCAAAAGATTGCTTGCGAAAAATTCTTCAATTCCGAAACCGGGATGTGCAAATATGCACAGGCTATGGACAATTGGGATGACTTGAAATTCGTGCTCGCCGTTTCCAACGCGGGCAGCCTCGCCAAGGCGGCCAGGAGCCTCGGGGTAACGCACTCCACGGTCTCGCGCCGCCTGTCGGCGCTGGAGGAGCGCATGGGCACGCGCCTGTTCGACCGCTTGCCGGAAGGCTTCACGGCAACTTCGGCGGGGCAGGAGGCGGTGGCGGCCGCGCGGCGTGTGGAGGCGGAGGTGCTGGCGCTCGATACCCGAATCCTGGCGCAGGACGCGGGCCTGGAGGGGCCGCTCCGGGTGACCGCCGCCCAGCTGATCTTTCAGGCCCAGCTTGCCGAGATCGTTGCCCGCTTCAAGGAACGTCATCCACGCATCGACGTTACGATGAACGCCGCTAACGAGGTGCTCAGCCTGCACCGGCGCGAGGCAGACATCGCTGTCCGCGTTACCGACAAACCAGACGAGAGCCTGTTTGGCCGTCTTGCCACCGGACAGAACCGGTGCTTTTACGTGTCGAGGGATTATCTGAGGCAGAACCTGGATGCGCTGAACGAAAGCGTGAGCGCGAAACCCGTCAAGTTCGTGGCCTTCAAGTGGTGGGGGGCAAATCCGCCGAAAGCCATCCGGGAGCGGTTTCCGAACGCCGAGGTCTCGACGGTTACTGACGACATGATCGCCATGTATGCCGCGATCCGGGCCGGAATGGGCATCGGCCGGCTGCCCTGCTTCCTGGGCGATTCCCACGCCGAGCTGGTCCGCCTGCCTGGGGCGGAGCCGGTCCGCTATTTCGACATCTGGATCCTGACCCATCCGGACCTGAAAAACGTCGCCCGTATCCGCTCCTTCATGAAATTCGCGGCGGATGCCTTCAAGGCCAACAGCAGCTTTTATCTCGGCAGGTGAGGCGCGCGTGCGACGGTCAGCTCAGATCCAGCGGCGGACCCGGGACCTGTAGTCCAGATACTCCTTGCCGAATATTCGTGTCAGCTGGTCTTCCTCGGGCTTGATCTGGAACTCGTTCAGGTACCAGACGAAGAGCGGCGCCACGACGACAACGGTCAGCGTGCCGGAATAGGCCGCATAGGCGAACAGCAGCAACAAATCGGCGAGATACATGGGATTGCGGGTAATCCGGTAAAGACCGTCCGTTACCAGGGATTGGGCCTTGTCGGGCCTCAACGGGTTGAAGGTGGTCTTCGCTCTGAAGAAGCAGAACAGCGCGTGTCCGCCCATTGCCAGCCCCGCGATCAAAAGAATGACGGCAAGCAACGACTGTCCCGGAAAGCTCACGCTCAGGGCAGGAAATGCCCGTCCGCCGAAATAGGTGAGAACGAGACAGATGCCGAGGACGATGGGTGGCGGAACCTTGAGGTGCATCGCCTCGCTCAGCGTCGCTCAAGCACGATGGGCTGTCCGTGAGGCGTCGCGTGCGCGGCCGCGTCCCAGGCGGCTTGAAGGCCCACCAGCTGGCCCGGTTCCGCGACGCCCTTGGCCGCCAGCAGTTTTTCGAAGGCTTCCAGCCAATGATCGTAATAGCCGGGCGTTTCCTCGCTGCCGTCGCCGTCCTTTGCGAGTTCCGCGCCCAGGGCCTCGGCCCATTCGCTCCAGCTGAAGACGCCTGCCTGATGGGCCTGAAGTGTCATGGCAAAGACCTTCGCCTCCCAGGGCGCGCCGAAGACCGGTCCGCCCTCCGCGTCCAGCGGCAGGCGCGGCGTCGATTTCACGTGGTCAGGCAGGGTCAAGATAGGGCTCCCAGAGATCGATGCGAAGGGTGAGGTCCGGGTCGCCGTCGGGTCCCCAGATATCCGTGCCCTTGAAGAGGACGCCATAGAGCCAGGTCGGCTGTTCACCCTGGCCATGGGCGTTGGTGTCCGGGAAGACATGGACGCCGTGAACGGCCTCGATCACCCCTTCCACGTCCCGTGCGTAGCGGGGCAGGCGGGTGTGCGTTTCCGGATGCATGCGTTTTGTGCGGACCCGGTCGCCTGCCGCAAAGCGTGCCGGTTTTTCCTCGGGCCTGTCCACCGGGCCACCCTTTGCAAGGGTGGTGGCGACCTCTTCGGCCTTCAGCACGCGTTTGATCGGCCTGGAAGGGCCGAGCGACCTTCCGGACTTCAATTCCTCCTCGCTCACCAGACCTGCGGCAAGCACCAGTTTTTCCAGGCCTCTGGTCCAGATCTCGTAATAGCTGGAGGAGAGGTAGACGGCAGGCGGCAGCGTTTCGCGGGCATGGCGCGAGGCGTCCAGCGTCCAGGAACCGGTCGCCCCCATGGCGAGCGTCACCGCGAATGCGCGCTCTTCCCATTTGGCATGGAAATTCGGCTCGTTTTCTTCCAGCTCGATGGGACCGAAGCCCATCTGGCCGCCGAGATCCTGTGCCCCGTTCATGCCGCGCTCTCCAGTTCGGACGGGGAAAGCGCAAGGCCGGTGCCGATCATGCTGTTACGGGTGACGAGTTCGGCGAGCTTTTCCTCGCTCCAGCCCTCGGTTCCCGCCGGGCGCTCGGGGATCACCAGGTAGCGGACTTCCGCGGTCGAATCCCAGACGCGGATTTCCTTGCCTTCCGGGAGCGTCACGCCGAATTCCGCAAGCACGCCGCGCGGATCGCGCACGGCGCGGGAACGGTAGGGCGCGGATTTGTACCAGACCGGCGGCAGGCCCAGTACCGTCCACGGATAGCAGGAGCACAGGGTGCAGACGACCATGTTGTGGGTGCCGGGCGTGTTCTCGACCGCCACCATGTGCTCGCCCTGGCGTCCGGTGAAACCGAACTCGGCAATCGCCGCCGTGGCATCGCTCATGAGACGGTCGCGGAAAGCCGGATCGGCCCAGGCCCGGGCCACGACCCTTGCCCCGTTCTTCGGGCCGATCTTCGTCTCATAGGTATCGATCAGCTCGTCCAGCGCGGGCGGATCGATGTAGCCTTTTTCCGTCAGCAGCGTCTCGAGCGCCCGGACGCGCAGCTCGATGTCGCTGAGTTCCGAATGATCGTGATCGTGATCGTGATTGTGAGTCTGGTCGTGTGACATGGAGACCCCATATTAGGTAGGAGCACATATGAGAACGCGGACAGTGACCTGTCAAATCAAACGAACCGCGTGAAGCCGCGCCCCCTGCAAACGTCTGTTCAGATCTCCTGAAGTACAGCCGGCTTCACCCCACCCGTCTTCAAGGCGTTCCAGGTAGCGGTTCTCGGAGACTGTCCGAGCTGCGGTTTGCAGAATTGGTTGCATCAAAAACCTATTGATCTGGATCATGGCAAGTTTTTGATTTGGAGATATAGTTGCAGTTGCAACTAATCGAAGGGTCTTACCGATGTGCGAGCGCGACGAATGCATCAACTGCGGCAACTGCCTCTCAATTGAAGCAGAACTGGCGGATCTAGGAGGACGGCCTGATGTTTCAAACCTATCAATATCCGGAGTTCCGCTACCGGCAGTCGGAGGAGCAGCGGACGGGAAAGCACCATCGGCATCCGGTGGTGGTGATCGGGGCCGGCCCGGTTGGGTTGACGGCCGCTCTTGAGTTTGCCCATCGGGGCATCCCGACGGTCGTCCTTGACGACAACAACACCGTTTCCCTCGGTTCACGTGCCGTTTGCTACGCCAAGCGGCCGCTCGAAATATGGGACAGGCTCGGCTTTGTCTCGCGCATGCTCGACAAGGGCGTTGAATGGAGAATCGGCAAGGTCTTCTTCCGCGACGATCTTGCCTATACGTTCGATCTCCTGCCGGAGGGCGGCCACAAGAATCCCGCCTTCATCAATCTCCAGCAATACTATCTGGAAGAATTCATGGTCGATGAATGCGGAAAATCGAACCTCATCGACCTGCGCTGGAAACACAAGCTCATCAATCTGAAACAGGAAGACGACGTCGTCATGATGACGGTCGAAACGCCGGACGGGATCTTCAAGATGGAAGCCGACTGGGTGGTGGCCTGCGACGGGGCCA
The DNA here is from genome assembly GCA_050289605.1 of Roseibium sp. Taxonomy (GTDB): domain Bacteria; phylum Pseudomonadota; class Alphaproteobacteria; order Rhizobiales; family Stappiaceae; genus Roseibium. The sequence continues at coordinate 5,580 of JBNKGB010000131.1, read as the reverse complement.
ATTCCGACACGCGCAAGATGGTCGGAGCAGGCTTTTCCGGCCAGTTCTTCCAGGATCGTTTCCTGATCGCCGATATCATTATGAAAGCGAATTTCCCGACCGAGCGCTGGTTCTGGTTTGATCCGCCCTTCCACCGCGGCCAATCGGCCCTTCTGCACAAACAATGCGACGATGTCTGGCGTCTCGATTTCCAGCTTGGCTGGGAGGCGGATCCGGAAAAAGAGATAAAGCCGGAGAACATTATCCCCCGGGTCAAGGCCATGTTGGGCGAAGACAGGGAATTTGAACTGGAATGGGCGTCCGTCTATCAGTTCGCGTGCCGGCGGATCGACAATTTCCGCTATGGCCACGTTCTCTTTGCCGGCGATGCCGCCCATGAGGTCTCTCCGTTCGGGGCGCGCGGAGCCAACACAGGCATCCAGGATGTCGACAATCTGGGCTGGAAGCTGAAGCTGGTTCTGGACGGTGATGCGTCTGAAAGCCTGCTCGACAGCTACCACGAGGAACGTGCCTTTGCAGCGGATGACAATATCCTGAACTCGACGCGCACCACCGACTTCATCACGCCGAAAAGCGAAGCCTCGCGCCGGTTCCGCGATGCCGTCCTGGAACTGGCCGAAGTCTGCGATTTTGCCAAGCCGCTGGTGAATTCCGGCCGCCTGTCGGCACCCACGCCCTATCTCGAGAGTTCGTTGAACACGGAGGATGACTCGAACTTCGGCGGGGATATGAAGCCCGGCACATGCTGCTCCGATGCGCCGGTCGAGGTGAACGGGGAGGACGCCTGGTTCCTCGATCAGATCGGCGAAGGCTTTACGCTGCTTGTCTTCGGCGACGAGGAGGCGCGGGACGTCGCGGCCGGCAACGTCAAGGCACGTATCCTGCGGGTAGGCAAGGATCTGAAAGACAGGGAAGGCAAACTGGCAGAGCGTTACAACGGCGAACCGGGGACAAACTACCTCATCCGCCCGGACCAGCATGTCGCCGCACGCTGGCGCTATTTCAACGACAACAAGGTGGAAGCCGCCTTGAAAACGGCGATCGGAGGCGCGTGAGCAATGTATTTGGACCTGGGACGGAACCTGACCGATCCGGATGGTTTCTATGAATATCTGGTCTCCAGCCAGCGCTTCATGAGTGATGAAGAGGCAAACCGCATGAACGCGCGTTTGATCCTGATCCTCTCCAACCAGATAGGCAACATGGAGATTCTGAAGGCCGCCATCGACTTCGCCGCCAACCCAAAGGCGCACCAGAAGAAAAGTGCGGCGTAGCCGGTAGATGGAGACAGGTGAGAGCGCTTCGGACTATCTCGCCTGAGCGCTATCAACTCTCTTCACATTGGCCGGCGTTCGCCGTCACCCGGCTTGACCATGGGACCCCTGCTGGTCATCTGGAACTGGCGGACTGGCGAACCGACTGATCCGGGGCGGACAATCCGGATGAATCTCCCTTGGGGGAATCTCCGCCAAGGCGTTTTCCAAACGATCAAACGACCGGCACACTGAGCGGAGGCATGGCGTGACTTCGGAGGCGATGGTGAAGATCGGGCTGGGCGGCGGATGCCACTGGTGCACCGAAGCCGTTTTCCAGGCAATCGCAGGGATCTCGAAGGTCGAGCAGGGGTTCATCTGCTCCGACCCGCCGGAAGTTGCGTGGTCCGAAGCCGTGATCGTCACCTTCGATCCGGCGGCGCTGCCACTGGAAGCCCTGATCGAAATCCACCTGCGCACCCACTCCAGCACCTCGCACCACAAGATGCGCGGCAAGTACCGCAGTGCGGTCTATGTCTATGACGCTGGAACGGCGGTGAAGGTCGGCCGCATCCTGCGAAAATTGCAGCACGGTTTTGAGGAGCCCCTGGTCACCAGGGTGCTGCGGCTCGCCGGGTTCAAGGCCTCCGACGAGCAGTTCCGCAACTATTACGCCAAGGGACCTGAACGGCCGTTCTGCAAGGCCTATATCGACCCGAAGCTGACGCTCCTGCGCCGCGAGTTCGCCTCTGCCATGCGAGAGGACCAGGTGGCGGCGGAATAGTCCCTGAAACGCGACTGTCTTGTCATCAAGGCGGAAGCGAAGCGGTGAGCCGGGATCAGGTATTCGCTGAAGGTGCTGGCTTGACCGCGGCGCTGCGGAGTACCGGGTCCAGGTCCCGGCTGCGCCAACCCTGGACGACGAGGCGGTAGCGCTAAAAAAACCAACGATTCAGGGATGCGGATGGGGAAAGCCGTGCCGCTCGCTCAAGGCCGTCAGGATCGCGTCCTTGTCGTTGAGGAAGCCGCCTTCGGCCAGCACCAGCACCGGCAGGCTCTGGTTTTCCTCGCCGAGCAACCGGACGACGTCCTGCCGGGGGCGTGGCCAGGGAATACGCCTGACTTCCAGCCTGGCGGCCAGTTCGGGAAAGGACGCCAGCACGCCTTCCATCAGGGCGCAGTGCCAGCAATAGAAGGTCTTGCCCGGATGGGCCGGGTCCTCGAAGCCGGGGGCGAGCAGATAGAGGGTGTCTTTCATATCGTCTCCTTGAGAGAGGCGGGACTGCGTTTTCCTGCGCAGGCGACATTCAGGCAAACAAGGTCTTTACGTCCGGCCAAGCCGCGCCCTCGTGATGGGCGGCAATCGCAAAAAACTCTTCCAGGAACTCGAAACTGCTCTCGTCATGGGCAAGGTGGTGGGTCAGGAGGCCAAGCGGTTCGCCGCCGGTGTTGCGTCGGCGGGTCAGCTGCAGGTCGAAGCGCAGGCGGGCGCTTTCCCAGCCGATGAATCGGATCTGCTTCTTCCATTTCAGGATGTCGACATGCGACTGGACCTGGTGGGCGCGGGGGAAATTGTGCCAGGTGAAGGTGGAAAGGCCGGAGACCCCGATGCCCGGCAGGCGGCGCGAAATCTCCGGGTCGATCCGGTTCCACGGCGGCACCATGGCCGGAATGAACTTGTCGCCGAAGAGCGCTTCCAGCCGCGCCTTTCCCTCGCGCAGCTCTGCCATAAGCTCGTCCGGATCGCGCCGTGAGCCGAGTTCGGCAGCCTTCTCGCCGAGGTCCTTGCGCTGGAAGTTCCTGTGCTGCCAGCCATGCTGCAGGACAAATGCGTGTTTCTCCTGTTCCAGCCGCTCCGCAAGTGCCTCGGTCGCGTCCTTCGGAATGACGGCCAGAGCAAGGTCGACCCGGTGCCGGTTGGCGATCTCCAGCATGCGTTCGAGCGCCGGGGTCGGTTCGACGGCATCGTCGTCGCGCCACCAGAACCTTACCTTGCGGCCACGCTCCGCGAACCAGTCGAGATGCGCGGTCAGGTCCTCCTTGAAACACTTCAGGTCTGCACTCATGCGCTACGCTCTTCCAGATCCTTGATAAGAATGTCCGCGCTTCGCTTCGCGCCGCCGAGCAGCACTTGGTGATGGCTGCGCGGCAGGGCAAGGGCATCGTCGATGGCGGCTGCCAACCGTTCAGGCGTCAGCCCTTTTTCCGCCGTAACCACCGCCCGGCCATGGGCCGCGAGGGCTTCGGCGCGCTGCCCCTGTTCGGTCTCGTTGACCTGCGCGAAGGGCACGAAGACCGCCGGAACGCCGGCAATCAGGATATCGAGCACGGTGTTGTAGCCGGCCTGGCTGACGGAGAGGCGCGCGCGCTTCAAAAGCTCCGGGAAATCCCGCCGGGCGCGCTCCACGATCACGCCGTCGGCCGCGCTCCGCCGATAGATGGCAAAGGCTTCGTCGGATATGTCGTGGCCGATCAGGATGCGCCAGGTGGCGTCTTCGGCACGGCGGGAGAGGGGGTGGGCTTCAAGAGCCGCCGACAGCAGGTTCTCGGCAACCGCACCGCCGCCGCAGGAAATGATCACCTCGTCCTCGCCGTCGGTGCCAACCGCCGGCGGACGCGCGTCCCCGCCGACATAGCCGGTGTAGCGAACCAGGTGGTCCACCCGGTCCGCGAAGGGAAAACTGTCGCCGAGCCGGACGAAATCCGGGTCGGAATGGATGAGGATGCGATCGTAGTACCGGAGCGCCTGGGACGCCATCCATTCTTCCTTCCAGAGCTCCTTCTTGCGCACCAGAATGTCGCGGATGGAGGTGGCGATCAGGGGCGGCGACCGGCGGCCATGGGCCGCTTCCAGCAGCGGCGTCATTTCGAAATCGAGCTGGCGGCGGCCGAAGGGATAGGTCTCCGTCAGCAGCAGGTCGTAATCCTTTGCCTCAAAAGCTTGAATCGTTTTCTCAACGCGGGCGATTTTCCAAGCATCATCAATATCTTCATTGTCCAAAGTCACGAGGCGCTTGAAGGCCGCGTCCGGGCTTTTGCAGGCCGGGAGCTCGACGATTTCAAGCGCTCCCGTGTCCAGCGTCGGCGGGATCCGGTTGCCGCTGGCAAGGGTGACTTCCACCCCTTCCGCGGCCAGGGCCTTGCCGATCCCGGTCGCCCGGACGACATGGCCGGTGCCGAGGAGATGCTGCACGTGGATGAAGGCCTTGAAGCTCATGCCCTATCGCTCCTTGCCGCTGTCGTGGTTCCGGATGGCCTTTCGCAGCAGGTCGTCCAGACGTTCCGCGCCCGCCGTCAGGCTGTGATGGCGGGCAACATGATGTCTTGCTGCCCGGCCCATCCGGTCCGCCAGCGGGGGATCTTCCAGAACCCGCCGAACCTTTTCCGCAAAGGCGGCCGCGTCGCCTTCCGGGGCGAGCAAGCCGGTTTCCCCGTCCCGGACGATATCCGGCACGCCGAAGGTGTCCCCGGCAATGACGCCGGTTCCGGCCGCCTGGGCTTCCAGGAAGACGAGGCCGAAGGCTTCCCGGATCGCCGGCCAGAGGAGGAGATCGTGGGCGGCATAGTGTTCCGGCAGCGCGGCGGGCTCCAGAGCCCCGAGCCAGGTGATCCGGTCGGGTGGAAACAGCGACAGGACATGATCCCTGTTCGGGCCGTCGCCGATGAGGGTAAGATGCCAGGGGAGATCCGCCAGCAGCTTCAGGGACGCCGCCAGCACCTCGAAGGACCGGGTCTTGTCACCGTCGCGCATCATGCCGACCGCCAGCAGTTTCAGCGGCACCGACGCAGCGGGATTTGAGCGGGAGGCGGCCGCTTCGAAGAGGGCGGTGTCGAGGAACGGCAGAAGCACCGACAGGCGTTCCTGCGGGACCACGGCGCTCAGGCATTCGGCATCCGCATTGTGAAGCGCCGCGACGGCATCCGCCCGGGCAAGCGCGGCGTCGGCGGCTGCAAAGCCAAGCGCCCAGTCGCCCGTCCGCCGTTTCGGTGCGCGGCTGGCCTCGACAATCGCATAAGGAAGGTCGAACCGGTCGGCGAGCGCCGGGCCGATCCAGTCCGGCGCCTTGTGATAGAGGTGATAGGTGAACCACAAGTCGGGTGGGTCTTTGCGATTACAAGCAAGCCATCGGGTCGCAAGCCGCCGGCCGACAAAGGCGATCCTTTCCTGCCTTGCAACATTGCCCGAATCGTAGCTTCGGAACCGGGACGCAAGTTCGACCTCATGACCGGCGAGCCTGAGGGCCTTGACGAACAGGTCGGCCACCTGCCGGTCGCCCGAAGGAACCGGATGGTCGGGCGGTTTCAACGGGGCGTAAAAAGCTATTCG
>JBNKGB010000130.1:0-10890 GCA_050289605.1 Roseibium sp. | reverse complement strand
ATGAGTCCGTCGAAGATGACGGCGCCGTTCTGGTCGGGCAGGGCCCACACGTTGCCCACGATGTCCACCAGCAGGCTCGAGTACTCCCAGAGGATGACCTGGGCGCCCGGCGCGAAACCCTGGTCGAGGCCGGTGCCGCTGCCGTTGATCACTGCGGCCAGGCGCGGCTGCGCGGGCCAGTCGCCGAGGGCGGCGAGGTCGGCCAGGAAGGCGGCGCGGGCGGGCGCCGGCGCGGCGCTCGTGGCCGGGGTCGACGGCAGCGTCACCAACGTCGTCGGCCTCCCGCTCGCCGAGACGCTGGAGTTGCTGCGCGACGTCGTCGACGAAGTGGGCCCGGATCCGGTCCGCTTCATGATGCTCTTCCGCAAGAACGATGCGCCGCTGGACTTCGATTTCAAGAAGGTCACGGAACAGTCCAAGGACAATCCCGTCTTCTATGTCCAGTACGGCCACGCGCGCTGCTGCTCGGTTCTGAGGCAGGCGGGTCAGGAACTTCCGGGTTCAGCCTTCGGCGACACCGAGCTGGCGGATGCCGATTTCACCCTGCTCGACGATTCCGGCGAACTGGATCTCATCGCCAAAATGGCGGAATGGCCAAAAGTGGTGGAAGCTGCGGCGGAAACACATGAACCGCACAGAATCGCCTTTTATCTTCATGAGCTGGCGAGTTCTTTGCACGGTCATTGGAACCGAGGCAAGGAAATGCCGCATTTACGCTTTATTCATGCTGGTAACCTGAAATTAACCCTGGCACGTCTTGCATTGGTTCGTGCAATATCTTTGGTGCTTGCTTCGGGTCTGGCGATTCTGGGTGTGAATGCTCCTGAGGAAATGCGCTAGATTTTTATCAATGCCACGTTTGACGAGTTTTCGATTTCAACGTGGCTGAACGGGACCGGTTTTCGTAAGGCTCATGTCTGAAGATCACGAGACAAAGCGAACTGACATGTATTCGCCCGCGGCAGATCCTGGCGCAGACCGTCCGGTTGTCGAGGATCCCTTGGTCGAACTTGCCCGGATCGTCCATAAGAACAAGCAACTGGGGGCGAATGTGAGCAGCGGCCGCGTCGAAACGACCGATTATTTTGCTGGCCTCGACGATTTTGCGCGTGATCCGTCACCCGCACGTGTGGAGCCGTCCTTCAGGAGTCCCGCCCCGGTACAGGACATTCAAAACGTTCATTCGGCGCCGGAACCCGTTGTCCCGGAACCTGTCCGGGCCGAACCGGCGACGACGGAGCCCGCCCGGAGCGTCGAAAAGCCCACGATCAGGGTCAATGTCTCCTCAAGGCCCGCGCCGGTCTCGGCGGCTCCCCCAAGGGAAACAACCGCTCCCGAACGTTCAGGCCACGCAGGCCTTTCCGGATCAATCGGCTTTTCCCTGAACCGGGAACAGAAACCGGCTGCACCGGCCGACTATCCTGCCGTGGAAGTTCCATCTCCCCTTTCACGCTTCGACTATACCGAGGAACCGGCGGTCGCGCCGGAACCGTCCGTGTCCGACAGACTTGAGCATGACCTGACCGCTGAATTCGAAGATGAGCTGATCGGTGCCCTGCGGCAATCGGTGGATGTGAGCTCGGTTGCGCAACCTGCCGGCTACGCAGCAACGGAAACCGAGCCGACCGCAGAGGAAACCGTGGCATCGTACCCGGGACCCGGGGCAGGATATTCGGCAACCGGGCATGATCCGCAGCCGGAGTCTGGCGGGAACGATCTGCATTCAGTTTCCGAAAGGTTCGGGTCAATTCCGTACCATGGGCCCGCGGCGCAAGAACGTTCCTACCCGTCGGAACGCTCCACTCCTGAACGGCACGAGCCAGCCTTGCAGCACACGGGTAACCGGTTTGCTGCCGAAAAGCCCGAAGTAAAACCCGTGGTGCGTGAACCGCGTCGGCCGGAAATTGACGAAAACGATTTTCTGGCTGCGCTCGTGCCGACTGCCGAGGAAAAGGGCGGATCTTCGAAATCTTTGCCGGAAGAGGACGAAACCAACCTTGCCGGCATTGACGCTCTGTTTGCAGATCTCGATTTTCCAGACCCGGTCGAGCGCAAGACTGCGCAGGACAACCTGTTTGATCAGCCTTCCGTTCGAGCGGCCGCGGCGGAAGATATCGATGACATGACATGGCCGGCTGCCGAAGTGTCCGTACCGCGGCAGGATGAGGAGGACACACCTCCGCCGCCGGAAGGCTACGATCTCGATGCGGTTGCCCGCGCAATGCAGGAGAGTGATCCGACGCTCAACGGTGCCGGTGTCCTGCCGCCGCATCCGTCCTCCGAACGAGCAGCCATTCCCAAGGCCAGGGAAAGGTCGCGGCGGGGGATCTTTGTCGCAGCCGGTATTCTCGGCGTCGCAGCCCTGGGGGCCACCGGCTTCCTGCTTTATGACGGTGATAGTGTTCCGGTGCCGAGCGGCCCTCCGCCGGTTATCGCCGGGCTCGAAGAACCCTTGAAGGTCTATCCGGAAGAAACGCCGAAGTCCGAAAACAGCCAGTCCTCGAAGCTGATCTACGACCGGGTCGGGAACGCAGGCGCTGCCGGTCCCGAAAAACTCGTCCCGACCGAATCTCCCAAGCCGGCGGAATTGCCGCCTGCGCCTGCAAGCGCAGAAAACGGTGCCGAGCTAGTGCCAGGCGCTCCGCGGCAGGTGAGGACTGTTGTTGTGCGTCTGGATGACAGTATCCCGGACGATGGTGCGTCGAAGGCGCCGACAGCGGCTGAGCCGTCCGCTCCCAGGGTCGTGAATACCAGCCCGATCACTCCGGCGCCTGAGTCGGACAAGCCGGTGACAGTCGAGCCGGTCGTCGTGGCAAATACCGCAGAGCCGACGGTTTCCACTCCGTCAGAGGCCGCGGCACCGGCGCAAGGTCTGCCTGCGACATCCGAGCCTTCGCTCCTGAAGGGCGCGGAAGAAGCCGCCGCGTCGGCCTATTCTGACGAGACCACGCCCGCCGCGCCGGTTCCCACCGTCCTGCCGCGCAAGAAGCCGGAGGCACCGGTTCGTGTTGTCAGCGCGCCGGTTGCAGCAACGCCCGCGCCCGCGGTCACGCAACAGCAGAACGGACCGTTGAACTTGTCCACACAGGCAAGCGCTCCCGCATCGACGGCACCGGCAACCTCGTCTTCGGCAACTTCGAGCGGTTCTGGCGGGTATATCGCTCCCGGCACCTACATCGTGCAGGTGTCCTCTCAACGCTCCGCAGACGCCGCAAGCGCGGCCTATGCCGGTCTACAGCGCAAGTTCCCGGGAATCCTGGGCAATCTGGAGGCGGTTATCGTCAAGGCCGACGTCGACGACCGGGGAACATTCTACCGGGCGCGCATTCCGACCGGCTCGCGCGATGAAGCCATTTCCCTGTGCGAAAATCTGAAGGGAGCGGGGGGCGATTGTTTCGTACGCCGTCAGCCGTGACGATCGCACCAGATCTTGGTTGAGGTACCAAAATGGCCGGAATTTCCGGCCATTTTTCATTCCGCCGCCTGAAGTCCATTTTCCCCCGTCCGGCCAGTCAGGAGAGGGGCCATGTCCTTGTAGATCCGAGCGATGGCATCAATTGAGCGCCGAACCGCGGGTTCGCGGCACAGATCCCTGTGAACGATGACGTGTTCGGGATTCGTCAGCTCCGCGAGGGGAGGCGTCAAGCGGACGAGATCCGGACACTGATCGCCCATGAAGACCGGAAGCAGAGCCAGGCCGGTGCCGGTCGCCGTCATGTTCATGAGTGTCGTAACCGTATTCGTTCGCAGCTTGGGCGGAGTACCGAGCCGCGCTTCAAGCCAGCGCATCTGGGACGGGTACCACAGGTCGTCGGGAGCAAAACCCAGCCAGGTGCAGGCGGCGTATCGCGCGTCGGTCCTGGCCGCCGGAATTGCCTCGACATAGTCTTTCGACCCATAGACCGCATAAGCCAGATCCCCGACTTTGCGCGCGATCAGCGTATCCGTCTCCGGCATACAGTTGCGTATCTGCAGTTCTATGCAGCGAGCCTGGTGGTTGACGTGCCGATGGCTGGAAATGATCTCCAGTTCGATGCCGTCCAGCAACCCGGCAAGTTGCGAGAACCTGTCCGTCAGCACGCGCGCGCGGACTTCGTCAACGGCAATCCTCACAACCTTGAGGGCGGAGCCCGCAAGGTCCGGAAGAATCCGGGTGGCAGCCTCGGCCTTCATGCGCATCTCTTCGGCGAGGGGAATGAGGCGCAGTCCGGCTTCAGTCGGTTTCAGGCCCGTCGGCGTGCGGTCGAACAGGCGAGCACCAATGCGGTCTTCGAAGCTCTTCAGCCGGCGGCTCAATTGCGGCTGGCTGATGTCGAGGGCCTTTGCCGCACCAGACAATGACCGCATCCGGGCGGCTGCATCGACAAGTTTCAGGTCATCCCAGTTCATGAATTGAGTTATACCGTTTTGCAGGAATGTCGGCAATGCGATGCATATTTGCATACCCGGTATCGATATCTGGCAGCTAAAAAACGGGTTCTGGAATTGCTACCTGACGGTGACTGTTCATGGGAACTTCACGTTATGCCGCCTCATTCGATCTATCACCGAAGTGAAAACACGGTCCTGGCCGTTTTGCTTGCATTGGCGGGCATGACGGCTTTCACTCCGATATTCGCTGCAGGCAAAGTTGCCGACGGTTTGCTTCCGGTCGCCGTACTCGTCTGGCTGCGTTTTCTCGGAGGGGCGGCGACGATCCTTTCCGTGGCGGCCTGCAAGCGAGTGCCGCTTCTCCGCCGGTTCAGCCCTTTGTGGAAGCTGCATCTGCTGCGCGCCTTTTGCGGTGTCGGTGGTCTTGGATGTTCGATTTACGCCGCCAGTGTGCTGCCGCTTGCCGACGCGACCGCAATCGGCCTGACCAAGGGCATCATTGCCATCGCACTGGCAGGTCTGATCCTGAAGGAGGTGATCACCGGACGGCACTGGTTTGCTGCCGCGCTATGTGGCATCGGCGCCTACCTCGTCGTGCGCTCGGCGGATGCGGGGGGCAGTTACGGTGAAAACGTTGAAAGCGGCATCGCCGCGGCGCTGCTTGCAGCGGTATTCATGGCCGGCGAGTCCTTGATCATGCGCTATATCGCTCAACGGGAAGATACGGTAACGATCCTGGCCTATGTCAATGTATTTGCCGCCGTCCTGCTCTCCGGCCCCGCCCTGTGGATCATCGCAGAACAGGGTATCTCCTTGAATTTCCTGCTCGCTTTTTCCTGGTTGGGTCCCCTGGCGATCGTTGGACAATCCCTCAACATCTCCGCCTACCGGAGGGCGGGAGCGGCAACCCTGGCACCGGTCTATTATGCTTCCGTGCTGCTTTCGGCGATATTCGGGTACGTCGCCTGGGGCGAGGTACCCGCTCCGATCGCCGCTTTCGGAGCCGTCTTTATCGTTGCCGGTGGTGCGGTGCTGACCTTGCCGAGATTGCCCGGGCGAAGCCGGCAAGCCTCCTGAAGGGCCCCACCGGACCGCTTTTAGGCGCTAAGACGCTTGGCAAGAAACGGAATGCTTTCATCGAGACGGTAGTCGACTGAAGAGTGGTTGTCGGCGAATTCCTGGTAGACGTGCTCGACACCCGCTGCCTCCAGCTTCCTGTGCAGGCGCCGCGCGCCATAGACCAGATTGTACTGGTCCACGTCACCGCACTCGATCCACAGGCCTTTCAGGGACTTCAGGGCGTCGACATGTCTATCGACTATATGAACGGGGTCCCAATCCAGCCACGCGTTCCAGCGCTCCTCGATGATTTCGCAGGTGTGCATATCCACCGGCAGGCGTATTCCGCAAAAGACCTCCGGGTCCGGATCCGGATCGTAGGTTGCCGCCATTGCGAACGTCATCAGGTCGTGGAGGGCATTGCCTGGAAATTTCGGCCCCTTCTCGAAATCCGTGACGAAAGCTTCTATGGAGCCCGCCTTGGCAATCGCCCTGAGGGCGTTTGGCATTTCAGGCAGGTAGCAGAGTTCAAAAGCCATGTCGCCGGAATGACAGGCCGCGGACGACCAGATGTCCGGATATTTCATCGCGTGAATGATCGCACCGTAGCCTCCGGAGGACTTGCCGAAGATACCGCGCTTGCCCGCGCCACCGCAGCCGAACCGGCCTTCGACATCTTCCAGCATTTCCGTGGTCAGCCAGGTAGCCCAGGGACCCATGGAGGTGCTGTCGATATACTGGTTCCCGCCGAGACGGGTGAAGCAGTCCGGAAAGGCAACGACGACTGGAGGCATCTCGCCGTCGTGAATGAGACGGTCGAGGCGCTCGGGAACGTTTTCGCCGAAATTCTTCCAGTTGACATGCGCCGGGCCGCCGGCCGTAAAGCCAACGATATCCACCAGCAAGGGCAGGTCTCGGCCGTCTTGGCCGTGCGGAACGTAGACGACGATCTCCCGCGTCGCGGTGTCGCCCAGCCGATTGTGTCCCAGGATTTCCGACCTATGGGAAAACCGGTGAAGGCTGCCGGCGGGAATGTCGAGTCGCATGCGCATTGTGGGCTCCTGATCCTCGCGATGATTGCCTCCCCATTGATTGCAAGAATGGTAATTGGACACAAGAGAAGCCACCGCCTTTCTTGACGGTTCGGAATGCGGGGGATAAGCCGGACCCATGACCAAAGCCTTTGTTTCCGGTTGCGCCGGACTGACCCTTTCGGCCGACGAAATTGCCTTCTTTCGCGAGGAAGATCCGTGGGGCCTGATCCTGTTCGCCCGCAACATCGAATCCAGGGACCAGGTGAGATCCCTGACGGCTTCGTTCCGCGAAGTCGTCGGACGTGACGATGCGCCGGTTCTGGTGGATCAGGAAGGAGGGCGCGTTCAAAGGCTTAAGCCGCCGCATTGGCCTAAATATCCGGCGCCAAAGCTATATGGCGACCTTTACCCGGCAGACCCGGAAGCCGCTCTGCGCGCAGCCTGGCTCGGATCCCGTCTGATTGCCGACGATCTGCACGAGATTGGGATCACCGTCGATTGCCTCCCGTGTCTCGACGTTCGCTTTCCGGACACGGTCGATGCCATAGGTGACAGGTCGTTCTCTTCGGATCCCGAGATTGTCGCAACGCTTGGAAGGGCCATGGTGGACGGAGCTCTCGAGGGCGGCGTCCTGCCGGTGATCAAGCATATTCCGGGACACGGACGGGCTCGGGTCGACAGCCATCTGGAGCTCCCGAGGGTGGATGCAGCCTATTCCTTGCTGGAATCCGTGGATTTCCGGCCCTTTAGAGCACTTTCGGACGTGTCATTGGGGATGACTGCCCATATTGTTTACGCTGATATCGATGCGGATGCCGCAGGCACGCAGAGCAGAGCCGTGATTCAGGAGATCATCCGGGGTGAAATCGGGTTCGAGGGCTGCCTCATGAGCGACGATATCTCGATGAAGGCGCTCGGAGGCAGTTTCGCGGACAGGTCTCGCAAGATCGTCGAGGCTGGTTGCGACATCGTCCTGCATTGCAACGGCGATATGGTGGAAATGCGCGAGGTCGCCAGGGTGGTGCCGGACCTGCAGGGCGAGGCGAAGCGGCGTAGCGAGCGCGCCTTGCGCGGACTGAAGCCGCCGGAACCCGGCTTTCAACGGCGGGAGGCCTGGAGCGAGTTTCAGGCGTTGACCGGCTGGCAGGGCGTATAACCGGAGCTGACATGGCGGAGTTGGAACAAAACAGGCAGATCTCGGGGGACGGGTCCTACGACCTTCTGAGCTCCGTCTCCGCGAGCGAGGAACGAGCGGTTTCCGACCCGCAGCTGGTAGTCGACGTCGAAGGCTTCGAAGGTCCCATGGATCTCCTGCTCGGCCTTGCCCGCACGCAGAAAGTGGACCTGGCCCGTATTTCCATCCTGCAACTGGTCGAGCAGTATCTCGAATTCGTCGCCGAGGCTCGCCGGATGCGGCTTGAACTTGCTGCCGATTACCTCGTCATGGCAGCCTGGCTCGCATTCCTGAAATCGAAACTGCTGTTGCCCGAGCAACGCAACGAAGACGAACCGACCGGCGAGGAACTGGCCGCGGCGCTTGCTTTCCGCCTTCGCCGTCTGGAGGCCATGCGCGAGGTCTCCGAAAGGTTGATGAACCGGAACCGGCAGGGCAGGGAACTCTTCCACCGGGGTGTGCCGGAAACCGTGTCAATAGAACACCGCAGCATCTGGGACGCATCGATCTACGATCTGCTTTCGGCCTATGCGACGCAACGCCAGCGCCAGTCGGTCACATCCGTGAGGGTTCTGAAACGGAACGTCTGGTCGCTTCAGGAGGCGCGGGAACTGCTGACGAGGCTTGTCGGACGCGTCAGCGAATGGGCTCCGCTCAATGCATATCTGCGCGACTATCTCTACGATACCAAGGATTGGGCCACCATTGTCGCAAGCACGTTCTCCGCAAGCCTTGAAATGGTCCGGGAAGGTCAGGTCGAGATCCGTCAGGGCGAACCGTTTTCGCCGGTCTACATCCGCTCGATCGTGAAGGAGGAGGAAGATGGCCTCTGATACCGATTTGATGGAGCTGGATTTCCCCGGGGGCGCACCGGAAACAGCGCCGGCACCCGATCTTGCGGGCATGCGCATGGTTGAAGCGCTGCTGTTTGCCTCCTCCGAACCTTTGTCGCTGGAGGAGCTGACCTTGCGCGTGCCGGAGGGAACGGATGTGCCGGCCGTGCTTGAGGAACTGCAGCGCAACTACGCCGTTCGCGGCGTCAATCTCGTCAGGGTCGCGGGCAAGTGGTGCTTCAGGACGGCCGAGGATCTCGCCTACCTGATGCAACGGAATGTCGAAGAGCAACGGAAATTGTCGCGGGCGGCGCTCGAGACACTGGCGATCATTGCCTACCATCAGCCTGTTACACGCGCGGAAATCGAGGAAATCAGGGGCGTTTCGACGTCGAAGGGAACCCTCGATGTGCTTCTGGAGACGACCTGGATCCGGATGCGCGGCCGTCGCCGCACACCCGGACGGCCTGTGACATATGGAACGACGGAGCAGTTTCTGATCCATTTCGACCTTGAAAGTGTTAAGGATCTGCCGGGACTGGAAGAGCTGAAAGGGGCGGGGCTTCTGGACAGCGCCATTCCGGCTTCCTTCCTGGTGCCGACGCCGAACGACGACTTGGCGTTGACCGAGGACGAGGATCCTCTAGAAGACGGTTCGCTGTTTGACGATGATGCGGAAGAACCCGCCGAAGATTGATGTCGAAACCTAATAAATCGATCCACACCAATGGCAGCGGCCAAACGCTGAGCTGGGGTGCGCCTGGAACCGCCGGAGCCACGATTGCGGCCGGCCTGGTGTTTGAAGATATTTCCCATGACTATGATGGCGTCACCTCGGTCCGCGACCTGAGCCTGTCGATAGCACCGGGTGAAATTCTCTGTCTTCTCGGACATTCGGGCTGCGGCAAGACCACCTTGATGCGCATCGCGGCCGGCGTGGAGCGGCAGAATCGGGGCAAGGTACTGATCAACGGCCGGGAAATCGCCGGGGACACGGTCTTTCAGCCGCCTGAAAAACGAGGCGTTGGCCTGATGTTTCAGGACTATGCGCTGTTTCCCCACATGAGCATCCTGGCGAACGTCATGTTCGGGCTCACCAACATGCCCAGGAAAGAGGCCCGCCAGGCGGCCCTGGGTGCGCTTGGCCGGGTCGGGCTGGCTGACTACGCGTCCGACTATCCGCATGCCTTGTCGGGCGGCGAACAACAACGCGTGGCGCTTGCAAGGGCCCTGGTGCCTCGGCCTGGTATCCTTTTGATGGACGAGCCTTTCTCGGGGCTCGACAAGCGCCTTCGCGACAGCGTGCGCGAGGAGACCCTCGCGGTGATCCGCGAAACCCGCGCGACCTGCATCATCGTTACGCACGATCCGGAAGAAGCGATGCGCATGGGGGACAAGATCGCCCTGATGCGGCGGGGACGCCTTGTGCAGCACGGGACCGCCGCGGAGCTCTACAAGGCCCCGGTCGACCTGTTTGCCGCACGGTTCTTTTCCGAACTCAATCAGATCGAAGGCGTGGTAACATCCGCAGGTGTGGAAACCGCACTTGGCATCGTGCCGGGAGAGGGACTCTCGCAGGGCGAAAAAGTGGATGTCTGCATTCGCCCGCAAGGCGTGCTTCTGCACTCGGATGGACTGTGCGGCGTACCGGCCCGAATTCGTTCGAAACGATTCGTCGGCGAGGTCGATCTTTTGACTCTGGCAGTCAACGGACTGGATCATCCGCTTCAGGCCCGTGTGCGGGCGGGAAGCAGCTGGGAGACCGGAATGGATGTTGCCGTCGGCACGGACCCCAAGGACGTTCTTGTATTTCCGCGGCGAGAAGACCAAGTCTAAGGAAGATCGAACGACTCATCATTCCGTCTAAGTGCGGCAAATGAACTTGACGACTATGTTGCAGGGACACGGTCGTTTTTGTAAGAAGGGCCAGGAAGGCTTAAAGCCGTTTATCAGGAGTTTGGCGTATGGGCGTTAGTATTTGGCAGATCTTGATCATCGCAGTCGTGGTGGTTCTGCTGTTCGGGCGAGGCAAGATTTCCGATCTCATGGGCGATGTCGCCAAGGGAATCAAAAGCTTCAAGAAGGGCATGGCGGAAGACGACATTGCCGACACCCCTAAGACGATCGATCACAATCCCAGCGAACCAGCACCGTCTGCGAAAGCTGAAGATCAGTCCAAAGCGAGCTGATCTCAATCTGCATCGCGTCTCCTTAAGGGACGAAACATCTCATGTTCGATATCGGGTGGACCGAACTCTTGGTGATCGCCTGCGTGGCGATCATTGTCGTGGGACCGAAAGACCTGCCTCGCATGCTGCGTACGCTCGGCCAGACGGTCGGCAAGATGCGCAAGCTCTCGCGTGAATTCCAGTCGACCTTTAACGAGGCGCTCAGGGAAGCCGAAAAGCAGGCAGATATC
>JBNKGB010000129.1:0-11064 GCA_050289605.1 Roseibium sp. | reverse complement strand
ACGCAGCGGGCACCGACCGTTATAGTCCACATCCATTCAAAGGTTTGGCTTTTCAAGGAACCCGCCCCGGTGGCCCATACCATCACCCGTTTTGTGAACACGACCTATCAGCTTGCCGAATGCCCGACCTGGGATGACAGAAAGAACCGCCTGCTCTGGGCCGACATTCAGGGCCGCACCATCCAGTCTATGGATTGGGACAGCCGGGAAATCGTTTCGTGGCAATTCGACAACGAGGTCGGTTCCTTCGGGTTGACGGAAGACGACCGGCTGGTGGTCGCGGTCTGGGACAGGATCCTGCTGTTCGATCCCGAATCCGGCTCAAGCGAGGTGCTGGCGGAAGTGCAGGCGGACGAACCGCGTACGCGCCTCAACGACGGCAAGGTCGGACCGGACGGCGCCTTCTGGGTCGGCACCATGGACACCAGCTCCCCGCGCGAGCCGATTGCCGGTCTCTACCGGATCGACGGCAAGGGGGACGTCGCGGAAATCCGGGATGAACTGCAGTGTTCCAACGGCCTCGCGTGGACACCGGACGGCACCTACATGTATCACTCCGACAGTTCCCCCGGCTGGATCGAATGCTACGCCTTCGATCCCGATACGGGCGCGCTCGGTTCGAAAATGCTCTACGCGCAGCAGACCAACGCCACCGGCCGCCCGGACGGAGCGACGGTCGACACCGACGGCAATTACTGGAGCGCGGGCGTTTCCGCCGGGCTGCTCAACTGCTTTGCCCCGGACGGCAACCTGTTGCATGCGATCAAGATGCCCGTCGACAAGCCGACCATGCCCTGCTTCTGCGGCCCGGACCTCGACCACCTGATCGTCACCAGCATCAAGCAGCCTTCCGATCCCACCACCATGGAGCCGGACACGCTGTCGGGCGGCCTCTTCCTGGTGGAAGGTCACGGCCGCAAGGGCCTGAAGACCTATCGCTTCAAGGTGGCGTAGGTAGGTACAAAGCACCCGGTCAATGCCCGTCAGCGCGCCCGGTCAGTACCGGCAACCGCTGACCTTGACCGGTTTCCACACCGTTTGCGCGGGCTGGACGACAACCTTGCGGCTGACCGTGCGGTAGACAGCGGGTTTGCGCACCGTCTGCCGGGTGGCCGCTTGGACCAGGACCCGTTCCTTGACATCGCTGTAGATCGCGGGTTGCCGGACGGCGACTTTCGAGGCGGGCTGGACCAGAACCTGCTGGCCGACGGTCTTGTAGACGGCCGGATATTGAACCTTGCACAGGATCTTGCGGCCCTTCTTGACCCGGTATTCCCAGCCGATGCTGGCCGGTTGCACCTGCACCTGCCTATATCGGGTCTGGTAAATGGCGGGCGTCTTGCGATAGCTGACCCGCTCCGGCTGAACCAGCACACGTCGGGTCTGGTAGCCGTAGACGGCAGGTTTTTCAATCACATAGCTGCTGGCGGGCTGGACCAGAACCTGTTCGTAAACGGTCCCGTAGACAGCCGGAACGGTAGCCTGCTCGTAGCAGGACAGCGCCTGCCCTCCCGCAGAAACGGACGTTGTCAGAAATGGGCTGACAGCCAGCGCGGCAACCGCGCTCCAGAACCTGTGACGCATGCTACTTCCCCCAGTCTGGTGCAGAAAAATGTTCTGCACCAATGACTTTAGGGAAGACTCTCAAGGGGTTAAAGCAAAAAAGGTTAACGCCCGTTAAGAATTGTGACCAGTCAGGCTTCCCGCTGTCCGCGCGGCCCTTTTTCGTAATCGGTGTCTTCATTGATGATGTGGCGCGCTTCTTCAGGCACCCATTCGCCCCAGCGCGGCTGCAACTGGTGGTCGACGGAGATCCGGTCGTCGAAGACGAAGCATTCGCCCTTCCACAGGCTCTGGTCCTCCGGCACCTTCTCGATGTAGTTCAGGATGCCGCCTTCCAGGTGATAGACCTCGTCGAAGCCGTTCTTCAGCATCCAGGCCGTCGCCTTCTCGCAGCGGATGCCGCCGGTGCAGAACATGGCGACCTTCGGCTTCTTCCGCAGCTGTTCCTCACCTTCCACCCAGGCCGGAAACTCCCGGAACGACTGGGTCTTCGGATTGACCGCCCGCTCGAACGTGCCGAAGGCGTATTCGTAGTCGTTGCGGGTGTCGATGACGACCACGTCCGGATCGGAAATCAGGGCGTTCCAGTCTTCGGGCTTGATGTATTCGCCGACGATCTCGTTCGGATCGATACCGTCGACCGCGAGGCGCACGATCTCCTGCTTCAGCCGCACCTTCATGCGCTTGAACACGTGCCGGTGGGTCCAGGCTTCCTTGTGGTGGAGTTTCGCCAGGCGCCGGTCGGCACGCAGGTGGTCCAGAACCGCGCGCACGCCGGCCTCCGGGCCACAGATCGTGCCGTTGATGCCTTCGGATGCCAGTAGCAGGCTGCCGCGCACATCTTGCGCCTCGCAATAGGCCTTGAGCGGGTCGCGCATGGCCTCGAAGTCGTCGAGCGGCGTGAACAGATAAAGGGCGGCAACGAGAAAGTCGTTCATCGGGCTTGTTCTTTTTCTTGAAAAGGGCCGGCTTCGACACGCCTGCATGTCATTTCCGGACTGTTGGCGCCTTCTATACAGCCTCAGCCCCTTTCTTGAAAAGTCCGCACTTTCTCGGATTGCGGAGACATATCATCACATTTGCCCTCCGGCTCCTCCGGACAGTCCCGATAAAAACGAAACGAAGGGCCGTGACTGCCTTCATCGGCGCAGGTATTGCACCACCAGATCACAGAACCGTTTGTGCTGAGCCGCCGTAAAGACCCCCGTCTTCACGCAGTCGTCCAGGTTCTCCTGTACGAGACGGGCAATCGGCACCAGGTTCTTGCCGCGTCCCGCCTCGGTGCCCGCGACATATTCGGTATATTGCGCCGCGGTTCCGTCGAGATAGGCCCGTGGTTCGCCCATCTTTGCGTCCCTTGGAAAAATATAGACGTCGTGATCGCCTCCGGTGCCGGCGGGAAACGTTCCCCCCTTAGTGCTGAATTCCTTCTTCAACGCCTCAGAAACAGCGTTGCATTCACAGACACCACCATGGGTCGCTTCGACTGAGCCGGGATAGGCCCGAGACGAAGGCAGCGCCCGCGCACGCCGGACGGCGGCGCGCGCCGCACCAACATCGAAGCCCTCGGGAAGCTGGTGAAATCCGGCCGGCATCGGCGGACGCCGCGGCCGATCCAACTGCAAACGCTGGACGGAACGTAGCTTCTGCGGCGTTGAGGGTGGCAACTCGTCGACGATATCGACTTGCGTGACCCGCGCTTCGGTGGCTTCTCCGTTGTTGGCGACGACCCTTGCCTGAACGCGCTTGTACTGCACGCGCGGGGCAGAGATTTCCGGTTCCGCAGGGATGAGCGGCGGTGTGACCGAAGGTCTGCGTCCCCGGTTCCGGGGACTGGTCGGCACCGGCGCACCGGTCCGGATCGCAATATAGATCACGAAAATATCCAGGGCGGTGCCGCCGCCCCCTTCCACGGTTGCAAGTCCACGCACCCAGTTCCTGGGGCCACCCGCCATGGCGATGGAAAACACCGTTCCCACGGTAAAGGCGATGATTTCGTAGGCGGCAACCGGGTTGAGGCAGACAAGCGAAACCACGCTCATGAAGGCCCGTTGCGCGCCAAAGCGGACGGCCTGCGCCGCAACGCCGACGGCACCGGCTTCCGCCACGAAGGAAACGACCGCGGGCAGGATGATGATCGCCGTCGTGCCGACCAGCAGCACCTTCAACGAGACATCCGCGGTTTCCGTGACATCGGCAACCAGCTTGGACATGTTCCCGGATTTTTCGCCGTTCAGTATGAGGAGATATTCGCGGGCGGCATGGGCACTGCCGACCGGAGCGTCCCAGGCGGCCTGCCGGTTGCCGAAGCCGATCTGGCATTGCTCGGCCAGCTTGTTCAGCCGGATCACGACGTCGTGGCAGATCGCCGTCGCGGTGGTCAGGTTGACCCCGTAGTTCCTGAAAACGGCATGAAGCCGGTCGTCCGTGACGAGTTTCCTGAAGAAGTCCCGGACGTGATCGAGCCCTGCTTCCGCGAGCTTGGGATTGTCCGTTGCAACCGTCTGGCAATCGACGAGCATGTCGAGCGCGCTGTCGACCGTCAACAGAGGTCTGTTCTTTTCGTTGTTCAGCCGTTCCGCGGCCAGATGCTTCGGCCCTGACATCACGCCCTCCCGTACCGTGCCATGGCAAAGTGAGAGGCCCTCCGGAGCACCCAAACTCTACCTTCAGGTGATCCGGTCAAGGTACCTGCGCCGGTCCGGCCGAAGTGTGGTCCAGATTACAGTTTGGTCGATTCTGGCGGGCTTCAGCGGGACAGGGCCGCCGGCGGGAAGAACCCGCCGACGGCTTCAGTCGGGCAACAAGCGGCTGTTCGTCGCCTGACGGCAAATCGATCGCCGAGCAGACAGGCGGAAGCGTCCGGTTGTTTTCGCCCGCGCGGCAGCGGACCGACGGCTTCGAGGTGATCGTCGAGTGGCCGGACGACCGCTGAAATCCGGGGCTGAAATCCAGGGACCGGCCCTTCCCGCACAACCGCCCCCGACTGCCGCAATCGGGAAAGAGCCTGACACCGCTGCGGAACTGGGGCACACTCGGCGAAGAAATGCCGCTGTGTGCCCGTCGTGACGGATCTACAACCACACGCCGGCCGGGCGCCTCGATGAGGGAAACATGGCCGGAGACATCAGAACCTGGCTGGAGACGATAGGCCTCGGCAAATACGGTGACGCCTTTGCCGAGGCCGAAGTGGACCTCGACACCCTGCCCCTGCTGGCCGAGGAGGACCTGAAGGACCTCGGCCTGCCGCTGGGGCCTCGCCGCAAGCTGCAGCAGGCCCTCGCCGCCGGAACGGGAGGCAATACCCCCGCCTCCGAAACACCGCCCGAAAGCACCGCGCCCCCTGCGGACGAACGCCGTCAGGTCACCGTGCTCTTTGCCGACCTCAGCGGTTTCACCCGGCTTTCCAGCGAACTCGGTCCGGAGGAGACCCACGCGCTGCTGAACCGCTATTTCGCCCTCGTCGACACTGCCGTCAGCACCTACGGCGGCAAGATCGACAAGCATATCGGCGATGCGGTGATGGCGGTCTTCGGGGCGCCGGTCGCCCGCACCGACGATCCCGTTCGCGCCCTGCGCGCCGCATCGGATATCCATGCAGCCTTGACAACCCTGGAGACGAGCGGCGGCAAGGCCCTCGCCGCGCATATCGGCATCGCCAGCGGCCAGGTCGTGGCCGCAAGGACCGGCAGCAGCTCGTTCAGCGAGTACACGGTCACCGGCGAAACGGTCAATCTCGCCTCAAGGCTTCAGGACAGCGCAGCGCCGGGCGAGACGCTGATTTCCGCCGGCGTCTATCACGCAGCGGCCGACGCGGCGGAATGCGTCAGCCGGGGTGAATTGCATGTCGACGGCTTTGAAAAACCCGTCAGCGTCTGGAGCCTGACGTCGGTTCTCGCCCCCGAGGCCCGAAGCTGGCACGGACCTTTCGTCGGGCGCGACACCGAATGCCGCCAGTTCCAGGCGCTGGTGGACCAGGCGGTCGAGGAGAACCGGGGCCGAAGCGTTCTGGTCCGCGGCGAGCCGGGCATCGGCAAGACCATGCTTGTTGAAAGGTTCGTCTCTCTCGCCGAGGCCAAAGGGTTCGCCGCCCATCGCGGGCTGGTGCTGGATTTCGGCACCGGCAAGGGGCGGGACGCCGTCGGCGCGCTGCTGCGCAGCCTTGCCGGCCTGCCGCCGTCCGCGGACCTGGGCGAGCGCAGGGCGGCCGTCGGCCGCATCCTTTCCGAGGGCAGGCTGGACGCCTCGCGCGAGGTGTTCCTGAACGACCTCTTCGACCTGCCCCAGCCCATCGAGATGCAAGCCCAGTATGACGCCATGGACATGGAAACGCGCGACGAAGGCAAGCGGGCCGCATTTGCCGGACTGGTGACGGCTTTCGCGGTCCATCGGCCGCTGCTGATCGTCGTTGAAGACATCCACTGGGCGGACGATCTGACCATCGGCTGCCTCGCGCAGCTTGCAGCGAGCCTGGCCGAGGCGCCGATCCTGCTGGTCATGACATCGCGCGCCGAAGCCCTGTCGGCGACGGGCAACTGGACTGCCGTCCTTCTCAACGCCGTGACGACGACGATGGAACTGCACCCGCTGTCGCGGGCGGAAGCCCTGGACCTTGCCAAAGGCCTGTTGCAGGCAGGCGGCGCAAAGGCCGAGGCCATGGCGGAACGATCCCAGGGAAATCCGCTGTTTCTGGACCAGCTTGTCCGCAACGCGGCCGAAGATACGGGCGATCTTCCGGGCACGATCCAGAGCCTCGTCCTCGCCCGCATGGACCGCCTGCAGCAACGCGACCGCGAAGCTCTGCAGGCAGCCTCCGTGCTCGGGCAGGATTTCTCAAGCGAAGCCTTGCTTGCCGTGATGGCTGCCCCCGCCTATGACCTGAAACCGCTCATCCAGCACAAGCTGGTGCATCCGCTCGGAACCGGTTACCTGTTCGATCATGCCCTTGTCCGCGACGCGGTCTATTCCTCGCTCCTGAGCGGGCGCAAACGGGAGCTGCACTCGAGGGCCGCCGCCTATTTCGACGGCTTCGACGCCGTTCTTCATGCGGAGCATCTGGAACGCGCGGGCGATGACAGGGCACCCGAAGCGTTTCTGTCGGCCGCCGAACTGGAGGCGGAAGCCTATCGCACCGAACGGGCCTGCAAGCTCGCCCTGGAAGGACTGTCCATTGCGAAGACGGCCCGGGACCGTTTCCGGCTGCAATGCCGCCTTGGCGAATGGGAACTCGATCTCGGCCTGCCGCAGGAGGCAACGGAGCGGTTTTCGGATGCTGCGGGCCTGGTGTCCGAAGATACGGATTATTGCCGCGTCAACATCGGCCTTGCCTCCGCTCTCCGTCTCGCCGACCGTCAGGCGGAAGCCCTGTCGCTGCTGCAGTCGGTGGAACCCGTGGCGCTGCGGCTCGGGCACGCCGGTTTCCTGAGCCGGATCTGCCACCTCAATGGCAATCTGATGTTCGTGCTCGGGCAGCTTCAGGACTGCCGGAACGAGCACACCCGCGCCCTAGACTATGCCCTTGCGGCGGGCTCGCAGGAACTGGAGGCGCGCGCCCTCGGCGGGCTTGCTGATGCCTCCTATGCCGAAGGCAAGCTGCTATCCGCCTACGAGCAGTTCCGCCGCTGCGTGGAGCTTGCCGAGCAGCTCGGGCTTGGCCGCGTGGCGGTGGTCAACCGCAGCATGGTCGCTATCACGCAAATCACCGTAGGCGACATTCCGGGCGCGATCTTGACGGCGCTGGACGCCATCGAAGCGGCCGGAAAGGTTGGGCAGGACCGGGCAGCCCTTATCGCCCATCATGGCGCGCATGTGGCCCTGTGGTACCTTGGCAGGACGGAAGAAGACCGCGCGCACTGCAACGAGGCCCTGAAGATGGCAAGGCGTCTTGGCGCCCAGTTGTTCGAGGCAGAGGCTCTGCTGTTCCTGTCCGAAATCGAGCGCTCCTGCGGCAACACCGGAGTCGCCCTCGACCTTGTGCGCCAGTCGATTGCGATCCAGCGCCGGACCGACATGAAGTTCCTCGGTCCCATGACCCTGGCCGCCCTCGCCTTCCTGACGGAGGACGCCGACGAGCGCAGGACCTGCCTCGAGGAAGCCGAAGCGCTGATTGCCGCCGGCTCGCTCAGCCACAACGTCATGTGGTTTTATCGCGATGCCATCGAGCTGTCTCTCGATCTTGGCAGCTGGGACGACGCGGACCGCTATGCCGATGCCTTCGAGGCCTATGGCCGTTCCGAGCCGGTTCCCCTCATCGATTTTTTCGTTGCCCGTGGCAGGGCTCTGGCAACGATCGGGCGCGCGGGACCGGCCGCCGTGCCCCCCGGCGCACTGCAAGAACTGCTCGAGCAGGCACGGGCGAGCTACGTGCCCCTGGCCGGAAAGCTGGAGCAGGCGCTGGAAACCGCAGCCGGGTGCTAGGCTTTCCCGGCCAATTCGCGCCGCCTCTCACTCGGCGACGGCAAGCGGCGCCACGTGAGGGAAAAGAAAGTCGGGAAGATGGGCGATGTCCGGCAACACGACGGAGGCGAGTTCCGACAGGTCCTCGAACGCGGCCGGGCCGCTGAGGACGCCTATTTTCAAGGCTGCCCCGGCGTTTCCCGCAAACTCCAGATCGTGGAGGCTGTCGCCGACAATGGCGATCCCGGACGGGTCTATGCCGGTTTGCCTGCAGAAACCCTCGGCCATTCCACGGCCGGGCTTGGGGCCATAGCCGCTGTCCGATCCGGCGATATAGTCGAAAAGATCCAGGATCCCCGCCCGCGTGAGCTGATGTCTTGCCGAGAATTCCTCGTCGTTGGTGACGACGCCGAGGACAAGCCCCAGCTCACGCAACCGGTGCAGGGCTTCCGGGCCTCCCGCGATGAGGGCCTGGGGCAAATCGTGGATCATCTTGCCATGGGCTTCGCGAACCGCGTCAAGGGCACCCTTCCCCAAAGCCCGTGCCCAGGTCAGCAGCACGTCCTCCGAACCGCCGGCGACGATCACCGATCCGGGCCGGAACGATCTCGCCGTCCGGTCGAAGCCGCAGGCATCGGCAAGCCTGTGCTTGACCGCTTCGTCATCACCCGCAAGCAGGTCCAGCATGCCTTCGCAATAGGCCATCCACGTTGCGTCGAACGAAAAAAGGGTACCGTCCTTGTCGAACAGGACCGCGCGTATTGCCGTCTTCATCAGATGTCTCACATGCGTTTTTTCGACAGGAACGAGGGCCGCATACCAGGCGCAGGATCCAGGCCCATGCGCGCCAGCATGGCGGCCGCGAGCCCAAGCTGGCTGAGCTGGCCGTCCTCGGCTTTCACGTCCCCATCGCCGAAATAGTAAAAGGGCACCTCGACTTCCATCGCCGACGTCCCGCCGTGGTTTCCTTCCGCCGACATGCCGTGGTCCGCGGTCACCATGACCTCGTATCCGGCCGCCAGCCAAAGGGGAATGGTCCGCGCCAGGGCGCCGTCGATCATCATCGCCTGGGCGCGGTATTCGGCGCTGTCGCCGCCAAAGGTGTGTCCGAGCGTATCGGCCGCACAGGTGTGGAGCAGCAGATAATCCGGTGCGTGCTTCTCGATCAGCAGGACGGTCTGGCCGCAGAGATCGATCTCGGCCGGCGCCACCGCGTTCGCCCGGCCGTAGCCTTCCATGGAGTAGAAGCGGCCATACTGGAGGTCGGCGGTCTCGCTGGCGAACTCGATCGAGCGCAGCGGATCCCAGGGCGCTCCCGAATAGAGCGTGTGATAGTAGGAATGGGCCACCGCGGCCGTCGTCCGGCCCGCCGCGCGGGCGAGGGAAAAGACGTTGGGCCTCATAGAGGCCCGCATGGAATGATTGCAGGTGATGCCATGCTCCGACGGCCACAGGCCGGTGTGGATGGTCTCGTACATCGGCCCGGAAATACTGGGGGTCGCCGTGATCATCTTCCAGCGCCGGGCGGTCCCGAGGCTGACGGCGCTTTCCAGATAGCCGCATTGCGAAACCGCGGTCGAATATCCGACACCGTCCATGATGACGAGAATGACCTTGCCCGGCATATGCATCTCCCTGTCTCAGACATCTCCGAGGATTGCCCCGGTGCGCCCTGAAGCGAGTCGTGATTATTCCTCTAATTTAAAAATTCGATACCGTCAGGCAACCGGATTCTCACACGGCGACGGTCGAACATCTCTCTGCGCACATAAAGGCACTTTAAAAGCAGAAAGTTAAGCCATCACGATTCAACAGAATATTTTCAGGAAGACCACGCTTCACGATACGCAGGCGAACCATTGACCTGATTTCGAATTCTGGTTTATTATTTTTCTAATCAAGGATGGAATTCATGTCCACGCTCCCGATGTCCTGGCTGGCGACGTTCGAAGCCGCCGCGCGGTACCTGAACTTCACGAGGGCCGGCAAGGAGCTGGGCCTGACCCAGGGCGCGGTCAGCCAGCAGATCGTCAAGCTCGAGCAGGAATTGGGCGCCCGCCTCTTCGAACGGCGCGGCCGCAGGGTGTTCCTGACAGAGATCGGGGAGACCTATCTTCATCACCTCGGCGGCTCGCTGGCCGACATCCGCTCCGTCACGGAAGACCTCTTCGCACCGCCAGACATGCAGCGGGTCCGGCTGGCCTGTTATTCGCCGTCCTTCGCCCATCTCTGGCTCACGCCACGGATCGGCGCGCTCTATGCGGACTTGCCTGGAGTGGAAATCCAGATCGGCGTCAACTACCAGCTCGATCCGGCGCTGCAGGGATCCTGGGATATCGTCTTTTCCTACGAGAACCCGGCCTCCGCCTCGACCGGATTTCTGCCGCTCTTCAAGGAGTGGATCGTCGCCGTCGCGACGCCGGACCTTGCCGAAACCTGGCAGGACGATTCGGCACCAAGCCCCTGCCTCATCCAGACTTCCGGCCGGCGCGCCACATGGCACGCCTGGCTCGCGGTAGCCGGTCTTGTCCTCCCCGCACCACGGATGGCCATCGTCAATTCGATGCACGGCGCTCTTCAGATGGCGGCCACGGGCACAGGCTTTGCACTTGCCGCCCAGCCCTTCGCCGCACCGATGGTCGACGACGGCACTCTTGAGGTCATCGAACCGCACATCTCCCTCCCCGGCCTCCACCACGGCCTCACCCTGCCGGCGGGCAAGAACGCGCCGAAAAGCGTCAGGCGGGTGGTTGAATGGCTGATGGATGCGGCGGCGGCCACGTGAGTTACAGGAATCGAGAAGGAGACAGGCTGGACGCGCGCATGGGAATAACGATGCTTGCCGCTCAGAGTGAACAGAAGCTCGACGAGGCGCGCACCGCGCTGGACGACGCCTGAATTCGAAACACCACCAAAGAACCCCGCTAGCGGTGACGCTAAGCGGGCTAGAAATTAGATTAGGCCGAAGACTCTTCAGATATCAGAGAGGTCCAGTGAATTTTTGCTGTTTGAGTCGCTTAGCCTCTTTGTTCTTCTCCTCCTCCTGGGAAGGGGGCAACGCAATGGGAATGGAAAATTGCACCCTACTCACGGAGCTAGTTGAAT
>JBNKGB010000128.1:0-11087 GCA_050289605.1 Roseibium sp. | reverse complement strand
TGTCGAGCGCGATGTCCGGATGGGAGGCGTCGAGCGCGCGGCAGGGTTCCAGGTAGGGGAACTTGGTCGCCTCTGTCATGTCGAGCCGGTAGGCCATCGCCTGCAGTTCGCAATTGCCGCTCGCCTCGCAGATCGGGCAGAGGTGATTGCCTTCGTGGAACAGCATTTCCACGAGATCCCGGCGCATCTTGGTCAGATGCGGCGTTTCGTTCTCGACCGCCTGACCGGGTGCCGCCGGCTGGGTGCAGGCGGCAACGGAGCGTCCGCCGGCCTTCACCGTGCACACCCTGCAACTGCCCTGATGGCGCAGGCCCTGGTGGTCGCACAGGCGCGGGATATAGACGCCGGCCTCATCGGCGGCTTCCATGATGGTCTGCCCTGCATGGGCCGGGACCTCGATGCCGTCGATGGTGAAGGTGAAGGCGGTTTCTCGCTTCGTGCCGCTCATTGACTGAAATCCTTGTCGAAGATGTAGGAGCGGCGCTTGGCGATCTTTCGCGCGCCGTCAATGGCCGACTGGATGTCGAAGGTATCGCGGATGCGGTCCTTGCTCGGCTTGGACACCGCCGAATAGACCAGCGGAAAATTCGAGAGGGTGGAGAGGATCGGGTTGGGCGAGGTCATGCCGAGGCCGCAGCGGCTTGTCTCGATGATCGTGCCGGAAAGCTCCTTCAGGTAGTCGATGTCCTCCGGATTGGCGAGGCCCTTGCGGAACTTTTGGATCGCCTTCTGCAGGAAGACGTTGCCCACCCGGCATGGGGTGCAGTAGCCGCAGCTCTCATGCACGAAGAATGACATGTAGTATTCGACAATCTCCAGAATGTTGCGCTGGCCGTTGAAGACGATGATGGCTCCGCCCGTGGCGAGATCGTCGAAGGTGAGCTTGCGGTGGAAGCTGTCGCGGGCAATCATGGTTCCACTCGGGCCGCCGACCTGCACCGCGGCCGCGTCCTGGCCACCGGCCATCTCCAGGATCTCCCGGACCGTGTGGCCATAGGGCAGTTCGTAGATGCCCGGGTTGAGGCAATCGCCGCATATGGAAAAGAGCTTGGTACCGTGGGAGCCGTCAGTGCCCATGGCGTGGAACCACTTCGCGCCCCGGTTCAGGATGCGGGCCGCATGGCAGTAGGTTTCCACGTTGTTGACCACCGTCGGATAGCCGAGGTAACCGCGGTTGACGGGGAACGGCGGGCGGGTCTTGGGTTCGCCCGGCAGGCCCTCGCAGGAGCTGATCAGGGCCCCCTCCTCGCCGCAGATATAGGCCCCGGCGCCAAGCTGCAGGCGGATGTCGAAGTCGAAACCCGTGACGCCCAAGATTCCCTGGCCCAGCACACCGCGCCGGCGACGGTCCTCCAGAACCTCTTCCAGAAGTTCGCGCAGATAGACATATTCGCCGCGCAGATAGAGGATGCCTTCCCGGGCGCCGATGGCCCGAGCGGCAATTGTCATGCCTTCGACCAGCAGATGAGGCCGCTCGGTCAGCAACACCCGGTCCTTGAAAGTTCCCGGTTCGCCTTCGTCGGCGTTGCAAATGACAAAATGCTTTTCCGCGCGCTCGCTGGCGGCAAAACGCCATTTCCGGCCTGTCGTGAAGCCGGCGCCGCCACAGCCGCGCAGACCGCTGTCCTCGATCGTGGCAATGATCTGGGCCGGCGTCATTTCGACGGCCCTGGAAAGTCCCGCCTCCTTCGGCACCGGGCCGAGCAGGACTTCGCCGGCATGGCGGATGTTGTTCTCCACCATCCGGGTCACACGTTCATGGGGCGACAAATCGGAGAAGCGTTCGCTAACGAGATGTTCAGGCAATGAGCCCGCCTTCAGCGCTTCGGCCGCCTTGCGGGCGGTCTCCGGCGTCAGTCTCGTCAGCACCACGTCGTTGACCATGGCGGCGGGGGCCTGGTCGCACATGCCGATACAGGGCGTGTATTCCAGCGAAAACGCACCGTCTTCGGAGGTCCGGCCGACCCTGATGCCCAGCACCTCCTCGAAGGCGGCCGCAACTTCCTCCAGCCCTGAAAAACGGTCGACGATGTCATCGCACAGGCGGATCGTTACGCGGCCCTTCGGCGTCAGGGACAGGAAGGAATAGAAGCTCGCGACGCCTTCCACCTCGATCCGGGTGAGCCCAGTGTCGGCGGCGATCCTGTCCATGGTGGACGGGGCGATGCAACGGTAGCGATCCTGGACCTCGCGCAGGATGTCCAGCATCCGATGCCGGTCCCGGCCGTAGCTTTCGCAGATGGCCGCAATCTCGCCTTCCGGCACGTCCGCGACAGCGCAACATGCTCCGCTTACACCGTTGCTCCTGGTGTCTCCGTTATCCATCGCCCGGTACCTCCCCGGTCCGCAGGTCTGGCGCGCCGTCTCCTAAATCGATTTGACGGCAAGGAACGTTTCCGCTGATGTCAAAACCGGCCATGTCATTCTTTCAAAAAAACAGGGATACAAATAAGGCAAGGTGACGGTCACAGAGTTGTGGCGCAACGTCTTTGAGACAAATCAACCTGCCCAAATTCCGGTCAGCCTACGGATGGACGGGACCCACTAGGCGTCGCGGCAGAATGCCGATGTCTCTTGTCGGCCCGATGTCACCGCTCAAAAAACAAACCGGCCAAAAACAAACCGGACGGAAAATCCGTCCGGTTCGCAAGGTTTTGAATTTCGGTTCAAGGCGTCTCAGCGCAGCGGACGCTGGCCGAAGGTGTTTATGGCCTGCAGTCGTTCCAGGTTGATGATGGCCGACAGCATCAGCCGGTCCTGGCTCCAGTCGGCCGGCTTCTGGATCGACAGCGCCGAAAGGAAGACCACGAACACCATGGGCAGAACCGCCAGGCAGACGATGCCCCAATGGGGACGCAGCCTGCCCGATTCCAGCAGTGCCTCGACCCTGCGGCGGAGCTTCTGCGCCGGTGAGCGGCGCAGCAGACGGTCCTGGACTTCCAGAAGGGCGACGGCGGCGATATTGCCCGTGCGGTCCTTGACCTTCTGTTCCTGCCGTTTTCTCAGGCTGGACTGGGCCGCGCGCAGCAGGCACATGCAGTAGGAACGCAGGTCCACATGCGCGTCCTCGGCAACCTTCTGGTCGCAGGCGAGTTCCCGCAGCCGTTCGACTTCGGATTTCCAGACATAGAAGAACGGGTTCCAGAAGAAGAAGGGACGCAGCATCTCCAGTCCGATTTCCCAGGCAACGTCTCCCTGGCGCAGATGCTGGAACTCATGCTTCAGGACCAGCCTGAGGTCCTCGGACTCGGTCAGCAGGTCCGAGGGGATCACCACATAGTGGCGGAAGAGCCCGCGCGCTGAGAACGGCACCAGCGCATGGTCCGACAGGAGCAGCTGAACACGCCCGTTGCTCCGCCATTCGTGGCAACCCGCAAGCATCCGGTTGAGACGGGCGAAACTGACGATGAGCCGTCCCCCGAACCAGGCGAAGCCCGCAGCGAGCGTCAGCACGGCCGTCATGCCGAAGCCCGGAGACATGGTCAGGACACTTTCGCTCATGCGGCTGCGCAGGCCGAGAAGCGACTGAAAATCCTGGGCCGGAATGTCAATTCCGCCGCGCAGGTACTGCGAGACGGCATAATCGGCCAGATTGACGGAGAGCCCGGTCGGCACCACCTGGCTCGCCAGCAGGTACTGGTAGGCGGCGGCAACGGCGGGAGATAGGAAAATGACGGCAAAGAAGCCGTTCAGAAGTCCAAGCTGAACCGAGAAGGCGAGCTTGTTTCCGAGCCGCCCCATGGCCACCTTGGCCACCAGCCACACAAGTGCGGTGACTGCCAGCGTAATGTTCAGGTCGATGTAAACATCGAACAACCGGTCAAGTAGCGTCATCTGTCCTCCTCCTGTCCAGCAACGCTCTAATCTCGTCCAGATCGTCCTCCGAGAACTCGTATTCGTCGACCAGCCGCGCCACGAGAGACGCCGGCGTGCCGTCGAACAGCTTGTCGGATAGATTCCGGAGCGAACGGGACTGATACGTGTCCCTGGTCAGCCGGGGGGAGTAGATGAATGTCTTGCCTTCTTTGCGGCTGTCCACGAACCCTTTTTCATCCAGGATCCGCATGATGGTTGCACAGGACGTATAGGCGAGTTTTCTCTCCGGCGGCAGACATGCAAGGATGTCCCGCACGGACCCTTCGCCGAGTTTCCAGAGTTCGGTCATGAACTCCAGCTCGACTTCGGTCAGAAACTCGTTGCTTTTACGCTTTCTCATTATCGTCCTGTGCCAATGCAGAATGGATCTGGTTCACGGCGCCTATTCTTGCATCATTCGCCTGTAAAATACTATTCTTTTAGTTGGGCCGTGTGAAATCGCAGCCCGCAACCGGGTGTTGGAACCAGACCCGCTCCCGGAAGGGAGAACCGCCCAGGGATTTGAGGGCAACAATCAAGCATTTCCCTGCGCGCTTCGCGGCTCTGGCCCAACCCTGATTGATGCAGGCGGAAAAGCCTTTCCGTCTGCACCTTTCATTCCGGCCACCCATTCCCGCCGGGGGCATCCCCCGGGGCCGGGCGGGCGCCTCACACCTTCCAGAAGCTGAACACGCCCCAGCCGAGGCTGATCGCCAGCGGCCACCAGAGCGGATAGCCGACGAGGCCGAGCCAGGCCAGGAAGATGAAGGCGGTGCCGAGCAGCGTGATGAAAAGGCGGTCGCCCCGCGTCGTCGTCAGCCCCAGCACACCCTTGCGGGCGGCGCCGCCAGGGTAGCGGATTTCGACCGCCGTCAGAAATCCGATCGCCGAAAAAATTCCGAGGAACAGCAGAGCTGTCGGCCAGGTCCAGGCCATCCAACCAAGCATCAGACCCTCCCCAGGGCAAAGCCCTTGGCTATGTAGTTGCGGACAAAGTAGATGACGATGGCGCCGGGAATGATGGTCAGGGTCCCGGCTGCCGCCAGCAGCCCGAGTTCATAGCCCGCGGAGGAAGCGGTCCGGGTCATCACGGCGGCAATGGGTTTGGCCTCCACGGCGGTCAATGTCTTGGAAAGAAGCATTTCCACCCAGGAGAACATGAAGCAGAAGAAAGCGGCCACGCCGACGCCCGACTT
The DNA here is from genome assembly GCA_050289605.1 of Roseibium sp. Taxonomy (GTDB): domain Bacteria; phylum Pseudomonadota; class Alphaproteobacteria; order Rhizobiales; family Stappiaceae; genus Roseibium. Next base: position 6,036 of record JBNKGB010000128.1, on the reverse strand, counting down.
GATCGCCGGCAGGAAGATCGTCACGAAGAAGCGCGGGAAGGAATAGCCGTCCACATAGGCGGTCTCGTCCAGTTCCTTCGGCACGCCCGACATGAAGCCTTCCAGGATCCACACCGCCAGCGGCACGTTGAAAAGGCAGTGCGCCAGCGCAACGGCAAGGTGCGTGTCGAAGAGACCGACCGCCGAATAGAGCTGGAAGAAGGGCAGCGCAAAGACCGCGGCCGGTGCCATGCGGTTGGTCAGCAGCCAGAAGAACAGATGCTTGTCGCCCACGAAGGAATAGCGGGAGAAGGCATAGGCCGCCGGCAGGGCCACGGTGACCGAAATCACCGTGTTGATCGTCACGTAGATGATCGAGTTGATGTAGCCCCAGTACCAGGTCGGATCGGTGAAGATCTCGATGTAGTTGGCAAAGGTCCAGGTCTGCGGGAACAGCGAGAACCCGGCCAGGATTTCATTGGTGGTCTTGAAACTCATCGCGACGAGCCAGTAGATCGGCAGCATCAGGAAGAGAATGTAGATTACGGGAACCAGGCTCCTAAGGCGCATGTCGGTTCTCCTTATGACTTGTTATCGTTCATCGTCATCAGCGTGTAGAACAGCCAGGAGGCGAGCAGCGTGATGGCGAAGTAGATGAGGGACATGGCGGCAGCCGGACCGAGGTCGAACTGACCGAGGGCGATCTTCACCAGGTCGATGGAGAGCAGCGTGGTCGAGTTGCCCGGCCCGCCACCGGTCAGCACGAACGGCTCGGTGTAGATGTTGAAGCTGTCCATGAAGCGCAGCAGGATGGCGATAGTCAGAACCGTCTTCATCTTCGGCAGCTGGATGAAGCGGAAGATCGCCCATCTGGAAGCCCCGTCGATTTCCGCCGCCTGGTAATAGGCGTTGGGGATCGACACGAGACCGGCATAGCCGAGCAACACCACCAGCGACGTCCAGTGCCAGACATCCATGACGATGATCGTCACCCAGGCGGCCACCGGGTCCTGGGTCATGTCATAGGAGATGCCCAGAGTGTGGTTCATGAAATAGCCGAGGAGGCCGATGTCGGGCAGCGTGAAGATGTTCCACATCGCGCCGACCACGTTCCACGGGATCAGCATCGGCAGGGCCATGGTCACGAGGCAGACCGGCACCCAGAAGCCCTTCTTGGGCATGGCGAGCGCGATGGCGACACCAAGTGGCACCTCGATGATCAGGATCAGGAAGGTGAACAGGAACTGGCGGCCGAGCGCGTTGTGGAATCGCTCCGATCTCAGCACCTGCTCGAACCAGTCGAGGCCCTGCCAGAAGAACAGGTTGTCGCCGAAGGTCTCCTGGACCGAGTAGTTCACCACGGTCATCATCGGGATGAGCGCGTTGAAGGCGACGAGCAGAAGCACTGGCGTCACGAAGAACCAGGCGCGTTGGTTTTGCGTTTTCATGCGGCACCTCCCGCCGGCCGGCTGGCGATCCAGCCGTTCTGATAGAGCCGGGTCTGGGACTGTTTGAAGCCGAGCATCACCGCCTCTCCGGCGGAAGGCGCGTCGCCTTCGATGATTGCGTGGATCCGGCAGTCGTGGGCCACGGCCTCAACCACCTTGTGACGGCCGATGTCGGCGACCTTGCGGACATGGGCGGCAATGCCCTCGCCGCTCTTCGACACGGAGACGAATTCCGGACGTATGCCGACTTCAGCGCCGCCGTCAGCCGCATTGTCGGCCGGACCTTCCAGCTCGACCTTCTCGCCGCCGAAGAACGCGGCCCCGCCTTTCACCTGGCACGGCAGCACGTTCATGCCGGGCGAGCCGATGAAATGACCGACGAAGGTGTGCGCGGGCCGTTCAAACAGGTCCACGGGCGTACCGATCTGCACCACTTCGCCGTCCTGCATGACCACCACCTGATCGGCAAAGGTCAACGCTTCGGTCTGGTCGTGGGTGACGTAGATCATCGTCGCCTTGACCCGCTGGTGCAGCTCCTTCAGCTTCGAGCGGAGCTTCCACTTCAGATGCGGGTCGATCACCGTCAACGGCTCGTCGAACATGACGACGTTGACGTCCTCGCGCACGAGGCCGCGGCCCATGGAGATCTTCTGCTTGTTGTCGGGCGACAGGTTGGCCGCCCGCACGTTGAGCATGTCGGTCACCTCCAGCATCTCGGCGATGCTGGTGACGCGGCGCTTGACGACATCCTCGTCCCGGCCGCGGTTGCGCAGCGGGAAGGCCAGGTTGTCGTAGACCGTCATCGTGTCGTAGATCACCGGGAACTGGAACACCTGCGCAATGTTGCGCCGTGCGGTCGGAACCGTGGTGACGTCCTGATCGTTGAACAGGATCTTGCCTTCGGAGGGAACGAGAAGACCGGAGATGATGTTGAGCAGCGTGGACTTGCCGCAGCCGGAAGGTCCGAGCAGGGCATAGGCGCCGCCGTCTTCCCAGGTCAGGTCGATTTTCTTCAGCGCGTAGTCCGCATCGCTTTCGGGGTCCGGGCGATAGCTGTGGCGCAGATTGGAGAGTTTGATTTGTGCCATGACGTCCTCTCGTCTCAAGCCGCCAGCCGGCCGTCGGGCGCAAAGAAGAAACAATGGCTCGGGTCCAGATGGAAGTGGTGGACCTCACCGACGAAGTAGGAGTGCACGCCCGGTGACAGGGACACCCAGGCATGGCCATCCATGTCGAAATGGGCGCTGCTTTCCGACCCGCTGAGTTCGGTCACCAGGACCCGGCCGGAAAGTTCGACCGAGTGCTCCGGCGTTGCCACCGGCAGAACATGGTTCGGGCGGATCGCCAGCGTGTAGGGGCCGTCCGGAAGCTTCGCGGAATCACCCGTGGCGCTCCAGCTGGTCGCTTCGCTCAGGAAAACCGTTCCACCCTGAAGGGTCACGGGTGCGATGTTGATCGGCGGGTTCGAGAACACTTTCGCCGCTTCGAGATCCTTCGGCTTGCGATAGATATCCGCGGTCGGCCCGAACTGGACGACATTGCCGTCCGACATCAGGGCGGTGTGTCCGCCGAGGAGCAGCGCTTCCTCCGGTTCGGAGGTCGCGTAGACGACGACGGCGCCACGGCCCGCGAAGAGCTCGGGAAGCTGGTCGCGCAGTTCCTCGCGCAGCTTGTAGTCGAGGTTCGCCAGCGGTTCATCGAGGAAAACCGCGTCGCTTTCCTTCACGATGGCGCGCGCGAGTGCCGTGCGCTGCTGCTGGCCGCCGGAAAGCTCGTGCGGCTTGCGGTTCAGATAGGGTTTCAGCTTGAGGAGGTTTGCCGCCTCTTCCACCCGGCCCTCGATTTCCGACTTCGCCATGCCCGCGATCTTCAGCGGCGAGGCGATATTGTCGAAGACCGACATATGCGGGTAGTTGACGAAAAACTGGTGCACCAGGCTGATGTTGCGCTTTTGCGCCGACAGCCGGGACACATCCTTGCCGTTGAGGATGACCTGCCCGGAGGCCAGGCTGTCGAGGCCGGCCATCAGCTTGATCAGGGAGGTCTTGCCCGCGCCGGTCTCGCCGAGGAGAACGTTGAAGTGACCAGGCACGAGCGTCAGGCTCGTTTCCTTGACATGGGTGATGCCTGCCACGCGCTTGCTGACATTTTTTAGTTCTAGAGACATGTGTTTTATAAGCCCGCGTCCGGACAGGCGGTTCTGGCGAAACGTCGAATTCGCGGCCCGTCACTTTCGGATCGGTGGTGGACCGGGGAAAAGCCCCGGTCCGGTTTGTTGGTTGCAGTGCGCCTCGGCCTAGTTGGCGTTCCAGCGGGCAACCAGGTCGTCGTAGTTCACGGTCTGACCCTGAGGCTTCTCGTTGTCGAGCTTGGCCTTCGGGGCGCCGGGCTTGGACAGCCATTCCTGCGGATCGCTTTCCGGATTGAGGCGCGGTCCGCATCCGCCGTAGACATTGGCGCGTTCGTCGGCCTGCTGCATGCGGGCCATGACGATGTCCATTTCTTCCGCGAGACGGTCCATGGCTTCCTGCGGCGTGAAGGCGCCGGAGTTCACGTCACCGATCTGCTGCCACCAGATCTGGGCCAGCTTCGGATAGTCCGGAACGTTGACGCCGGTCGGGGACCAGGCAACGCGGTCGGGCGAGCGGTAGAACTCGACCAGACCACCGAGCCGCGGGGCACGTTCGGTGAAGGATTCGTGGTTGACCGTGCTGTCGCGAATGAAGGTGAGACCTACGTGGCTCTTCTTCACGTCGACGGTCTTGGACACGACGAACTGGGCATAGAGCCAGGCCGCCTTGGCACGATCTTCGGGCGTGGACTTCAGGATGGTCCAGGAACCCACGTCCTGGTAGCCGACCTTCTGGCCTTCTTCCCAGTAAGGACCATGCGGACTCGGCGCCATGCGCCACAGCGGCGTGCCTTCTTCATCGACCGTGTTGTTGCCTTCGGACTTCGGCTTCACCATGTCCGCGGTGAACGCGGTGTACCAGAAGATCTGCTGGGCAACGTTACCCTGGCTGAGCGCCGGCAGGGACTGGTAGAAGTCGAAGCTTGCCGCTCCCGGAGGGGCGTAATTGCGCAGCCACTCGTCCCACTTGCGGATCGCGTAGACGGCCGCCGGGCCGTTGGCCGCACCGCCGCGGGAAACGGATGCACCGACCGGATTACAGGTGCCGGCTTCCATGCGGATGCCCCACTCGTCGACCGGGATGCCGTTCGGCTCGCCCTTGTCACCGGCACCTGCCATGGAAAGCCAGGCGTCGGTCATGCGCCAGCCGAGGTCCGGTGCGCGCTTGCCGTAGTCCATGTGACCGTAGATCTGGACCCCGTCGATTTCCTTCACATCCTTGGAGAAGAATTCGGCGATGTCTTCATAGGCGGACCAGTTGACCGGAACGCCGAGATCGTAGCCGTATTTGTCCTTGAAGGCCTTCTTCAGGTCTTCACGGTCGAACCAGTCCTTGCGGAACCAGTAAAGGTTCGCGAACTGCTGGTCGGGCATCTGGTAGAGATCGCCATCCGGACCGGTGGTGAACTGGGTGCCCATGAAGTCGTCAAGGTCGAGGCCCGGGTTGGTAACGTCCTTGCCGTTGCCCGCCATCCAGTCGGTCAGGTTGTAGGCCAGCTGCAGGCGGGAGTGGGTGCCGATAAGGTCGGAGTCGTTGACATAGGCGTCATAGAGATTCCGGCCGGTCTGCATCTGCGTCTGCACGGCCTGGACCACTTCCCCTTCGCCGAGGATCTGGTGATTGACCTTGATGCCGGTGATTTCCTCGAAGGCCTTGGTCAGAACTTCCGACTCGTAGGAGTGGGTCGGAATGCCTTCGGACAGGACGTTGATTTCCATACCGGAAAACGGTTCGGCCGCCTTGATGAACCACTGCATTTCAGCAAGCTGCTCATCCTTGGACAGAACGGACGGCTGGAATTCCTGGTCGATCCACTTCTTGGCCGCTGCTTCGTCGGCAAAAGCGGACCCTGCTCCCGCAAGTACAGCACCTGCTGCAACTGCGGAGAGTAGATACTTTCGCATCTGTTTCTCCTCCCGTGAGATAATGAGAGCCGTTTTTATCCGGCTACGCATACTTGGTCACACAGTTGCCGTGTTGTCAAACTAATTTTTTAGTAGATTTTCAAGCCTGCCCGAACGATCGCTTACTTATTGTTTTTAAAAGCTTTTTATAACCGTTATCACTTCGGCAAAGGGATTTTTAAGAGCCATCCCGACGCCATCAACGCGGTTAATGTGGCACAATCTTGACCAAAAACATAGCACAAATCCAGTTTCGGGTCTTTCATATTATCTCGTTCAAACGTTCTTCTGAGGTTCGTTATGAACGAAAAACGAAAATTGATCACAGGCCAGACGCGTTGAATGAGCTCTTGATATCGCGATTGGGGAGACCGGCACGGACAGCAATTCGAAGAGAAGGATTTCCAGGGACATCTTCCAGGGACCGAACTGCAGGCCCGGATGAACAAAAAGGCGCGGTCCGAAGACCGCGCCTTTCAATCCGGCGCCAGCTTCCGGTGCTTACCTTACATGCTGCATTCGGACCAGTAGGCATCGGCATGGCTGGTCAGGGCCGTTCCGATGATCTTGTTG
>JBNKGB010000127.1:0-11310 GCA_050289605.1 Roseibium sp. | reverse complement strand
GAGGACGGCGCGGCAACCCTGTTGGCGTTCACCGCCGGGGCGATCGCGATGGCGGAAGACCTGCTGCCGGCCAGGCCGAAGCTCTGGCTTGTCTGCGGCGGCGGACGGCACAATCCGGTGCTGATGGCAGCTCTAAGGCAAAGACTGGCCGGGGAAGTTCTGCCCGCCGACGACTACAGGATCAACGGCGACGCGCTGGAAGCCCAGGCGATGGCATTCCTCGGTGCGCGGCTGAAAGCCGGATTGCCGACGACGTATCCGGAAACGACAGGCGCGCGTCAGCCGGTGACCGGGGGCAAGATTTATCTACCCCGGACGTGAATGCGTTGAGGGTGTGAGCCCCCACCCCTAACCCATCCCTACAAGGGGAATTATACATGGCAAAAGTGGCCGATTCTGATAAAGAATCCAATGACAGGCCGGTACTTGAAGAGATTGAAATCACGCCCGCGATGATCGAGGCGGGCGTTAAGGCTTTGTACGAGGGAATGGGCGGAAGATTGCCCAACGTTTTTCCTTCGTGGTTTGATCGCGTTAAGCTGGTGTACCGCGCGATGCGACATGCTGAGCTAGTAAATTAAACGCAGTTTGTAGCGCGGCGAGATTGCTATCCAGTTTGGATAAAAGTCGTTCCATTTGCCCAATTGGGTCATTTAGATCGAGCGATGGGTTATGGATTGCGCCGGGATTAGGTCGAATTCCGCTATCTGGGTTTTCAAGCGACCACATCGTGTGAATGGTCGCGTTTCGCTCGTTTGAAAGGCTATTTAGTTTGTGAATTGGTTTCTTAATTTTAGAACATAGCTTCTGATGAAGCATCATTTCTGCGTCTAGCGCAGCTATGGTTATATCGCGTTGTGCGAAATCAGTCCGAAGGGCGAAGAAAATCGCTTGCGCTGTTTCGAATTTTAATCCAGTCGCGAGTCCAAATATGGCAAAGACAATCGATTGGTTTGAATTCCAGGCTATCGTTACATCGCCGATCAACTGGGAATGCTGATCGAGTTCAGCTTTGAGTTTGGCAATTTTTTCGGAGTCAATCATTGGTAAAGGACCCGGTAGAGACGACAGTCGAAAAGCTTCGCGACGAGGCATTGCGTCGCGCGTTAAACACGCCTCCAAAGCCTAAGACAAAAGGCAAGGAGGACAAAGAACCTGAATAGCCCCGCTTTTTCTAGACGCCTTCTGCTTTCATTTTCTGCTGCCGTTCGAACTCGACGGGCGACAGCATCCCGTTTCTAACGTGTTTGCGCTTTGGGTTGTAGAACATCTCGATGTAGTCGAACATATCGCGCCTCGCGTCTTCGTGTGTTTTGTAAGTTCGCCGCCGTATCCGGATAACGTTTCGAGCCTGGCAGTGAATGAAATCGAACCCATCGGTCCTGAAGCCTGTTACTCAGAACGAAGCCAACAGGCAGGTTGTCGTCCAAGTATTCGGAAACAAAGGACTCGAATTCAGTCATTGGCTATCCTCTGAGACAGAGCACGAAATGTCTTTGATATCAGGGGGAACGGCTAACGCAGAGAAGGTACTTAGAGATCCTTCTCTTGCGCAATTTCCGTCGACCCGCTAACCAGATTTCATGAACGGTTCTGAAATCTACCAACGGCTTATCCAACTCATCGAAGAACGGGTGCTGAAACCCGGCGACCGGCTCCGCGAGGCGGATCTGGCCGAAGAATTCGGCGTCTCCAGAACGCCGATCCGAGAGGGGTTGAAGCGGCTCGAGGCGCAGGGGCTGGCGGTTCACGAGCCGAACCGGGGCATGGTGATCCCCACGCTGGACCATGGCCAGATCAATGAAGTCTATTTCATGCGCGAGGTGCTGGAAGGAACGGCCGCGGGGCTGGCCGCCAAGCATGCCTCCAAGCCGGAGGTCGAGATCCTGCAGGATCTGGTCGGGGCGGACCGCAAGCGGATTGCCGACAAGGACAGCCTGGTGCGCTCCAACCGGGAGTTCCACCGTCGCCTGTGCCTTGCCTCCCACAACCGCTATCTGGTCGACCAGATCGACCATCTGCGCCTGTCGCTGATCCTCATGGCCGGGACGACGCTCGATACACCCGAGCGGCGCGAGACCGCGGTGGAGGAACACGCCGCCATCGTCAACGCCATCGCCCGGGGCGACAGCGCGGCGGCGGAAGCCGCCGCCCGCCTGCACATTGCCCACGCCCACAAGACGCGGCTGCAGCAGATCTGAGTTTTGGTCCCAGCGTCCTTTCGGATCAGCACTCCACGATGTTGACCGCAAGGCCTCCCTTGGAGGTTTCCTTGTACTGCTCCATCATGTCCATGCCGGTCTGGCGCATGGTTTCGATGCAGCCGTCGAGCGGCACGAAGTGGGAACCGTCGCCGCGAAGCGCGAGCGAGGCGGCGGTGACCGCCTTCACCGCGCCGAGCGCGTTGCGCTCGATGCAGGGCACCTGCACGAGGCCGGCGATAGGGTCGCAGGTCATGCCGAGGTGATGCTCCAGCGCGATCTCCGCCGCGTTCTCGATCTGCTCGTTGGTGCCGCCGAGCGCGGCGCACAGGCCTGCCGCCGCCATGGCGGAAGCCGAGCCGACTTCCCCCTGGCAGCCGACCTCGGCCCCTGAAATCGAGGCATTGGCCTTGATGATGCCGCCGACGGCGGCGGCCGTCAGCAGGAAGGTGCGAACGCCTGCCTGATCGGCGCCGGGGCAATGGTCGAGATAATAGCGGGTGACCGCCGGAATGACGCCGGCCGCACCGTTTGTCGGGGCCGTGACAACCCGCCCGCCGGCGGCATTTTCCTCGTTGACCGCCATGGCGTAGACGCCCAGCCAGTCGACCACGTTGTGTTCGAACGGCGGGTTGCTGCGACCCTCGCGGATGAGCTTCTGATAGATGTCGGCGGCGCGGCGCTTGACCTTGAGGCCGCCCGGCAGGATGCCGGTCTGGGTGATGCCCCGGTTGATGCAGGAATCCATCGCGGACCAGAGCCCGTCGATGCCGGCTTCCACCTCTTCCCGCGGCTTGTCGCGGCATTCGTTGCGCAGCTTCATCTCGGCGATGGAAAGCTCCGTCTCCCGGCCCATCTCCAGCATCTGCTTGGCGGTGGAGAAGGGAAAGGGCACGTCCTGCGTGGCAAGTTCGTTGACAGGTTCGTTGGTCGTCTTGCGCAATTCGGCCTCGCTGACCACGAAGCCACCGCCGATCGAATAATAGACGAATGTGTCGATGACCGCTCCGGACCCGTCAAGGAGATGGAAGGTCATGCCGTTGGCGTGGAGCGGCAGCGCCGGTCCGTAGTCGAAGACGACGTCCTTTTCCGGATCGAACTGCAGTTCGGGAAGCCCGGGGATCCGGAGCTTCCTGGCCTGTTGCAGTTCCTCCATCATCGGGTCGACCTGATCCGGGTCGAGCGTGTCCGGCCGAGCGCCGAGCAGTCCAAGGCACACGGCCTTGTCGGTGGCATGACCCTTGCCGGTGAAGGCGAGCGATCCGTGGAGGGTGACGGTGATGCGGGCAGCTCCCGCTTCCGCTCCGGCGAGGCCCCGGACGCGGTCGAGATACCGGTGGACGGCGACCATCGGGCCGACGGTATGGGAACTGGACGGGCCAATGCCGATTTTGAAGATGTCGAAGACACTGATGAACATGTGATCGGGACCGGTATTTTCTGCTTTGCCGAACCTGCCGGGTCTTAACCCGGGTGTTTAGGCTAACAGATAGCGTTCCGCGCACCGGCATTCAAACGCGCATTTCTGTGTCATTTGCGACATTCTTGCGGAACGGCTCTTTTGCGTCCGCGTGCCAGGCGGGAAGAATTGCCCCCGGAGCCTATTGTTCGGAAAATGCGGCTTTGATAGCGTGCCCTTCCTTTCTTGAGCCAATCCTGAACCAGGCGCAATCCGAATAAAGAGAACAAGATGACTTCGCAGCATCCATCCGACCTGACCGACGTTCTTAAATCCAAAAAAGACGCCTTTCACATTCCGGATGGGGTCATCTACCTGGACGGCAATTCGCTGGGCGTGATGCCCAGGCATGTGCCGGCACGCGTGGCCGAAGTCGTGACGAACGAATGGGGCAACAGCCTCATCCGGGCGTGGAACAGTCATTCCTGGATGGAGCTGCCCGGGCGCATCGGCGACCGGATCGCGCGCCTGATCGGAGCGCCGGCCGGATCGGTCGTTGCCTGTGACAGCACCTCGGTCAATGTTTTCAAAGTTCTTTCCGCCGCATTGTCCCTGCGACCGGGCCGCAAGGTCGTCCTGTCGGACAACGGCAATTTTCCGACCGATCTTTACGTCGCCTCCGGCCTGGCGGAGCTTCTGGACAAGGGGCATGAACTGAAGATCGTCGCGCCGGAAGAGGTCGAAGATGCCCTGACGGAAGAGGTCGCGGTGATGATGCTGACCCAGGTCGATTACCGGACCGGGCGCGTGCATGACATGGCGGAACTGACCCGCAAGGCCCATGACGCCGGGGCGATTGCAATCTGGGATCTTGCACATTCTGCCGGAGCCATTCCGGTTGACCTGATGGGGGCGGGGGCCGATTTCGCCGTCGGCTGCGGCTACAAGTACCTGAACGGAGGACCCGGCGCGCCGGCCTTCCTCTATGTCGCGCCGGAGCACCAGGACAAGGTGACCTCGCCACTGACCGGCTGGATGGGGCACGAGGCGCCTTTTGCCTTCGACCTGGATTATCGCCCGGTATCCGGCGTCAGCCGGATGACGGTCGGCACGCCCCCGGTCATCGCGCTTTCCAGCCTTTATGCGGCGCTCGATGTGTTCGAGGATGTCGACATGGCCGACATTCGGGCCAAGTCGATTTCGCTCAGCGAGCGGTTCATTGCGGAGGTCGAGGCGAAGTGTCCGCAGCTGACGCTGGCGAGCCCGCGCGATCCCGCCCGGCGCGGGAGCCAGGTGTCGTTCCGTTTCGAGGAAGGCTATGCGGCGATGCAGGCTCTGATCGCCCGCGGCGTGATCGGGGATTTCCGGGCCCCGGACGTCATGCGCTTCGGCTTCACCCCGCTTTACCTGTCGCATCAGGACATCGTCGATGCGGTCTCGATCCTGGCGGAGATCCTGGAGACGGAGAGCTGGAACAGGCCGGAGTTCAAGACCCGCGCCAAGGTGACCTGACGCGGTTCGGCACTGAGCGGAGACAACCCTACATCGCGGCCCTACATCGCGGCGATGCGCATCTGGGTTTCGAGCATCGACACGAACCGGTCTTCCGACACCGGCCTGGAATAAAGATATCCCTGATAGCGGTTGCAGCCGTTCCTGGACAGCCATGACCGCTGTTCGATGGTTTCGACGCCTTCGGCGACGACTTCCGCTCCGAGGGAGTTCGCCAGCGACAGGATGAGCTTGACGATCGCACCGCCCGTAGCGAGCCCTTCCATGAACGCCCGGTCGATCTTGATGCCGTCGATCGGGTAGTTGTGGAGATAGGCGAGGTTCGAATAACCGGTTCCGAAATCGTCGATCACGATCCTGTATCCGGTCTGCTTCAGGGCCGAGAGGGTTTCCAGCGCATTGGGAATGTCCCCGAGCAGCACGCTTTCGGTCAACTCCAGGGAAATCAGGCCCGGATCGCAGCCCGTCTCGGCCGGCAGATTGCGCATGCAGCCGACGAAACACGGATTCGAGAGCTGCCTTGGCGACACGTTCAGGGACAGAGGGATCCTGACGTTCATGTCCGCCAGCCGCTGCTGCATGGCCGCGACCTTCCGGCTGACCCAGGTCCCGATCTCGTCGATCAGACCCGTTTCCTCGGCGATCGGAATGAAGTCGTCCGGAGGGATGAGTCCCTTTTCCGGGTGCCGCCATCTGATCAGGGCCTCGGCAGAAATGACCCTGTCGCTGTGGGTGCAGGAAATGGGCTGGTAGAACAGCAGGAACTGGTCCTCGCGAACGGCCCGTTCCAGATCCTTCTTGATCGCCTTGTGCTCGTCGCGCAGGCGCCGCATCTGTTCCTGGAACCGCACGCATTTGTGTTTGGGGGCGGTCTTTGCCTGATAGAGCGCCAGATCGGCGTTGCGCATCAACTCGCGCACGGTGCCGCCGTCTTCCGGGTAATGGCCATAGCCGATGCTGAGGCCGACATGCCGCGGTTTCCCGTCGATCAGCTGGGGGGAGGAGAAAACCTGCAGCAAGGATCGGCCAAACCAGTCGGGCGTGTGCCCGCCTTCCTTTTCCAGATGGCAGATCAGGAATTCGTCGCCGCCGAGGCGGGCGACGATATCGTCCGGTCCGGTCAGGTCCATCAGCTTTGTCGCAACGAGCTGCAACAGGCTGTCACCGGCCGCGTGCCCCATGGAATCGTTGACCAGCTTGAAATCGTCGAGATCGACCAGATAGAGGGTCGCGGTTTCTTTCTTGTCCGCGGCCGTCTGCAGGGCCTGCGCCAGCCGTTCCTTCAGGTAGGTCCTGTTGGAAAGGCCCGTCAGCGCGTCGTGACTGGCCAGATACTGGGCACGTTCCTTGGTCTCGTGAAGCTCCGTGACGTCGATTTCGCTGACGAGGTAGGCGGGCTGGCCCGTCACGGCGTCGTGGCAGGCGCGCACCGTCAGTTCGTGCCAGCGGGGACCGGAATTCGTTCTGACGCGGGCGACGAGACGGCCGGTGCGGTTGCAGTCGGCGAGCTCCAGCAGGGCGTCTGCCTCTTGCCGGCGCTCGAACTGGTCCTTGAAGGATGTGCCCAGCGACGGGCAGGCAGCCCGTGCGGCCGTGTTCCGGTAAAGCGGCTGGCCGTCCCTGGAGAACAGCGAGATCATGACCGAGGTATGCATCAGCGCTTCGGAGCTTCGCACCGTTTCCGGCAATTGCTCGTGATGCGGCCGGCCTTCACACAGCAGCGCCATGCGTCCGTCGTTCAGGCGGATGCCGCTCATGACGACCTGGAGAACCTTGGCCTCGCCCTGCGGGTAAAGCGTCCAGAGTTCCGAAAAACTGACGTCCTGCTTGTAGAAGTCCTGCTGATACTGGCGCAGACGCTGTTCCACCGAATGAGACATGTCCGCGGTCATGTCGCGGGACTGCAGTTCCTCCAGTGAGCCGGATTGCGTGATATCCAGCGCCTTTCGATTGGCCCAGAGCACACGCATATGGTCGATGTCGAATATCCAGAGGCCGGAGTCGAGCTTGTCGAACAAGGAATGGACAAGGCTGGGATCAACGAGGTTTCCGGCAAAATCCAAGGGCGACGGCAGCCGCTTCTTGTCCGGTCCCCCCAAACGAGCTTCTGGAAGTTCAAGGTATTCCGGCAGTTTTCTTCTCCACAATCAGTTCGAGCCCGGTTCGCCCGCACGAGAGGCGGCACTCAGACCCAGCGCGTATGTGCGATGCCTTGAACATGCCGTAACGGTAGATTTTCGGTTGGGCAAGTTTAATTCTCGTAAATAATTCATTCAATTCAAATTGCAAAAAAGCTTTGGGAAACTTAATCGTATCTGAGCATTGTCAGATTTAACGTGACTGTAGCCTTGATTCGTTCGAAAATTACATTGGTTGTATCAGGCGTGTCTTATCTTCCTTTGGGTTGTCCTTCGAATTGATCGACGGGCAAGAGCTGCGGCGAAAGAGCTGGCAAGTTCAATTTCCAGGTGACACTCTGGAGAATGCCTCGTGAGGACTTTCCTTCAAGGGGCGAGCGCTTCGCGCGGCTCAAGGGGAACACGCCTCTCATGACTGCCATATTCGACATCACGCCCGCGATCCGCCCGGGAATGGCGGTTTTTCCCGGAGACGCGCCCTACCGGGCGGCGAAGACCAGCGAAATCTCGGACGATTGCCCGGTAAACGTTGGCGAGTTCTCCATGTCCTGCCATTGCGGTGCGCATGCGGATGCCCCGCTTCACTACGACCGGAACGGGCTTGCCATTGATCAGCTGGACCTGGCCGATTTCATCGGGCCGGCGCGTGTGATCGATGTCCGCGGCCCGGAGGCGCTGTGTCCGCCCCATGTCCTGGCGCCCCACGTCAGGGACTGCCCGCCACGGTTGCTTTTGCGTCTGGTGGACCGGACGGATCCGATGGTCTGGCCGGAGGGGTTCCGGGCCCTGGCGCCGGAGACCATGACCCTGCTTGCCGATTGCGGCGTGAAGCTGATCGGGGTGGATGTGCCCTCGGTCGACCCCGAAACCTCGACGGAATTGCCCAGTCACGGAATTGCCCGTTCTCGCGACATGCGGATTTTGGAAAATCTTGCCCTATCTGCTGTTGAATCCGGTGATTATGAGTTGATTGCGCTGCCAATGAAGCTAGAAGGGCTGGACGCCGCGCCGGTGAGGGCCGTTTTGCGTCCGCTCCGGCAAGACTGACCAATAAGGCAGCCGTGGCCAAGATGAAAAAGAATGACCGCTTCGGGAGGCGGCAAGGAGCGTGAATGCTTGAGCTTGACAAGCTCGTGATGGATTTCAGTGGGTTCAGGGCAGTAGATGGCTGTTCCTTCCGCGTAGAACAAGGCAGCATCACCGGCCTGATCGGGCCCAATGGAGCCGGCAAGACGACGCTGTTCAACATGATTGCCGGAGCTCTGCCGCCGACCAGCGGCAAGATCCGTTTCATGGGCCAGGATGTGACGGGACTTGCCAGCCATGAACTGTTTCACAAAGGCCTGGTGCGCACCTTCCAGATCCCGCACGAATTTCACAAATTGACCACTCTTGAAAACCTGATGATGGTGCCGCCGTCGCAGCCGGGGGAAAGCCTGTTCTCAAACTGGTTTGCCTGGGGGCGGGTCAAGGCCGTCGAGGACGATGTCGAGCGCCGGGCCTATGAGACCCTTGAGTTCCTGGAACTGACCCATGTCGCCCACGAACCGGCGGGCAATCTCTCGGGCGGCCAGAAGAAACTTCTGGAACTCGGCCGTACCATGATGACGGATGCCAAGCTGGTGCTGCTGGATGAGCCGGCGGCCGGCGTCAACCGGACGCTGCTGCGCAAGCTCGAAACCAAGATCGAGATCCTGAACAAGGAGCGCGGCTATACCTTCATCCTGATCGAACACGACATGGAAATGATTGAAAAACTCTGCGACCCGGTCGTCTGCATGGCCGAGGGGCGGGTGCTGATCGAAGGCGATTTTCAGACCGTGCGCTCCAACCCGCAGGTGCTGGAAGCCTACCTCGGCGAGACCACGGGAGATGCCGCATGACGGCGCTGCTTTCCATGGAAAGTCTGACCGGCGGTTACGGCGACGCCAACATCCTGGAAGACGTTTCGATGAGCGTTGCGCGGGACGAGATCGTGGTGATCGTCGGCCCGAACGGGGCAGGCAAGTCGACCGCCATGAAGTCGGTCTTCGGGCTTTTGACCATCCGGGGCGGGCAGATGCTCTTCGACGGCGACGACATCACCGGCTGGGCGCCCAACCGTATCGTCCAGCGGGGTATCTGCTACGTGCCGCAGGTCGACAACATCTTCCGGGAAATGTCGATCCACGAGAACCTAGAAATGGGCGGATTCCTGAAGAAGGGCGATCTGTCCGCCGCCTATGACCGGGTCTACACTCTGTTTCCGGATCTGAAGGAGCGCCGCAAGACGATGGCGGGAAGCCTGTCGGGTGGCCAGCGCCAGATGGTGGCCATGGGCCGGGCGCTGATGCTGGATCCGAAGCTTCTGCTTCTGGACGAGCCGACGGCGGGCCTGTCACCGAAATACATGGAGCAGATCTTCCAGATCTGCCGGGACGTCCGGGATACGGGCGTCGCCATCCTGCTTGTCGAACAACACGCCAAGCAGGCGCTCGCCTTTGCCGACCGGGGCTATGTGCTTGCCGCCGGCAGGAACCGTCACGAAGGCACCGGGACCGAGCTTCTTGCCGACCGTGAAGTCGCCGAAATGTTCCTGGGGGGCTGAGCGGAATGGACTTCCTTGAACTTCTGAATTTCTACGTCATTCCGGGCATCGTGCTCGGTTCCATCTATGCGCTGGGCGCAGTCGGGATCACGCTGATCTTCGCGATCCTGCGCTACGCCCATCTGGCTCATGGCGACCTGGCGACGCTCGGGGCCTTCATCGCGCTCGCCTGTGTCACCGGCCTCGGCATTTCACCGCTGGTCGCCCTGCCCATCGCCATCATCGCAACGGCAGCCGTTGCGGTCGGCATCGACAAGGTGTTCTACGAACATCTGCGCGAACGGCCGAAGATCGTGACGGTCATGGCCTCGCTCGGCATCGCGCTTATGGTCCGCGCCGTCGTCCAGGTGATCTGGGGTGTCGATACCGAGACCTATACCCGCGGCATCGTGCGGCCGGACGTCTATTTCGGCCTGCGCATCCGCGACCGGGAGCTCTACACGGTCGTGGCGATGCTGCTGCTCGTCGGTGGCCTGCAGCTGTTCCTGACCCGGTCCAAATGGGGCAAGGCGATGCGGGCCATGTCCGACAACCCGAACCTGGCCCTGCTGTCGGGTATCGACAACAGGAAGGTGGTGCTGCTGACCTGGGTGATCGCGGGCGGGCTTTGCGCGGCCTCCGGCTTCTTCCTCGGCCTCAACACGGAACTGAAGTCGCTGATGGGCTGGCAGATGCTGCTGCCGATGTTCGCTGCCGCAATCCTCGGCGGCGTCGGCCGCGTCGAGGGCGCGGTTCTCGGCGGGCTGATCGTCGGCATTGCCGAGGAGCTGTCGGTCCTGGTGATCCCGAGCGAATACAAGGCCGCCATGGCGTTTGCCATTTTGTTGTTCATGCTGCTTGTGCGCCCGACCGGGCTGCTCAAGGGCAAGGTATTGTAAGGGGGACCGGATCATGGAATTCCTGGGTCTCGTCAACTATGCCCTCTTCATGGCGATTTTCATCGGCATCTACGCGCTGCTGGCGCTCGGCCTCAACATCCAGTGGGGTTTTGCCGGGCTCTTCAACGCCGGTATCGCCGGCTTCTTCGCCGTCGGCGCCTATACTTCGGCGATCCTGACGACGGCGTTCGATCCGGGCCGGATCGGCGGGTTCAATCTCCATTTCCTCATCGGCTGGATCGGCGCCATGGCCGCCGCTGCTCTCGTTGCCTGGCCGATCGGGAAGATCTGCCTGCGCTTCCGCTCGGACTATCTCGCCATCGCCTCCATCGGCATCGCGGAGATCATCCGCCTGGTGGTCAAGTCCGAACCGGCGCTCACCAACGGCGCACGCGGCATTTCCGGCATTCCGCGCCCGATGGGCGACATCGGCTACATGGAATCGCAAATCGCCTATCTGGCGATCGTTCTCGTCGTGCTGGGCACGGCCTATTTCCTGGTCGAGCGTCAGTTCAACGCGCCCTGGGGACGGATGATGCGGGCGATCCGCGACAACGAGGACGCCGCCAAGGCGATGGGCAAGGACGTCGAATTC
>JBNKGB010000126.1:0-11494 GCA_050289605.1 Roseibium sp. | reverse complement strand
CAAAGTGACCCGCCATGACCGTTTCTGCACCGCTTCTTGTCGAAGGGCTTCGTTCCCTCGCGCCCTCCTACAAGGGAATTCTGTGTGACGTGTGGGGCGTTCTGCATAACGGCGTCGCCGCCTTCGAGGCCGCCCACAAGGCCCTGGCGACATACAGGCAGGAAACCGGCGGCAAGGTCGTGCTGATCACCAATGCCCCCCGTCCGGCGGACAAGGTGGACGAAATGCTCGTCGGCCTCGGCGTCCCGCCCGAGACCTACGACAGCATCGTCACCTCCGGCGACGTGACCCGCGCCATTCTGGAAGCCCAGGGCAGCAAGACGCTGCTTCACATCGGCCCCAACCGGGACCAGCCGCTCTACCACGGACTGGCGGCGACCTTCACCAGCAACGACGACGAGGCCGAAGCGATCAGCTGCACGGGCCTTGCCGACGACGAGACCGAAACGCCGGACGATTACCGCGAGCGCCTGCAGAAGCTGGTCGACCGCAAGCTGCCGATGATCTGCGCCAATCCGGACATCGTCGTGGAACGCGGCGACCGGCTGATCTGGTGCGCCGGAGCATTGGCTCGTCTTTACGAGGATCTCGGCGGCGAAGTCGCCATCCTCGGCAAGCCGCATGCCCCGATCTACGACGCGGCCATGCAGCGGCTTGAGGAGCTGAGCGGAGAAAAGATCTCCCGGGAAGATGTTCTGGCGATCGGCGACGGCCTGCCGACGGACATCCGCGGCGCCGTCTCCCAGGACATCGACGTCCTGTTCATCACCGCCGGCATCCACGCCTCCGACTTCGGTCCGAGCGACGATCCCGACGAACACCTGATCCGCCGCCGGCTGACCGAGGAAGGCCTGCGCGCCCGCGCTGCCCTGCCGCGGCTGTGGTGGTGATTTCAGACAAAAAAGGCGACCAACCGGCCGCCTTTTTTACTTGAACCTTCGAAAGATCAATCGAATAGCTTGTCGATATCCGCCTGGGCGCCGCTGAGCAGGGCGTCGATGTCGTCCTGGGAGACGCCCTCGCCCGCGTGCTGCGGACCATGCAGGATCAGTTCGCGCCTGCGCCGGTCCTCGTCGGTTTCCTCGGTGGTGCCTTCCAGATCTTCCGGAATACGAAGCTGTGCGATGAAGGACGTAACCCGCTCATCAATGAAGCGCAGCGTTTCGACGACCTTGGAAATGCGCTGACCGGTAATGTCCTGGAAGGTGCAAGCCTCGAAGATGGCGATCATCTTGTTGCTGACCAGTTCCTGATAGGCGTCGGGGTCCGACGTGTCGGCGCTCATGATGTCTTCGGCCGCTTCCATGATGATGTTGGTCGCGTCTTCCGTCGCCTCGACGATGGCGTCCAGTTCGCGGCCTGCATCCGGGATCCTGTTGCCGGTCATGTCGTTCGCGCGCAGCTTGGAGATTTCCTCCTTCATGCGCGAAATTTCCTTGGCGATCGCGGTCAGTTCGCCGGTGACCGCAGGCTGGACCGCAGCCAGGAAGTCATGCATCGACCCGGACATGACTTCGGCCAGATGCATCACGTCGTTCAGGGAAACTTCGGTTTCCCGATTCTTGTTTTCCTGAAGGAAATCGATTACGCGGGCGACGTCCACCTGTTTCATGCTGGTCATCGGCTGAGCCCCTCCGTTGAAAGCTTCCGCCGGTCTGCATGTTCTGAAGACGCGGCACCGCTATTACTTTTGGGAGACGCCAAGACCGACCCGGCCACCTTTTACGGCAAGACCGAGCCAATCGGAGCGTTTCCTTTGGCGCCGGCGGAAGATCGTCCCTACAAGGATCCCCGCCGGGTGCAAAAGATCAGTCGGAGAAGACGGCTTCGATCTTGCCTTTGAGCGTCTGTGCGTTGAAAGGCTTCACGATGTAGTTGTTCACGCCGGCCTTTTTGGCCGCGATGACGTTTTCCGTTTTGGATTCGGCCGTCACCATGATGAACGGCGTCTTGCTGAGGCTGCCGTCTGAACGAACCTGCTTGAGCAGCTCGTAGCCGGTCATCGGTTCCATGTTCCAGTCTGAAATAACCAGGCCGTAACGGCGCTGTTTCATTTTTTCCAATGCTTCGGTGCCGTCCGCGGCGTCGTCGATATCCTCGAAACCGAGCTGTTTCAGCAGGTTCCGGATGATGCGAATCATCGTCTTGTAGTCATCGACCACGAGGACCGGCATCTGAAGATCAAGGGCCATTGTCTACTCCATACTGTCAAATTGCGCGGCCCCTGGCCGTGGGCCGGTGGAACGCGTTATGACTTCGAAGGAGAGCGACACTCTTTGGTGTCCTCACCTCCCCACACTCAACGCAATCTAACCGCCGCCCCTGAAAAGACCGTTAATAACAAGCGCTTTTTTCTGCCTCTTGTTTCTGCACCCAATGGACAATTGCCAGAAAACCGTGAGACGCCTAGCGTCCGCGTGACCGGTAACGACACACAAGGGCGGAAAGAAAATGCTGGAACTACAGAAATTGTGTTTCGAAGATCTCGAAACCGGCATGAGCGAGGAACTGGTCAAACATGTCAGTTCTTCCGATGTCGTCGGCTTTGCCGAGGTTTCGGGCGACCGCAATCCCATCCACCTGTCCGAGCATTTCGCGGCTCGCACCCCCTTCAAGACCCGCATCGCCCACGGCCTCTACACGGCCAGCCTGATTTCGGCGGTGCTCGGCACGCGCCTGCCGGGTCCGGGTGCGATCTATCTGTCGCAGACGCTCAATTTCAAGGCTCCGGTCAGGATCGGCGACGACGTCAAGGTGAAGGTCACGGTGGAGGAACTGATGGAGCGCGGCAACCGGGCCCGGCTCTCCTGCGTGTGCAGTGTCGACGGCAACGTCGTTCTGGAAGGAGAGGCGCTCGTCAAGGTACCGCGCCGAGACGAGGACATGTCCGGCCTCTGACCAACCGGCTTTTCCACGTCGGTAATGCCTTGGGCTTGTCCGGGTTCGGCGGCCAGTCTTGACCTTTGCGCGGCTTGACGGCAGTTTCCTCGCCAGTTTCGGAGCGCCTCCCGCCTTGAGATGCCGTTCCGTCCATCGTTCCTGACAGTCGCTGCGGCCACCCGGCCGGAGCGATGTGCGAAAGTTTTCTGCATGAGCCAGCCCGCCTCCTCCAAGTTTCTGATTGCCGAAGACCTGGCGACCTTTCCGGAGGAACTGAAGGGCGGCATCGTTGCCATCGGAAATTTCGACGGCGTTCACCGCGGCCACAGGGCGGTGCTGGAAGCCGCGCTCGGCCTTGGCTACGGAACCCATCATCCGGTTTTCGCCATGAGTTTCGAGCCGCATCCGCGGACCGTCTTCAACCCCGACAGGCCCGTCTTCCGGTTGACGCCGCTGCAGCAGAAGCTCGACATGCTGAGGCTTTGCGGCCTGGACGGAGCGCTCATCCTGCCGTTCACCCGCGATTTTGCCGGCATCGAGGCCAACGCCTTCGTGCAGGACATCCTGATCGGCACGCTCGGCATTTCCCATGCTGTGACCGGATACGACTTTCATTTCGGCCGGGCCCGGCAGGGCACGCCCGATTATCTGCGCACGGCCGGCGCGGATCACGGCTTCGGCGTCACGATCGTCCAGCGCGAGGAAGACGAAGGCGCCGAGGTGATCTCCTCCTCCCGCATCCGGGATTGCCTCTCCAAGGGAGACGTCGCCCAGGCCAACGGCCTGCTCGGATACCGCTGGTTCTTCGACGGCGAGGTGCGGCATGGCGACAAGCGCGGACGCGACCTCGGTTATCCGACCGCCAATCTTGCGCTTGCCGACGATTGCCCCCTTCTTCCGGGTATCTATGCCGTCAGGGTGAAGGCCGGGGACGGATGGCACGACGGCGTTGCCAGCTATGGCCGCCGCCCGACCTTCGACAACGGCGCCCTGCTGTTCGAAGTCCATCTGTTCGACTTTTCCGGCGACCTTTACGGCCAGCCCCTCCGGGTCCACCTGGTGTCCTATCTGCGCGGCGAGGAAAAATTCGACGGCGTCGAAGCGCTCATTGCCCAGATGGACCGGGACAGCGAGGAGGCAAGAGCCGCCCTCGCCGCCATGCGCCCCCTGTCGGAAATCGACCAGAAACTCCTGTCCGACGGCAGCTGACCCGGCTCCCGTCCGTTCAATTTGCCGATGGTCGGCGGAACCACTTGACTGCGTTCGCCCGAACGCAGAACTCTTCAACGAAACCATGGTCCGGGAGCGGTCTTCACATCCTGAAGACGCTCGGGAGGCTGCCGGCAAATGACGCAACATTCAAATTCACCCCAGGCGGAAACCGTCGACCAGAACCCGCTTCTGGCGATCCTTCTGATGGTCGCGGCCATGGTGCTGCTGCCGATCATGGACGTGACAGCCAAATACCTGTCCGCCAGCCTGCCGCCGGTTGAGATCACCTTCGCCCGGTTTTTCTTCCAGTTGCTCATCAGTCTGACGGTCGCCCTCCTCACGGGCCGACTGACGCGCCTGAAGGGCAAGCAGCCGGTGGTGAATGCCCTGCGCGGCCTGCTGCTCGGAATCGCATCGCTATGCTTCTTCACCTCGGTGAAATACATGTCGGTCGCCACCGCCATCTCGATCTTTTTTGTCGAACCGATGGTCCTGACCGCCCTGGCGGCACTGCTTCTGAAGGAACAGGTCGGACCGCGCCGGATCGGCGCCATTCTGGTTGGCCTGCTCGGCACGCTCATCATCCTGAGGCCGAGCCTTGCGGAAATCGGCCTAGTCAGCCTGTTGCCCGTGGGTACGGCGGTGCTGTTTTCCTTTTACCTGCTGCTCAACCGGCTCTATCCGGTCCGCGACGATCTTCTGACCATCCAGTTCAGCGCCGGCCTGTCCGGCACGCTTCTGCTCGGCGCTGCCCTTGCGGTGGGAGGCGTCGCCGGCATCGAAAGCATGGACTTCATATGGCCGACCCTCCCCCAGGTTGGCTTCGGCGTGTTGATCGGCCTGATCTCCTTCGCGGGTCACGGTCTGGTCGTTTCCGCGTTCCAGCGTGGCAGCGCCACCCTGCTGGCACCCTTGCAATATATGGAAATCGTCAGCGCGACCCTGCTGGGTTACCTGGTCTTTGCGGATTTTCCCGACGGTCCCACCTGGGTCGGTATCGCCCTCATTGTCGCCAGCGGGCTTTACATTGCCCACCGGGAGCAAAAGCTGAAAAAGGCCTCAGGCTGACAGCGCCGCCGCTGACGACGCACCGGACTGCGCACCGGACTGCGCACCGGTTTTGGGGCCGGCCTCGGCTTCGGAGCGCATGTGGCGCAGGCCAATCCATACCAGCAATGCAGGCAGGAGTGGCGCGATCGGCAGGCCCAGCCAGATGGCGAACGGGCTGGTGGACATCGACAGGGCGATCACCAGGAACAGAGCCAGTTTCTCGTATGCCGGGAAGCCCTTTTTCAGCCCGTCCCTGATCAGGAAGGCGCAAGGAGCAACGATCAGCGTCAGGTCGTAGGAGAGCGCAAATGGTGTGACCAGCAAGGCGCCGCCGACGAGAACCGGCGCCCTCACGGACATCTCTTGCGAGCGCCGCCAGGCCACCCACACGCACACAAGAGCGCACAGGCCGGCGATCCCCTGAAGGACCATCGCGGCCGGATGGCCCAACCCGATCACGCGGGCAGCGCCATAGACGGAGATCATCTTGCCCCATTCCACGCCGCCCATTTCCAGAACGGCGGCGGCCACCGGCGCCTGCTGCCAGAAAACCACCCAGACACCGACGCCCATCACAGCGGCACTGACCCCGGCGTAGACCAGCGTCGTCACGGAAGCGCTCAGGAACGTCCGCCAGTTCAGGCTGGCCAGAAGCGCGACCGGGATCAGGATGCCGAGCTGCGGCTTGATCGTCAGGATGCCTGCGGCGATACCGGCAAGGACCAGTTGCCTGCGTTCGATCCCGAGCAGAAAGAAGCCGTAAAGCGCTGCCGTCAGGGCGGCATTCTGGCCGTGAAAGGCATTGTTCCCGCAGGCCGGGATGAGGACGAGGCAGGCTGCAAGAAGCCATCTGCCGGTGATCATCCGGCAGACCAGCAGGAGCAGGCCCGTCGTTACGGCGATGAAGGCGGCGAAGGCGGCCCGGTAGGGCAACACCGCGAAAACACTCTGCATCAACTGGAAGGTCGGTGGATAGAAGAAGCCGAACTGGACGTCCGACCCGGAGAATTCCTTTTGCACGGCGGCGAATTCGTTGGGGAGATAGGCCACTTCTGGCGCGCCGGCGAACACCTGTTTTCCGGCAAGCCAGAAACTCAGATAGTCCATCATCACCACGCCGTTGGGTGATCCGAACTTGTTCGGTATCGCCAGCATCCACAGGAGGCCGAGAATGTAGAGGATCGCAGAGCATACGCAGGTAAACCTGATCCGTTCCCAGTTCAGCCAGTCTCCCGAGCGCAGCCCCTGGCGCCAGCCTCCCCTTGCCGGACCGGCGTCCCGGACGCTCGCGGCAGCGTCCTTGCCCGAAATCTTGATCTCAGAAGGCATCGGCGGCAGACTTCCTCTCGTTGCCTCCGGCCCTTGCCGGAGATCACAGTTCCCTTCCGCCCGTTCCTACGCAAAAGACCTCTATAATCGGTTACCCCGGCGCAGCTGCCCTCCGCCGGGCCGGTTTTCGGAAGACAAACCAACTTTTGCCGCAAGAGAACATCTTTATTCGCGTGCGAAGTGCTGCTATGTCCCATGCCATGCAAACCAAGGTCCACATAGTCATCGGATCGGCGATGATCGCGATGTCGCGAATTACGGGCCCGGCCTTCGGCTGACGCGCAGCGCGCGGCGCCAGGGACCGGGATCCTCCTGTTATATGCTGCCGCCGCTCAACGGCCGGCAAGGATTTTCACCAGATTGACGGGCCTTGCGCCCGAACGACCGGATCGAATTGACGATGACCGATACAGTTAAACGCGACTATTCCGAAACGCTGAACCTGCCGCAGACCGAATTTCCGATGCGCGCCGGCCTGCCCCAGAAAGAGCCGGAAATCCTGGCCCGCTGGCAGAAGCTGGACGTCTACAAGAAGCTGCGCGAACAGGGCAAGGGCCGCGACAAGTTCGTGCTTCACGACGGCCCTCCCTATGCCAACGGCAACATCCATATCGGCCATGCCCTCAACAAGACGCTGAAGGACATCGTCACCCGCTCCATGCAGATGATGGGCTTCGAGAGCAACTACGTTCCTGGCTGGGACTGTCACGGCCTGCCGATCGAGTGGAAGATCGAGGAGCAGTACCGCGCCAAGGGCAAGAACAAGGACGAGGTGCCGATCAACGAATTCCGTAAGGAATGCCGCGAGTTCGCCGAGCACTGGATCGGCGTGCAGCGCGAGGAATTCAAGCGCCTCGGTATCGAGGGCGACTGGGACAACCCGTATCTCACCATGCGCTTCGAAAGCGAGGCGGTGATCGCCAACGAGCTGATGAAGTTCGCCATGTCCGGCCAGCTCTACCGCGGGTCCAAGCCGGTGATGTGGTCGGTCGTCGAAAAGACGGCCCTTGCCGAGGCCGAAATCGAATACCAGGACTATCAGTCCGACATGATCTGGGTGAAGTTCCCACTTACCCAATATGGCACCTCAGAGTCGGATCCAATTTCAAATAAGGAGAAGGCGGATACGCTTCACGGTGCGTCCGTTGTAATTTGGACAACGACTCCCTGGACGATCCCGGGCAACCGTGCGATCAGCTATTCTTCCCGCATTGCCTACAGCCTTTTTGAAGTCACTCAAGAGGGCTTGCCAGCCGAGAATTGGGTCCAGAAAGGCGACAAGCTGATCCTCGCGGACGCCTTGGCGGACGAGGTCTTTAAGAACGCTCGCATCACAGACTTTAGGAAAGTGACTTCGGTCACCAACGATGAACTAGAGCACATCATGTGCGCCCATCCGCTGGCGGAGCTCGGCCTTGGCGGCTACGAGTTCGACGTGCCGCTGCTCGACGGAGACCATGTCACCGACGATGCCGGCACCGGCTTCGTGCACACGGCTCCCGGCCACGGCACGGACGACTTCGAGATCTGGATGGACAAGCGCGCTGAATTGGAAGCACGCGGCATCAACACGGCGATCCCGTTCACGGTCGCCGACGACGGCTTCTACACCAAGGATGCGCCGGGCTTCGAAGGCTATGAAGTCATCACCCACAAGGGCGAAAAAGGCAAGGCCAACAAGGCCGTGATCGAAAAGCTCAAGGAAAGCGGCAATCTGATCGGCCTCGGCCGGCTGAAGCACTCCTATCCGCACTCCTGGCGCTCCAAGAAGCCGGTGATCTTCCGCAATACGCCGCAGTGGTTCGTCTACATGGACAAGCAGCTTGACGGTGCAGGCGATACGCTGCGCACCCGCGCGCTCAACGCCATCGACGAGACCCGCTTCGTGCCGGGCGCCGGCCAGAACCGCCTGCGGTCCATGATCGAGAACCGGCCGGACTGGGTGCTGTCGCGCCAGCGCGCCTGGGGCGTGCCGATCACCGTCTTCATCCACAAGGAAACGGCGGAGATCCTGAAGGACGAGGCCGTCAACGCCCGCATCTATGATGCATTCCTGCAGGAAGGCGCGGATGCCTGGTACGAAAATGGTGCCAAGGAACGGTTCCTCGGCAACGACTACCGGGCCGGTGACTGGGACATGGTGACCGACATCCTCGATGTGTGGTTCGACAGTGGCTCCACCCATGCCTTCGTTCTGGAGAAGCGCGACGACCTTGCACCGAAACGCAAGAAGGACGGCGGCAAGGACTACGTTCTCTATCTGGAAGGCTCCGACCAGCATCGCGGCTGGTTCCATTCCTCGCTGCTGGAAAGCTGCGGCACCCGCGGCCACGCGCCCTATGACGCGGTGCTGACCCACGGCTTCACCATGGCCGAGGACGGCCGCAAGATGTCGAAATCCCTCGGCAACCAGGTGTTCCCGCAGGACGTCATCAAGCAGTACGGCGCCGATATCCTGCGCCTGTGGGTGGCTTCCACCGACTACTGGGAAGACCAGCGCCTCGGGCCGGAGATCATCAAGACCAGCGTCGACAGCTACCGCAAGCTGCGCAATACCCTGCGCTGGATGCTGGGTTCGCTCGCCCATGCCACCGGCGAGGAGCTCGCGCTGGCCGACATGCCGGAACTGGAGCGTCTGATGCTGCACCGGCTCGCCGAGCTCGACGCCATGGTCCGCGAAGCCTACTGGGAATTCGACTACAAGAAGGTTACCCACCAGCTCTTCACCTTCATGACGGTGGAACTGTCGGCCTTCTATTTCGACATCCGCAAGGACGCGCTCTACTGCGACGCGGCGTCTTCCACCCGCCGCAAGGCCTCCCTCTTCGTGATCGACAAGCTCTTCAACTGTCTGGTCACCTGGATGGCGCCGATGCTGCCCTTCACCATGGACGAGAGCTGGGTCTCCCGTTACGGCGAGGAAACCTCCGTTCATCTCGAGCAGTTCCCGGTCGTTCCCGCCGAATGGCGCGACGACGCGCTGGCCGCCAAGTGGGCGAAGATCAAGACCGTGCGCCGGGTCATCACTGGCGCTCTGGAAATCGAACGCCGCGAGAAGCGAATCGGCTCCTCGCTCGAGGCTCATCCGGTCGTCCATGTCACCGATCCGGACCTGATGGCCGCGCTCGAGGGCAAGGACATGGCGGACATCGCCATCACCAGCCAGCTGACGCTGTCCGCCGATCCGGCCCCGGAAGGCGCTTTCACGCTTGACGACACCAAGGGTGTCGCCGTCGTGCCGGCACTCGCCGAGGGCACCAAATGCGCCCGCTCCTGGAAGATCCTTCCCGACGTCGGCTCCGATCCTGACTATCCGGACGTGACGCCGCGCGACGCGGAAGCGCTCCGGGAATGGGACGCGGCACATGTCGCGGCTTGAGCGAAAGGTGTTCTGAGAGCCCATGACCAACACCGACAAGTCCGGTTCAACCTTTGCGAAACGGCCCCTTTTCTGGGGCCGTTTCAGCAGCTTCGTGCTCCTGGTTGCCCTTGCTGGTCTGGCTCTGGACCAGGGTACGAAAGTGTGGCTCGTGCATGGCTACGACCTTCAGCTCAACGGGCCGGTCGACCTGTTGCCGGTTCTCGAAATCGGACTCGTCTGGAACCGGGGCATTTCCTATGGCCTCTTCCAGCAACACAGCGAACTCGGCCGCTGGCTTCTCGCGGGCCTCACGGTGGCGGTGACCGTCGGACTGTGGATCTGGTCGGCCCGCTGCACCTCGCGCCTGGTCGCCCTCGCACTGGCCCTGGTCATCGGCGGAGCGCTCGGCAACGGCATCGACCGGCTCTGGTACGGGGCCGTGGTCGACTTCGTGCATTTCCACGCCGGCACTTTCTCCTGGTACGTGTTCAACCTGGCGGATGTGTGGATCGTTGCGGGCGTGGCCGGTCTCCTGTATGACAGTTTTCGAAATGGTCCTAATTCAGCCGCAAAATGACGGTTTAAGATCGGACTGAATGTATCGCGGGCAGGTTTGTACCGGCGACAACAGCTAGATTGAGCGGGGAGTCTGCAGTGGCGCGGACGATGTTTGGTATCGTGAAGAAAACACTGGCAGGCGTGCTTCTGGCGGGACTGGCTGCCTGTCAGGCTGCCGACGGCACTAGCCAGGCACCGGATGTCGCTCTTGTGAATTCGGTCATGAAAGGTCTCGGTGCCGTCGACCCGAACGAAAAACCGATCGACTACAAACCCCGTGCGCCCCTGGCCATGCCTTCGGAGCCGGACAAGCTGGTTGAACCGGAAACCAATGTCGCCGGCGCCAATTCCGAAAACTGGCCCAAAAGCCCGAAGAATGCGCAGCTCACCGAACTGGAAGAGCTCTATGCGAGTTCCGGCAAGCGCGGAAGCATGAACTCCGAACCGCTGACACCCGAGCAGATGCGCGGCTTCAAGATCACCGGCGTGACGGGTCAGCCAAGGGATCTGGATGAAGATCGCCGGTTCAATGAAATTACCGAAGGCGACAAGCTCACCCGTGCCGAGCAGCGCGAGGAGTGGGAACGCCTGCAAAAGCTGAAGAGCCAGCAGGCCGGGATCGACCAGAGCGGTCTTGCAACACGCCGCTACCTGACCGAGCCGCCCACCGATTTCAGCACACCGTCACCGGACGCGCCGATGCCGGAAATCGTGAAAAAGAAAGACCGGAAGCCGAGCAACTACGATCCGTACAGCTCAGAGCCGATCGATCCGCGCTGCCTGAGTGGGGATCAGGATTATTGCAAGTAACCTGCCGGTCCGGATCCGGCAGCCGGAACGCCGCGACTGACAGCCACGGCTGACGTGTCCGGAACAGACCTGTTGAATTCACCATTGAATGAGCTGCCAACCTCGGTTGGCGGCTCCTTTTGTTTTGCCGAAAGATGGCGCTCCCGGACCGGCATGCGCCCCATTTTCGTTGCATATCCGGAGAATAACAAAATTGTAACGGGACCTTCCGTCCCTGAAACCTATATTGAGAGACGATTCCAGAAAGTCCCAGGCACCAGCCGCCTTGAAAGGGAGCTGCACGTGAACCCATCC